>NZ_JAMPKC010000002.1:0-724181 GCF_039961975.1 Trichocoleus sp. DQ-A3 | reverse complement strand
ACCCATGTAGCAAAATACACCGATCAGGAAGTGGAAAATTACCAACTGGTAAGGACCACCGTTGTACAGCCACTCGTCTAAGGAGGCGGCTTCCCAAATTGGGTAGAAGTGCAGGCCGATGGCGTTGCTGGAAGGAACCACGGCTCCGGAGATGATGTTGTTGCCGTACATCAAGGAACCAGCTACGGGTTCGCGGATGCCATCGATGTCCACAGGAGGAGCGGCGATGAAGGCGATGATGAAGCAGATGGTGGCAGACAGTAGGGTTGGGATCATCAGGACGCCGAACCAGCCTACATACAGGCGGTTGTCGGTTGATGTAACCCAATCGCAAAACCGTTGCCATACGTTGGCGCTTTCGCGTCTTTGTAAGGTTGTGGTCATGTTTTTATGAGTGCTTTGAATTTTCTAGGTTCGGTATGAATGAGGCGAAGTTTGTCTCGCCTTGTATTTAATAATATTTACATTTATTCGTATTTGTCCAGTCTTTTTTTGTTCATAAATCCGAATCACTGTCATTTCATTTACTTATGAGTGGCTGAGAATGCGGTAGGGTTAGCGATCGCAAGCGAGACGTGTCAGCCAGGAGTAGTGGGCGATCGCTTAATGTAATGCCCTAAAAATCAAAGTAAATGTAGGGAAGACCGCCTTGGGGCGCAAATATCCAGACAATGTAGAAACACAATGGCACCAGCAGCAGCTTCAGAGGCCAATTAAGCTGTAACTTGAGACCCCGATGGACGGCATAGACGAGGAGCATCGACGCGGCTAGCAGCCAAAGCAGTAGACCTAACTGAGATGCATTCACACCCAGCGCCTCCCCGTAGACTTTTTCGGCAAACTGGGCATCAGCAGACTGACCCCAGAGGTGCTGAATCACCCAACTGGATTGTTTCAGATTCGGTAGGCGGAAGAAAATCCAGGATGTGAACACCATAAACTGGGTTAGCAACCACGCAAGCAGTACACCCGGAAGGCTTTTCCACCAATTTCTAGCTTTTTCAGACTGGCGGGAGTGGGCTTCTGTGAGGCGGTGAGCCACTAAAGCAAGACCGTGATAGGCACCCCAGACGACATAGCCCCAAGCTGCTCCATGCCAAATCCCAGCAATTAACATGATAATTAGCAAATTTAGGCAGGTACGGCGCAGCCCTTGGCGCGAACCCCCCAAGGGAAAATAGAGGTAGTTTCGCAACCAATCGCCTAGCGTAATATGCCAGCGCCGCCAAAAATCAGCAATGCTGGTACTGAAGTAAGGAAAATTAAAATTCTCCGGGAGATTGAAGCCTAAGAGGATGGCACTACCACGGGCGATATCTACGTACCCACTAAAATCCAGATAGAGTTGCAGTCCGTAGGCAGCGATCGCTAACCACAAATCGCCGCTGCTCGCTCGCTCTAAGTTACCAAAACACAAATCAACAAAAATTCCCAGCCGATCTGCCAAAAGCGCTTTTTTAACTGCACCGCAGGCAATCAGCCACAGTCCTTCTGTAATCTGATTAAGTGTTGGAAATTGCAGCGTTTTGAGCTGAGTTGAGAATTGATGGTAACGAGTAATTGGCCCTGCAATTAGCTTGGGAAAAAATAACTTATAAGCTGCAAAATCGAGAAATCGCTCCGTCGCTGGGGCACCACGATATACATCAATTAAATAAGCAATGCACTCAAAAGAAAAGAAGCTCAAACCTAAAGGCGCAATTAAGTGAGTGCTGACCCAACTGGCGCTATTTTCGGCAACGGGTAGCGATGTTCCGGTGAATTGTTCGTAGAAGCCCGCCACCGAATTTAAGAAGAAAGGTACATACTTAAAGCTCACCAACAATAAGACATTCAGAACAATCCCCAACCATAAAAACTTTAGTCGCTGGCGATTCCAAAACGCTTGATCGAATTGCCAATCTTCATGGGGATCGGTCGCGTACATCCCTAATGCTGTATTTTCTCCAATTGCCTTACCTAAGCTGAAGTTCATCAAAGTAATAGCAATCAGCAAAGGAATATAGGCGACTTGCGGCGAAGCTAAAATTTGCAGCCAATGCTCATTCACCAAAGTTGGCGCTTGCAGTGAGGTATAGAAAACCAGACTGACAACAAGCAACGTCCACATCTGCAAAGACTGTTTTTGGAACGACCAGTAAATTCCCAAAACGCTGAGCAGAAAAACTCCGTAGATAAGAGAGATAAAAGTCATTTTTGAAGACTGAGGAGTAAGGACTGAGGGCTGAGGACTGAGGGCTGAAGGCTGAGGACTGAGGGTAAATAAGAAGAATTGAACTGAGTAAAAGAATGAGAGAAGTTTATCTTGGATATTGGGCACTCATTTTACTCCTGATTGACTCAGTCCTCAGTCCGCACTTCGTGCCGCTTCGTTAATATGACTCAGTCCTATTTAGCAGGAAAATAAGGGTAAACAACAAGGATTGAACTGAGTAAAAGAATGAGAGAGATTCATCTTAGGTATTCGGTAATCATTCCACTCCTGACTCACTCAGCCCTCAGTCCGCACTTCGTGCCGCGCTAACATGATTCAATCCTATTTAGCAGGAAACTAAGGGTAAACAAGAAGAATTGAACTAAGTAAAAGAACGGGATAAATTCAGCTTGGGTATTGGGCACTCATTCCACTCCTGGTTCACTCAGTCCTCAGTCCTCTTAACTCAGTCCTATTTAGCAGGCCAGGGAATCATGGGATCTTCGGCTAGCTGGTTAGAAACTTCATAAGCACCGTAGCGGTTGAGGTGGCTGGGGTCGGAAAAATAATCGTGTTGAGTAGGATAAAGCTGATTTAAGTCTCGGAAAATCAGCCCTTTTTGGATTGCTTGCGATCGCATATACTGCTGAAATTCTTGCTCATATTCTATGCGTACTGGATCTAAGTAATCCTGGGTCAAAGGCAGGTTTATAAAAACAATCGGAATTTGACGCGCTTGGGTAAATTGCAGCAGCGATTCTAGTGCTTGGGTTTGCTTGCCTTCCATCTTGAAAGCGTAGTAATCGCTGTCATAGTCGCCGCTGACTCTGGCATATTGCTTGTAGTAGGTGGCAGGATTGTAACGAACGGTGAGGGGAAGGAAGCCATCAAAATCGATGGCAAATTGGCTGGCTGTCAATGCTTGGGGAGTATCGGTAGCTCCCTCAGGAGTTGTTTTTGCTGGTTTTGCCCAAACAACATACAGATCCCGCAACCGCGTTTTCATTTGGTCGCGCTGGGGATAAGTCGCTGAGAATGTTCCTAGCGTCTCATTGAGCCAATTATTAACCATTTGATAGCTTTGCGTTAAGGAACCGCTGGCTCCTTTATCCGCCGTCGCCGGAGTTTTTGCCGGTGGTGCCGCCGTCGTTCGGCTGGGACTTCCTGGGGTTGAATTCTGCTTGGGGAAAGTACCGGCAAGCAGATGTTGGTAGCCTTGCGAGTTAGCGATCGCATTATAGGTGGCATCTATCCGCCCGCTATTAAACGCTCTGGCACCATCCGCCCAAATAATCAGTTTTGGCAGTTGCTCTGGCGTCAAAACTTGGCGAACCATCAAATCTACTACTTGAGCCGTCGCACCGTTGATGCCAAAGTTAAACACCTGAACACCCGGATATCCCTGCGCTGCCAGTGCTTCTTCCAGCGCTTGAGGATCGACCCCCCGCATTGCCCTAGAACTGCCGACTATCCAAACATCCGGGGGAACTCCCCGTCTTTGTAACAGCATCTGTTGGTAGAGAGCCACTTTTTCGTCTAACAATCGGTTATTAAAAGAGGGATTAGAACTTCGCGCGGCTGCCAAAATTGCTGCTGATGCGGCATTCCGCTGGGACTTTTCACCCTCGTTCCTTACTGTGATATCTCCTTGGCGAGTGAATCCTTCAGAGTTGAATACAGGAGCCTGTGAGCCACGAGATTTTTGCAGAGACATCTGGGGCAAGGAAACTGACGTATCCTCGATCGGTTCTCGCGGGTCAAGGGTTGATTTGCCGCTGACCGCTGACGCTTGATTAATTGGCGGTTTTGACTTCAAGATCGCAGACAGAAACCAATCCGTTTGCAGCGTGAGCAAGACTCCCAGTATCCCCCAGACCAAAGCTACGACGAAACCTTGGTAATAAGTGTAGGTGGAAGTGCTAAGTTTGCCTGAAGCAACGGGTGCCAGGTCTTTAATCTCTACCGTGGGAATAAACAATTGGGAAGCGCATAGCCATTGCTGGATGGTTCGAGTCACTTTGAAAGAGACAGCGCTAGCGGCTACTTTGAAGTCTTCCTTAGTGACATCAGAACGCAGAACGGGTTCGTTACTGCCAGAGAGGAGATCTCCTAGATAAACATCGCTGGCAGCAAATTCTGGGGTTGCTTCCGGGACCAGTCGTTTGCGAGGGGTGAAATCAACGCCCATCTGCCACAAGGGAGTGGAATGACCGGCGCGACGCCCATAAATTCGCACCCCTTTAATACCGGGAATCGCCAATCCACGCAGGAACTTGGCAACTGGTGGCCCGACAGCAGATTGCTGCGGACTAGAGAGTGCCTCGCTCATGATGTGCAACAAATCTTGTTTGCGGCGCAGAGATAAACGAATGCCACCCGTTGTTAATCGCTCGTCTATGTCGGGATTGAGTAAGCGTTGTAATAAAAACTGAATTGCATTCAGATCGCCCCGTTGCGCCAATTCCAAAGTAGATTCTGCTAAAGCGGGATCTCTGGACGCAGGTAAATTCAGCCATTCAATCCAGATTGGCGTTTCTTGTTCCGGGACTGGTGTTACACCGTGAGTCTCAACGCCGTAAATGGTGGCAGCGTGAATGCCTTGCGTTGTCAGAGACTCTAAAACGGGAGCGATCGCACTCGTTGCGGTTTTTCGATCGGGTGCAGCGATCGCAATCTCAGCCGCATCGCTCGTGGCAGATGCGGTGTCGCCCGCTGCTTTTAGCTGCTTGAAGAGCTTCTGGCTACAAAATAAATGCAGCGTTGAATCTTTCAAAACTGCGGAGATTTGCATCTCCTGCGCGTTTAACACTTGATTGAGCAAGCGGGCGATCGCTTGGATATCTCCCCAACGCGCCCAATCCTTGAGCATTTCTTCTGGAGGGGTCAGATCCACTTGCAACCGCCAATCGGGAGCCGCTTCTCCTCGGACCTGGCTGCAAATCACAGCATCCCGAAACCCTTCCAGCTTCAAATTTCGCAACTGAGCCGCCACCGGCTCCGCCATCAGCGACTCATCGGTGCTGTAGTTAGAATCGCAAAGTACCCACAGACGACGGGCAACCGCTGGTGAAGCCGGGGACAATTCTTGATTTTGTCCAGCTCCCCGGCTTCCTGGCTCCCTCCCAAGCGTCTGAATCACGACCTTGACTCCGACTCCCATTGGGCTGAGCGTTTCGCTCAGATAACGCGCGATCGCTTCTGGTTGACCGGAGCGAGCGAGGCTGCGGTTGGAGACTCTCAGCCCGTCAGCATCGCTAGTTACTCCTCGCTCGGCAGTCATTTCCTGCCCATCCGTTGGCGTCGCAGCAGCTACGCCTGCGGCATCTGACGCCTGATGCAGTTCCAGCCGCTCTAGGTGAATTTGCTTGATCCAGTCTGGGCGCTGGATGCCCAGTTTCCGACCATAGAGAATCACCTGGTCAATGGGAGCGTCTTGCGGGGGGAACCCAGCTCCTCCTTCCTTCCCCTTCAGTGCCTCGACAAATCGGCTCACAACGGGTCCAGCAGGCGGACATTCGGAGCCTTCACAAAGAATATGCAGGTTATTCCCTCGTAAGCGAAATCGTAGGCGCACTTCCGGAAGACCGATAGCGCGGGAAACCCACTGGGCGAGGGAGGATTGACCCTCTAAATAGGCGATCGGATCGGCATCCAACATCACAAAGAAAGTACCCTGGACTTGCAACAGATGAAAAGACGATGAAGCATGAACGCTGTAGCCCGGAGGGCGCACCCTGCGATTGGAAGTCGCGCTTAAAGGTTGTCACAAAGGATGAAAAATTGGTTGAACACCAAAATTTCAGGATATACTTCACACTTCATACTTCATACTTAATACTTCATACTTAATACTTCAGCAAGCGTTAACCGCTCCGAACGTCCCCAAGCTTTGTACAATTGCTTCTAGATTCTCAGTAGTCTTACACAAGACTGCCATTGGTGCTACCGAATTATTGCCCTTGTGCCATAGCTATTTGCCGAACGCCCCGCGCTTAGGACAGTAGCGCTGAGGAGCGTGTTCCCGTCCTACTATGCCCTAGGAGGCTATCGCTGTATTATTCAGATGCATAAACTAGAAGGATAAGTGCCCCTTGTGCTGTTTAAATTCTGACCTCTTTTATTTGTTTGTCTAAAAAAAAATTAGTTTTCATCTAGACCTTCTCCCATGCAAACTCTTCCTAACAAAAAGCAACCGTCAACCGCCGAGAATGCAACGTCTGCAACTCCCGAAATTTGGTTGAGTTTAGCCACGGTGCCGATGCTACTCGGAGTTTTAGGCATCAAAGCAGTCAGCGAATTGCTATGCGCCATTGGACAAAATAGTGAGGAAGTATTTCGGGGCGATCGCTTGCCGGTTCTCCACGTACCCACCCCAGGAAACACATCACAGGAAGGGGAAAATGAGGAAGAGTAGCGGAAAGTAGATAAAAATAAGCTCGCCGACAAACTAGGACGCGATCGCGTGTCTTTGAAGCGAGGCGTTAGCCTAGCGCTGAAAGAGTCAGTTCGCAACCCCTCCCTTTTTCTGGAAAAACCCAGTTGGTGTTCGCTGTAAACCACTTGCTGGGACTAGAAACCCTAAAATTAGGTGATTATTCTTCTTTAGAGAGAATAGACTCTATGAGTTCCCTACTGCAATCGACGGATCAGCCATTGACGGTAACATCTACTTCTGCTTTATTTTTACGTCATCGCCTCAAAGTGGTGGAGGACTTATGGGAGTCTGTTCTCCAGCAGGAATGCGGTCAGGAACTGGTCGATCTGCTTAATCAACTTCGATCGAGGTGTTCGCCAGAAGGACAGGCAACAGAATTGCCTGAATCAGTGCCTCAGCTGATCGAAAAGCTTGATCTCAATGCAGCGATTCGAGCCTCACGCGCCTTTGCTCTCTACTTCCAGCTCATTAACATCGTCGAGCAGCACTACGAACAGCGGGATCAGCAGCTTTCCCGACGTGCTACCTACAACGCTCCTGCTGGTGAGGCAGCACCGCGTAAACTTCCTAGCCTGCAAGGAGATGGGGACTCCGCCATTGTGTTGTCGCCAGAGGACATGGAGGAAGAAAACCAAAACGGTGGACCGGGCGCGGATTTGCTTGAAAAGAGCTGGCACCACGATGGCACAGCCAAACGAAATGCCGGGACATTCCACGGGTTGTTTCCCCATTTGCGCCAGATGAATGTGCCTCCGCAGCAAATCCAGCGCTTGATTGACAATCTGGACGTACGGCTAGTTTTTACCGCTCACCCGACGGAAATTGTTCGCCATACGATTCGCGGCAAACAGCAGCGGATTGCTAAGATTCTGCAACAGCTAGACCAGGCAGAAGAAGAATTTAGAGCCTTAGGTTTGACGACTTCTTGGGAAGCCGAGGCTTGCATCGAACAATTAACCGAAGAAATTCGCCTCTGGTGGCGCACCGACGAACTGCATCAATTTAAACCAACGGTGTTGGATGAAGTGGATTACACCCTCCACTACTTCCAGGAAGTGTTGTTTGATACGATTCCTCAGCTTCATCAACGCCTAAAACGCGCCTTAAAAGCTTCTTTTCCGGGACTAACTCCCCCTGTAAACAACTTCTGCCAGTTTGGTTCTTGGGTAGGGGCAGACCGGGATGGAAACCCCTCAGTCACCCCGAAAGTCACTTGGCAAACCGCTTGCTATCAGCGCGGTTTAGTGCTGGAGAAGTATATCCAATCGTTGCGGCAACTGACGAATCAGCTCAGCTTGTCGTTGCACTGGAGCGATGTCTTGCCAGATTTGCTGGACTCCTTAGAGCAGGATCGGTCGCAAATGCCAGAAGTATACGAGCATCTGGCAATTCGATACCGACAAGAGCCTTACCGCCTGAAGCTGGCATACATTCAGCAGCGTCTGCAAAATACCAGCGATCGCAACCGGCGACTTTCGGATGGAGAAAACTTGCATCGGCAAATCTCAGATAGCCAGTCTCACGTCGTTTACCGCTCTGGAGAAGAATTTCTAGCAGAACTTCGGCTGATTCACCGGAACCTGATTGAGACGGGTTTATCGTGCCGGGATCTGGAAAATTTAATTTGTCAGGTAGAAATCTATGGCTTCAACTTGGCGCACTTAGATATTCGCCAGGAAAGCACTCGCCATTCCGACACCTTCAACGAAATAACTCAATACCTGCAAATTCTGCCCAAAGCATACAACGATCTATCGGAAGCCGAGCGCGCGCTGTGGCTGGCAACGGAACTGCAAACCAAGCGCCCGCTAATCCCAGCAGAATTGCCATTTTCTGAAAAAATTTGCGAAACCGTTGAAACCTTCCGAATGCTGCGGCAGCTCCAGCTAGAGTTTGGTTCTCAAATTTGCCAAACTTACATCATCAGCATGAACCGGGAAGCCAGCGACGTTCTGGAAGTGCTGCTGCTGGCAAAAGAAGCGGGTCTGTATGACCCCTCCACAGGAAAGAGCAGCATCATGGTGGTGCCGCTGTTTGAAACGGTGGAAGACCTGAAGCGGGCACCCGCAGTCATGCAAGATTTGTTTGAACTGCCTTTGTATCGCGCTTGTCTTGCAGGAGGCTACGAAAACGTTAAAGATTCGCAAGCGTTAAAGGTTGAGGATTCAAACCAACCTGCCAACTTGGAATCTCCAACCTATAACCTGCAAGAGGTGATGCTGGGCTACTCAGACAGCAACAAGGATTCCGGCTTCTTGAGCAGTAACTGGGAAATCCATAAAGCTCAGAAAGTGCTACAAAAAATCGCCGAACAGTACGGCATCGCTTTACGGATTTTCCACGGGCGCGGCGGTTCGGTCGGTCGCGGCGGCGGTCCCGCCTACGAAGCGATCTTGGCTCAACCCGGTCATAGTATCAATGGGCGGATCAAAATTACCGAACAGGGGGAAGTGCTGGCTTCTAAATACTCGTTGCCAGAATTAGCTCTGTACAACCTGGAAGCGGTGACAACCGCTGTGATTCAGGCAAGCTTGCTGCGAACCGGGTTTGATGATATTGAGCCGTGGAACGAAATCATGGAAGAGTTGGCAACGCGATCGCGTGCCCACTATCGCGCCTTGATTTACGAGCAACCCGATTTAGTCGATTTCTTCCACCAGGTGACGCCCATCGAAGAAATCAGCCAATTGCAAATCAGCTCTCGTCCTGCTCGTCGCGGCGGTAAAAAGGATTTAGCAAGTCTGCGGGCAATTCCTTGGGTCTTTAGCTGGACGCAAACGCGCTTCCTGCTGCCGAGTTGGTACGGCGTCGGGACAGCATTGCAGGAGTTTTTGAACGAAGAACCCGAAGAAAATCTGAAGCTGCTGCGTTATTTCTATTTCAAGTGGCCTTTCTTCAAGATGGCGATTTCTAAAGCAGAAATGACCTTGTCGAAAGTCGATTTGCAGATTGCTCACCACTACGTGCGGGAGTTGTCCCACCCGGAAGATCGCGATCGCTTTGAAGCCTTATTTGAGCAAATCAAGAGCGAGTTTCACCTCACTTGCGATTTAGTTCTGACGATTGCGGGTCACAAACGGCTGTTGGATGGCGATCCAGTCCTGCAAAGGTCTGTGCAGTTACGCAACGGCACGATTGTCCCTCTGGGCTTTTTGCAAGTCTCTCTGTTAAAACGCCTGCGTCAACATGGCAAGCAAGCAGCCTCTGGTGTCGTCCATTCTCGTTACAGTAAAGGCGAATTGCTACGCGGGGCGCTGTTAACGATTAACGGGATTGCCGCCGGGATGCGGAATACGGGTTGATGGGGAATGGCTAATCAGTCAGGTCAAATCTGTTGAATTGTCCATAAAAGAACCCCACCCCCAGCCCCTCCCCGCAAGCGGGGAGGGGAGCCGGAGACGCAGGCTTTGGCGGGGTGGGGTTCCGGAAAATTGTGGCTAATCAGTCAGGTCAAATCTGTTTCATTACCCATAGGAGAACCCCACCCCCAGCCCCTCCTCGCAAGCGGGGAGGGGAGCCGGAGACGCAGGCTCTGGCGGGGTGGGGTTCCGGAAAATTGTGGGGAATAAACGGGATTTGATATCATTAACCATTACAAATAATTAGCCATTAGCTGTTAGCCATGAATAAAAAACGTATGTTAATTTGTACTTTTATGGCGTTAGCATCGGGTTGTTTCGGTGCTTACATGGGGGTACAAATTAAGTTACTGGCTGATAACCAACGCTGCGAAAGTATGACAAAAAATACCTTGGAATTCGCAGTATTCAAGACGGCGTGTCAAGCTTGGATGATGCCGGGAGCTTATATGCAAGGTAGCAGCAGCGGTTTGTGGGCGGGAATGGTTATGGGAGCTTTTATCGCGGGTTTGGCAACTCACCACAAGCAGCCTGAGTGAATTGATCTAAAGAGGAAGTTTAATAGCGGGTTGAGGAGAAGCGAATCGCCCTCTAATCTTCTACTATCTTCTCTCGAATCCAATCCACAATATCTGCAATCAAGTTCGGCTGACTGGGAGAGAAGGTTTGGAGATTACAAAGTTTAGCGCACACTACACAAATTGCGCCGTCAAATTTGCTTAAAGCATTAATAAATGCCTCGCTAAACCCCAGATATGATTCTTTATCTGTGCTTTCGTAGAAAACTAAAACTAGCTGACGATCGCTTTTACGCCTCAACTGATGCCAATAAAATTTTAGCTGTTGCAGGGTTGTGGGTTCGCCGTTTTGACGTTCTGGGAAATCTTGCCCGATCAGCCGATCGTAAATGTCGAGGGTGGGGTTTTCGCGATCGATGAACTTGCTGCCGTCGATGCAAATGGGTTGTACTTTATCCCTCAACTGAGGAGCGTTGTTAATGGCGGCGTGAAGAATTTCGGGTAAGTCAGCTGAGTTGATAGTTGGGTTTTTGGAAGTCGTTGTCTGTTCTACTTGCGTTTGCTGATGCCAAGCTTGATAAAATTTGGAATATGGTAACTCTTGAGCACATTGCCAGAGAATTTTGTAGCATTTATCAAAGCGATCAAAATTGGTTTCATAGACTTCATCGGTTAGGCAGCGCTGCAAAGCTGAAACAGATGAGGGCATCTGATTGATTTGCAGAATTTTCCCCAAACTATAAGCAGCCATCCTATAGGTAGGCTCATTTTCTGTAGTTTCCAGAATCCGGGATAACTCAGCAATTGCCACTTCGTTTCCCGTGCCAATTTTCCCCAAACTCTCGGCAGCCCTCGTACGGGTAGCCTCATCTTCTGTGGTTTCCAGAATCCGGACTAACCCAGCAATTGCCACTTCGTTTCCTGGGTCAATTTTCCCCAAACTCTCGGCAACCCTCGTACGGGTAGCCTCATCTTCTGTGGTTTCCAGAATCCGGAGTAACCCAGCAATTGCCACTTCGTTTCCTGGGTCAATTTCCCCCAAACTCTCGGCAACCCTCGTACGGGTAGCCTCATCTTCTGTAGTTTCCAGAATCCGGAGTAACCCAGCAATTGCCACTTCGTTTCCTGGGTCAATTTTCCCCAAACTCTTGGCAATGCTCGTACGGTTATAATCATCTTCTGTGGTTTCCAGAATCCAGCGCAACACAGCAATTGCCACTTCGTTTCCTGGGTCAATTTTCCCCAAACTCTCGGCAGCCCTCGTACGGGTAGCCTTATCTTCTGTAGTTACCAGAATCCGGAGTAACCCAGCAATTTCCACTTCATTTCCCGTGCCAATTTCCCCCAAAATATAGGCAACGCTCGTACGGGTATCCTTATTTTCTGTAGTTTCCAGAATCCGGAGTAACCCAGCAATTGCCACTTCATTTCCCGTGCCAAATTTCCCCAAACTACAGACAATGCTCCAACGGGTATCCTCATTTTCTGTAGTTACCAGAATCCGGAGTAACCCAGCAATTGCCACTTCATTTCCCGTGCCAAATTTCCCCAAAATATAGGCAACACTCGTACGGGTATAATCATTTTCTGTAGTTTTCAAAATCCGAAGTAACCCAGCAATTGCCACTTCGTTTCCCGTGCCAATTTCCCCCAAAATATAGGCAACACTCGTACGGGTATAATCATTTTCTGTAGTTTCCAGAATTCGGAGTAACCCAGCAATTGCCACTTCGTTTCCCGTGCCAATTTTCCCCAAACTATAGACAACGTTCGTACGGGTATAATCATTTTCTGTAGTTTCCAGAATTCGGAGTAACCCAGCAATTGCCACTTCGTTTCCCGTGCCAATTTTCCCCAAACTATAAGCAGCCATCCTACAGGTATCCTCATTTTCTGTAGTTACCAGAATCCGGAGTAACCCAGCAATTGCCACTTCGTTTCCTGGGTCAATTTCCCCCAAACTCTCGGCAACCCCCGTACGGGTAGCCTCATCTTCTGTGGTTTCCAAAATCTGGGCTAACCCAGCAATTGCCACTTCGTTTCCTGGGTCAATTTTCCCCAAACTCTCGGCAACCCTCGTACGGGTAGCCTCATTTTCTGTGGCTTCTAATAAGTTGATGAGTTTATTAATGACAAGGCTACAGTTAGTGTGTAACAAAGATGCTCTCGCTGCCTTAACAAGCGGTTCGAGATATGTCCACCATTCTTGTTTGTCAATGTTGAAATAACCAAAGCCCCATTTAATGATTAGCGTTACTATTTCATCTGCCCAAGGACAATCCTGAAACTCTGCAACCCCAGCTGAGGCTAGAAAATAGGCTCGATACCCATAAAAGTCATCGCACCCATCCCTGAACTCTATCAATGCCTGAATAAACTTCTCTTTCTGCTCCTTTTCCACATCCTCTCGCCCCAGCCACAGCAAAATCACTTCTTTCCACTGCGGCTCAAAAATCCGGTAAACATTCCCCGGTAATGGTTGAGGATTCTCATTGTCGTGAGTCAAGAAAAAGTGCCAATCCTCAATCGCCAGCGCTGCAAAATATTCCTGAAACGTCAGATGATAGAACGCATAAACAGGTTCATCGGTTTCCCCATCTCGGTACACCAAATTCAGCCAACCAATCTGTCGCGCTAACTCAAACCGGGATTCCCCCATCACCTGATATGCCAGCGACTCCCTCAGCTGTGACTGATTCTCAATTGCCGCAAGCGCCAACCTTCCCAATGCTGCATTCAATTCCTGCCGTTGCTCCCAGCTGATGGGAAACTCGTTCTTTTTCCACTCATAGAAATCTTCTCGAAATCGCTGGTAAAGCGTCGCCTTCGTCTTCGGCAACTCCCCTTGCTTCACCGCCCAGGTTTGACACAACAGCGTTAACCGCAAAGGATTTCTAATCAAATCCCGAATCCGTTCCCGCCCCGACTCGCCTAACTTCTCCCGTAACTGCTTCCCTAACTCTGGTTTCCCCGCCCTAGCAAACCACTCCCCAATAAACTCCCCCACCTGCGGATCGTCAAAATCCAGGGTGCGATAAACATCACAATTCGGCACTACCCGATCGTTTGCTTGCCAAACATTCAGCCGACAGGTTAACAGGGTTTGCGCCTGCGCCACCCAACCCCTCAGCTGATTTGCAATTCCTTGTAGAGGCGAATTTGCCTCCGTGGATGTATCCGCCCGTATTTCATCCACCCCATCCAACAGCAACCAAACCTGATGAGAATTAAACAACTGCATCAACTCAGTTTGCATCTGGGCTGATATCACCATTCCTTGAAGAGACAGCGCCTCCTTCAGCCAAAGCTGGAGTAAATACTCTTCCAAAGTTTTCCCATCCAAACTCCCCAGATGAATGCAAATCGGCAACCGGGAAACATTTTCTGAATCCTTAAGATAACGGGCAATTTGCTCTAACCACGTACTTTTCCCCGCCCCCGGTTCCCCAATAATCGCAATAGTCTTGCCCTTTCCTGCCTCAATCACCTGAGAGAGAAACGCTTTCGCTTCAAACCGCTTCTCAATTTCCTTCTCACTCAGCTGATATTGCAACCGCCCCTCATCTGCGGATGGGCAAAACTCCTCACCTCGTCGAGGCTGAGTTATCGGTTTTACCAATCCCAGCGGCACATAGATACCCACCTCATGCCCCAACCCCGTACCCGTCGCCTGTCGCCGGAATTGGTAACGCCTCAGCTGTTCCTCCAGCATTTTGTGGCAGATATCGCCCCAGTCAATCGGGTTTTCTGGCGTTGTATCTGGGGGATTCGGTTTTTTCGGATCGATTAACTCTGCTAGTTCTAAATTTAGGGAGGATGCGATCGCGATCGCACTCTCATAGTCAACATCTTCGTTCCCTGAGAAAAACCGCTTAACCGTCTTTTCACTCACCGATGCTGCTGTAGCAATGTCCAAATAAGTCCAACGCCTGCCTTTGTAATTGCGTTTAGCAGCTTTAGCGTCCATGAGTTTCTGCTTTCCAGCCTCGTTTACCTGAACGCTGTTGCGATTGCGGATTTCAGCCATAGTCAACGGAAAAGAGCAGTTGCGGATATTAATAGCTTAGGCGGCGTCACGGTTTGATGAGGGTCAGAAAGGGTCACTTAATCTCTGTCCCTAAGAGTTCGGCGGTTTCTCCAGGCGATTCGCTTTCGTGGAATTGTAAGGTTCAGCAATTCCACAAATGACCACCAACCTGTTCAAATATTTACTTATAGTTGAAAACCCAGAACTTCAAGCTTTACTCTTACTTGTTCTTATCCTGTCCTCAGACTCAGTTAATCTTAAGAAAGCCAGCGCTGTATCATTCCTTGTCCAAGCAGGATTGATTGATATCGGGGGCATTATTTCAGTTATGTCGGGAACATCCTTGCCATTAGTCATCCTTATGATGTTGGCGCAAGGCGTTTATTTGATTATCGATGCTTACCGCGCCGAAAAAAGTGGTCAGTAGACGAAGCGCGGGGCGAAGCATTCGCATGAATAATATTGGGTTAAGTAGCATAGGCGATCGCGCTTTCTTCTTTGCCCCTACCGCTAACCATCTGCACTATCGTTGAGTTGAATTGGAAAAGTATATGAAAAAACGCCGATGGGTGTGGTTCTTTAGTTTGCTGTTTGCTTCCCTGCTGGTTGTTACCAGTTGCGGCAACAATTTCGATGATGTCAAAAATCTCAAAGCCGGTGTTGGTAAGCAAGTTATCGTTTTAGGCGATAGCATTGCCTCTGGATATGGCGTGGAAAAGACAGAAGCTTTTCCCAGCGTGTTGAGTCGTCAACTCGGTTTGCCAATACTGAATCGCGGTGTTAGCGGCGATACAACCGCAATGGGGTTGAGTCGTTTACAAAAAGATGCGATCGCGGCAGAACCTTGGCTGGTAATTGTTGAATTAGGCGGAAACGATTTTCTGCGAAAAATTCCCAAAACAGAGACAGAACAAAACTTGCGGCAAATCGTAACTTCGATTCAACAACAAAAAGCAATTGTTGTGCTGCTAGGAATCAATCTCGGCTACATAGAAGATGAATATGATGAACTTTATCAGCGTGTTGCTAAAGATACACAGGCATATTTAATTCCACAGGTTTTAACTGGAATTGTCGATAATCCAAAAAATCGCCAGGAAGATATCATTCATCCAAATGCCGCCGGACACCAGCTTTTAGCTTCCCGCGTTGCTAAAAATTTACAGCCCTTATTAGCCCAGGCTACTTGGCCTCCAACCTTGTTGCAATATCGACGGAGTGCGAATCAAACATAGGAGCGATTTGCACTGAAACTGTTAAAAATTTCCCATAAATCGCTTTTTGTCAAGTCTCTTTGGTTGTAAAGGAATAAAATAGACATTAGCCTCTAGAGCTGACTTTCGCTGTTACGAATAAGAGGTAAAGATTTCGTAACAAGTCCTACAGAATTGGATCGTAGAAAGTCTGTATCCAATAAGAGTTTGCCCTTGTCTATTTCACTAGAGATTCTTTTATGACCTCCTCGATCCGCTTCCTCATGTGCGCTCCCGACCATTACGACGTGGATTATGTGATTAATCCCTGGATGGAGGGCAATATTCACAAATCCTCGCGCGATCGCGCCGTCGAGCAATGGCAAAAGCTTCACTACGTCCTCAAAGACCATGCCATTGTCGATTTGGTTGCACCCCAACGCGGTGTGCCTGATATGGTGTTTACAGCCAATGCTGGGCTGGTGCTGGGAGATACCGTCGTCCTGAGCCGCTTCTTCCACAAAGAGCGGCAGGGTGAGGAGCCTTATTTCAAGCAATGGTTTGAGGAAAAAGGCTATAAGGTGCATGAACTGCCTAAAGACTTGCCGTTTGAAGGCGCGGGCGATGCGCTGCTGGATCGAGAGGGGCGCTGGTTGTGGGCGGGATACGGCTTCCGCTCAGAACTCGATTCTCACCCGTTGTTGGCAAAGTGGCTCGACATCGAAGTGCTATCGCTGCGACTGATGGATGAGCGGTTCTATCATCTGGATACCTGCTTCTGTCCCTTGAGCGGCGGCTATTTGCTGTATTACCCCCCCGCATTTGATTCCTACACCAACCGCTTGATTGAAATGCGAGTTGCGCCGGAGAAGCGGATTGCCATTGAGGAAGCGGATGCAGTGAACTTCGCCTGCAACGCTGTGAATATTGACCACGTTGTGGTGATGAATAAGGCGAGTGAGGCACTCAAAAAACGCCTTGCCGATGTTGGATTTCAAGTTATCGAAACACCGCTGACAGAATTTTTGAAAGCCGGTGGCGCTGCTAAGTGCCTGACGCTGCGGGTGACGGAACCCGTCCGAGAAGAAGTCCATGCCAATGTCTCGGTGGAAAGCCGCACGATTCGCCTAGAAGGGCATTTGCTGGACTCCGGCTTAATCAACCGTGCTTTAGATTTAGTCGTAGAAAATGGGGGCAGCTTCCAGGTTCTCAACTTCAGTCTGGGAGAGCAACGGCAAAGTACCTCCTCTGCGGAGGTGAAAGTGTCGGCTCCTTCCCACGATGTGATGGAAGCGATTTTGTCGCAGCTTATCGATTTGGGTGCGGTGAATTTGCCCCAAGATGAGCGCGATGCCAAGCTGGAAGATGTCATCCAAGCTGGGGTAGCGCCAGATGATTTCTATGTGTCCACCATTTATCCCACAGAAGTCAGAATCAATGGGGAGTGGGTGCGGGTGCAAGATCAGCGCATGGATGGCGCGATCGCCATTACCCAAACTCCCAACGGACGGGTAGCACGGTGTAAACTGCTCCGGGATTTAGAAGTCGGCGAACAGGTGGTCGTTGATGTCGTCGGTATCCGCACGGTGCGGAAGACGGAATCCCGCGAACAGCGCAACACCCAAGAATTCAGCTTTATGTCTGCCGGGGTTTCCAGCGAACGCCGCGTGGAATTGGTAGTGGAACAAGTTGCCTGGGAACTTCGCAAAATCCGCGATGCTGGCGGTAAAGTGGTGGTGACAGCAGGGCCAGTGGTGATTCATACTGGCGGCGGCGAACACCTGACGCATCTGATTCGGCAAGGTTATGTGCAGGCGTTGCTGGGAGGAAATGCGATCGCTGTCCACGACATTGAGCAGTCCATGTTGGGAACTTCGCTGGGTGTGGATATGAAACGCGGCGTCGCTGTTCGGGGGGGACACCGCCATCACCTGAAAGTAATTAACACGATTCGCCGTTATGGCAGTATTGCCAAAGCTGTTGAGAACGGTGCGATTAACAGCGGTGTCATGTATGAGTGCGTCCGCAATGGCGTCCCCTTCTGCCTTGCCGGTTCCATCCGCGATGATGGCCCCTTGCCAGATACTCAGATGGACTTAATTAAAGCTCAGGAAGAGTATTCCCAACTGCTGCAAGGTGCAGACATGATTTTGATGCTCTCTTCGATGCTGCACTCAATTGGAGTGGGAAATATGACACCAGCCGGGGTGAAAATGGTCTGCGTAGATATTAACCCAGCCGTTGTTACCAAATTGAGCGATCGCGGTTCTGTCGAATCCGTCGGCGTCGTCACTGATGTCGGTTTATTCCTCAGTCTGTTAGTGCAACAGCTGGATAAATTAACCAGTCCTTATCACATTGCTCAAACAGCTTAATTATTGTGTAAACACGATAGGGTGGGCACTGCCCACCCTATTTTTTTTCCAATAGTAGCTCTGAAGGCGTGAAAACTGACAGTATTTTCTATCAACTATTTCAAACTTTTCCCAGCATCTTCTTTGAATTGATTGGGCAACCAGAATCAACTGGCAACACCTATCAATTCACCTCAGTTGAAGTCAAACAAACCGCCTTTCGCCTCGATGGTTTATTTCTACCCTCTGACGATTCTGCTGACCAACCCATTTATTTTGTAGAAGTACAATTTCAACGCGACGAAAGATTTTATCAGCGTTTTTTTGGAGAAATCTTCCTTTACCTATCTCAATACGAACGAGCTAACGATTGGAGAGGAGTGGTAATTTTTAGAAGCAAAAGCCTAGATCCAGGTGTGAAGCCCCAGTATCGAGAATTACTGACAAGCCCGCGAATTCGACGGATATATTTAGATGAATTAGGAGAAGCGGCAGATCGATCTCTTGGCGTGGGCGTGGTGAAATTAGTTGTAGAGACTAAAAAGAAAGCCGCTGACTTGGCAAGGCAGTTACTTAATAAAGCCAGCCAAGAAATTGCTGATGAAGGGGTCAGGCGGCAACTTATAGAGTTGATTGAGACAATAGTCTTGTACAAGTTTCCACAAATGACTCGCCAGGAGATGGAAGCAATGTTTGGATTCAGTGAGTTAAAGCAGACTAGATACTTTCAAGATGTCATGCAGGAAGCTAAAGAAGAAGGACTGCAAGAAGGTGAACTGAAAGCTAAGTTAGAAGCAGTGCCTCGATTATTGGCATTAGGGTTGACTGTGGAACAGGTCGCAGAGGCTTTAAGTTTGACAATTGAGCAAGCCAAACAAGCCGCAGAAGCGAAGACTTCCGATTAGGCACTTAATTAGTATTGCTGGGATGGGAATTCATTACCCAAATTATGGCAAATGGAATGCCCATACCCAGCCTACTGCCGACAAGAGTATTTACCGAGCGACTTTGAACCATTGGGTGACGCCTTCTGCGATCGCTGCCGCCATCTTCTGCTGCGCTTGCGGATTGACCACCCATTCAAATTCTTCCGGATTGCTCATAAAACCTAATTCCAGCAATACAGAGGGTGCAGAGGCAGGACGCGCGAGGGCTAAGTTATCCCAAAAAACGCCGTAGGAAGGACGCCCCGCCTGAGTCACGATGTAGTTATGCAGAAACATCGCTAAGCTGTGGGCTTGGGGATGATACCAAAAAGTCCCAAAACCCTGCGTATTCTGGGCATCTCCTTCATCGGGGAGGGAATTGTAGTGAATTGAAAGCGAAATTGCCGGTTTCACTGCGTCAATAATTGCCACCCGTTCTGGCAGCGACACCGCCTTATCAACTTCCCGCGTCAGGTACACTGTGGCACCCCGTGCAATTAGCTGAGTGGCGATCAGCTTTGACATGGTGAGCGTCACCTCTTTTTCGGGATAGCCGGTTGGCCCTCCTGCGCCACTGTCTTCACCGCCATGTCCGGGATCGAGAACAATTTTGATTCCAGATAAAGGCTTGTTGGAAGACTGAGAACGGAGAGGGGAGGGGCCAGAGGTGAGACGAGGGGGATGGCGCAGAGATAAAATCAGGCTCGTGCCTTCATATCTCACCGTATAACCCCATTGCTGGGCGGATTTGAGATTAAACGTATATTGAACGGTTTCTGGGGCGACCTGTTGCCAATCCAGGCGAGAAATAACGGGATCGGGGTCGAGGCGAATGATATCCGTTTGCGCCGTCGTGTTATACAGCGTTAATGTCAGCGTGAGATCGCCCTGCTGCACAACGAGCGGTACCGGCACTTGTAAGGGAAAAATGACTTCTGTAGCACCGGCAATCTTCCGAGCGCGAATACTGCGAATCAGCGATCGCGGTGGCACCGAACCTTTGACAATTTGAACTTCTTTACTGTTAATCCAGCCGCCATAGTCCAAGCGCACCCATTCCCCGTCTCGACCTGTAATTGTAGCTCGCGTAGTTTTCGGCAGCGGTGTCAGGCGAGAATAATCTGTACTTGGCCCGGTTCGGGCGACCCCGGCATCAACAATCACCTCAGCCACCTCTAGCTGTGCTGGAGAGAGAATCTGAATCTTCGCCGGTCCCTCCTGACTCACAATCTGCCCATTTTTTTCTACTTTGAACTGGGGACGACCCAAATCCGCCGCCGCCGCCGCTGCCGCACAACCCAGGTAGTGTCCTGCCCCAGCGACAGCATAGGGCTGATTTTGTGCGGTTAAGGCAGCAGAATTCGCTGGTAGCTGTACAACCTGCTGTTGGTTAGTCAGCGGAATCGTTTGATTCGCCAAATTGACGGAAACATTGGCCTCAACAGGAGCAACCGCGCCGAAACATAGCAATTCACCCGGTAGTCTGGCGAGATCCTGCGATGGAGTCAGGGAATCTTTGGCAAATGCCAACCCCTTTGGTGGCTCAGGGTGGGCGGCAGCCCGCGTAACTTTAAGTTTGACGGCTTGACCTTGATAGCTCACCGTAAAGAGGTTCTCTCCCGGCTTTAACGGAAAACTGGGAGCAAAATGCCCCTGTTTGCTCCGCGCGATCGCCTTCCCATTTACCAACACTTTTCCGGGCGGTGGAGCTGTGCCAATTAAGAAAATTCGGTCAGCTGTGGTTTTATGGCTAGCAGGAGGATAGGAAACGTAAAGAGATTGTTTTGCCGATACTGGTGCTGCCATAACCACCCCTAATACAGCCAATCCCAGGATGTTTCTCATGTTAAATCCTAAGTTCCTTACATCAATTAGAGGATAAAATTAGTAAAAAAGTTTCTTTAATCTTGTAAAAGTTTTGTGGGGAGTCCATCGATACTCTTTTGATTCTTTTCGCACCAATAGTCAAAGATTCCTTGTTCCCCTTTTTTTTCACCCCATTCTCTGATAGTTTTTCTTTCTTCTTTCAGTTCATAAATGGGCACGCCATATCCGCATGAAGTTTGTACTGATTTTATCTCAAGTACCACGATCTGACGTTCTCCTAAGATTGGCGTAAACAAGGAATAAAATTTGTCCCAAGCTTCATGTCTTGGAAAAATTACTTTTCCCTGACCGTATAAACGAAGAATTAAAGGCTTTTCAGAAAAGCTGCAAAACATGATCGTCATCCGCCCATTTCCTGGTTCATGTAAATGAGCGGAGGTCTCGTTGCCACTCCCAGTTAAATCAAGGTAAGCCACTGTATTATTATCAATACAGCGGAAAGTATCTACTCCTTTAGGCGACAAATTAATCCGACCTTCTTTCGGTGCAGTCGCGGTAAAGAAGATTTTCTGCTCCTGAATAAAGTCTCGGAGATTCTGATTTAATTCATCGTAAATTTTAGCCATGTCTAGTGTCTTAGCCCACCGATTATCCAGTTAATAGTATTTTAATTATCAAGCAATTTACAGAGTTCGAAGCATTACCAGGTATCAATAGTTTAGAATCTAATTGGCAGGAAAACGAGTGGGATTGATGGCATTGAAAGGAACGAAGCTATCGATTTCGTCTAACTTCCGGTAAAGGCAAAGTGCTAATCCCAGATGCTAGAAGCGAAGTCGGGAGGTACTCAGTCAAAGCCAAAAATAGTGTCACTCAGGGGTTAAACCGTACCAAAAGCGCGATCGCCCAAGCGTGGGAATTGTCCGTCGTCAGTCCTTTGAGGGGTTTGAAGGCCTATAAGCGATCGCAAAGCAACTGTTAGCCTTGTTATCGTTCCTATAGGATAGGTGATAAGGCAGCCAACAAAGCCACTCTGCCAAGGTTTTACAAACCAGCGATCACCGATCGCAGACTGCAAACAACAAGCAACGAACAACTCGTTAAGACTGTGGCACAATTAACGGGGTGGGTTGCCGACATGGCTCTTCTTTTAAGCATTTTATGACTAAGTTTGTCTTTGTCACCGGCGGCGTGGTTTCCAGTATCGGCAAGGGAATTGTAGCAGCAAGTTTAGGACGCTTGCTGAAGTCGCGTGACTATTCGGTTTCTATCCTGAAATTAGATCCGTATATTAACGTCGATCCGGGGACGATGAGTCCTTTTCAGCACGGAGAAGTGTTCGTAACGGCAGATGGTGCCGAGACGGATTTGGACTTGGGGCACTACGAACGCTTCACCGATACGTCCATGTCTCGGCTCAATAGCGTCACAACTGGCTCGATTTACCAAGCGGTACTCAATAAAGAGCGTCGTGGCGATTATATGGGGGGCACCGTCCAGGTAATTCCCCATATTACGAATGAAATCAAAGATCGCATCCAGCGAGTTGCCAAAAATACTAACCCGGATGTGGTGATTACGGAAATTGGCGGCACGGTGGGCGATATTGAATCCCTGCCATTTTTGGAAGCAATTCGTCAGTTCCGCAAAGATGTGGGGCGTCATAACGTTCTGTATATGCACGTAACCCTGATGCCGTGGATTCCCTCAGCAGGGGAGATGAAAACCAAGCCGACGCAGCATTCGGTGAAGGAATTGCGGTCGATCGGGATTCAACCGGATATTTTAGTTTGTAGATGCGATCGCCCTCTACACCCAGGACTCAAAGAAAAAATCTCAGAGTTCTGCGATGTTCCCGTCGAGTGCGTGATTACAGCCCAAGATGCCAAAAGTATCTACGAAGTGCCGCTGATTTTAGAACGGGAAGGACTAGCACAGCAAACCCTAGAATTGTTGCAACTAGAGCAACGCCAACCCAACTTGAGCCAGTGGAAAATCTTAGTAGATCGCCTATATCATCCAACTCACCGGATAGAGATTGCCATCGTTGGTAAATATGTAAGGTTAACAGATGCCTATCTCTCAGTGTTGGAAGCTTTGCGCCATGCAGCGATCGCAATGAATTGTGACCTTAACCTCCGTTGGGTTAGCTCGGAAAGCATCGAATCGGGCAGTGCTGAAACTTACCTGGCTGGTGTGAACGGCATTGTAGTACCTGGAGGTTTCGGCGTTCGGGGTGTCGATGGCAAAATTGCGGCGATTGAATACGCCCGTAAAAACCAGATCCCCTTCCTCGGTTTGTGTCTGGGGATGCAATGTTCGGTGATTGAATGGGCGCGACACGTCGCAGGATTAGAAGATGCCAATAGTGCTGAATTTGCCCCGAATGGATCGAATCCGGTGATCAACCTGTTGCCGGAACAGCAAGATGTGGTGGATTTAGGCGGCACGATGCGCTTGGGGCTATATGCTTGTCGTTTAGCGCCCAATACTCTAGCCTTCCGGCTCTATCAAGAAGAAGTGGTTTACGAACGGCATCGGCATCGGTATGAGTTTAATAATGCTTATCGCAACCTGTTTTTAGAAACCGGCTATGCGATCAGCGGTACCTCGCCGGATGGGCGATTAGTGGAAATTATTGAACTACCTAACCATCCTTTCTTTATTGCCACCCAATTCCACCCGGAATTTAGCTCTCGACCCAGTAATCCCCACCCGATGTTCCAGGGATTGATTCAAGCGGCACTAGCCCAGCTTGACCCCGGACTCGCTCGTTCTGACTCCTCACAGCCTACCCAAGAAGATGCGACGCTCCAAGCAGCTGAGGTATCTTAACAGTTGCTGGCAATTACAGCAGGACGGAAAGCGATCGCTTCACGTCCTGCTTTCCACCAACCACTTGCGCGGGGGAGCGTTGTCAGTGCCAGAACTCACCTTAATGTGAGGAGGTCATGTGGCGTATTGGATTAAAGTGAGTTATGAGCGAAATGAATATGTAATCGATCTTGACCGCATCAGTGCCTTCGCTTGCACCCCGAACGGTAAGGTAACTTTTTGGTTGCCTGATAGTGCCATCCCAATTATTATCAACCGTCAAAGTAACCCGGATGGCTATCAGCAAGTAATGGACTATATTCAACAAGTTAGCTTCCATTCACTGGCAGCATCTTGGATCAAAGTTAGTTATGAACGGAATGAATATGTAGTCGATCTCAACCGTATCAGTAGCTTTTCCTATTCTTCTAACGGTAGGCTCACGTTCTGGTTGCCGAATAGTGCTATTCCCATCATTATCAACAAGCAGAATGACCCGGATTGCTATCAGAAAATTTTGGAATATATCAAACAGAAAACCGGGCACTCATTTTAACCAGTAGGGAGAACGACAAGTGCTGAGACTAACACTCCTCAATCCTCAACCCTCAGTCCCCAGCCCTCAACCCTCAACTTTCAGTCTTCAAAATTTGCCAAGCCAATTTTGCCGCCCCAACCATTCCAGCTTGGTTGCCTAACTCAGCTTTTAATAGGTGCAAACCCTCACGGGAACTCTTCAGCACCCGCCGCTCAATTTCTGCAAGTGCAGCCGGAAAGAAAAATTCTGCACTTGCACTAACGCCGCCGCCAATGACAATCGCTTCCGGCGTTAAAACATAAATGAGACTCGATAATCCAACACCGAGATCGCGTCCGTAGCTTTGCCAAAATTCTAATACTTGCGGGTCGCCTGCCCTTGCCAACTTGCCCAGTTCCTCTGGTTCTAACCCCGTGCGGCGGCGAATGGCGGCTACTGAGGCATATTGCTCTAAAGAGCCTTGATTGCCGCTATTACAGGGCGGACCCTCTGGATTTAAGGTAATTAATCCTAGCTCAGCGGCGGCACCTTGATGACCCACAAACAGGTTCCCATCGAGGATAATCGCACCCCCCACACCTGTACCAAGTGTTAGCAGAATCAAATTCCGGTAATGGCGTCCAGCTCCTAACCAAGCTTCTCCCATCCCAGCACAGTTAGCATCATTGGCGAGAACTGTGGGTAAACCTGTTTTGGCTTCTAACCAATCTGCCAGGGGTACATCATGCCAGCCTGCCAGGTTAATCGCGACTCTAGCAATTCGACCGGATGCATCGGCGGGACCAGGGGTACCGATACCGAGCGCGATCGCGTGTCTTTCCGGATCGAGATGCGCGATCGCTTCTATCATCGCATCCAAAACCGCTGTCGGTGTTGCCGGTTGCGGTGTCGCCACACTCAACGACTCCAAGCAAGTCCCATCCTCGCGGAACCTCCCCAGCTTAATTGCCGTTCCTCCCAGATCAATGCCAATTACTTCCCGATTCACCACAACCGTTCTTCTAATTTCCAAAAACTAATACCACTTATCTATATTCATGCCATTTGTCACTTTTCCCAACCTTTAGAGCTGATTTATAAAGTCCCAATTCCTTCTGTAGGGGCATTGCATTGCAATGCCCCTACAGAAGGTGAAGTTTGTCAGTTATTTAATCCACGACCCTTAATATCAGTCTGAAATTTCAAAGGAATTCCAGAACTTTTGAAATTCTTGCTTAGCCTGCTGATAACTTACCGCTTTCTGGTCTAATACTGCTTTTACAATTTCTTTGTCTTCATACTGCTTTCTCGCTAATTCAAACTCCAGCTTTTTCATCTGATAATCTTGCTTTTTAATTGTCCCTTCAACGGAAGCAACCCAGTTAGTAAAGCCCAAGTTTTGAACTTCCCAATCAGTATTCCCTACCTCAGAGATGGCTTTTTCTCCCAAAGCAGATTTACTTTTTTCCGTCAGAGTGTGAAAACTATTCAACGCCCCCTTAATTTGTGGAAGAACGCGCATTGAATTTTTTACAGAAAACCTTTCATTCAGGGTATAACTAACAGTTTCATCGGGATAAACAGGTTTAAGCTGCAAATCCGATACTTGGGCCGTGTTGGGACTGGCTTGCACCTTCAAAGCTGTGACAGGTGCCGCCCTAAGTATCCCAGCGATCGCAATAGATAACATAAAACCACCTGTAGCGGCAGCAATTAAAGAAATATTGTCTTTCATATCTCAGCAGCAGTGCTTATTGGTAATGGATCGTTGGTAATGGGTCATTGTATAAAAAGGTTTCGATTACCCATTACCGATAAAATATTTGACTCTATTCAGGGGATTTTTGGTTCCAATTTTCTCTCCGCAACCGGGGATTCACAAACTCGCTTAATCCTTCTCCCACCAGAGACAACCCTACCACCATCAGCGTCATCGCTAAGCCTGGGAAAAGCGCTGTCCACCAAATGCCAGTAGGCAGAGCATCCAGCGCCTGACGGAGATCGTAGCCCCATTCTGGAACCTGATCGGCAAGCCCTAACCCTAGAAAACCCAAACTGCCCAAAATCAAAATTGCATCGGCAGCATTCAGAGTGAATAATACAGGCACGCTTTGAATCACATTAAGAAACAGGTAGCGAGAGAGAACCCTCCAAGTGTCTGCCCCCATTGCTTGAGCGGCTTCGATGAACAGTTCTGTTTTAACACTAACCGTATGGTTGCGGACGACTCGATAATATTGGGGAATGTATGAAATGCTGAGCGCGATCGCGGCATTTAACACCCCTCGTCCCACTACAAACGCCAGCGTTACCGACAGCAGCAGCCCTGGCAACGTATAAATTGTATCCATCAAAAATAGCAGCACCCGATCCAACCTGCCACCCAAATAACCGCTGACTAGACCCAACGGAACCCCAATGACAAGGCTCAAGACGGTTGCCAAGATAACTACTTGTAGCGCCGCTTGACTCCCAAATAGCGTGCGCGAGAAAACATCGTACCCTTGGCGACTGGTACCAAACCAATGACGCCACGAAGGTGGCTCGTGAATCGGGTTAGCCAAGGACTCCAAAGGATTTTGCACCCATCCCCAAGCTTGAAATGCGGGAGTGAGAAAAGCTATTAGCACGAACATCAAAGTGATAACAATTCCCACCCGCATCATCTGTATGGAGAGACTGGGACGCCCAGATAAACGCAAAAGTTGAGGTAAGGGAAGTTTTGTCGGGGTCATCAATATATCCTGGCGATGATAAATCGCGGCTACGCCAACCCCCCTTCAGAAGAAGGGAACAGAAGTTGTTTCGCTTTTATCAAGCGAAGTCCGGATGCTACGCGGACTTCATTTTAAACCCTTGCCTAGCAGGTTTTGTTGGTATAGCTGCGAATTCTATCCGCCTGATTCCTGAAACCCTTGCTAGACATATTGCTCAATCATTTGGCGAAACTGGCTCTTTTGCTTAACGCCCTTCATCTCACCCACTAATTCTTTGTTCTTGAAGAACTGCACTGTAGGCGTTCCAGTAACACCAGCATTCTCGGCAATGTCTCTATCTTCCGCGATGTCAATTTCTACAAAGTGAATTTTGCCATCGAACTCATCCACCACCTTATTCAAGATCGGCTTAAGCGTATGGCAAGGGCCGCAATTGGGTGAGACATATTTGACCATCAGCAGGCGATCGCTATCATGAAATAGCTTCCGCAACGCATAGCTACCCTCATGCCTCGTCGCCTGCGGGTTAAACGCCGCTTCTGGATTCAGCTCAGCTATCTTATCACCAGGCTCATCTGCCGGTGTATCTGGCTCTTCAGACGTATGTATCTGCTGACGATACTCCTGGAGCAAACCATTAACAGATAGCCATCGTTCCGCCAACATTGCTGCCATACACCCAGTACCCGCCGCAGTAATCGCCTGACGATATTCACGATCCTGGACATCCCCCGCAGCAAAGACACCTTCTACACTCGTCTCCACCGAACCAGGCTTCGTGACGACATAACCAACCTCATCCAATTCCATCTGCCCTTTAAATAAGGACGTGTTGGGCTGATGACCAACCGCGTAGAACAATCCTTTAACAGGGAGAACACTCTCTTCCCCAGTCTGAGTATGTTTGAGCTTAATCCCGGTCATCCGACCATCTTCACCGACAACATCCACAGGCTGAGAATTCCAGTGAAGCGTAATCCTAGGGTTATTCAGCACCCGATCCTGCATTGCTTTACTTGCCCGCATCTTGTCGCCGCGAATCAGCATGTGAACGCGATCGCCATATTTAGTCAAGTAAACTGATTCCTCAGCCGCCGAGTCACCCCCACCAACCACAGCCAGTTCCGCACCGTGGAAGATAGGCGTCGCACCATCACAAATCGCACAAGCCGAGATCCCGCGACTCCAAAATTCATGCTCGCTGGGCAGCCCTAACCTTTTCGCCGTCGCCCCAGTAGCAATTACAATACTATGAGTTCTAACTTCCCGTTCTTCAGAGCGGACAGTAAAAGGACGCTGACTCAAATCAACCGATATCACATCCTCGGTGACTAACTCAGCCCCCCATCTCTCAGCCTGCGCCTTCATCCGATCCATCAACTCCGGTCCTGTAATCCTTTCTGGAAACCCCGGAAAGTTCTCCACTTCCGTCGTTGTCATCAGCTGCCCGCCAGGTAGCCCCCCAGCCTGAAAGCCTTCAAACACAAAGGGTTTCAGGTTCGCACGCGCCGCATAGATAGCAGCGGTATATCCCGCAGGACCAGAACCAATAATCACCAAGTTCTCTACAGTTAGGTTCGTCATAGGGTTATGCAAACTCATAACGACTACGTATAGCTTTAGTATAACTGCTGGTGAGGCAATGAGCGCAAAAAACTTTCGCTCGCTAGTATAGTTTTGCCTTAAAAGTGGGAACCCTTGAAGGGGAGTGCTGGCATGAACTAGATTTTGCCCAACTTCCCAGACGTGCCAAATTACAGCATCGGGAGACATTTCCAATGAACGACCAATCATCAGAGTTACTAGAAAAAATTCGCCAGCAATTTGAAAATTCTCCTTATCCGAGAACCCCGCTAGATCAATCACCCAAGGATGACGTTAATGGACTTTATATTCATAACTTGGTTACCTCTTACTATTTAAGGAATCAAAAAGTTTTAGACACAGAGGGGAAAGTAATTTTAGATGCTGGCTGTGGCAGTGGCTACAAATCCCTAGTATTGGCAGAAGCAAATCCGGGAGCAAAAATTGTTGGGATCGATATATCAGAAGAGTCTGTTAAACTTGCTCGACAACGCTTAAAGCATCATGGATTTGAGGCTAATACAGAATTTCATGTTCTATCTATTTACGATTTGCCTCAACTAGGCATGGAATTTGACTACATAAATAATGATGAAGTCCTATACCTAGTTCCTGATGTAGCTGCGGGCTTAAGGGCAATGAAATCTGTTCTTAAACCCCAAGGAATTATTCGTACTAATCTACATAGCTCGATTCAGAGAATTGGTTTTTTTCGCGCCCAAGAAATATTTAAGATGATGGGCTTGATGGATAAGAATCCAGAAGAAATGGAAATAGAGATTGCCATAGAAACAATGAAATCTCTACAGGATGGAGTAGAACTCAAAGTAAGAACTTGGCATCCGGGTTATGAAGCCCCAGAGGGGAAACAATCACTTTTATCGAATCACCTTCTTGTGGGTGACAAAGGATATACAATTCCCGAAATGTTTGCGCTTTTGAGAGCAGCAGACCTAGAATTTGTCAGCATGGTTTACTGGCGGCTTTGGGATGTGACAGACTTATTCAAGGAGCCAGATAACTTACCTGCTTTCTGGGCTATGAGTTTGCCAGAAGTTTCCATAGAAGAACGGCTACATCTGTTTGAACTTCTACACCCTACCCATCGGCTATTGGACTTCTGGTGCGCTCACCCCAGTCAGGTAGACTCCCCTGTACCTATCGATAAATGGGAGCTATCTGACTGGCAAACAGCACAGGTGCATCTGCATCCTCAGCTGAAAAACCCAAAAGTGCATGAAGACCTGCTCAAGTGCCTCGCCGAGCAGAAGCCATTTGAAATAAGTAAGTATATCACTACTTCAGTCATAGCTCCCGTCCTGCTAAACAGTAGCGCGATCGCTTGTCTGCTACCTCTATGGGAGGAACAACACCCCTTTATGTCCTTAGTGGAACGTTGGCTCAAGCTCCAACCCCTCAACCTAGTCAGCATGGAACCCATGACTGAAATGGAAGCTTTTAACGAAGTAAAGCAGCTTCTAGGTAGGCTGGAAGTCTTTCTATATGTACTTTTGGAGCGATCCACTTAAGACTTCCGCATAGCTATGACAAAATTTTTTTTGCAAGGGTGATATGAAAGCGATTGGAAGTGGGTAAGTTATGTCCAGAAGAGAGAAATCAAGCACCCCGCACCTCAAGGAGAGACATCTCATGAAGAACGATGTGAAGGCCAAGTTGCTGATGCACCTGAACCAGAAAAAGCAGGAAGAGGGTTTCACCCTGATTGAACTGCTCGTTGTTATCATCATCATTGGTATTCTGGCCGCTATTGCCCTGCCGTCCTTCCTCAACCAAGCCAACAAAGCAAAAGAATCCGAAGCCAAGCAGTACGTAGGTTCCATCAACCGCGCTCAACAAGCCTACTACCTGGAAAAACAAGATTTCGTAGGCAAAACTACTGACATCGGTAAATTAGGTCTTGGTATTGCGACTAATACCACAAATTACAGCTACTCGCTCAATGGTAACGTCAGCAATAACACTTCTGTAGTCCAGCTTGCACAGCCAGCAAAAGCTGGACTAGCTACGGTCAGAGCATATGCAGGTGGAGTACAAGTGGGAACAGTAGCAGCTACAAGTGAAGCCACCACACTAGCAGTGTTATGCCAAGGTCAAAAGGCTCCTGCTGCTGGTGGTGACTCAGGTTCGGTGGGTGCAGTAACCATAGGTGCACCTGGTACAGCACCAACATGCAACGCAGCCAAGTATGAGGACATAGCCAAGTAGAAGAAAAATCCTGGCTCTGGCAATTTTTGCAAGACTAGGTTAGATATTTTTTGAGTGGGTAGGCCATTCTACCCACTTTGTTCTGTGTATGCAATGGTTGCTGCTTAAAAATAACTGTCGCCGTATTGATTAGAACTTCCAACTAAAAATATTACCTGAAACAAAAATATCCTATGAATGCTGAATGCTATTTGACTGAGCTGGCTAAGTGGCAGCAGCAAGCTTATCAATGTCTGATTAAAGGAGAATACAGTAAGGCTGCAAGTCTGTATGAACGGGCAATAGAAGCGGACCCACAGGAAAAGTCCCATTACTGGCATTTGGGGCTGATGTTGCTGTTGCAGGGACAAGAAGCCGAGGCTCAGACAACCTGGCTAGTAGCAATAGCTGAGGGTGAGCCAGAGCAGATAGATCTGTGGACTAACGAATTGATGCAAGTTCTACAAATCGAAGCCGAGCGAAGGGAAGAACTTGTAGACTATTCAATTGCTTGGGCGATCCGGCAACATATCCGGGAAATAAGCCCTATTAATATTAACAATTTGTTGCAGATTATTCAACTTTCTATCATACTCGAAAAGTTTAGTGGCGAAGATTTGACTTCCCTTGGCTTGATTGAGTACCTGCAAGCAAAACAGGGTTGTGAATTTAATTTCGATCTATTGCTACAGGTGTTGCAAAATGTCTTAAACTACCCTTCGCTTGAACCGCAAGCGATTGAATTTGCAGAAGCTTGTTTACCATATGTGAATGACGCTGATACTTTCATCTATATAGTAGTAGGTGCATCTATTGAAATTGCTTATTTTGCCAAGCAGCCCTTACAGGCAGCACGGCTTCTTGAGCTATGTCTACGCTTAGATGCTGAGAATATAGGAGTTTTATCACATCTAGCTTCTATGTATCAAAGTGGTGGTCAATACGATAAGGGCATAGAGACTGCTAAATTGTGTTGCGAGCTATCGGAAACATTACCAATAAAGGTTTATACAAGTCACCTCTTGGTGCGAGGATTGATGAGTGCTGGTGGATACTGGGAAGAAGGTTTTTCGGTTTTCCAACAGCACGAATCGTTACTATCAGAGTTAATTGAGGAAAAACCTTTCCCTCTAGAGCAGTCTCATACGCAGGGGTTGTATAGCACAACTTATTTTCTGCCTTACTTTAGAGATGAAGCAAACATTAATCGCTTAATCCAAAATCAAGTTGCTCAAATTTGCCAAGACAGTATTCAAGTTTATGCAAAAGATACAGTAGAGAGATATCGCCAACGAACCTATAAAAAAGAAAGCCAAACTTCTACTAAACCTTTAAAAATTGGATATTTATCTCATTGTTTAGGAATGCATTCTGTTGGCTGGTTGGCTAGATGGGTTTTTAATTACCATGATAGCAAGCACTTTCAAGTTCATGCCTATCTCATTAACAATAAAGAAATATACGATCCCGTACAAGAATGGTATATTAAACAGGCTTTCAAAGCATACAAGCTTGGACTAAATAGCCTGCAAATCGCTGAACAAATTTACCAGGATGAGATTGATATTTTAATTGATCTTGACAGCATAACACTAGACCTTAGCTGTGAGGTCGTAGCGCTAAAACCAGCTCCCATTCAAGTTACTTGGTTGGGGTGGGATGCATCAGGGATACCTGCCATTGATTATTACATTGCCGATCCTTACGTTTTACCAGACTCGGCCCAGGATTACTATACAGAAAAAATTTGGCGCTTACCTCAAACTTATGTAGCAGTTGATGGTTTTGAGGTAGGCGTACCAACTCTACGCCGGGATCAGCTAGATATTCCTAGTGATGCAGTGATATATCTCACTGCACAAAAAGGCTACAAGCGGCATCCTGATACGGTAAGGCTGCAAATGAAAATCATCAAAGAAGTGCCAAATAGTTACCTTTTGATTAAAGGTAATGCTGACAAAGAAGCAATAAAAAAATTCTTTATCCAGATTGCAGAAGAAGAGGGTGTAGATTGCGATCGCCTGCGGTTTTTGGACGATGTTGCTTTAGAGCTAACCCATCGAGCTAACTTGGGAATTGCTGATGTTGTACTAGATACCTTCCCCTACAACGGAGCTACCACCACTCTAGAAACGCTGTGGATGGGTATTCCCTTGGTGACGCGAGTTGGGCAGCAATTTGCTGCTCGTAACAGCTATACCATGATGATAAATGCCGGCATAACAGATGGCATTGCTTGGACAGATGAAGAATATGTGGAGTGGGGCGTTCGCTTAGGGAAAGATTCAGTACTGCGGCAAAAAATTTCCTGGCAATTGCGGCAATCAAAACAAACAGCTCCTCTTTGGAACGCCAAACAGTTTACCAAGGAGATGGAAGAAGCTTACCAACAAATGTGGACAAATCATCTTGAAAACAATTGCTAACAGTTATTTTTTAATGACGCTTCTGTTTCATGGGAATATCTTCAATCAAAAGTTGACTGTTCAGTTGTTGTCTTGATCCTATAAATACAGACCGGGTGAAAGCTCCGTTCGATGGAGGGGGAGAAGTCCAATCTATAGGAAACTCTTCATGGTTTGGTTGAGTAACTGGCATATAAACAAAATCAAAATATCGCTTAAGCTGGTTATACACCCACTTCCTGGTAGGTCTGCAACCCTGACCTGATACAGCCTGTGATGGGCTTTCTGCCATCTCTGTACAAGGATTGATAGCTTCTTCATCGCCAAATGAGACGCAGGTCTCCAGCAAAAGCATTTTTTGGCAACACCGAGACATAAACTCTATAGCCTCAGTTGGGTTTTGGAGATGGTAGAGTAACCCATAGCAGTAAACTATATCGAACAACTCATTAAATGTAGAGTCTGGATTGTCTAAATCCAAATGCCTTACCTGTATATTAGGGTATCGGGAGGCAAGTATTTCTAGATTCTCTTTTCTTGCTTCGGTGCTAACAACTTGACATCCACGATCTAAAAAGAAGCTTGTATGATCGCCGATACCAGCTCCAACTTCTAGTACAGTAGCACTGGCTATATCCAAGCCTAAACTAGCAAGATGCTCTAATCTCCTCTGGTTGTGTCGCTGATAGTGTTCGGAATGAAACACGCCAACTGGAGAAATAAACTCTTGTGGTTGAGAAATGGCATCTACCTGTAATGAATCTAGGTCATAACTACGAATGTAATCCTGGATACTCGCAACAATAGGTAGCGAAGCTAATCCTTGTTGTACTAGAGCGGGAAATTGAGCTAGACTTTCAACAATGTTATCAGCAAAGTTATACTTTTTGTCATTACCATATTGCAGGGTCAAATGCTCCAATAACTCTAGAGCATAGTCGGGAAAATTCATAATATCGGCAATACAAGCTAACTTCAGAACTTGCTCTGGTGTCTTTAATGGGGTAGTAATATCCTCTCGAATTAGATCGCGAAAATAAAAAGCATCGGCCCAAAGTAATTGCCCAGAACGAACGGTTGACCGAATTGGCGATCGCGCACGAGTACGATAAGAAGTAGCTAAGTCAAATAATGTAAAGCCTTTTGTTCGGAGATAAGTGTCTACATCCGCAAACAAAGGCTGTTTATCGTATAAATGAGAAAATTCAACTTCAACTTGAACAGCCAGATTACTGCGTTTTAGTATCTCAGAAGCTCCTTCTAAAACTTGCAGATCCGCACCCTGAACATCTACCTGGAGAAAATCAATTTCATTTATTCCCTCTGCTTGACAAAAAGCATCTAAAGTTGTAGCTTCAATTTCTAGAGTAAAATCTAAATTTACTAACTCTGGAAGTCCGCCAAACCTAGCTAAATATGGTTCATTGGGTGGATATAAGGAACTACACATGGGATGTTTGGTTACATAGAGTGTAGACTCTCCTACGGAATTTCCCAGTGCTAAGGGAATGTGTTTTTCTGTCCAATTTATTTGTCTAGCTTCAAGATCAGCGTTCGCTTCATCACAAGCATCTACATCTGCATCGAATCCGTATATAGTGAGCCGAGGTGCAAAGATATCCCAGCCAAGGCTGGTGTAGTCATCGTTGCTGCCTAATTTACGAGAACCAACATTACATATAGTTAGGTGGAGCTGATCCAAGTGACCGCTTTTCTTTAAACTGGAAAGAAAAACTGACATTTTATAGTCCTCGCTTTTGAGTGTTTAATAATTATTGACGACTGAGGTTTTATAATTCCTGGGGGTGCAAAGCAATTATATTCAATCTACCTTGCAAATCTTCAGCAGAATTAACTGGAATAAGCTGCTGTAGGTAAGGCTGATATCGAAATAGTTGATAGCCTCTTGATGTCAGAAAATCGGCAACAGCTAGATTACTGCTTTTATTCCCTGCAATATTTTCGTAAAGTATAGCAGGAGCAAATTCGCTGAGAATCTGGCTGCTTCCCTCTAACACTTTCATTTCATGTCCTTCAGCATCAATTTTCAAGAAATCAACCTGCTTGACATTTTCACGCTCAATTAGGCTGTCAAGAGAAAAGCAGTCAACTTCCTCAAAGGCACCATGCTGGTTTGTTGCTTCTGCATCACTAGAAACTATTTCGTTAAGTTCACTAGCAGTATGGAGAGACAATCGGGCTGTGCCATTGCGATCGCTTGCCGCTCCTGCACATACTTGAACCCAACTTAACTCATTAATTCTACACGTTTCTTGCAAACAACGAACGCAACCAGAAAAAGGTTCAACGGCTAGCACACAACCTTCAGACCCTACCTTTAGAGCAGCACTAAAAGTGTAAACGCCTACATTTGCACCCACATCGATAACTGTCATGCCGGGTTTTACCCAGTTTCGCCAAAATTCCATTTCTTTTTCAAACCAGTCTCCTTCAGCAAGTAGGACACTTGTGACAATACTACGTAAACTTGGTTCAACTGCTAGTATTAAGTTATTTTCAAAAGGCACATAAGTTAATAAGCTATCAGCTTCTAATTTAGTCCATTGCCACTCTAGAAAGTTAGAATTTTGACGGACGCAATCGCGCCCAATACCTAGCCAAAAATTTGCAATCTTTATCTCTCCCATATTTCGATAAGCCAGGTAGAGAGCTTGCGTAATAATTGCTGAATTTGGTGTTATTTCTCTAGCATGCTGCAAATATAAAATCCCTTCCCATTGATTGTTCATCAAGCTAGATATCCCTAGCTTTAAATTAACAGAAGTGGAATTGGGCGACAGATGATTAGCTAAATGTAGAAATCGAAGCCCTGAGACGTTGTAAAAAACGAGACTTGAATAACATAAAGCTTCGCTTAATAATATAAGTGCTTGCTTGTAACCATCCTCACTATGCAGTATTCTAGTAAGTTTATCATTCTGAGTATCTATTAGTTCTGTTAAAGTAGGAGGCAAATATACTATACCTAAAGCAGTTGGTTTATCATTAACATAAGCAGGTTGAAGGTTAGCGATAAAGTTAGCAAATCCTATTTGCGTCGCTTGGTCAATCTCTCCAACTATGGCGAGAACTAGAGCAAGATGAGCAGCACAGAGTGGATTACCCAACTCGACTCCCGCATTTAATGCCTGTAGCGCCATTTCAACATAAAGCGATCGGACAGATGAATCCTCGGACTGTTCTGCCTCAATCAGTGCCACTACTGCAAAGTTGTTCAAATCAAGGGCAGATGTAGGGTCATCCCAAGAAGTACCTTCAAGAATGGTGGCTACACGGGACAAAGCATCTGACTCAAGAGAAACGCCAGCCTTTTCCAGATATTTCCAATAAGAATCAGCAGAAGCAAAATTACTTTCCATAATCCAGAGAGGAAATTACAATAGGACAAAAGACACAATTTTATAAGTTTATCAAATCCTACTATATTCCCAAGGATATTTACCATTGAGCGCTCATTGCCTATTTTTTACAAAAATATAGGTTTAGCTACAAATGATATAGGCTCAAAGATTGAGCAAACAGTTAGAGTGTTTGCTGTTTCTAAGTAGAGGACGATGTAAATGCTTTATAAATTTCGTCAAAACTTAAATCAATCGCTCGGTGCGATCGCAGTTACCCTGCTGTGTGGTTTGGCAATTGGATTTGTACAATTACCTCAATTAAATCAACTCAGTACAAAAGCGAAAACGGCTTTACCAGAACAGCTCAACAAAGAAGTAGAGGCAGAAAAACTCCGTCTCAACCTGTTTCATAAAGTTCCCGGTTTTGGATTTAACAATCTTGTTGCTAATTGGGTATTTCTTGGGTTTGCACAATATTTTGGTGATGATCCAGCACGACAAATTACTGGCTACAATATCAGTCCGGAATACTTTGAAATAATTATAGACCGTGACCCCAGGTTTCGGGAGGCATATTTTTTTCTCTCTGGTAGTAGTTCTTTATATGCAGGAATGCCAGAACGGTCTGTTGCCTTGATGGAGAAAGGACTAAAATCACTGACACCTCAAACTCCACCCAAATCCTATTACGTTTGGCGCTATAAAGGAACTGATGAATTGTTGTTTTTAGGGGATGCCCAAGCTGCTAGGAAATCATTTGAAAAGGCAGCGGAATGGGCGAGTACGTATTCCGATCCAGAAAGCCAGAATGTAGTAGCTATTTCTCGCCAAACCGCACAGTTTCTAGCCCAAAATCCTAATAGCAAGTTTGCTCAAGTGGGTGCTTGGACAATGGTTTTACAGAATGCGGTTGACGCTCGCACACGGAAGGTTGCCGTCAGTCGGATTGAGGCGCTGGGTGGAAAAGTCATTATTACGCCGGAAGGACAGGTTAAAGTCCAGTTGCCGGAGAGAGATTAAGGCGATCGCGCAAACAGACTTTATGACAAGAGAAGAGTTCGCTACCTTTGACTTTGCTTGCAGCTAAAAACAAAACTGCCCCACAGCAAGACTGCTGTAGAGCAAGAGGACAGTTAAACGCTTACTCTAGTTTCCAGAAATCTAGCACCCATTGACTCGCCCTGTGTGACGGTATTTACAGTGTCCATTGAGAGAAATTAAAGGCGCAATAGGCTGCAATCTATGGTGTTGTGCCTACTAAACGCAAGACAGAAGCTGATGGAGGCGTTGGCTAAAAAGATGGATGTAGCAACAAACGATTTAGTATCAAGCCTAAACCAAACCCGCTCCAAGATACGGCAACGAGAATCCAAAAAGCTTGCAGTGCATTGAATTTAGCAGTTTGAAGGTCTAGTCTAGCTAGGGCACCTGCTGAGAGTAGAACAAAAATATTGGCAAAAATATTAATCCAGGTGAGGATGAAGACCCCAGCCAAAGCTCCGGTTATGACTGAAAGGAAGGCTCTAGTATCGGAATTCATCCAACGGGCAAAAAAGATTCTTAAGAGCCTGATAGGAGCCGTTAAAACCAAAGCTATCAACAAGGCTACTCCTATCTCTAACAGCAAAATCTCCCAGGTATATGTAAAGGAAAACAACCAGCCGTATACGCAATAAGTACCCAGAAGCAACGCCAGGGTTGCCCTAGGCAATCTTTTCAAGAAAGACATTCCATTCGTTGCGCTCCCTTTGGCGTATCAATCTTGTACCAAGAGTCTACACTGAGCTAGCAAACTATGGTCTCCTTTTTAGGCTTTTTTTAGGCTGGGGAGATTTTTGTCTTTTGGGCGATCGCGCAAGATACTACTGCGCCTGCAACTTTGTCCTACGCATTCGTAAGCGATCTTCTTGTGCGATCGCAATCACAGAAGAAGATGATTGATATCGCTCTACCTGTATGGCTGAGTGGTCATACTAAGAGACGACTGAACTCTAGCCGAGTCATCAATAGGGAACACACGACCAGCCGACAGATTCTGTAGAGAGACTGTCGGTTTTTTGTCGTTACAAGCATGTCGCTACAAGCATAGAGACAAGAAGTGAAGAAGAAAGATTCTTCTTCACCCGCGATCGCATGTTCTGTTTGATAGCGATAGAATCAGGACATGGCTTGAATAATGTAGTCGAAATAAGGAGCCGCTGCTATTGCATCGTCCTCGTTGAGTAAGTCGAGAGAGGCTTTTTTCAAGCAACGGATAGATTCAGCCATGCCTGGGACAGGAACGCCGAGGGAATTGTACATTTCCCGCACGCCAATCAAACCAATTTTTTCAATCGGTTCCTTGTCACCGGAAAGAACTCCGTAGGTAATTAGACGCAAGTACCAGCCGTAATCCCGCAGGCACAGCGCCCGTTGCCGCTCCCCGTAGGCATTGCCCCCTGGCGCAATGAAGTCAGGACGTTTTTGCCAGAGCTGCTTACTGGCTTCTTGAACAATTTTTTTCTCATTTTCAGCCAGCGTATTGGCGATACGCACCCGCTGTGCGCCAGTTTGCAAAAAGTCTTTGATGCTGTTGAGTTCGCCACTACTGGGGTAACGAAGTTCGTCGTCTGCTTTGAGAATAACTTGGCTAACTACACTCATGATTATCGGGATGATTCAGAATATCATTCGTAGTTTAACGAGTCCGTGGGACACAAATAAAGAGACAGAGATAATATGTCACTAACAAAATCACTAAATACAGGTTCTAGCGAGGCGGGTGAAGACCTTTGGCAACAAGGTCAACTGGTGGAAATAATCATCAGCGATCTTAGTGACAGCGGTGACGGGGTGGGTCGTTTGGGAGGTCGGGTGGTTTTTGTCCCGGATACGGTTCCGGGCGATCGCGTTCTCGTACGCTTAGTGCGAGTCAAACCTCAATATGCCCACGGCAAATTGGACGAGATTTTGGAAGCATCTAGCGATCGCATCCGTCCATCCTGCATTGTGGCAGATAAGTGTGGGGGCTGTCAGTGGCAGCATATTGACTACCAACACCAGCTAGAAGCCAAGAGAAATCAGGTGATCCAAGCCCTAGAACGCATTGGCGGGATCGCCCAGCCAACGGTCGATCCCGTCCTAGCCGCTGCCGATCCGTTGGGCTATCGCAACAAAGCGACCTATCCGGTAAAACGGTCATCTACGGGTCAAGTCCAAGCAGGTTATTACCAAAAAGGCAGCCACCACCTGATTAACTTGAATCAATGCCCGGTTCAAGACTCGCGTTTGAATCCCTTGCTGGCAGAAGTCAAGCAAGACATCCAGGAGCGGGGTTGGGGAATTTATGACGAAAAACTTCACCGAGGGAAAATCCGTCATTTGGGGCTGCGGATTGGGCGACGCACGGGCGAAATATTGCTAACCTTGGTCGTCAAAGATTGGAATCTTGCCGGGATCGATGCTCAAGCTCAGGAGTGGTTAACTCGGTACCCCCAGCTAGTGGGCGTCTCGCTGAACTGCAATCCCGATCGCACCAATGCAATTTTTGGCAGGGAAACCCGCTGTATCGCCGGACAACCTTACTTGCTTGAGGAATTCGCGGGTTTACAGTTCCAAGTGCGTCCCGACACCTTTTTTCAAGTTTATACAGAGCAAGCTGAAGCGCTGTTACAGGCGATCGCTGATGAACTGGAGCTCCAAGGCAATGAGGTGCTAGTAGATGCCTACTGCGGCATTGGCACGTTAACCTTGCCGTTGGCGCAGAAAGTAAAGCAGGCGATTGGGTTGGAGATACAGCCAGAAGCAGTCGAGCAAGCGACTCTCAATGCCCAATTGAATAACATCACGAATGTAAACTTTTATACGGGAACCGTAGAGACGTTGTTGCCCAAGCTGGAGGTGAAGCCAGATATTGTATTGCTCGATCCCCCGCGTCAAGGATGCTTTAGCTCAGGACATCCGAAGGACGGTCGTGATGTCTTAGAAACCCTCTTAGAAATTCAGCCGAGTCGGATTGTCTACGTCAGCTGTAAACCCGCTACCCTAGCCCGCGATCTCAAATTATTGTGTCAATCGGGCGGCTATAAGCTAACCCGCGTACAACCTGCTGACTTCTTTCCCCAAACGTCTCACGTTGAATGTGCCGCCGTTCTTGTACGCCAATGACGGCCCTCTGTAGTGTACTTGACTGAGGTTCGGGGTGGCTTTTTTAGAAGATTTTGTTACAATAGAGAAAGTGGTTTATCCTACAACTTTTAGGATAGAAAGCACTCCTCTAGAGGTCAGAAGTTAGCAAGTTATTCGTATCCGTCAGAAAGCTAGCAATTTGCCAAGTAATCTAACGGAAAAATGTAGTTGGTATCCTCGATTAAAAAAAGAGAGTACCGGACAAATACGCAATGATTAATGCTTGGCGATAGGTGTACTTAAGCCTGGACATCATCTCGAATCTACGTGATTCCTCTGATTGTACGCACCTGATTGTACGCAAGAGATGTTGTACGCATAAGATGGGTCTAAAACTACTCGTATCAAAGCTGTATAGCGCTACGCGCATACCCTTCGGCATCTGACTGTTAATTCTATTGAATGAAAGTCTAGAGGTTTTTTGAGTGATTGCTATCTCACAGCGTCCGGTAAGGCGAACTTGGGGCACGATAAGCTTCGCTTCTACCCTCTACCTTTGTCCCGTCCTGGATCTTCTCTTAGCTCAGATTCCATCTCGGTGGCAAGCAGAAATTCGGTTAGGGCTGCAAGAGGCGCTAGTCAATGCAGCAAAACACGGCAACAAGCTCGATCCCAGTAAGACCGTGTCCGTCCGCTTTTCGATGGTAGAAGGACAATACTGGTGGGTAATTTCAGACGAAGGAACGGGCTTTTCTCCCCCCTGTGATTGCCATTCTGACCCCGAACAACATCTCCCTGACGACGAAGCAGAAAGCGGCAGAGGAATGTGTATCCTCCACCAAATCTTCGATCAAGTCCACTGGAACCACCAGGGAACGGAACTTAGACTCTGCAAGCAAGTCAAAAATCGCTTCCGGCAACCCCTGCTTTTCTAACGCCCGACTTTTCTAACGGTTGTGTCCATGAGTTGGGCAAGGCGGTGCTGAGATAGATTTGTCCAGCCAGCCAGAAGCCTGCTGAAAGCGCACTAACGCTTCTTCCGGTTGATCTTTGAGGAGAAATACCAGTGCGGCGATGGCTTGTTCGCCAGCGCGAACTTTGCGGTTAGACTTGAGCCGATGCCAATCATTCGGGTGAATACTCAAACGTTCTGCCAGAGCTTGAGCGAGTTCCAGGGTACTTAGTTCGTTCAAGTCAGAGGTTTTAGAAAGCTGGGTCGGTTGAGACATACTGAAGATAGACTCGCATTTATCCCTACTCTACTGTATGCCGCGCCGTCCCAAAGGATCAGATCCATCACCTTCCCCACTTGGGGATCAAGAGCAATTTGAGCGATCGCTCTTGGACGTTGAGACTTCGCTTGCGGATCTCAAAGAACGCTATGCCCAAGTGCAGCAAGACAAGCAACGGCAAGCAGAACTCCAGGAACGATTAGACGAGATAAAAAAGGAACAAAAGCTTTCCCAGCAGCGACAACTTCAAGTCGAGCTGCGGCGCATCAAAGAAGAGCTGGATACTATAGAACTTAACTTAGAAAGTCGTCTATTTTCTTGGGACAGTTTAAAAGAACCTTTTTGGCAAGCTGTCCGCTTTGCAGGACTTGGCATTGTTGTAGGCTGGATCTTGAAGTCCTGCGCTGGGTAGGGGTTAGCAGGTTGAAAAGGTGGCAAGTTGAAAGTTAAAGCTTCAACCCTCAATTTTCAACCCTTTAACTATCGAAACCTTCACTTAGCAGATAACAACAGATAACAACATGGTGACTCGACGGATTGCAGACATATTGCGAAATGGTCAGCCAGATGAGCCGCTGACGATCAAAGGCTGGGTACGAACGAAGCGAGAATTGAAAGAATGTGCCTTTGTTGAAGTCAACGATGGCTCATCAATGGCTAATCTTCAAGTTGTACTCAATCCGGATTTGTCAGATTATGGAAACATCATCAAGCAGCTGAACACGGGTGCTTCTGTAGAAGTTGCGGGTGTGCTGGTAGAGTCTCCGGCAAAAGGACAGCGGATTGAGCTGAAGGCAGAAACGGTGAAAGTTTATGGGGAAGCCGATCCCGAAACCTATCCGTTGCAAAAGAAACGTCACTCATTTGAGTTTTTGCGAACAATTGGACATTTGCGATCGCGCACCAATTCCTTTGGCGCAGTGTTCCGCGTCCGCAACGCCTGTTCCTATGCAATTCACCAATTCTTTCAAGAGCGAGGATTCCTCTGGGTTCATACTCCGATTATCAGCGCTAGCGACTGTGAAGGGGCGGGAGAGATGTTTACCGTCACCAACCTCAACCTGAAGGATATCCCCCGCACAAACGCTCAGGAGATTGACTACAGCAAAGACTTTTTTGGACGCCCTGCCTATCTCACCGTCAGCGGGCAACTGGAAGCGGAAGTCATGGCGATGGCATTCAGCAATGTTTATACTTTTGGCCCCACCTTCCGAGCAGAAAATTCCAATACTTCTCGCCACTTGGCAGAATTTTGGATGGTAGAACCAGAAATGGCTTTCTGCGATTTAGAAGGCAATATGGACTTAGCAGAAGCCTTCCTGAAGCACGTTTTTAAGTATGTGCTGGATACGTGTCCTGAAGATATGGAGTTTTTTAACCAGCGGATTGATAACTCCGTTCTCGCTACAGCAGACAATATCATTAACAACGAGTTTGAACGGTTGGCTTATACGGATGCGATCGCGCTTTTGGAAAAAGCCGATAAAAAATTCGAGTATCCCGTCAAATGGGGCTTGGATTTGCAGTCAGAACACGAACGCTATCTGGCTGAAGAAGTCTTCAAAAAACCTGTCATCCTCACCGACTACCCAGTAGAAATTAAAGCCTTTTATATGCGTTTGAGCGACGATGAAAAAACCGTCCGCGCAATGGATATCCTCGCTCCCAAAATTGGCGAAATTATTGGGGGATCGCAGCGGGAAGAACGTCTGGATGTGCTAGAACGACGAATTCAAGCTCAAGGGCTAAATCCAGCAGATTATTGGTGGTATCTCGATTTACGTCGCTATGGCACGGTTCCTCACGCTGGCTTTGGTTTGGGGTTTGAGCGCTTAGTACAATTTATGACCGGAATGGGCAATATTCGAGATGTGATCCCCTTCCCTCGTGCGCCATTGACTGTAGATTTTTAAGTTCAGTAGAGTGGGCAATACCCACTCTACTGAAAGCCCAAAAAGCACAAGGGCAAAGTATGAAATCTTGAAACTATATTTAATTAGCTGACTTGACACGACGGCGGCTGCGACTTAGTAGGGCAAGCGCACCGAAACCGAGCAAAGAGCCAACAGTACCAGGCTCAGGGACGGAAGTGGCAGCAAGACCAACAATATTGCCGCCGCCACTGAAAGTGCCTAGTGTCGTAGCAGCACCTGTGCCCAAGTTGATGCTGTAAATGTTCGAGCCAGAAGCTGCGAAGGCATTATTGACGATGCTACCTCCCTTCTTGGTCGTTACAATGTCAAATCCTCCAGTTTCGCCGAAATCAACACCCAGGGAGCCTATCGTGTTCAGGATGCCAGCATTGGGTGGGTTCTGCTGAACCAATGTGTCGAGAGCAAAGTCAATTCCGTATAGTGCGGTTGTAGTTGTCCCAGCGAAGTTGTTGGTGTAGGTCGCAGCGGTAATATTGGGGTTAGCTCCGAAGTTGGGATCGCCAGATGCATAGTTTAAGGTTCCATCAGTAATCACTGCACCAGTGTCCACGTTTATGCGAAGGTTTTGGTCATTGCTACCGACAAGCCGCAGGCGGTCGGGTACTGGGTTGAAGTCAAATCCAGACTCGAATCCTCCCGTGAAGGGAGTGCTGAGGGTCTTCACGAAAGTAGCAGCACCCGTGGTGGTGTCAATGGTATAAATACCGTTTTTGTCTGTGACACCGTAGAGGAGACCATCGGCTGGTCGAAAGTCAATCCCTAGCACAGTCCCATCAACCCCTGCAATCTTTACGGTGCTAGAAATCTTGGAAAGTTTGCGGTTAAAGAAAACTAGGCTGTTATCGTCGTTCAGACCAATCAGCTTCATGGTCGCTGCCTCTGCGGGTTTAGCAACGCCGAGCAGATCGAACATCGTAGCTACAATTAATGCCGCGATCGCTGTACCAAGCTTAATTAGTTTCATGGGTAGTTCTCCGACTGCTAATTTTTTCTAGTTTTGTCAGCCAAGCTCAACAAGTAACTAAAACTACGCAAATATGCTTAGTTTTAACGGTGATTGACAATGACTGTGTACTGTACGGAGGAACTATCACTACGGTTTTCGGTCAGAGTCTATCTTTACAAATTCTTTAATTAGCAGCCTCTTTTCTCTCAAAAGATGAAGTTTTGATGAAGTTTTGCTGAAATGCTTGTTTAAACTACGCATTGTAAAACTACGGAAAGCAGAAACTTTCAGTTTGTGTTTCAAGGCAGTGTGGAAGTATAGCAACAGCCAGGGCGGTTAGGACGCTAAGTATAGAACATACTCCATAGCATCGCGTAGACAAACAAACTGGTCGAGTTGTTTGCGAATTCAACTTTTGAGCCAAGACTTGAGCCAAGGATTTGCGTTAAAACACTTCTTTGTTGATTCCGTAAGAGTTGACGCTTTAGAGAGTGTTCCACTACGAAATTTTCGATGTAACGCTTGAAGGTTTTTAATTGAGGCGGTGCTTTTTTAGTTTACTTCAAATGTTTAATTGGAACATCAACAAGCTTCTGTAGTTCGCAAGCAACATCTACTCTATGACATTTAGATGAGTCCATCTCAGCACACAATAGTAAAATCGTGCCGACTTCAGCAAGCTTTGAAATTTCTATTAGTGTTTCACGCGCTTTATCATAATCAGGAGGAATCCAGTTACTTTTACCAGATGTATTACCTAGAGATTCTTTTGATAAATACTTAATTTTTTTATAACTACAAATTTTTTCTATCTGCTCTTTGTACCATTGACGACTCCAAGCACGAGGGCTTAATCTAACGTCTATTACACAAGTGACATTAAATTCATGTAAGTAATCTAAAAAAACTTCGTGGTTTGTTCTATTTCCATAACCAAAAGTCAGGATGAGTCTATCCATATTAGAAATAGTTTTAGAATCATCTTCTGTAGCAATAATAGCCATTTTTATTCAGAAAAAACTGAGCTGTTCATATTTTACTATAGGTGGGTACACTAAACCAATAATCATAAAATTCTGGGGATGGCTTTTTAAATTCCCAACAATAAAATAAAGCTCTTTATCATACATAAAGCTGCTTTCGAGTTTTTGCCTAACTTTCTCCAATGCTTCATTCTCCTTAGAGTATAAATCAGCTAATTTTGAGCGTTCTCTACAATTTCTGTACAACTGCATGATTTCCCAGTCGGTGATTGTATATTTGTGTTTAACGTCATCATTATCTGTAAATTCATATCCAAACTTATAAGGAATTTTCTCTAATGTTGACAATGGATTGCTTGGTTCTAGTAAATCGAGCAACTCGAGCTGATCCTGCACGGCTTGCTGCTTATCGCTCCATTCACGTTCTACTGGCTTGCAAAAATATTTACTTATATTTTTAGGCTTAATTAAACCTAGAGTTTTATTTTGTTTTTTAATACTATTGATGGAATCAAACTGAAAAGGGAAAATGAAAGATTTTATTTTTCCCCAATTATTCTCCGTCCCGACTTTTCTAAGGACACTTATAGAATCATCATCTATCCTATAACTTTCAGGTCTAGCATCCTTATCATTTTTTTCTATTCGAGCGCTGATAATACTCCATCTAGGAAATTTTTTATCGACTTCTAGCTCGCGGAAACGAATAGGATAAATGCGAATCCAACTTTTAGGATTTTCGTCGTCATCCAATAAGATTCCAGCCGTACAAACAGTTTCTTTGTATTTGGTGCTTATTGAAGGATAAGTCTTTGTTGCAATTAGTATTTTATTTCTTTCCATATAAGTTAACCTTCTTTAAATTCAAGGTGGCTTGGCGGTGCAAAGGGGAAAAGTTGGTTATAGGCTAGGCTACAAGGCCTGCTAGTGATTGTTGGCGCACGGGATCTCTGCCAAACCGTGAAATTTTCGATGCAAAAGAGCGATCGCGTTGCGCCGAAGAAGTCCGTTCGCTTTTGCTGGAACCATCGCCCCACTCGCTCAAAGCTGTTGAGATATTCTATGCGCTGTCGTAGAAGGGTCTTTTGGCGCAGGCGACTCTAGCTCAAACCCGTGCTTTTTGTACCAGTTGATAAGACCTGGAGTGGTGGCGATATCTTTGTGAGTCAAGCAACCGTAGATGTGTGTCATCCCCTTCTGGCGAGCGAAGTCAAGCGCAAACTTCAGAAGGTAAGTGCCTAGTCCTTTGTTGCGGTAGTTTCTAGGTTTGAGTTTAAATACTTTCCGCCACCTTGGGATCTCTACGACATCATCATCATCATTGGAGATAATCAAGTCGCTTATTTTCATTTCTCCTGGTGGATCGACGACGCATTGAAGCCGACCAACTTCATTATTTTGATATTGCAGCTTGACGACAAGAAGCCCGGATTCATCGTCATAATCGCCTTTCATCTGGTACTGGCGACCTTGCTTATCTTTAACTAATTGCTCTATCTCCTGAGTCATCCAGCCGTTCTCGTAGACTTTCTAAAGTTCCAAGGCATGATGAGTTCCGCTTGATTCCAAAACCCAAGTCGCTGTTATAGGTGTACTTGTAGCGATGGCGCGATTATCTATAAATTACTTCTTGGAAGTTATTGCTTATGGTGCATTAGGCGTCTATATAGCTTGGGCAGCCCATAGCTTATTCCACCAAATTCTAGCTTTAGGGCAGGTAAAGCGCTAATTGAGAAGTAAGCTCTATTTACACCAATGAAGTAATTTTAGTGAAAGCTGGAACCATAATATTGCCACTGTTAAATGGAAGCATAAGCCTGCCGTTGCGGCAAAGTTATGGGTAAAGTCACAAGGAAGCTAGAAGGCACAAACTCACAAAAAAAGCTGGTGACAAGATTTGAACTTGCGACCGGCTGATTACAAATCAGCTGCTCTACCCCTGAGCTACACCAGCAACCAATGTATAGAATAGCAATTTTTGAATTAAATATCCAGTCCTTTCAGTATTAATACTCAATTCTTTCCCAGGAACATCAGCCAAATCATCAAAACTAATTTGGGCTGGAGTCGCGATTGCCCTCGCCTTCATCTTTGCCAAACCTCTGGCTGAAATTTCCTTGCGTAACTAGACACAAACGTTCTCAGTTGCTGTAGGATGTATGTTCGTAACCATAAATTACGGTATCCCGACCGACTTACCGGGGATAAAAGGAGAGCGTTTCATGCGTTTGTGGCAAATTACTCGGCTTAAGGCACTTCAACCGTGGAAACAACAGACAGCCAGATGGCTAAAGGTCACTTCCCGGAAGGGTTTTGTGTTTATGTTCCTGTTGGGGATGAGTTTAAGCGTAGCGATCGCATCTTGCGCCCCCAGTAACTCTAATTCCCCTTCCCCGACAACGACTGCCGCAGGTGGTGCCAGCCCAGCGGCAAAAACCGGCGATGCACAAGTAACCCTCGTCTCCTACGCGGTGACTCGCGCTGCTTACGAAAAAATTATTCCCCAGTTCACCGCTAAGTGGAAACAGGAACGCAACCAAAACGTTACCTTCAACCAAAGCTATGGTGGATCTGGCTCCCAAACCCGTGCCGTAATCGATGGTTTAGAGGCGGACGTTGTAAACCTGGCCCTGGCTCTTGATACCGAGAAGCTTGAGAAAGCCGGGTTAATTGAAGCTGGTTGGGAGAAAGAAGCACCGAATGGTGCAATTGTAACCAAATCTGTTGCAGCACTGGTTACTCGCGAGGGCAATCCCAAAGGAATTAAAACCTGGACAGACTTAGCCAAAGATGGCGTGCAAGTCATTACAGCTAACCCCAAAACTTCTGGTGGCGCTCGCTGGAACTTCTTAGGTTTATGGGGTTCAGTGACCAGAACCGGCGGTGACGATGCCAAAGCCCAAGAATTAGTCACCAAAGTTTACAAGAATGTCCCCGTGCTACCGAGAGACGCCCGCGAAGCCAGTGATGTCTTTTTCAAGCAAGGACAGGGAGATGTCTTAATCAACTATGAAAACGAAGTAGTATTGGCTGGGCAAAACGGTCAGAAACTTCCTTATGTCGTGCCCGATACGAACATCTCCATCGACAGCCCGGTCGCCGTTGTGGACAAAAACGTTGACAAACACGGCACGAGAGAAATTGCAGAAGCGTTTGTCAAGTTTCTATATACCCCAGAAGCCCAACGAGAATTTGCCAAAGTGGGATTCCGACCCGTTGATCCAACAGTAGGGGAAGAAGTCGCGAAGCAGTATGCCCCAGTTAAAACTCTCTTCACCGCTCAAGATTTGGGGGGCTGGGACGAGATCCAGAAGAAATTTTTTGATGACGGAACAATTTTTGACAAAATTCAAGCTAGCAGTAGATAAAGACTGACTAAGAGCTAATTGCTAATTGCGTCATTATCAACCAAGAAAAGACTAGGATTCATTAGCAATTAGCCACAATTAAAACCGAGAACAATTACCGAATTTCATCATTCTTTAATACTGGATACTTTTCTATGGCTGTATCGGCTCCTCCTCAACAAACTTCTGTTTGGAAAAACCCATTTCGCCAGATAAGCAGTATGTCCTGGCCTTGGCGGATTACCTTGGGGTATCTCACCATCATGCTCATCCTGCCAGTGTCTGCCCTTGTGTTGAAAGCAAGTACAGAAAAACCGATTGATTTTTGGAGAATTGCCACCAGTCCCATTGCTCTTGCAACCTACGATGTTACCTTCATCACAGCCTTCATTGCGGCACTGCTCAACGGAGTGTTTGGCGTGTTAATTGCTTGGGTTTTGGTTCGCTATGAGTTCCCATTCAAACGGTTCATTGATGCAGCCATTGATTTGCCCTTTGCACTGCCTACCTCAGTCGCGGGTTTAACACTGGCAACGGTCTACAGCGATAACGGCTGGATTGGTTCCCTGCTAGCACCTTTGGGAATTAAGGTGGCATTCACGCGCTTGGGAGTGGGGGTGGCGATGGTGTTTATCTCCTTGCCATTTGTCGTGCGAACCTTACAGCCTGTATTGCAAGAAATGGAGCATGAAGTCGAAGAAGCCGCTTGGTCTTTGGGAGCCTCTAAATTTCAGACATTCTGGCGAGTTGTTTTGCCACCTTTAATGCCAGCGATTTTAACGGGTGTAGCGTTGGGATTTGCGCGTGCTGTTGGAGAATACGGTTCGGTCGTAATTGTGGCGGCGAATGTACCTTTTAAGGACTTAATCGCATCCGTGTTGATTATTCAGCGATTGGAACAGTATGACTATTCCGGAGCAACGGTGATTGGGACTGTTTTATTAGTAATTTCGCTGTTAGTTCTAATCGTAATTAATGTTTTGCAAGCGTGGGGACGAAAGTATGAACTCTAATGTAGCAGGGAAGTCTTTTAATCCAGAATTAAAAACTCCTCAAGTCTCCCCAAACCAGAAGGAAAAAAGCTGGGTAAAAGTTGTTTTGATCGGGGTAGCGATCGCTTACTTGGCTGTGATTTTGTTCATTCCAGCTATCAACGTCTTTGTGCAAGCATTTAAGGGAGGGTTTGGCCCGTTTATCCACAATATGACGGAACCCCATTTTCTCCATGCCGTAAAGCTGACTATCTTGATCGCCCTAATTGTCGTACCGATGAATGTCGTGTTTGGACTCTGTGCAGCGTGGGTGGTCGCACGACATCGATTCCGGGGTCGAACCTTTCTGATCAGCCTTCTAGACATCCCCTTTGCCGTATCCCCAGTCGTCGCTGGACTGATGATCGTGCTGCTCTATGGACGCAACGGTTGGTTTGGTCCACTGCTAGCGGCGGCAAACATAAAAATTATTTTCGCCGCGCCTGCAATGATATTGGCGAGTGCTTTTATTACGATGCCCTTCGTCGCCCGTGAAGTGATTCCCGTTTTGGAAGAAGCTGGTTCAGATCAAGAAGAAGCGGCTAAAACGTTGGGTGCAACTGACTGGCAAATCTTCTGGCGCGTCACTCTGCCGAATATTCGCTGGGGCCTCCTCTACGGCGTCATTTTGACCAACGCCAGAGTCATGGGCGAGTTTGGTGCCGTCTCGGTTGTATCTGGCAATATTGCGGGCAAAACTCAAACTTTGCCGTTGTTTGTGGAGGAAGCTTATAAGCAATACCAGACTCAAGCATCTTTCTCAGCCGCCGTTCTACTTGGGGCACTTGCGTTAGTTACCCTGGTCTTGAAAGAAATTCTAGAGCGTAAAACCAGTATTAAAGATGTTGAATAGGAGGAATTGAGGACTATGTATAGTACAAATGACTTGCCTGTAAATACATCAAAACCTGCTCAATCTACGACTGGGCACGAAGATAACAGACCTACTAAAATGCGTGTCAGAATCCGCATTCCCAAGGAATATCAGGAAGATCCCATCATCTCGCGACTAGTCTCTCACCACGGTGTCACAGTTAATATTGCTGCTGCCCTTTTAGGAGCCAACGCTAGAGATGATGGCTGGTTTGACCTAGAACTCTCAGGATCGACTCGCCAACTTCAAAGCGCCTTAACTTATTTGAATGAACTGGATCTAGAACTGTGGGGCAAATCTGACAGCGAACAAGATGGGTGGTAACGAAAATTTAAAAAGGCAAAATTAATAATTTCAATTATTAATTTTGCCTTTTTATTTGTTAAGCCATATTACTCTCAATCGCCCAACGAGCTAACTCCGTGCGGTTATGGAGATTCGTTTTACCTAACATATTGGATACGTGGCTCTCAATCGTGCGCTGAGAGACGTTCATCTGCTCAGCAATTTCTCGATTTGCCATACCTCTTGCCACAAACTGAACTACTTTCAGCTCGGTCGGGGTTAATTCTACAGTGTCAGGTACCTGGAGTTTCGACCCTCCTTCGGTTCCTCTAGCTGGATGATGAATTAGGCGAGTGGCCTGCTTAAGAGAAGATTCCACTTGCGCCACCAATTCTTCTGGCTCAAAGGGCTTGACCATGTAGACATCTGCCCCAGTATTGAGACCCTTGACTCGGTCTTGACTTTGACCTTTCGCTGAGAGGAATAGAACTGGAATCCAGCTGATGCGGGGATCTTCTCTGACGTGTTGCACAAGGGCAATTCCGTCCATCTCTGGCATCATGACATCACAGATAATCATGTCAGGAATATCATGCTCTAGAACTTCCAGTGCTTCCCGACCATTTTCAGCGGTGATGACTTCGTACCCCCGAAATTCCAGGTAGTCCTTGACCAGCAAAATCAGGTTGGGGTCGTCATCAATCAGCAACAGTCGTTTGTTATCTCTTATACTGGTGTCTTTCATGCTGTGCCACTCGCCAAGCCTGGAATTGTGAAAATTTAAACCGTTTTGTACGTATAGTTTACGTTTTTTTCAGCACCCTGCTGCACCGACTCCTACTAAGTCTAGGCAATTCCTATAATCTCTTTTTAGAAAATTATAGTCACTGACATGGGTCACAACGACGAAAATCTAGTAGGTACACGGAAGAATATAACGTAGCTACTATGTTACTGTATAGGGTTTTGGTAGTGGATGAACTAAGAAAGCGTATTCTTGCACAATTTTGTTGCCAATCAGATGTTCTTGGATAATCCGCTCAATGACTTCAGGAGTCGCTCCACGATACCAAACACCATCTGGGTAAACGACTAGAATTGGGCCTTGGGAGCAAACTCGCAGACAGTTTGCTTTGGTGCGGAAAATGCAAAGAGGGCTTTTGTCGGAAGGCTTGTCTAGTTTTAGCTCTTTAAGTCGCTTTTTCAAGTAATTCCAAGATTCTAAACTGGTTTCCTTGGAGCAACACTGGGGTAAGGTTGGATCGGCACAGATGAAGACATGGCGCTGAATTTGATTCAGTCCCAAGGTCTGCACACAAGCGGCGAGAGCGTTTGGGTCTGATGATTGACAAGTTTCAGGAATTTCAGGGCTAGACTCAGCCACTGTGTTTTCAGTCATTATTTATTTGATTTCCTTGGAAGAAGCGAGATATCCGTTTTTTAGGAGATTTTAGCGGTTCCAATTTTTTTTAGCAGATTGAGTGCGATCGCGCTATGCCATCCCAATGACTAAAGCCCTCTTTGTGTCTTAAGCATTTCTACTAAAGTCTTCCGACAACCGGATAAGTTCGGGAACCCGTACAAAGAATTTTGTTGCGATCGCACACTGGTTGGGCTAAATTAGCACTCAGAGGTTGAGAGTGCTAATTCTCAACGAACGAATCGTGTGTCTTGAGTCAAACCTGTAATAGGAGCGAAGTTTGTATGGCAGCTGTATCTCTAAGCGTATCCACTGTTAAGCCGCTGGGCGATCGCGTTTTTGTGAAAGTGAGCGCTGCTGAAGAGAAAACCGCTGGTGGAATTCTTCTTCCTGATAATGCCAAAGAAAAGCCTCAAGTAGGGGAAGTCGTCGCTGTGGGACCTGGCAAGCGCGATGACAAAGGCACTCGTGTTGAGTTGGAAGTCTCTGTGGGCGACAAGGTTCTCTACTCCAAGTACGCTGGCACAGACATCAAACTCGGCACAGAAGAGTATGTTCTGCTTTCAGAGAAGGACATTTTAGCAGTCGTTTCATAAAGTTATGAGTTCTGAGTTGAGAGTTCCCAGTTAAACACATCTGCTTAACTCAACACTCAAAACTCAATGCTCAACACTCCTTCAAAACTCAAAACTCAAAACTCAAAACAACTGAGGAACTATGGCTAAGCGCATTATTTACAACGAAAACGCTCGTCGCGCCCTGGAAAAAGGGATGGACATCCTAGCTGAAGCTGTGGCTGTCACTCTCGGCCCTAAAGGCCGCAACGTGGTACTAGAGAAGAAGTTCGGCGCACCACAAATCGTGAATGATGGTGTCACCATTGCCAAAGAAATTGAATTAGAAGATCACGTTGAAAACACGGGTGTTTCCTTAATTCGTCAAGCCGCTTCTAAGACCAATGATGCTGCTGGTGATGGCACCACGACTGCAACCGTTCTCGCTCATGCAATTGTAAAAGAGGGCTTGAGAAACGTTGCTGCGGGTGCAAATGCAATTTCTCTGAAGCGCGGGATTGACAAAGCCACTGGCTTCCTGGTGGAAAGAATTGCCGAACACGCCAAACAAGTAGAAGATTCCAAAGCGATCGCTCAAGTTGGTACCATCTCTGCTGGTAACGACGAAGAAGTTGGTCGGATGATCGCTGAAGCGATGGATAAGGTGGGTAAGGAAGGCGTCATCTCCCTGGAAGAAGGGAAGTCCATGACCACCGAACTGGAAATCACCGAAGGGATGCGCTTTGACAAAGGCTACATCTCTCCCTACTTCGCTACCGACATGGAGCGGATGGAAGCGGTTCTGGAAGAGCCTTTCATCCTGCTGACCGACAAGAAAATCACGCTTGTCCAAGACTTAGTGCCCGTTCTGGAGCAAGTCGCTCGTGCTGGTCGTCCTCTGATCATTATCGCTGAGGACATCGAGAAAGAAGCACTGGCAACCCTAGTGGTTAACCGCCTGCGGGGTGTGCTGAATGTGGCTGCTGTCAAGGCTCCTGGTTTTGGCGATCGCCGTAAAGCAATGCTAGAAGACATTGCCGTTCTCACTGGCGGTCAGCTGATCACCGAAGATGCTGGTCTGAAGCTGGAAAGCACCCGGTTAGAAATGCTGGGCAAAGCTCGCCGCATCAACATCACCAAGGACAACACCACAATTGTCGCCGAAGGCAACGAAGCTGCTGTGAAGTCTCGTTGCGAGCAAATCCGCCGTCAAATGGACGAAACCGATTCTTCCTACGACCGCGAGAAGCTGCAAGAGCGTCTAGCTAAACTGGCTGGTGGCGTCGCCGTCGTCAAAGTGGGCGCTGCGACCGAAACCGAAATGAAGGATAAGAAGCTGCGTCTGGAAGATGCCATCAACGCGACTAAAGCTGCTGTGGAAGAAGGGATCGTTCCTGGCGGTGGCACAACCCTAGCTCACCTGACTCCTCAGTTGGAAGAGTGGGCAACTGCCAACCTGAAGAATGAAGAGTTGACAGGTGCGATGATTGTTTCTCGTGCTTTGGCTGCTCCTCTGAAGCGGATTGCTGAGAACGCCGGTCAGAATGGCGCTGTCATTGCTGAGCGCGTCAAAGAGAAGGACTTCAACGTCGGCTACAACGCCGCGACGAATGAGTTCGTCGATATGTTTGAAGCCGGTATCGTTGACCCCGCTAAGGTGACTCGTTCCGCTCTGCAAAATGCCGCTTCTATCGCTGGCATGGTGCTGACCACCGAGTGCATCGTAGTTGACAAGCCTGAGCCAAAAGATGGCGCTCCTGCTGGCGCTGGCGCTGGCATGGGCGGCGACTTCGACTACTAATTCTAGTTCTTTGTGGGGTGGGCATTTTGCCCGCCCGCTTCATAAAACATCTGCCTCTACCAGGAAGCGGATGTTTTATTTTTTTACTGAAAGAAACTCAAATGAGTCACATAGGAGAACAAGAAAAAGCCTTAACTATATGGATATTGCAACCTATTGTTATTAATGAATCAATAAGATATAAATACCTTTTTTAGAACTATGTAAGTTCTATTGAGTTATCTACTTCCGAAACTCTTTTGCATTTAAGTAATTAAATAAATCCATACTTGCTTTAAACGGTTCATTAAATATCTCTGTACCCGAATACCTAAAAACTTCGTATCCGTTTGACTTCAATAAACGATCTCTTTTTCTATCATTCACGAACGATTTTTTTCCTGAATGATACTCGAAACCGTCACATTCCACTATAAGTTTAAAATTTTCATCTTCTGGTTTCCAAACTAAAAGATCGGCTCTAATTGACTTTCCATCTATTTTTAATTCTGGAAAGCTAGCTTGAATTGTAAAGTGATAAGTTTTATATCTGTAGTCGTTAAGGCGATGCTGTAATAAATATTCTTCAAAAGAACTCATTAAGTCTGAAGATATAGTTCCATCATCAGCTAATAACTGTACTTTACTTATAGTTTCATATATATTACCACGACTACAAATATCAACACTTTCTTTATAACCTTGGATGAATTCATGTATGCTTTTTGTAGCATTATGAATAGGTAAAGTAAAAATTGGTATAGGAGGAATTAATAATAAATCCTTCGCTGAAGGGAAAAGAAAATGAGTAATTATGGAATTAAAAAAAATCAATTCTATTGGTGATTCAGAATATTTATAGATTATATCTACGTTATTACTTGCTGAAAATTTTAAAATTTCTTTAAATAAAGATAAATCTTCATAAGACAAGAGAAATGAATATAAATTTTTACAAAGTTTATCAATTCTATAATTTATGACAGATAAAGTCAACTCTTTGCTAGTAAAATTTTCACGAACTTTCTTTAGTAACTCGACATCCTTATCAATATCAGAAAATTTATTCCAATTAAAATTAGCGGGTATTTTTTCTTTCATATTTAATCAAGCCCACTTCTTGCATTCATGTATTTTGTTCCTATACTGCTTGCAGGTATACCAACAACTACGCACTACTGGCGACTGTTAACGTTTGAAAACCGCGCTGTAAAGCTTCTTCAAGCGAAGAAATTGTAAATACTGGTCAAAGTTGAGGCTGGATAATAATCCGCCTACTCCCAGTATCAGCGATCCCAAAAGCAAGTACCTGATATTGTATGTAGTACATTGACCACGCAATATTCAGCAATTTATAAATTTTTGTGAAATTATTGTTTACATTTTAGACTATCAGAAAGAATAGCTAAGATAGGAGAGAGACATCTGTCTATGTTAATTATATTAGCCCTTTCAGAACAATTTGCAGATATTTTAAAATTAAATTCAAACTTATATATGGATTTTCTCGGAAGCGAGGATTGTTGCCACTTCTTGTAAAAGCTCGTTTTGTTCCTTTTGAATTAATTCTAGTCTAGAGGCAATCTCTGCTAGTCGTTGCTGTTGCTCTTGCTGAGTTGGTGGAGAATTTGAATCCGGTAAAGCTGGGATTTCAGCGTTCTTAGCACCCGTTAACTGTTTGAAAGCTAAGCCTCCAAACTTGGAGATTGATTGGAAACTAACTCCAAATAAGAGCTGAATTAGCTTAAAAGGAGCTTTCAATATTGATAAGCTAGTTGTTTCAATTAAGCGACCGACACCTTTGATTAAGCTCCCTGCGATCGCTACTGCAAACAATAAAATAACTAAGCTGACAATTGGGTGATTCGTCGCCCAGATGAATATCTGAAGTAGCCGCAAGACGGAGGGGTGAGCTTGCAGCCACTCATTGATAGAAGAAGCGATCGCTGTTTGAATTGGATTAGACATAACACCACCAGAGCTAAACGCTTTTTGCTGCGTTTGTTCGTATAGAGCCTTTGGTTCCTCAATTGTGATGTTATCGTTTTCCCGAACAAGTGCGATCGCGTCACACCTATGTTTCACATAGCACTTGCAACGGTTGAAACCGAACGCGCAGCCTATCTCTTGGGTGGCTGGTGGGAATCTCTACTGAATCTAGGCGTTGATTTGGTAATAGTTCCCACTGATAACCCCGTAGTAAGTGGGCGGCTACAATTTTCATCTCCATTTTCGCAAATGCGATTCCAATACAAATTCGTGGCCCACCACCGAAACCAATTAAACTAAAGGGACGCTGCTTGTGTTCTTGCCGTTGGGGGCTGAAGCGATCGGGATCGAAACGCTCTGGTTCGGGGTAAACCGTTGCTAGTCGATGAGTCCCGATAATCGAATACACCGCCTGCCACCCAGATGGAACTTGAAAGCCATTAAACTCAAATGGTTTGACGACACCGCGAAAACCACCCCCGACGGGCTGATGCAGTCGTTCAGTCTCGCAGAGAATTTGGTCTAGATAAGGCATTTGCCCTAATTGTTCTAAATTTACTCCTCCCCTAGCGGCAAGCTGCTGCTGTTCTTCCCTGGCGCGTTGCAGAACCTCTGGGTGACGGGCTAACTCCAGGCACAACCAAGTCAGCATTGAAGTGGTCGTTTCATGCCCAGCGAAGAGTAACAGCATTGCTTGGGCGCGGATTTCCTTTTCGCTCATGCCGTTACCGTCTTCATCCTTAGCTTGTAATAAAAGGCTGAGAACGTCTTTAGTCGGATGTTGCTGGCGATCGCGTACCACGTTGCCCAAATGCTCTAAGATTTCGTTACGGGCCGCGATCGCTTTCCCAAACTGCGTAAACGGTAAAGGCAGCGGATTGATGGCAAACAGCCCATTCGTTAGTCTTGTAAACAACTGGCTCAACCGTACCGCTTCTGGCCCCGGATTCGTACCCAGCAATAATTGACTAGCAATATCAAACGTTAGCAGTTTGAATTCATCAAACCAGGTAAATTCCTGTTTCTGCTGCCATTTTTCGAGATAGCTTTGCGTAATTGACTCCATTGTGGCAACGTAGTTTCCTAACGCTGCGCCATGCAAAGCTGGCATCATCAGGCGGCGATTTCTCCGATGCTCCTCGCCATCTTGCACAAATAGTGATTCGCCCAGCAGCATTTTAAAATTGTCGGGCCACCCCTGCTGCCACGAGAAACAATCCATGTGGCTGGAGAGAACAAATTCAGCTGCCTCTGGCCCCACCATAAAAACCGTAGGTTTGCCAATAACATGACTCTTAAAGATAGAGCCATATTGCTGATAGCGCTTTTCGATAAATTTGGGGTCGAACACAAACGCGAGTGTTTCGCCAAGCACCGGCAACCCCATCCTACCAGGAGGAAGTTTATCACTGTTCATTATTGTTAATCTGCGTTAAAAGTTATAAAAAAATGAAGTATAAAGAGAAACTTCAGGGTTCTTCTTTTATACTTCATTTTTTGGTTTATCTAACAGTTAAAGACTGTTTTCAACCCAAATCTAAATCCGTCACGGCACCGACACTGCTAGAAGAAACTAACTTGGCATATTTTGCCAGTACGCCAGTTGTATAACGCGGTTTAGGCGGTTGCCAAGCAGCGCGACGACGCTCTAGCTCTTCATCGGGTACATGAAGGTGTAACAGGCGATCGCGTGCATCAATTGTAATCGTATCGCCTTCTTCCACGAGAGCGATCGCGCCTCCTACAGCCGCCTCTGGGGCTACGTGACCGACAACCATGCCGTAAGTCCCACCAGAGAAGCGTCCATCGGTAATCAAGCCAACAGCATCCCCTAATCCCGCACCAATCAGGGCAGAAGTGGGAGCCAGCATTTCTCGCATTCCAGGGCCACCCTTGGGACCTTCGTAGCGAATCACTAGGACATCTCCACGGTTGATCTTGCCAGCCAGAATGGCTGCTAAAGAAGCTTCTTCAGATTCAAACACCCGCGCTGGGCCGGTTATTGAAGGGGTTTTGACGCCGGTAATTTTGGCAACAGCCCCTTCCGTTGCCAGATTGCCTCTCAGGATGGCTAGGTGCCCTTGAGCATACATCGGGTTATCCCAGGGACGGATAACATCTTGATCAGCACGGGGCTGTTCTGGGACATCTGCCAAGACTTCAGCAATGGTTTGTCCGGTGATAGTCAGGGCGTCTCCGTGTAGCAAATCGCGGACCAGGAGCATCTTCATCACCTGGGGAATTCCACCGGCTTTGTGGAGGTCAGTGGCGACATACTGACCGCTAGGCTTGAGGTCGCACAAAACTGGAACGCGGGCACGAATCGTTTCAAAATCATCCAGGGATAATTCGACCCCAATCGTATGGGCGATCGCGAGTAAGTGCAGCACGGCATTCGTAGAACCGCCCACTGCCATAATTACAGAAATGGCATTCTCAAACGCTTTTCGGGTAACAATCTGTCGCGGTAAAAGTTGTTTTTTAATTGCCTCTACTAGGACAAAAGCAGATTTCTCAGCACTTTCTGCTTTTTCAGCATCTTCTGCTGCCATTGTGGAAGAATAAGGCAAGCTCATCCCCATCGCTTCAAAAGCGGAAGACATTGTATTGGCAGTGTACATTCCGCCGCAAGAACCGGCACCCGGACAAGCCTTGCGTTCTACTTGCAGCAACTCATCCGTGTCAATTTTCCCGGCACTGTGTTGCCCCACCGCTTCAAAAGCACTCACAACCGTCAAATCGCGCCCGTTGTGATGTCCCGGTTTAATCGTACCGCCATACACGAAAATAGCCGGAATATTCATCCGAGCGATCGCAATCATCGCTCCGGGCATATTCTTATCGCAGCCCCCAATTGCCAGCACTCCATCCATACTCTGCCCGTTGCAGGCAGTCTCAATCGAATCGGCGATGACTTCCCGCGACACCAGGGAATACTTCATCCCTTCGGTGCCCATCGAAATGCCGTCGCTGATGGTAATCGTGCCGAACATCTGAGGCATCGCCCCAGCCACCTTGGCTCCAGCTTCAGCCCGTTTCGCTAAATCATTTAACCCCATATTGCAGGGGGTAATGGTGCTGTACCCATTGGCAATTCCCACAATGGGTTTCGTAAAATCCTCATCTCCAAAACCAACAGCACGTAACATAGCCCGGTTGGGCGATCGCTGTACGCCTTGGGTGACGACTTGGCTTCTCAAATTCTCCGGCATTCTCTGTCCTTAAGATTGCTTTTCGGTGGATCGGCTATTCTCTTTGCAGGTTTGGTGTTTGAGAGAAGGTCTCCCCATATAACTAGATTACAGGAATCTTCTTGTCAAAGAGCTACCCGCTGACAGCTACCAGGTGGCAGCTATTTTGTAACAATTAGAGTTAATTGAGCGGAGTTGAGCGCTCAAGTTAGGAATAAGATTCAGTAGCTAGAGATTAACCTCTAGTTCTCATGATTATTTAGGAGTTTCCAGCCTTGTAAATCTTTGATAGAAAATGCGCGAACTAACAAGTCAGCGCTAGGCTAACGCCTCGCTTCGCTGTTTTCATGCCCAAAGGGCTGTACGCTATTGCCACCCCTCCGTCAAAATTCTAGGCGCGGTGAAGCATAGTGACTTTATCCCACACTTAACCTTACGGTTATAGTGTAAGCTTTCTCAACCTCACGGCTACTGGTTCTAGTATCCAACAGGCAAACTCGCTCTAGCATCTACACTGACTGAATGTCCAACAATTAAACTGACCCAGGCTCCAAACGCGAGTTCCACCGTTTTTGAATCCCGCTCGAAGTGAAGGATCTAAACAAATGTTCGCTCTACCTGTGTACCCAGGAGGTTTTACGCACTCAAGGGTTAGGGAGTGTCGCCTCCTGCTTCAACGTGTCATGGTTCTGTGTCGATCCCAATCGTCGATTAGAACCTTTATTTTTGGCTTTGAGCGTCTGTCATCCCACCCTTGGGCAGTTGGCATAGACTGCGATCGCTATTTTCCTGCCACTCTAGGAGAGGGGTTGAACCCCATCCCTAACGACTGTAGCGGCAGTACCCTGAAGGGAGGTCTAGATGGATGCCGATGAACTGAAACGTCTCTACGCAGCAGGCGAACGAGATTTTCGAGAGGTAAGTCTGCGGAGAGCAGACCTAATGGGAATTGACCTGAGCGAAGCGAACCTGCGGGGAGCAGACCTGCGTGAAGCAAATCTAATTGGGGCATACCTCATCGGAGTGAACCTACGCGAGGCAAATCTAAATGGAGCGGTTCTCCGCGCCAATCTCAGTGAGGCAAATCTTATCGGCGCTAGCCTGATTGACGCCAACCTGAGCGAAGCGATTTTAACTGAAGCGAGTTTGCGAGCTGCCAATCTCAGCGGAGCCAACCTCGCCGGAGCTAACCTGAGTCACGCTCTTTTGAGCGAGACTATTCTCCGCGATGCCAATCTGACTGGAGCCAAACTGATTGATGCACCCTTGAGTCGAAGCAACTTGACGAATGCTACGTTGATTGGAGCTGTGCTGGAAGGTGCAAACTTAACGAATGCCATTCTAATTGGAGCCAACCTGGAGAAAGCCAACTTAGCGAACGCTGTTTTAAATGGAGCCAGTGCAATTGGAGCAAATCTCACGCAAGCAGACTTGAGCCGCGCCAAGATGAGCGGAACCAATCTGACAAATGTCATCTTAATTAAAGCCAATCTGAGGGGAGCAAATGTAAGTTGGGCGACTCTGCGAGGAGCGAATCTCACCGGAGCTAACTTGTACAGGTCAAAACTATGCTGGTCAAACCTGACTGGGGCAATTCTCACTGAAGCGGTTCTCATTGACGCTAACCTAAATCGGGTCAATTTCCGTGACGCCGATATGACTGGTGCCATCATGCCTAATGCAGCCACGCACGAGTAGCGAAGTGACAAGTCAGCGCTAGGCTAACGCCTTGCTTCGCTGTTTTCATGCCCAAAGGGCTGTACGCGATCGCCAGCCAGATTTTAGATTGGCAATTCATCGAAAATCAATCTAAAATCCAAAATTCCTAAGTCCACGCTAACTGGAAGCAATTTAGAGGCAATAGAAATGGATGGGGATGAGGTTTTAACACGATATGCTGCTGGAGAACGGGATTTCCAGAAGTTAGATTTGAAGGCGGCAAATCTGGAAGGAGCTAACCTACGCCAGGTCGATTTCAGCGAGACGATTCTGGAGGGAGTTAACCTAGCCGGAGCCAACCTGCGGGGGGTGAACCTAACAGGTGCCGATCTGAGTGGAGCAAACTTGAGTCGTGCTGATCTCACGGGTGCCGATCTCACGGGTGCTGACTTGATCGGAACCAATTTTGATAAAGCCAGACTGATTGGAACAAGGCTTGTTAAAACCGAACCGATTGGTGCTGAGCTAACTGGAGCGAACTTAACTGGCGCAAATCTAACTGGCGCAGATATGAGAAGGGCAAACTTGAGCTACGCCAACCTCAGCGATGCAATCTTGTGTGAAGCCAATCTGACTAGCGCCCTCCTCATTGGAGTAAATCTGAATAGAACCGACTTAATTAAGGCGAATTTGAGTCAAGCCGACTTAAGTGAAACTGATTTGAACGGAGCCGATTTAAGTGGAGCGGAATTGAGCGGGACAATTATGCCAGTTGAACACTTTACACCCAGCGAGAGCAAATGAGCCGCGATCGCTGGTAAATTCAACGATCAAATCCCACGATCGCGCCAAACTTAGTGGTAGAGATGCAATTCCTGCCAGTCTTCTACAATCTAGAAGCTAAAATCCAAAATATCATTTTGGATTCGACTCGCTTAAAAATATCACGTGATGGGCACACGCGCTTTCTACCAGTATTAAGAAATTTACAACTAAAATTATTAGGGGCAGTCACTAGTGTGCTACCCCTAAGTCAGAAAATCAGAGACGCAGGGCAACAATGCTGTGCGGAAATGAGCTATGCGGAAATGAGAAATTTACGAGTTATTGGAATCCCCGCCGACAACTTGCGACTTGAGAGCTTTAAACTCCTCGGACAACTCCTGACGATTAGAAGCTCGGAGTAAGTAGCGGTACACAAACCAGGCTGAGTAGCCAATTCCTACCAGTTCAAAGGTCGGCGCTAGCAGAGGAATATCATTAAGCGCATCCAGAACCGCCAGTGTCACCTTCACGGTAATGATGCCAGCTAATATTAGACCTAGAGTGGTCAAGGGGCGCTGGTACTCTGAGAAGAACTCACCTAAGTATTCGGGTAGTTCTGCGAAAAATGCGGAAATTTGTTCTCCAATTTGCTGCCACTTTTCCGTTGATTGGGTGGCTGGGGGTAGAGCTGCCAATTCGCCTGGGGCGTCAACTCTCATTTCTACCTGGGTTTTTTCGGTCTCTGGAGCGGAATAATCAGTTTGCATGGTGTCCATATCCTCCATATCGTTGTTTTAGGTACGATTGTGTATCGTTTAGGCAAGATAGCTGGGTACAATTGCGGGGTGAATTCCTCTTGCTCATATTATCAGACACCCCAAGACCACTTCGCTGAGTCCAGAATTTTCCGGTTAAAACTTAGTGATAATCGGGCGAGCGGTCTCCATGCATCTCCCAAAAGCGGGACGTAGCTAGAGAAAATAAAAAATTAAAAATCAAGAAACTTTTTAGCTCAATCTACGCTGTATGGATATAGATTAGAAACTAAAGCTGAAAAACATACAGAGTAAGCTTTTCGGGCGCAACTAAGCTCTCGGCAATACATAGATTGCCTTATAAATTTTTATTTTTAATTAAATACTATTGGTCGTATTCCATCACTTTGGCGTAATCGCCCAAAGCATAGCAAGCAACTCGGAGGCTTCCCAGAGCCTGCCCTTCGACTCGGCTGTCTTGGAGGATTCGCGCTATCCTTAAGCGTTGTTCATAGTAGTCAATTGCTTTAGCGTAGTTGCTCAATGCCTCGTAAGCCACTCCTAAATGCGAAAGTGCCTGCTCTTGGGAGCGGAGGTCATCCGTTGCCGAAGCGATCGCTAGGCGTTGCTCTCCATAGTCAATTGCCGCAGAGTAGTCCCCGATTGCGTAGCAGGCGTTCCCCAGATTTCTCAGAATCTGTACCTCAATACGGTGATCTCCAGTCTGCTGCACGAGTGCTAAACGCTGCTTATAGTAGGCGATCGCTTTGACATAGTCGCCCAAAGCGTAGCAAGCATTTCCCAAATTTCTCAGGATCTGACCCTCTGCCTCTTGGTCTTGGAGTTCCCGCGCCACTATCAGACTTTGATGCTGGTATTCAATGGCGGCTGAGTAGTCTCCCAGTGCCTTGTAAGCTAGTCCGAGATTATTCAGCGCCGCCACTTCTGCACTCAAGTCTTTCAGTTCCCGCACGACTAGCAGACTTTGTTGCTGAAACTCAATGGCTTTGGCATGGTTGCCTAAGTGACGGTAGGCATTGCCGATATTTCCCAGCGCTTGACTTTCCAATCGCTGATCGTTGATACTTTGGGCGATCGCTAAACTTTGCCCAGAATACTCAACCGCTTTGGCAAAATTTCCCAAGGCATAGTACACTAGCCCCAAATTGCCGAGCGTTCTTCCTTGTCCTCGCTGGTCTTGAAGTTCGCCGTAGACCGTGAGTGCTTGATGAAAGGATAGTCGTGACGCCTCGAAATGACCGTTTTGGTGCTGCTGGGCACCTTGCTCCAGCAGTCGATCGGCTTCTCCCTTAGTGTAATTATCGGTTTTTGGCTGATGCTGGCTATGAGCGCTAATATCTGTAGGAGGAACAACAGTGATGCGTTCCTCCTCAGGTAGGTCGCCCTCCTGTTGGCTGTTGTGATGGTTAACGCGGCGATCCATATATTTTTCTCAACACCTTGATTCGCTTAGCACCGACTTGCGGTATAAGGCTAGGTCGTCTCTTTTTAGTGTTCCCGGATCGGCTGGTTAAGCTCTCATGCTTTAAACAAATTTTTCAAAAAACCTTACAATTTATCGCTTTAGGCGTTGGAATGCAACCCTTGCTTGCCACTGGACGAACGCTGCTTAGGATTCGGTAGACGCAAATCGATAGCGGGTTTGTTCCCGACATTTTCTAAAAACTTGCGCCTCCCGGCTAAAACATCAAGTAGATACAGGCGTTAGAGAGCGATCGCTCTGTTGAATTCCCGCTAAGTTTTGAGCGGTTTCGCTACAGTATACTTCACACGAATTATTCGGACTTTCAACCAGTTTTACCTTATGCAACTTTGCCCCTAATTCCCGGATAGGCTCTTGCAGAAGATTCCGGATATGAATGGCAATATTCTCAGCGGTGGGAACAACTTGGGCAAAGTAGGCGATATCCTTGTTCAGGAAAGTATGGTCAAACGGTTCAACCACATAATCTTCTACTACCTTGTTTAAGGCTCCTAAATCTACAATCATCCCTGTGCGCGGATCAATTTCGCCTTGAACTGTTACTTCCATGTGGTAGTTGTGCCCGTGACCGTTGGGACGAGCGCATTTGCCATAAATCTCGCAGTTCTCTTCGTAACTGAGGTTCGGATGAGCCAGTCTGTGAGCGGCGCTAAAGTGGGTACCAATTGTCAGATAAGCTTCCATTCCGTTTCCTTGATAGTCAGCCCAGAGTTCGGGATGTTCAAATAGTTGAATATTTACCAACGGTAAGTGAGGTGCTAGACGCTGCCAAATGGTTCGCGCGATGTTTTCTGTAGTGGGCAGGGTTTGTTGAAATTCCGACCACACATCGTTGAGATAACAGAAGTCTAGCTGACTGGTGACTTCCTGTTTGATCACCCGTTTGACTTCAGACAAGTTTTGCACCATGCCATACTCATCCAGATCCCCGGCAAGGGAGACAAACAAAACGTAGTTGTGTCCGTGTCCGGGCGACTGAGTGCAGCGACCAAACGCTTGTATATTCTCCGCTTGACTCAGTTCTGGCAGCCAATAACGGTGGCTCGCCGAAAACTGAGCGCGGCGGTTGATGATGCATCTCATAAGTCCAGTAACCAGCAGAATTATTAAGTTACGTAAATCATTCCCTTTATTCAGGATAATCGAAATTTAGGCGGGGATCTCCAATCTTTCTTGAAAAACTGCATCAGCAAAGTGAGAATTCAAAAGCGAAGATTCGCTCTCTAAAGCTCTTGAATATGCCACACTGAAGAACGGGAGAGAGTAGGCGCAGGTGGTTGCAGATTTGCCGTTTGTGCGAGTCTGAGGAAAGTCCGGGCTCCCGAAAGACCAAACTTGCTGGGTAACGCCCAGTGCGGGCGACCGTGAGGATAGTGCCACAGAAAGATACCGCCGGGATAATTAAACATTAAAAATGCAAAATGAAGAATTTTTAATGTTTAATTATCCCGGTAAGGGTGCAAAGGTGCGGTAAGAGCGCACCAGCAGCGTCGAGAGGCGCTGGCTCGGTAAACCCCGGTTGGGAGCAAGGTAGGGAATCACGGTTGGTCTTTTTCCGATTCCGTTTTAAAACCGCTTGAGGCGTCTGGTAACAGGCGTCCCAGATAGATAACCGCCCTTCCAGCGGCACTGCTGCTGTGGAGAACAGAACCCGGCTTATGACCGACTCTCTCCCTTAAATTGCTTTACTGTTGTGAACAAGAGCTAGAGAGGCGAGGGTGAGTCTAGCTCGAGAAACTCTCCGGCTCAACAGGCATTTGAAAAATTGGGTAAATTGAGCGATCGCCTATCGAGTCTTCCCGGAAAAACAGGACGAGCAAAGCCCAGTGTTAGTTGGCGATCGCGATCGCGCTTGTAGAGGCTGTACAAACGAGCGGTCGGAAAAGTAATCCTTTTCTAAGGCTAAATCAATTTAATTAATGAATTCAGTGAAGCTTCATGTAAAAATGAGCTTGTTTTTCTCTTGATGCAGTCACAAAAGTCAAGACTTCAAGAAATTTTGCATAGCCACCCGTAGCATTTAGCGGTAATCTGTCTGCCAGAAGCGATATTTACACGATTTTGAACTCTTGTTAATCAGGGTGGCTTAGTGGACATATCATTGTTCCGCTCGATTGCGAACCAATACCAAGAATTGCGCGGTATTCACACGATCGCAACGATGAACGTTATCGGCGATCTGCTCGAAGATCAGTTGCTCAACCACAAACTTCCGGTTGATTTGTTTGCTGGCTTCCAGCGTTTCTCTCACTTCCTCGAACATCTCCGTCGATATAGTTACTTAGGCGAGGTATGTCGGCGGGTCTTTATATTTGGTGTTCCCGACGTTCATCCCCCCGAAATTCCGGGAATCGAATTTATTGGGCTTGAGCCTAACTCAGCCTTGTCCAGGGAGCGGTTTTGGCTGGTTGATACCCCCGATTTCTGGACGGCGGTATTGACTCAAGCTGTGGAAGGGCCAGAACGCAACAGCAGTAGTCAAAGCTTTGATGGGCTGTGGTCTTACGATGAAGAGGTAGTGGCGCGGGTTTCGTTGCTGATGTCCCAAGTTATGGGGACGTTTTACCAGCCGATCCGAACGCGAAACTACGTTCAGCAAAGTGCCCACATTGCCGAAATTAATGGACGCCTGCTGGGACGGCTCAAAGAAGCCGAACTCACGAGTCACCGCCGTTGGGTGCAGCTTTCTACCTTGCATAAATTTTCCACCGCTCTATCGCAGTATCAGCCTTTGCCTTGTATATTGCGAGATGCGGTGCAGATATTATTTACCAATTTTGGTGCCGCCGATGCCGTCATTGCCCTCAACTTGAACAATGACAATTTTATGGTGGTTTCCGCAGCAGGCAACATCAGCACCAACAAACCAATTGTCGGAATTAGCGATGGAGCTAGCGGTAAAGCAATCGGTGAGGGTAGATTGATTTATGTCGAAGATGTACGCCAGAATGGTTTGATGGAACCCCTGATGCCCACGGCTCAAACGTTAATGGCAGCCCCGTTGCAAGGTCGTCGTCGCGTTTACGGTGTGGTGACGGTTGGTGGTAGAGAACCGAAGCAATGGAATGAGGAAGACGGTCAGACTGTGATGGCGATCGCTAAAATGCTGGCGGTACTCATCGAACAGAAGACCCAGCTCAGCGGGGATGTCGTGTTACAACTCAGACGTGCCAAACACTTAGAGCAGACAATCTCCAAGTTGCGTCAACCCATCGCCCGCCTGCGCGATTTGCAGCAAAAACTCCGGGAAGAAGTCCACCTCTTACCAATTCAACGAGAACTGATGGCTCAGGTTGAGGCGCTGTTCAGTGATGTTGCAAAAATGATTGGGGTTCCCCTAAGTCCAACGCATTCCCATGAATCTCAGCTATCCTCCTCGTCAAAAGCAGCTGCAAAGTCTGATCCAAAAGTTAGGGCTTCCACCGCAGGTACCAGTGCAGTGGTCGCTCCTCAACTTAGCGCTCACCCACCCCACAATTTCGACAACGGCGAACTATGAGCAATTGGAGTTCCTGGGGGATGCGGTAGTGCGGATGGCAGCGTCTGAATTTTTATGGGAAGTTTATCCTGATTGTTCTGTGGGTGAATTTTCGGCAATTCGGAAGGTACTGGTGAGCGATCGCACCTTAGCCGGTATTGCAGATAGTTACGGACTAGATCGCTACCTGTTAATTTCTGAAAGTGCAGCAGGTGACAAAGCAGGTCTTACCTCGCGGTTGGCAGACGCCTTTGAAGCGGTGTTGGGTGCCCTGTACCTGAGTACGCATACCTTAGAGCTGGTGCGTCCGTGGCTAGATTCTCATTTTAAACAACTGGCATCCGAAATTCGGACAGACCCAGCCTACCAAAACTACAAGGACGCCCTCCAGGAATGGACGCAAGGTCATTACCAAATGCTGCCAGAATATCGCGTCCAGGAAACCAGACGAATTCACGGCGATCCAGAGCGCTTCACCGCCGAGGTTTGGCTGCAAGGGCGTCGATTGGGTCAAGGTAAGGGACATTCTAAAAAAGCTGCCGAACAAGCTGCGGCGAGGGAAGCTTTTTTAGCCATTAGCAATTAGCCTAGTTCATGGCTAATTGAAGACTGGTTAATGGCGAATGACAATGAACAATTAGCCAGTCTTTAATAAACAACGAACAATAAACAACGATGAAAACTGGAATTGCTGTGTTGGGGGCTGGACGCTGGGGTGTACATCTCGTGCGGAATTTCCTAGAGCATCCTCAATCCCGCTTGGTCGCGGTATTAGACCCGAAGCAGGAGCGCCTGGAAGCACTTCGAGAACGGTTTAAGTTAGATGACAGCGTGCTGCTAACAACCGAATGGTCCCAGGTGCAGCAGATGCCGGAAGTCGAGGCAGTTGCGATCGCAACCCCAGCCACGACACACTACACCTTGATCGCCGACGCTCTCCGGCAAGGCTATCACGTCTTATCAGAAAAACCACTCACCCTCGATCCGTCTGAATCCTTGGAACTGTGCCGATTAGCAGAACAACAGCACCGGCAACTCTTCGTAGACCACACCTATTTGTTTCACCCAGCGGTTGAACGCGGTAAAACCGCAATCCAATCTGGAATTCTCGGAGATTTGCGCTATGGCTACGCCACCCGTACCCATCTAGGTCCTGTGCGCCAGGATGTTGACGCACTCTGGGACTTAGCCATCCACGATATTAATATTTTCAACAATTGGCTTCAGGCAACGCCAACTCAGGTGCAAGCCAGCGGCACCGTTTTTTTGCACCAAGAAGCCGGAATGAAAGATGAAGTCAATTCTCAGACTCCTCCCTCATCCCTGATTCTTCATCCTTTAAGAGACCTTGTTTGGGCGACACTCACCTACCCTAGCGGCTTTCAAGCCTTCATTCATCTGTGCTGGCTGAATCCTGATAAACAGCGTCGCCTGTGTGTGGTGGGGAGTGAGGGAACTTTGATTTTTGATGAGTTACAAGTAGAGGCACCGCTAACCATTCAGCATGGACGCTTTGAAAATACCAGTGCTGGTCCTTATACGCCCGCCAATCAAAGCCGGGAAGTATTGAGCATAGAACCGGGCGAACCTTTAGGGCGAGTTTGCGATCGCTTTTTGAGCTGTATCCACCAGAATCAATCTTCAGAGATTTCTTCGGGATGGGTGGGTGCCCAGCTGGTACAGATTCTTCGATGTCTGAGCGAATCTTTACAACAGGGAGGACTGACGGTTACAGTTCCCCAGTCCGTGAAAAATTAAAGCTTCTTCAATTTTTCCTCTTTCAAGGCGATCGCGAAATCTTACGTTTCCCTGTATGTAAACAGAGAGATTGAGAAAGAGTCTGAGGTAAATTTTCATCATTGAGATGCCTTCTATAAACCCCTCCTCGTTAACGAGGAGGGGTTTCATTCCGCAGTCAAACAGATAGCTGAATTCTTAATTTTTTGCCGCATTCGTAGACTCAAGAGTTGGCAACACTGAAGTATCAATCATGGGCACGGCAATCTCCACAGTTGTGCCCAGACCAGCTCCTGCACTTGATAGCGTAATGCTACCTCCCATCAGTTCCATTAAGTTCCGAGAAATTGCGAGTCCCAGACCTGTGCCGCCAAATTTCCGAGTCGTCGTGCCATCAATCATGACAAAGGGGCGAAAGAGCTTATGCTGTTGATTCGGATCAATACCAATCCCTGTATCGTGAACTGTTACAACAACACGCGCAGAAGGGACGAGACGCTCTTTGAGAGAGTTCGTAGTTCCTGTTAGAAGGCTTCGAGAAATGTTAGAAGCTCCATTCGAGATGCTAGAGGCATCTTCTCCTCTAACTTCTTGCCCATTGCCCACAGATGCCGCCGCCTGGATTTTTGCTTGTTCTTCATGACTCACTGTCGCGGCTTGAGCGACCCCATTCGATAAATGAGAGCTAGGAGGGACAGAATTCCCCACTGCCTGTTCTTTGCCATAACTAGTATCTATCCGGGTGGTAATCGTAACGCTGCCTTTTTCAGTAAATTTAGTCGCATTGCCAACCACATTTAGCAGCACCTGCTTGAGTTTTGCGGGGTCAGTACGAACAGGAATCGATTCTGGCAAATCTGGCGTATTAAAGTGCAAACCTTTTTGCTGAATCGGAACAGCCTGTAAATCAATCACTTCCTTAAGCAACTTTCGCAGATCGACTGCCTCCATAACGACGGAAAGCTTACCCGCTTCAATTTTGGCAATATCCAGAACGTCATTGATGATTCCCAGGAGGTGAATCGCTGCATCATCCGCTCGCTGTAAGAAATCCATCTCTTCTTCGCGGTCATCGCAGCAGTCATCGCGTACCAGGCGAATGCAACCAATGATCGCATTCAAGGGAGTTCTTAGTTCGTGAGAAGTATTCGCTAGAAACTCATTTTTCAGCTGATTCGCTGCTTGTGCTTCTTTCCAGGCTGTTTCGATTTCTTCTGCCCATGCTTTCAGTCGCTCCACCATATTATCGAGGGCTTCCGATAATTGATTGAATTCCCGGATTTTGAAGTTTTGAGGAACTCGATCTGTAGAGTGAAAGTGCCCTTTCGACCCAGCGTAGTCTCTCAATTGCTCCAATGGCAGCGCCAGTTCGCGAGAGATATACAGCGTTGCCAGCAGGCTAGCGGCGATTAAGCCAAATGTCAGAATCACCAACACCTGTTGAATTTCTTTTAGACCCGATAAGGCACTATCTAAGCGAGTGACGGCTAAGATAACCCACTGGCGATCTGGCTGGTTGCTAATCGGGCTGAGAATTGGGGTATACCCTGCGAGTAATTCCACACCGTTTTTCTCGAAAGAAAACAAGTGCAGAAAATCATTTCTACCCGCGATCGCGTTTTTCATGACCGTTTCGAGCCTTTCCCCATCTGCCTCCTGCTTAATATTTCTTCCAACTCGCTGGGTAATCGGATGCGCCAAAATGGTTCCATCCTGGTCAATCACCACTGGATAGCCACTCAGAGACCCTGGTTTGGCACGCTCTTGTTTCAGTAGAGCTGATTGGACACTCAGGGCATAACGCAGAGAACCCGTGCTGTCATAAACAGGCGCACTGAAAATCAATCTTAGTTGGCTCTTTGGGCTGGGTTGATTCTCTTTAACAGTTGAATTCAGGGGGGAGATGCCTGGAAGCAGCGATTTCACCTGCACCTTGGAAGTGTCTAACAGTAATTCCTGTTGCTGCTGGGGCCAGTGACTTGCATCTAGCGTACTAATGGGTTTCTCCCCACAAGTGCTGGCAGCAATGTTTCCGGTCTCGACGTTGATGAGTTGAATGCACTGGACTTGCGTTGGCAATTGTTGGGCGAGTTGGTTTAAAAATTTTTGATGCGCTTCGGGCGATCGCGATTGCAGTACGACTGCTTCACTTGCAGTCACTAAGTTGGCAGAGAGCGCTTTAATTGACTCGCTCATGCTCTCTCCTTTTCTCACTGCACTTTCGGTAAGATTTTGGCGAGCGGTTTCCAGTATGCTAGATCGTGCTTTTCTGTAGGTTACATACACCCCCATCAGCAGTACCGGGACGCTCAAAAGCAAAATGCGTGACAGCAGGATGCGACGGAAGGAGGATTGACCCGGCTTAGCCATAGGACTTCTCTAATTTGAGGTGTAAAACCCAATAGCAAGAATTCTCAAAAATCACCCCATCAGAGTGGGGGTATTGATTAGCCTACTTTTTTCTGGGTTAATCGTGTTGGTAGAGCGATACTGTTTGACAGATCCATTCCATCCTAGAACGGTTCCAGATCCTCGTATACTCTGGAAAGGTTGACTTTGTGGAATCTCTACACTAATTCCCGTAATATAAGCAATTCTTAAACTTTAATTAAATATTTGAGCGACCAGCAGCGATGACGGGATTTGTCTGGAAACGCCCTTCTACGACAGTTGTTTTGGCAATGAGTGCCGATGGCAAGATTGCGGATATTCGTCGCGATCGCGCCCGATTTTCGTCTCCAGCGGATCTGGCGCACCTGGAAAAACAAATTGCACAAGCAGATGGGGTTTTATTTGGCGCGGGTACTCTCCGTGCCTACGGTACGACGCTGAGCGTAAGGAATCCCGATTTGCTGGACTGGCGACAACAGAGAGGGCGATCGCCCCAACCAGTCCAAATTGTTTGCTCTCAATCAGCCAATTTCGACTCCCAATGGCGCTTTTTTAGTCAACCCGTACCTCGGTGGTTACTTACAGGAGAGGCGGGTGCCAAGCGCTGGCAAGGATGCTCAGAATTTGAGCGGGTTCTAGAAGTAGAGGCGACGACCGATGGAATTAGCTGGATTGCGGCTTTTCAACAGCTCTGGGAGCTAGGTTTGGAACATCTAGCTGTCCTGGGAGGTGGGGAACTCGTCGGTGCTTTAGTGGCGGCTGATTTAATCGATGAATTCTGGCTCACGGTTTGTCCATTAATTTTAGGAGGAGCGACAGCACCGACGCCGGTAGAAGGTTCTGGATTTTTGGCAGATTTTGCACCTCGGCTAGAACTCTTGTCAGTCGAGTCGATTGAGCAAGAAGTTTTTCTACACTACCGGCGGCAGCGTTAGTTGAATTTGGTAATTGTAGATGAAAGTTGACAATTATTTGCACAATCTCCCTTGCACGAACGAAACAGAAATAATGATGAAAATCGCTCGGAGACTCATTGTTAGGATTTATAAACTAATTTGACCCAGAACAAGCGATCGCGCCTGTTTCGGCTGTGTACATCCCAGACAAGTGCGCGATCGCACACTTGCCTCAGATGACCTTGAGTAATTAGGCGCGGAGTATCAAACCTCCGTGTATAAAAATTGCTTCTCCGTTAATCCCTAGGAGCAATTTTTTGTCAGCGATTATAAAAAAAAGAAACTCAGCCAGGAACTTTCCTTTTGGGTAAACGTCAACTGCCAACCTCAATCCCTAGCGAATGAAAAGGAATCCAAAGCGTTAGTAGCGACTGACACAATATTGTTGTAAAATTTCAGCAAGTATGGTGTGTTTTGAGGAGTTTTAGACCCGTGAAATCCCAGTGGAGAATAGAGAAAACAGCATCCTCAGCGCTAGTGTTTACAGCCTTTGGCTTACTAGCAGTTAGCCTCTCCCCGGCGATTGCAGCCACCGATATCGACCCAACCACAGCTGCTGAGGCAGTCCAGTCTTCAACCCAGGGATTCTCGACATCTACAGATTTAGCGACGGGAACGGATGTAACCGAGGCAAAAACGACAGCAAATTCGCTGGCCGTAGCTGCATCCGAGAGCACACTCGCATCGGCGAATGTACTGCCAGAACTAAAAGCATCGCAGACGGAACCGGCAGCAAGTTCGCCTAGTTTAGCGGCAACTCAAGAATCTGCCACTGCGGTAAATTTAACCCCCCCAACTGAAACAAGCCAGTTGCAACCGGCAGCTAGTTTACCAAAATTTTCGACTACAAAGTCTCCTATTTTGTCTGCTAGCCGTCGCAGCTTGAATACATCTTTCACTGCATCTGCAACAACAAAAGAGGCTCGCACTCTTGTAGACGCAGCAACTGTTAGCAATCCCAACACCCTGCAAGCTCAAGCGCTGCCCTCTGAAGAGGCTAGCGAACAAATGCTTCCAGCGGGCGATCCTTTGGAAATGGGAAACCCAGAGGATATGGAAGCCAACCCATTGGATCAAGTCACCAATGTTTCCCAGTTGAGCGATGTGGAACCAAGCGACTGGGCTTACGAAGCATTGCGAAGTCTTGTAGAGCGTTACGGCTGTATTGCCGGCTATCCCGATGGCACTTTTCGCGGCAACCGGGCACTCAGTCGCTATGAATTTGCCGCAGGGGTGAATGCCTGTCTCCAGCAAATTGAGAAATTAATTGCCGCTAGCTCGGCTGATGCAGCTACCGAAGCAGATTTAGAAACTCTGCGACGACTCGTTGATGAGTTTGGTCCGGAACTGGCGACCCTACGGACGCGGGTAGATAACCTGGAAGGTCGGACTGCCTTCTTGGAAAGCCATCAGTTCTCAACCACGACGAAGCTATTTGGGCAGGCAGTCGTCGGCGTTCAGGGACGCAATGAGAATGAATTTGAGTTGTTCCTGAACCGAAAATCAACTGGGAACCGATTGGAAGACCGGAATACAAATCCCAACGTCATTAGCAACGTCCAGTTAAGTTTGTTCACCCAGTTCAGTCCTCGCAGCTTGCTGTTGACTGGATTGCAAGCGGGTTCTGGAAATTCGGGACCTCGTTTGCTCAATAACGACATGGTCTTCTTGGGATATGAAGGAGACACTGGGAACGACATTGTACTGAGCGACCTAACTTATCGTCAGTTAATCGGTAATAACTTTGCCTTCATCATCGGTCCGGAAGGGGTTAACCCAGTGAACGTTTTCCGGGGAGCAAACCGCGTAGAAAGTGCCGGTCAAGGACCGCTTTCCCGCTTTGCTCAACGCAACCCGATTATTAATACCGGGGGGCGCGGAGGCTTAGGCTTTGACTGGCAAGTCAGTCCACGGATCAGTTTACAAGGCGTCTACTCTGCCAGCAGACCCGCAGATGCTTTTCGTGGGGGTATCGGCGGTGGACAAGATGGAGAAACCGCAGCTGGCTTGCAGTTAGTCGTATCGCCCCTAGATACGCTTGATATTGGTCTGCAATACATCAACTCCTACTCTCCGTTTGGAAGATTGGGGACTGGCGTTGGCGACGATTTAGTTCTCCTCCCGACTCCGGCAGGCAGAGGGCCAATTAATACGAATGCTTTTGGTGCCAGTTTAGAATTCCGAGCAACGCCCAACATTACAATTGGCGGTTGGGGCGGCTACACGACTTCTGACGCGCAAGGAATATCCGGAAATGTAGAAACATTCAACTGGATGGCTTACCTCAATTTCCCCGATCTGCTTGGTGAAGGCAACCTCGGCGGTATTTATGTCGGTCAGCCGCCTAAAATTACCAGTAGTGACCTGCCAATTGGAAGAAACTACCCTGATTTTATTAGTGAGGGTGGCTTTGGGGATGAAGGCGGTCAGCCAGGAAGTACAACTCACGTAGAAGCTTTCTACCGCTTCCGGGTTTCTGAGAATATCACGGTTACGCCAGGGGTGATCGTATTATTTAATCCGCTTCACAACCAGGACAACGACACAATCACAATCGGTGCCATCAGAACCACTTTTACTTTTTAAAAGTGGGCTGAAAAGTAGCGATCGCTTTGTCAGGGAGATTCCTTCAGGGGTCTCCCTGATAACTTTATAAAAACATTACAAATAACTTCTTAAGTAATTTCAACGCAAACCTTGTAGCAATCGAAAATAGAACAATTTTTTAAGTGTATTTACGTATATAAAATTGGTAAATAACTTTACAGAAACTTTGCAAAAATCTGGGAACTCGTTGAGAAACCAGACAGTCATTTATCCAAACACGGCACAAGCAAAGCTAAGCAAGTATGACCTAGTTTTACTTAATGCTAGTCACACGTGCCCTAATGCTTATTCAATCAGGATGCTGTTATTACTCTCTTCTAATACTTGTAGTTCTGAGCTTGCTCAGGATGAATGCTGAAGAAACTTATGATCCCCTGTTGACTATCGAATTGAGCTAGATTCTGCTATTCACCCTGTCCTCTTATACTCACTGATGGAGTCCTAACATGATTGCGAAATCAACTAAGTATGCTGTTTGTTTCGGTATCGCTGGAGGCTTGGCGATCGCTCTGGCTCCCACAGCTCACGCTCAGACGACTACGACTGCTGCTCCTAGTACGACTGCTACTTCCGGTACAAGCACTCAATCTCAGTCGATCTCGATCACAGGCGGTCTGTTAGGAGGACAAGCAGCCTTCTTTTCACCTTTACAGTCACAGACGACTTCTGGGACTACTGCTGGTGCAAGTAGCCCGGTTTTGTTTGACGCTGCCGTCACCACGCTGCAACTGCAAACAACTTCCGGTAACACCAGCTCTGCTCGCTTCGTACCGCAGGCAGCAGACTTCAAAGATGTCGGTGCTGGAAATGTTGGTCGTCCTGGAAAAGATGACACAGGTACCTTCATCGGTACCCTATCAGGTCTAGCCTTCACTTCTGGTGGCGCGGCTGTTCCCTTCTCGAACATCCCCACGAAACTACAGTTTACTCTGAATTCCTTTGCCAGCAGCGCCTTTTTGGGCGGTTCGTTGATTTCTCCTAAGGAGACAGGTTCGGCTCCGCTGGTCTTCCTGCCTGTTACAAATGTCCAACTATCTACTCAGTCTCAGGCTAACTACACTACCAAATCTGGGGTCTTAGAAGTTGGTAATTTTGAAGGCAAACTAACCGCAGGCAATATCGGCTTGCCAACATCCCTGAAGTTCAATGGAGGCAGCTCTGTTCCTCTTCCTCCATCTACTAGCTTGGGGCAAAAGACAAAATTTGAGCTGGAAGGGGCAGGATTCGGAACCTTAAGCAGCACTTTTTCGGATCAACCCACAACTCAAAGCTCCACAACCACAACTGGCGGCACGCAAACAGGTGGCACCACAACTGGCGGCACCACAACTGGCGGCACCACAACTGGCGGCACCACAACTGGCGGCACCACAACTGGCGGCACCACAACTGGCGGCACCACAACTGGCGGCACCACAACCGCAACTGGCGGCACTACAACCGCAACTGGCGGCACCCAATCTGGGACTCAAACTCCCTGCGGCTGCGATACTGATACTGCAACTACAACCAATAGCGACGACTCACAAACAAGCAGTCAAATTACAAGCGCTAGTGGCACTGCCGACGCACAAACCTTTAGCAGCACTAACAAAGTAGCCTTCAGCAGCAATAATGCTCAAACCAAATTCAAAATTGAAGGTGATAGCAGCCAGGGCGGTCAAAAATTCAAGATTGAGGGTACCGGGGTTGGCACAGATATTAAACTCGGTGGTACCACTAAGCTTGAGCTGACAAATCCTAGCTCTTTTAGTAATTCTGCAATCAAGTTCAAAGTTACAGGCGAAGGGAATGGCATCACCACGATAAATGGCAACACCACGGTTGGCTATTTGAGCGATAACAGCAAAACCCAGTTTGAATTTGGGCAAGAAGGATCGAATGCCTTCAAACTCAAAGGTGAAAGTCAAGGTCGTACCCAATTCACTGTTGGTGCAGTTGCCAGCCAATTGAATGGAACGAGTGGATACAATGTTGCTACGAACAATTTCTCTTACAATAGCTCCAACAGCAACTACTCAGGTGGCGCAGGCGCAACTACAGGTCAAAACACAGGCTTTGGTTCTAAAACAAGCTTGAGCTACAACCTCATCTTCCAAAATGGTGGTAACTTTAACAGCGTTATCGACAACTCTAGCGGCAGCTTCGGTAGTGGCAGCATAGGCACAGGAAGCAGCGGCGGCAACAGCGGCGGTGGTAGCTTCGGCGGTAGCACAGGTGGTAGCACAGGCGGCGGCACCAGTACAGGTGGTAGCACAGGCGGTAGCACCAGCGGTAGCAGCGGCGGCAGCGGCGGCAGCACTAGCGCCGGGGGGAATGGCGGATCGCTTATCACCATTTACAACAGCACAACCTTCAATCTGATTTCTCTGTCTAATTCCTTCGTCCAGAGTTCTAATAAGGTCTACAACGTTGCTTCTACATCCAGCGGCCCTGTTGGAGTCTTTGTGGAGAAAGGTCGTGGCAAGAAAAGGTTACTGGTTGTACGCCAAAATAGCCAGGGTCTGGCTCTCGGTACCTACAAGCAAAAGAAAGGTCGGGCAGTCGCAGCCTATCAGCAATTAGGACCAGAAAGCCGTTTGGGTTTTGGTTTGGTCGGTCTCCGTCAGATTTCGACCGAGGAGGTTTCTAATGTCGAAGGTGACGCTGGCGCTGAACAAACTTCTACCACAACGGAAACTCAAGGCACGACTTCAACCACCACTCCGTCTACTCCCGCAACTGTTGCACCGGGTGAGCCAGCTCCTACTACAAACACCTCTGAGGATGACGACGCCAACACATCGACTCCTGAAGCCGATGACGATGGTGATGATGATGATGCTGAAACATCAGCTCCTGAAGCCGATGATGATGGCGATGATGATGGCGATGATGATGGCGATGACGATGACGCCAGCACATCGACTACTACTCCAACCACAGGTGGTACAGAAGGCTTAAATGCTGCCCCATCCAGCGATACAACAGCCCCTGCCACTCAACAATAGTCACAACTCAAACATATAGCGATCGCTATATGTTTGAAGACAAAGGTTTCGCTCATGCTCCTGAAAACAGGAAAATAGACCAACAACAAGGTGTTCTAGTTTGAGTTAGACCAATTGTGTAGCGATCGCCTCCAAGTCATGACTTGGAGGCGATTTTTTGTAGATGTCCATAAACAACAAAGGGGCGCACGTTGAAGTGCGCTCCCTTCTAAGGGTTAAAGCAGCTTATCTACTCACAATCCCCGACCACTGGACTTTTTTCAGCTTGTCCCGCCGGTAAGAGAAGAAATAATCGGGTTCTTGGTAGGTGCAGTGAGGCGCGATCGCTATCTGTTCGCTAGAAATTCCTAGTTGTTCCAGTTGCAGCTGGTTGACTCGCCGCACGTCTAGTCGCACCCGTCCTGGTTGCGAATCTTCTAATAACGGTGAATAGGGCAACTGCTGCAAGGCATCAAGAATGGATTCTGTATCTTGCTGCGGATCTTTATCTGGTAAAATGCTGGCTCCCACTTCGGATGCGACATTCACAGACACCTGATAGACATCACCTGCGATCGCTGGACCCATCGCAATCAGCAGATTTTGGAGTTGACTGCCGGAAGCTAGGAAACGGGCGATCGCTTGGGGGACAATTCGGGTAGCAGTCCCGCGCCAACCCGCATGAATCGCTGCCACCTGTCCCGTCTGGGGGTCGGCAATTAAAACCGGCGTGCAATCGGCACTGCACACCCACACTGCCTGCTGAACCTGCTCGCTGACAATCCCATCAGCGGGGGGTAGTGAGTCCCCCTCTTGGCCTTCACTGGTTGCCGCTTCGATCTCTGAGGGCGTCATCACCGTATTGCCATGCACCTGTTTCACTCGATAAACCCTAGCATCCGGCTGTAAAACGTTGACTAATTCAGCCGGAGAACGGGGCGAAAATTGTTGAGTAAAAAATCCGTGAGACCAGCGTTCTAGCAAGCTACAAGTTAGATAGGGCAATCCTTCCCAAGTCCGCCAGTGCCAGGTATTTATAGAAGTTTGTGATTCTCCTGCGCCCAGGTTCAAATTGGTGCGGGAAAGCATCGCCATTCGGAACTCCTGAAATATCGGTGACATTATGCTAACTTATGCTACGAATCAATTTGTTAGCAACCGTGGCATTCGATTGGCATTGTCTGGAAGCCTTTTTAGGGGATGTTTCTCTACCGCTTTCTTTCCATATCTTTGAGACTTTACCTTCCACAAATCAAACTCTTTGGGAACTGCTCGATCGAGGAGCAACACCGGGAACCGTTGTCATTGCCCTTCAGCAAACCGCTGGGCGGGGTCAGTGGGGACGCCAGTGGCAATCCAGTACAGGCGGACTTTACCTATCTATCGCGCTAGCTCCCGATTTAGTTGCAACCAATAGCGCTCATTTGACCCTATGCAGCGCTTGGGGAATTGCTACCACATTGCGGAGTTACGGCATCCCAGCGTTGATTAAATGGCCAAATGACCTAATCTTGTGCAAACGCAAATTAGGGGGCATTCTCACCGAAACTAGAGTGCAACAAGGACGGATTACCAAAGCCGTTGTGGGTGTGGGAATTAACTGGGCGAATCCAGTCCCGGAAACTGGCATCAATCTGGAATCGTTTTTGGAGCAGCAGCCAATCGAAGCGAATGCCTTACACGCATGTTTCGCTAACGCCTTGGAAAGATTAGCGGCAATAACTTTGCAGGGCATTTTATCCGGATATCGACACGTTTCCCTAGAAGGAATAGACGCCCTACTTCCCGCTTACGTGGAGCTTCTCAGTTGCAGAGGGCGTTCTGTCATCGTAGACGGACGCTCTGGAGTCATTGTGGGTGTCGCATCCACCGGCGAACTTCAAGTCCGCCTGAACTCTTTAGCCGCTGCTGAGGAAATCTGCCTCAAGCCCGGTACAATCAGTCTTGGCTACGATCAGTAATTTTACACAAGCTCTGGAAGTGAAAATGGATGGGGTAGAGACGATAGCCATGTCTTTATACCAAAAACACTAACCAGTATGACCCCATAGAGTGAGTGAGATGAGGAGTGATTCGGAAATGAGCCAGCGAAACCACCCTAGTTGTACTCCGTTTGGTCTGTTTTGCCGCCGTCCTCTGCTAGTGCAGGGGCTTAGTTGGATTGGGGGTCTTGGTGTCCTCAGCAGCGGCTTTGTTTGGGCACAAAGCGATCCAAGCATAGACACAATAGGCACGCCTACTACCCAAGAGGCACCGCCTACTGTAAAAATGGAGATTAACCCCCGGAAAGGGACTGAGCGGACTGTTGTTCGTCGCCGTTCAGTTTCAGCGCCAGAACCAGAGCCAAATTTTGTACGCCGTCGCTCGGCTCCGGCTCCAGCCGCAGAGAAGGCTTCAGCGGGTGTCCGTCGCCGCCGCTTGGCTCGTCAGCGTGCGTTAGAGACAACATCTGTCCGTCGTCGCCGTTCAGCTCCAGAACCTGCTGTTGTCCGTCGTCGCTCGCTTCCAGTATCAGCACCAGAGACTTCGGTTGCTGTTCCAAGAAAAGCAAAACTTTCTCCTCCCAGGTTGGTGGAGCCAAACACGATTTCTTATGTAAAGCCTCCCAAGCTTAGACCGAGCAAAGCTGAAAAGAGCGGGATAAGTTCCAGCGATTACAACAATAGTTATATCGATCCGACTGACTATAGTCTTGGTGCAACGAGTCGAGGCAAGGAGCCGATTCGTTCTTACGATGAACCACCTGCCGTTGTGCTGTCGGAACGGTCAACAGGATGTCAAAGAGTCTTGCAGAGCGGGCAAGGTTTATCTGGTGGAAGCTGTGGTGTTGCACGGATCCCTTCTAGGAACACCAACCGTCTAAGGGAAACTGCTAGATTAACCTACCCGACCAGAAGCCGTAGGGAGTACGCAAGTGACACAGACGTACCGGAAGCATTACGGACCTCTGGCTTGGCGAATCGTAGAGTCAGCCGCGCCCGTTTGGCGGTAAACCAGCCAGAACGGGAGATCCGTCAGCAAATCTTGGTTGCCTCTGCAAGTCCTGTCGCAATTGGCCCACTTCGCGATCGCCCTCAAGGCATTCGCTCAATTAACCGTCGTCGCTCCAGGTCTTTGGGTTCCTCTGCCGTTACTCGAGCGACGGCGATCGCTTCTAATAACGTTAGCAGCAGCCAAAGCTCTATTCCATTCAATGTGCCCGAATACAAAGCCCCGATTCCGACCATTTTCCGGGGCTTGGCTAACGGCAATACCAGTTTAATTTTCCCACTGGCGATTCCTGCGCCAATTACCTCGCTTTTCGGGTGGCGGACGCATCCAATTTCCGGCACTCGCCGGTTCCATGCGGGTACTGACTTGGGGGCACCTCTGGGTACACCCGTCCTGGCAGCTTTTGCGGGGAAGGTTGCGATCGCTGACTGGATGGGCGGCTATGGTCAAGCTGTTGTCCTCAAACACAACGAAACCCAAGAAACTCTCTATGCTCACCTGTCGGAAATTTTGGTTCAACCCGGTCAACAGATCGAACAAGGAACCGTGATTGGGCGGGTTGGTAGTACCGGCAATTCCACAGGTCCCCACCTTCACTTTGAAATCCGCCAGCTAACGCAAGAAGGCTGGATGGCGGTGGACTCAGATGCCTACTTGGAATATGGTCTGGCGCAAATGATTAAAGCTTTGCAAACCGCCCATTCTGCTCCCGCAGCTCCAGCAACGTCATCAGCTGCGTTAACCCCGCAACCAGGTAGCTAAGAATTAAAAATTCATCTTTTTGAATTTTGATTTCTAAGAATACCCGTGTTCTACCAAGAAAGCGGGTGTAATTCCATCCATCCCGATCGTAGCGGGTGCATTCTGCTCAGATGTTCGTGCTGGATAACGCAGAAATTTTTCCACGTACTTGCCCAGAATATCTCCTTCCAAATTCACCAAACTGCCAGTCTGTAAATAAGGTAGGTTTGTCTCGGCATAAGTATGAGGAATCACCGCTACCGTAAACCAACTTCCATCAGGGTCGCAATCTGCCACCGTCAGACTCACCCCATTAACGGCAATACTGCCTTTGGGGATAATGTACCGAGCAATCTGGCGCTGCTCCCCATCCTCTGCTGCCGGTATCTCAAAGCGCATTTCCCAGGAAGTAGCAGTTTGTACCGACTCTTGCAGACAGCCTATTCCGTCTATGTGCCCTGTCACAAAATGTCCTCCTAGCTTGCTGCCAACCCGGAGAGAGGTTTCTAAATTCACGTAGGCGGCGGCTTGTTCTCGCTGTCCTAAGGTGGTGCGACTAAGAGTTTCCGGAGAAGCGGTTGCCACAAAGCCTTGAGGCGAAATTTCCTCTACCGTCAGACAAACGCCATCCACCGCCACACTATCGCCAATCGCTAAATCTGACAGTATCAACTGACAAGTATCTCCCATGCAGGAAAGCCCAAAACGGTCTTCTCCCAGAGAATTAATAGTTCCTAGAGCTTGAATTAATCCGGTAAACACTGTTTTTAAGTGAAATTAGGTAAATAACGGTCATTGGCAAACGATCGTCGCTCATGATTCAGTGAAAAAACCGAAAAACAACTTGTTTTTAGATGTAATTAATCGGATTTCGACCTACTGATAACTGATAGCGAACAACCAGCGAAGGGATGAAGGCAATCGGTCTATATTTTTTAGTAAAATCTCCAGCGAATCGTCCTAAGACTGAGGCATACTGGGAGATACAGCTTTGTTGATCCCAACTTAACCAAGTCTTCATAGCTGGTTGTGCCTTCGCTTGGTAAGGTGATTAGAACCGCAAGCGTGTTTGTTAAACCCCACTACCTCCAGTACCAGTTTATAGCTTTGCTTTATCCCCCCCGACGCCTACCGTGTTCTAGAGGCCAAGCTGATGATTGAAATGAAAGTCGCTGGAATTGCATTAGATGCCGTGACGCGCAGCCCGATTGTGTTGCTCAAAGATGCCTCGGAGCGACGAGCCTTGCCAATTTATATTGGACAAGATCAGGCAAAGGCAATTATCAGCGCTTTGGAAAAACAAACCCCTCCCCGTCCCCTGACTCATGACCTCCTGGTGAATATCCTGGACGTTTGGAATATGACCTTAGAGCGGATCATTATTCACTCGCTTCAGGACAATACCTTTTATGCGATCTTGAGTGTCCGGCAGGGTGAGGTAAAAAAGGAGATTGATGCTCGGCCTAGTGATGCGATCGCGATCGCCATCCGCACTGGCAGTCCGATTTGGGTGATGGAAGAAGTCATTGCTGATGCTTCTATCCCTGTCGATCGCGATGCCGATGAGGCAGAACGCCGAGCCTTCCGTGATTTTGTATCGAAGCTTCGACCGGAAGATTTGATCCAGCGAGGAGGCTCCAGCACGGAATCATAGCACACCAAAGATAAAAGTAAAAAGGCAAAAGCCAAAAGCCAGAAAATGAACTTTTTACTTAGCGATCGCGGCTTTCTCTTGCTCTTTCTTTTTACTTTTTATGCGTTATCGGCGGTTTGGAAAAACAAATTTACCGCTTTCAGTGTTTTCTTGCGGGACGATGCGCTGTCTGGCTTCCTTTGAAGATGCCTACCAGACGGTGCATCAAGCCGTTGCTTGTGGAATTAATCACTTAGAAACCGCGAGGGGTTACGGCAAAAGCGAAGAATATCTCGGTGCCGCTTTAGCTGCGGGATTGCCCCAGTCGCGAGAACAGCTTTACATCACTACCAAACTTCCCCCAAGTAATGACGCCGATACAATGCGTCGGTGGATTGATGAGTCGCTATTGAACCTCCAGACTGATTTCGTAGATTGTCTGGCGATTCATGGCCTTAACACCTGGGAACATTTAAACTGGGTGCAAGCGGATGGAGGTTGTATGCAGGCGGTGCAGGAAGCCGTGGCAGATGGCAGAGTTCGACACGTTGGCTTCTCTACCCACGGGGCGCTGGATGTGATTCTAGCGGCGATTAACAGCAATTTATTTGAATTCATCAACCTGCATTATTATTACTTTTTCCAGCGCCATGCCCCGGCGGTTGAGTTAGCCAACCAAAAGGATATGGGAATTTTTATTATTTCACCAGCGGATAAGGGGGGGCTACTCTACACGCCACCGGAAACGCTTCAACATCTGTGCCATCCCTTTTCACCCCTAGAACTAAATTATCGGTTTCTGTTGAGCGATCGCCGCGTTACCACGCTCAGTGTTGGCCCAGCGAACCCCAGCGAATTGACGGAATGTTTGGCGGTTGCTGAGCGCGATGAACCGCTGAAACCAGAGGAAATTGCAGTTTTCGACCGCTTACAAGCTCATTTAGGAGTAATTTCTCCAGATTTATGTAGTCAATGCTACGCTTGTTTGCCCTGCCCAGAAAATATCAATATTCCAGAAATATTGCGCCTGCGTAATTTAGCGGTTGCCTATGACATGACAGCGTATGGTCAATACCGCTACCGAATGTTTGAAAATGCCGGTCACTGGTTTCCGGGGATGAAAGGCGATCGCTGCACTGACTGTGGTGACTGTCTGCCCCGATGCCCTCAACATTTAGACATTCCAGCCCTTTTGCGAGATTCTCACCAGCGTCTGAATGGACAACCTAGGCGTCGGCTTTGGGAATAATCGTAACGGTAGTTGCGTAAAGATAGTTGCGTGAACAGATTTTAAGGCAACCAGGATGTATGGACAGGGTATTTGTGCCCTTGCCTGATGCTGTTATCACTCCGACGATGAACAGTATCTTTAGCTTATTGGTTTAAGTTTTACACCTATCTAAAGATATATTCTTGTTAAGATGTTTAGTGATCTGGATTACCGACACATTGATTTATGTAAAATAGCTTAAAAAAGAATTTTGCTAATCCATTGGTTAAGGTTGGTTTAAAGTTTGACTTTGAGAAGGTGGGCTTTGAATATTCCATAACTATATTTGGTAGTCATGAAAAATCAGCTTACCTCTACAGAAAATCTAGTTCGCAGAATTGTATCTATGTTATATATTAATTAGCATTATTTATATTGTTTCTGGGAATGAAATACTTAATTTACTGAGCAAGAATTTAGCGTTTTTAATCCAGTTAGAGATGCTGAAAGAGTGGGGATTTATTCTATCTATTAGCGGGTTGTTGTATGTTCTAATTCGCGCTGGCTTACAATTGCAACAATCCGAGCATAATTATCGCCGTATCTTTGAGAACACCGTTGAGGGAATTTATCAAGTTACGGATGATGGACGCTATATGAATGCAAATCCAGCACTAGCACGCATTTATGGCTACAACTCACCAAATGAACTTATTGGCAATCTTCATTGGCACGCAAGCAATTTGGAGTTGTACCAATTACTCCAAAAAACTGATGCCGTAACGGGATTTGAATCTCAGGTTAATCGCCCCGACGGCAGTTGCATTTGGATTTCTTCTAATGCCCGTGCTGTGCGCGATCGCAGTGGCAAACTACTTTACTACGAAGGCACCGTTGAAGACATTACCAGCCGTAGGCAAACAGAGCAAGCACTGTTCGACAGTAAGGAACAATATCGCGTTATCTCAGAACTGACCTCTGATACCTATTGCGTAACAGTTGCCCCTGACGGTCAAATGACAACCGAATGGGTGTCAGAGACCTTTTTGCGAGTGAGCGGTTACACGTTCGCGGAAATTATCACTCTTGATGGCTGGCGGCCGCTTATTCATCCCGACGACTGGTTAAAAGTTCAGCAAAATTTTCTCAACCTAGTTTCTGGTCACTCTGAGATTAGCGAACACCGGATCGTGACCCGTAGCGGTGAAGTTCGATGGTTACGAAATTATGCGCGATCGCAATGGGATGAGCAAAAACAAAGAGTTATTCGGGTTTTGGGGGCATTGCAAGATATCACAGACTGCAAAGCCGCTGAAGCGTTACTTCAGCGAAGTGCTGGCGAGATTAATCAAATTTTTAATATGCTGCCCAGTTTTGTCTGGAAGTTCTGCCCTGCGACCACCCAGTTTATCTATGCCAGCGATATTCTAACCGAACTCAGTGGCATTTCTACACAGGCATTTTTTGAGAATTATCAAGTTTGGGACGATCGAGTCGATTTAGGGCATGAATCCCAAGAAGCAATTCGGATAGCTTGGGAAGCAATTACCAAAGGCGAACCCTATCAGGTTGTTTATCTTTTTCACACTCTTCATAGAGGCGATCGCTGGTTTGAAATTACAGCGAGACCTGCCATAGAGGATGGCGTTCTCTATTACTACGGCAGTACCGCAGATATCAGCGAAAGGCAGCGGCAGACGATGTTATGCAAGCAGGCAGAAACAGCCTTACGGCAGGCAAATGAGGCGTTAGAAATCCGAGTCCAAGAGCGTACCGTTGAGCTAGAAGATGTTGTCCAGGCACTCCAAGGAGAGATTGCCGAACGCAAGCTCGCTCAAGAAACCTTAAAGCATTATCAATTGCTATCGGAACATGCCCGTGACATTGTTTTGTTTATTGGGAATCAAGGGCAAATTATCGAAGCGAATCAGGCGGCAATTCAGACATACGGTTACGAACGCGAAGAGATTGTTGCCTTAAACATTCAGGACTTGCGAGATCCTCCAACTCATACAGCGATCGCTCAACAACTGGAGCAAGCAGAACAGCGAGGCATCTTATTTACTACCACTCACCGCCGCAAAGATGGCAGCACTTTTCCAGTGGAAGTCAGTTCCCAAAGCTGGGTAATTGACAATCAAAGAGTTTTATTAAGTATTATTCGGGATATCAGCGAAAGCCTCCGGCACGTCACGCTACGCAAACTGGCAGAGGAGGCATTGCAAAAAAGCGAGGAACGGTTCCGCAATTTGCTGGAAACTACCAGCGATTGGGTATGGGAGGTAGATGAGAATGCTGTTTATATTTACACAAGTCCCAAAGTGCGCGACATCTTAGGTTACGAACCTGAAGAAGTTTTGGGAAAAACGCCCTTTGACTTAATGCCGCCGGAAGAAGCCTTCCGGATTGCGAACACTTTTGGGCCAATTGCTGCCCAAGCAATACCATTCTCTTGCCTAGAAAATATCAACATCCACAAAAACGGTCATCGAGTTGTTCTGGAAACCAGTGGCGTCCCAGTTTTTGATAGCTCTGGAAAATTTCGTGGCTATCGCGGTATAGATCGGGATATTACCGAACGCAAACAAGCTGAAGAAGCTCTGAGGGAAAGTGAAGAGCGATTCCGAACAATTTTTGAAAGAGAAGCCATGGGTGTCGTCCTGACCACTTTAGAGGGGCGGCTTTTGGCAAGTAATCCCAAGTTTCGGGAAATTTTAGGTTATAGCGAACAAGAACTACAAGGGATGCTTTTCAGTGAGTTGGCGCATCCAGATGACGCCATGCAAGACCGGGAACTTTACCAAGAGTTAATGACTGGAAAGCAGGATTCTTACCAATTGGAAAAGCGCTATATCTGCAAGGATGGTCATGTGGCTTGGGGCTATTTGACCGTTTCTTTGATTCGCACTGCCAGTGGTGCCCCGCAATTTAGTACTGCCACCATTCAAGACATTACCGAACGCAAGCAGATAGAAGCAGCGCTACGGGAATCGGAAGAGCGTTTCCGCCAATTAGCGAAAAATATTCCGCAAGTTTTCTGGATGACGACTCCCGATGAGAAACAAATACTCTATATCAGTCCCCCTTACGAGCAGGTATGGGGGCAAACTTGCGAAAGCCTTTATCAGCAGCCTGAATCTTGGCTGGATTCTATTTATCCAGAAGATCGGCAGTCGGTGATAGATGGGCTTGAAAAACGCCAGCAAGAAGTGGACGACTACGAATATCGGATTATCCGCCCGGATGGGACGATTCGGTGGATACGCGATCGCTCCTTTCCAGTTCGGGACGAGACAGGGCAAGTCTATCGAATTGCCGGAATTGCGGAGGATATTAGCGATCGCAAGCGAACGGAGGAGGAGGTTTATTTTCTGCAAACCATGACCCAAGCTATTTTTGAGTCTCCAGACTTTCACTCAGCGCTATTCGTAGCACTCCAGAAAGTGTGTGAAGCCACTGGCTGGGATTTTGGGGAAGCCTGGATTCCACAATCTGACAACAGCGTTCTCGAATGCAGTCGAGGTTGGTATAGCCGTGCCACTTGTCTAGAGGAATTCCGGCAAGGAGGCGAGAACTTGACCTTTGCACCAGGGATTGGGTTACCCGGTCGTGTCTGGGTCTCAAAACAACCAGAGTGGCAACGAGATGTTTCCGGTGAGTCGCATCAAGTTTATTTCAGGGTAAATTTGGCAATGAAAATTGGATTAAAAGCCGCTTTAGGAATTCCAATTATTGCTGATGATACTGTTTTGGCTGTCCTTGTGTTTTATATGTTTGAATCTTGCGAACAAGACGAACGACTCATCGAACTGATTTCCGCTTCAACTGAATTGGGATTATTCATGCAGCGCAAGCGAGCAGAAGAAGAAATTCGCAATGCTTTGGAAAAAGAAAAGGAACTGCACGAACTAAAATCCCGTTTTGTTTCTATGACTTCTCACGAATTTCGTACCCCGTTATCGACTATTTTGTTTTCGGCTGGATTGCTTGAAAATTACGGCTTTAAATGGACAGAAGAGAAGAAAAGGATTCATCTGCATCGAATTAAAACTGCTGTTCAACGGATGGACGGGATGTTAGATGAAGTGTTGCTTATTGGCAAAAATGAAGCTAGCAAGACAGAGTTTAACCCCGCCCCGATACAGCTAGAAACATTCTGCCAAGACCTTGTAGCAGAAATGCAACTAACAGCGGGCGATCGCCATTCCCTAATTTTCTCAAGTCAGGGAGAATGTCTCGCAGCTTGCATTGATGAAAAACTGCTGCGCCACATCCTCAGCAATTTACTCTCAAATGCTATCAAATATACCCCAGGGGGGGGTATTATAAAATGCGAACTTAGCTGCCACAATGGGGAAGCCATCTTCCAAATTAAAGATCGAGGAATTGGCATTCCTCCACAAGATCGGCAACGATTGTTTGAAACCTTCCATAGAGCTTCTAATGTTGGCAATATTCCTGGAACTGGCTTAGGATTAGCGATTATTAAAAACTTTGTAGACTTACACAAAGGCAAAATCACCGTAGAAAGTGAAGTCGGAGTGGGTACAACCTTTACGATTAAGTTACCGTTGAGCGGGGATTGTTAAGCTTCAGGGGCTAGTTTTAACCCGTTATAGCAAGGATTTTAATAACGGTATCTTTATATACCAAACTTGGCAAAAATCTTCCTCTACATTCTTTTCCTGTCTTCGCTGATTTTTTCATTCTAGGCGGCTTGACCGTTACCTAGGTTCGATTAATAAGGTTAGTTACTATAGGAAGGTAAGAACTTCTTATATTTATTTTTGATAAGCATTAAATATAAAATTTTGAATCCAATTATTTTACTTTCCCTTGCAAGTGAAATTATAATGAATTAATTGTCTAATATTTATGGATAACCCCATAGATATTGCTGGTAAATCTGGCTTTGAAAAAGTATAAAAATAGACTTTTATCCAGTGAGGGGGTGCATAATTTCACTTAAACAAATGTTATTACAGATTGATAAAATCTAAACTCAGGAAGTAGGACAACCTTTATAAATTAAATAGTTTGCACAACATCGGGGAAATAAAAAGTTTGATTTTGTAAGAAAAACCATAAATTAAAGGAAATTTAGAGAAATGGCAAAAATTCTAGTTATTGAAGATGAAGAAGCAATCCGCGAAAACATATTAGAACTATTGGAGGCAGAAGAGTTCGAGGCGACAGGTGCAGAAAATGGTCTTGCTGGCGTACAGATAGCAAGAACGATTCGCCCAGATTTAATTATTTGCGATGTCATGATGCCCGATTTAGATGGTTTTGGTGTTTTGATGGCGCTGCGTCAAGATCCTGTCACCGCAACAATTCCCTTCATTTTTCTGACTGCCAAAGCTGAAAAAGCCGATTTGCGTCAAGCGATGGAATTAGGGGCAGACGACTATTTAACCAAGCCTTGTACGCCTGAGGAAATACTCAAAGCGATCGCTGCCCGACTCGAAAGACAACGAGCCATTACTCAACCCTATACCTTAGCGCTCAGGCAAGCAGCAGAAAGACTCAATCACTTAGTTCATTACGATAGCGTGACAAACCTTCCCAATCGCTTGCTATTGCGAGAGCGGTTTAATCAAGTTATCAGTAAGCGACAAGATGAACACAAAAGCGATTCCAAAACCCAGGAGAACGAATCGCCTCTTGCCTCTGCCCAGCAGCCACTCAACGTTCAACCTGTCCCGCTGCTGTTTCTAGGATTAGATCGGTTTCAACGGATTAGTGACACCTTGGGAAATCAAGGGAGTGACCGATTAATTAAACTAATTGTCGAACGAATCACCACCTGTCTCAGCCGACAGGACACGATTGCGCGATTGAATTTAGATCAATTTGCAATTATTCTGGCAACCTTAAGTCAAAGACAAACGGTTGCCAGTGTCGCCCAAGCGATTTTGTCATCGCTGAATGAACCCTTCTCCTTAGAAGACGGTCAAATCTTCCTCACTGCCAGCATTGGCATTACCTTCTATCCCAACGACGGGCAAGATTTAGACACCCTGATGAAGATGACAGCAGCGGCGATGTCCTACACCCAAAAGCTGGGAGGAAATCACTATCAGTTTTATGCGACGGACATCAAGGCTGATTATGGCGAAGCGCTGGTGCTAGAAGCGAGTCTGCGCCGTGCCTTAGAACAAAGTGAATTTCACGTGTATTATCAGCCCCAAGTAAATCTCCAAACCGGAGAAATTAGCGGTGCAGAAGCCTTAGTGCGTTGGCAGCACCCGACGCGGGGGCTGGTTTCACCCGCTGAATTTATTCCTATGGCAGAAGAAACGGGTTTAATTGTCCCGCTTGGCGAGTGGGTATTGCAAACTGCCAGTGCCCAAACGCAAAAATGGCGAGACGCTGGATTTATATCGTTCCGCGTGTCAGTGAACTTGTCGGGGCGTCAATTTAGCCAAGCTGATTTAAGCCAGCGAATTGTCCGAGTATTGGAAACTACAGGTTTGAACCCAGATGCATTGGAATTAGAGCTGACTGAAAGTATCCTCGTGCAAAATGCTTCGATGGCGATCGCTACTTTAAATGAACTGAAACAGTTGGGGATTCACATCGCAATTGATGATTTCGGTACTGGCTATGCTTCCTTGAGCTATCTCAAACAATTTCCCTTTGACACTTTGAAAATTGACCGATGCTTTGTTCAGGATGTTACTAGCGATACCCAAAACCGAGCGATTATGACCGCCGTGATTCAACTCGCTCACAATCTGAATTTGAAAGTTACGGCTGAGGGGGTAGAAACTCGCGCTGAACTAGCTTTCTTAAGCCAGCAGCATTGCGATGCCATGCAAGGCTATCTATTTAGTCGTCCCGTACCCGCAGCAGAATTTGAAACCTTGTTAAGTGCCGGTAAACGGTTGCCGATGCAAGTTGTATGAATTAATCTACGTTTATTTACAAACCGTTCGCTGAATCAATCGCTGGAACCATTAGCAATTCTTACCAGACAATAACTGCATGAATTAGCGCGAGTAAACATGGAACCTCTACAGGAACCAACCAAATCTGGAGCGAAACTTAAACAATTTAGGCAGGCGTACACGGCAGATGACAATGCTGCCAGAAGCCAGATCCACCAAACAAGGAAAAAGATTGCTTCTTCCTTGCTGTTATCAGCTTTAGCAATTCTTACTTCGTGTCTTGTCCCTTTGTTAACGCAGGCACAAACACCACCCACACTGCTGCCTTCTCCCGAACCTTTAGACTTAAAACTACTCGATCCAGAGTCTCGCCCACCGAGAAGTCAAGTCATTAGAGCCGATAGTATGTCCCAAGCTAAACCAACGGTTCCCAGCCTTTGGTGGGCGGAGGAACAGTTTGGTGGCAAATTACTAGAGAACTGGCTAGCGTACCCGGATCGCCAGCGGGTGGATTTGGTTGTAAACCGACAACTCTGGAGCCTTCTGAACTATATAGGACGCTATAGCTTTGTCAACAGCTTTGGGACGGTTGCCAGAGATTATGGCTATAACACCAGGGTGTTTATTGCCAATCAACCACAAGAACCGCTAGCAACCTACACTTGTAATTTCAGTACCAATCCAGTCGTCTGCGATCTGGATATTGTCTCCTCTGGTCAAAATAGTCTGCGAGTTCGTTCTAAACCGTTGGGCAGATTTCCTGCCACAGGGAACGATACGCAAGCGCCGTAGACTGGGGAAGCGGAAACAGAAATTCACTCTTGTCCAGTATCTGAGTATCTGGCAGCAAGATCGAGTTCGTTTTTAAAAATTCAGGTAACTCTGCTGGGTTCATGCCAGCAACAATTGGTGAGGCGGCGCGGCTGAACAGAGAAATTTCCGTAGCAGGTTTGGATTCCCAACAAAAATTAATCCAATCTTGCAACAGAGGATTCGCCGCAGCACCAGCAGGTTGCACCCATAAGTCTGACCACAAGGCGGTTCCAGACACAGGAACCACCGCAGCAATGTTGCGATCGCGCTTCATCACCGACAATACATCTGTTGACCAACCCACCGCCAGCCAGGTGTCTCCTAGCAATAACGGTTGCAGATAGGTATCGGAACTGTAAAATTTCACCTGCTGGTGCAACTTTTGCAGGGTATTTTTCAACTCAGGAATTCTGTCTATCCGTTCCGTGTTGTAAGAATGACCCAACCGTTTTAAGGTTAGACCAATCACTTCTCGCGGTTGATCTAAAAGTGAAATGCGATCGCGCAGTTCTTCTCGCCACAAATCTTGCCAATCCGTCGGTGTCCATCCCAAAGATTTGAATTTGTCGCGGCGATAGATAATTACTGTGCTTCCCCAGCGATAGGGCGCACCCCAAATTTTTCCACCGGGGTCAGATTGACCTTGACTATTGCGTTTCACAAGTTCTTGCCATCGGATTGGCAATTGATTCCACCCTCCCGCCTGTGTAAGTTCGAGGGGTTGAATGAGTTTCTGCTCAATTGCCTGTGCTAACCAGAAATCTCCCAAAGTCACTAGATCGGCAATAACGGGTTTTTTCGAGGTAATCAGCGGTAAGTTCCGACCCCAGCCCTGGTTCGCTTTACCGGGATTCTGCCAAGTTTCTAGACTCGCAAATAAATCTTTTAACTGTGTGGCTGGCGTAAAATCTAGAGTTGTCGATTGCTTGAGGCTCTGGCGAAATTTAGTTAATAGCTGAGCGGGAATGGAATTTTTCAGAAGTCTAACTCTTAGTGTGGGGTTTTGGGAATTTCCACACCCTGCAAGCATCTGACTCAAGGTCAGCGTTCCAGCACCCAGCAGAAAAGACCGTCTCTTCATAGTTGTAGCAACTAGCAATCCTTCTGATTAGCAATTCGCTATTCGCTGTTTATAGCGCTTGTCGGCGCTCGACGCCAAAGCCGACCAAATCGATTACCGTTGGTTGTTCTCCGGGTTCGGGTCGTTGGTAAGTAATAATCGTTCTGAGCCGCGTATCCGGCGCTACAATCCGCATTTGATCGACCGCAACAGAACGTCGATAATAGGTGATCATTTCCAGCGTTTGGCGAGTGGGCTGATAGGTAAAGCGCCCCGCGATCGCTCCCGCTTCTGAGTATCCCTCATCCCGCAGATAAAAACCCTTAATCGCTTCCCCATCTACAACTTCCGCCACGATCGGTGGAGCGGGGATTTCGGCGGGCGATTCCCCAGGCACCACGTAGGCATCCGGCACAAATAAAGCCTTCAAACTCATGGATACTCGTTCGCCCGTTTCCGAGACGGTATCAAAGGCGATCGCAAACCCAGGACAGGCATTTTCTTCTTCGGTTGCTTGGGCAAGATTTACCTTTATGCCATTTGACGAAGAAAAGGACAAAATTTGCTGCTTTTGTTCCCATGTCAGGGCTTTTACCGAATATTCCGTATGAGAGCGTTCAATCTGACCGCTAAGGACAGAATGATACATTCTTTCTGTTGTCCATACCCCCGTGCAAGCGGTAAAAAACTCTCTGATGCTGAGCATTTTTTCCAAAAAAGCAATATTTAACGCAAGTAAAAGGTAATTAGCTTGCTTGATTAACTTAGCATACGTCCGTGTTCTTCGGTGCTGATAAAGGTTCTAGCCTTTGCTACAGTTTTTTGCACTGCGATCGCCGTTGCCATCTTCTTTATCTATTCGATAAGTATATTGGATAAGTATATTTTCTGTTCCTCCTTTTGATAGAGGAACTTCTTAGGGCTGAAAATCAAAATAAACGGAATATAGGGCTAGAATCGCGAAAATTTCCAATAAATCTTCAGAATTGAGAATTTAATATTTCTACATCATAAATCCTGCTAGAAAAACCGCTTTTCATGTTTATTCAGCCTTGACCTAAAAAGGCTCAATCGATCCCAACTCCAGCTTTATAAATTCATCTTGCTCAATAGTTAAATAATTTGTAAGTAAAACAGTTTTTTAACTATTTTTTTATAACATGAAAGAAATCAAGTTAACGCCTAGTGGGAATTGCATGGATTCACTTCAAAAGCAAGTCATCACTTTAAATCATAAAGTTGATGTCCTTTACGAAATGATTGACCAGTTGAGCGAAAAAGTCTCTGAAGCTTTGTCTAAAAGCAAAGCAGCGGCTATCCAAGGAGGTACACCCGCACCTTTAGGAGTCAGTAATAGCCGCTATGCCTATAAAAGCTACAGCAATCAGTCTCCAGTAATGGAGCACAAAGATGTCTTAGTTGATACAAACTCTGTAGATAGTAACTCTCATAGCAGCGAGAAAGATTTGTCACCGACCATTCAAATCCAACGGCTAACGGCACAGCTCACCGCTGCCTATAATCGCATTGCTGCTTTAGAAGAACAGTTACTCTCTCAGAGAATTCACTCTTAAACAATCGGCAGGCGGGATACAGGTAGAAGGCTTGCAGATAGAGAAGAAAGAATAAAGACTGGCTTTATGCTTCACACTTCATATTTCAGACTTCAACAACGCTCGATTAACATTTCAATGGCTTGGAGTAATTGCTCCTGGTGCCAACCCTGAGTTAAATGAGCCGCGATCGCACATCCGCCCGCACCCATGCCTTCTTTAACGTATCCCTGCTCATAAGCCCGCAGTTGAGGATAACGAGAGGGCGCAAAACTCAGCCCAGTCCCCAATAAGGGGACTGGGCTAATTGTTTTTGCTAACCCGACCGTATCACCAGTTGGATCTTCTGCCACCCAGCGAGTCGTTCCCACCACAACTTGTTCGGGTTCCCAAGATAGGGAATATTGACGCCCAAGCGCTTGCATCAAGGCATAGACAGCCAGCATTTGCGTTCCACCAGCCAGCATGACACCGCAAGTGCGACTTGCAGCGATCGCCATCCCCGCAACCGCAATTTGCATCGGATCGCCAATTGCCGCAACCAGATGTAACGGATCTTGGAAAGGATGTTCCTCGTCTCCTCTGCTCCTAAAGGCTTTCAGCCCAGCTTCCACCACCGCCCACTTTTGCGCGTGATTGCAGCTAGGATGGCTGCTGTTGACCTTACCGGCAGCGGGGACACCCAAGCCCGTTAAAATTGCCAAAGCCGTTGTCGTTCCCCCTACCACGCACTCTCCCAGAATTAAATATCCATCCGGGATACTTACCGCTAGTTTTTGCCCCCAAATTAGTCCTTGTTCCCACAGATGTTTCACTGTCGCGAGAGGCAAAGCATTTCCGCCGCGGAGACACTGGGCAGGGGCACCTTCCAAATCAATGACTGGAACAGTTGGCGGCTGGGGCAATCCAGCATTGAATAAATAAACGGGAATACCAAGTGCTTCAACCACCGCGCGGGAGATTAGCACTGGAGAGGCACCCGCTTGCAGAGGAGGCAGAGGATATTGAGGCTGAGGCTGAGGGCCTTTATACAAAAATTCCGCATCTGCGATCGCTGTATATTGTCGATCCTCTGGCGTTGCTCCAGCTGCTGAAATACCGGGGATCAGCCCGGTGGCGGTAAAGCCCAAAAGACAAGCAAACACCGATGGACGTCCCCGATATCGCTGGAGCCATCGATGTCCCTGTTCTATCTGAGTGTAGACATGAATCATCGAGTTTTGGATTTTGGATTGAGGGTTGAGTCGTGGTAAGGCTCAAAGCAACAGGGAAAAGGCAAAAATTGTAACCTTTAACCTTTAACCCTCATTCTTCATAATCCAGCAGCACTTGCACCCAATGCGGGGGGCGAGGAATCGGGTTGCCCAAACGATCGAGTAGCAGCAAAGCCACCAAATGTACGACAAACAGATAGATAACATTATTGAGAATAATCATGCCGAATGCGATCGCTTGAATCAAAGATAGACTCGGCTCTTGCAGTAGCCCGATCTTGACAAATACCCACTCTGCCAGTTCCGTCACCTGGCTAGTCATGTAAACCCAGAGGTCTTCCCCCAATAAAATCGACAGCAGCCAAAACCGAAAAAAGAATCCAAACGTACCAATAATTGTCCCCGTACCAATCGAGAACAGCCAGCTGCTCCTGCGCCGCCACAAAGCCCCCAGTTGGACACCCATGAGACCGTAGGGGATCAGAAACAGAATGCTGCGAGTTGGTCCCATTAGGACGGACAACAGCAACCCAGAAACCAACGCTGCCATCCAAGCCGCCCGGTGTCCCCATCGCAGGTATACGAGGGCAATCGGGATTGGGAAAAACATCCGCAGCAGCGGTCCCATTGGAAAGTAATAATTAATCAGCCAAATCAGACTACAAGTACTAGCCAGAAAGGCAGTTTCCACCATGATCAGGGGAGCAACTGCTTTCACCTGGGGTTCGGAATAATTGTTCCCTTGGGCACTGGTTGCCGGGGGCGTTTCGCTTAGATTCGCCTCATCTTCGATTTTCTGAGAATTCCCCAGACCAGAAGCTTGACCGTCTTCAAAAGGATCGCTCATGCAGATTAAAAAACAAAGCCAGATCCTAAATTTAACCTCTATTCCCGTTTTGAGCCGAGCTTCAGCAGCTTCAGGAGAGAATTACAAGACCCATTACCAATTTCCAGTATCCCTTTATCCATCCGCTATTTCCCCAGTCGCCAGTGATTCAGGATGCTCCGTATCTATGCCCTGAATTACCAACACCGAACAGGGAGCGTGGTGCAGCACATAATTACTCACACTCCCCAGCAAAGCTTCTGTCAATCCCTTGTGCCCCCGACGTCCCATCACAATCAAATCGGCACCCCAATTCTCAGCCGCTTGACATAACATTTGCCCAGCCTCGCCTACTTTGTAATCAAACTCCGTCGGCACTTTCTGACGGGTAGATTTTTCGCAGTAACTTCGGAGCAAATCTTGCACCTGCTGGATTCGCCTTTCGAGCGTGAGGTGGTGATTCTCATAGGATGTCATCATCTGAGGATACAAACCCATCTCACCAGAGAGCCGTGGCGTTATTTCATCGAGTATCTCGCTATTGAGGCAATGTAGCAGCATCATTGCTCCACGATTCGCTTGCGCCAATTCCAGCGCTTGAGCGAAGACAGCCTGACATAAAGAAGAGTCGTCGATAGCAACCAATATTTTCTGAAAACCCATGACTAGGCACCCAGATAAATGGCAGTTGGGCACCCAGAGTGCCGCTGCCGTGTATTTATTAGACGATTAGCCGTTCCAAAGCCGCCAAATCGGGAATGCACAAGATATCGTGGTCGCGCATAATCAGCGCCTTTTTTTCCAGCTTTGTTAAAACCCGTGTCACCGTTTCTCGCGCCAGACCGCTGAGGCTGCTTAACTCACGATGGGGTAAATTGGGGATCATCGTTCCTTTTTGGGCAGTTTTTCCCTGTCCTTCTGCTAAGAATAATAACGTGTCGGCAACGCGGGACATACTATCTGATTCTCGCAATCGGAGGCGACGGTTGACTTGACGCAGGCGTTTTGCCATCAACTGAGCCAAGCGAACGCCTGCTAGTGGTTCGTTATGAATTAACTGAACAAAATCTTGAGCAGGCATACTGCCAATCGTCGTAGGAGTTAGCGTAATCACATCCGTTGAACGAGGAACCTCATCCAACGCTGCCATTTCGCCAAAAAGTTCTCCTTTGCCAAGAATATTCAGCGTTACCTCTTTACCATCAAGGTTGTAGGTGCGAATTTTCGCCCAACCCTCCAGAATAAAGTAGACAGAGCCGCCCCAGTCATTTTCCAGCAAAATCACCTGATTTGCAGGATGGGTACGAGTGACGACATGGGAAGTGGCTTTCTCCACAACGGTCTCTGGTAAGCCGGTAAACAAAGGTGTGGAGCGAATCAACGCATTCATGTTAGAGTTCGGTTCGCGGGGGGTGTATCGGTCTTCCATCGGGCCAACACAAATGAAAAAGCTAAGAACTGATAAAGAGTGGCCCACTGGAGTGGGGCTAGCTGGTAGCGTTTGAATCAAGAGCAACCGTTGAGCCGGAAACTTTCAGCAATCAGGTCGGCATCTCCCGAATATGGTGTTTACGCTCTCGAAGATAATTAGGCTGAACAGGAGGCTCTTGGCAGCGTACCAATTAGAGTTAGGAGGCACCCATTGAGCCAGTGACCCTATCTTTATTATCCTCATAGAGGAAACCCGCGACTCGCTGCTGACGCATCTAGCAAAACTCACATCTTAATCCAAAACGCTTTGATTTTGGGCGATCGCCTTCTTTGTACCCATTGGGTGACAAAACGCTACAACCCAAAATTCTATCTACATTTAGAATTACCAGTCTTGAAATAATTCACCCGGTAGATGCAACACCCTGTTTAATATAAGTTGTTCTTGTTGGGCAGTCTAACATTATAGGCAGTGGCAGTATAGTAACTTCTGATAACTGTGCAATCGTTCTAGCCAGGGATTCCATTGTGACTCACGAGACGGATGCGATTTCTACACTAATCGCTAATATTGACAGCATCCTCCACAAGGCCAGCTCCCGTCGGCCTTGGCTCAGATCAGTTGATGTCCAAGAGCAGCGTCGGCTTCTAGAGCAGGTTCGTACCTATTTAGTCTCACAGCAACAATTAGGCGCTGGAGATGAAGCTCGGCATCAGGAATACCAACCGCAGGCAACAGCACGACAGATTGTGCAAGCGGTTGAGCAAGACATGGAAGCGGTGCGAACCAGCTTGATGCACTCCTTGCAGGGGGATCTGGAGAGTCTCCGCCAACAGCGGGAATCTCTGGTTCTAGAGATTCGACAGATGGAGAGTTATCGGCTGCACCATCGAACGCTTGCCCAGCAACAAGCGGCACAGCAGCAACTAATTTCCGAATTTTTGCAGGTACTTTCTAGTCGCTTGCAGGAAACTCTCACGCAACAGATGGCTCAAACCCTGAGAAATTTGGAAACTCAGTTTTTGAGTGCTGAGGTACTCCCTCCAGAAGGTCAAAAACAACCGTATAATTTCTCACCTAGCTATTCAGACGCGATATCTAGCAATTCTTTACCTTTACATCCGCGAGAGCGCCTGGAACAACTGCAAACGTTACAGGCAAAATCCGATCAACTGCTAGCAACGCTGGATTCAACCATTCGTACAGTCTTCGAGGCACTGCAACGCAATCTTGTTAGCTATCAAGAGTCCTTGGCCCAAGGACTTGATAAAATGCACAACTTGGGGCAGCAAAGCGAGGTGATGTTTACAGAGTTGGTAAATCAGCTCACCGAGCAGTTCCAGCAAGAAGCCTCAGCAATTTTGCAATCGTCTCGGCAGTCACAAGTAGATGCAAGTAGCGCGAGTCCGGCTGCGACAACACCAGGAATCGGCGCTCTGCAACTGCCCTATCCCCAGAGGGAACCCCAAACGCTGGATCAACCCTCCTCTCCACCTTCTAATCGCAACGAATTCAATTTCTCGCCGAATGATGTTCCTGTCGCCAGACAGCCATTGCCGTATCCGGGGGTTGAATTGCCCCTCCGCTCGGTGGAACAGGAGCAGCCGCAAAGTCCCCAGTTCAATCTGCCAACGGATCGCTTAGGCGAGTCGGTACAAAGGCAAGCCTCCTCAAAGGATAATCTTTTTGGGACAGCATCGTCTGCTAGCACTCCATCGAACCCTACCTCTGGTGCCCAGAGTAGCGGTCTGGAAGACTTGAATCTAGAGAACTTGGGCAATCTGGAGATGGCATCGCTGGATGACGATGATATGAAAACTATCTTCCAGACGGAGCCTATCCTTCCCACGATTCCCGACAGGAAGCGCGACGAAATCGACGATTTTTTTGAAAGCTTGTTTGGGACGCCGCCGATCTCACAGAGTCCCGAACAACAAGCTCAAAAAGTTGAGAAACAACCGGAGAATAATCCCGCCGGAGATACCCAAACTCAAGCAGAAAGTATAAATCCAATCATTCCTCAAGATTCAGCCGGAGAGAGGAACCCTCGCCCTTATAGCAGTCAGGACTCTTTAGAGGATGCCCTGTTTGCAGGTTTGGAAGACCCCGCTGAAGATGCCGCGATCGCGCAACCACCTGCGAGAGTCGAGCAAGTCGAGGACTCTTGGGAAAATGTTTTATTTCCCGAAGATTGGGAAAAGACGGTTATCCAAGTTGAGAAGTGGGCGATCGCTCCGACGATTGCCAGTGAAGATCAAAATGTCGAAACCAATGAAGCCTTCAATCCTGAAACAGTGGAAGAAGGGGATCTGGTCATTTCGGCACTAACCGATCTGTTGCAGGAGGATCTGTTCCAGGAGCAGGAAGTACTGCCAGCGGAATCTCTCTTACCGAGGGTTACACCTCCGAGTCTGGAGGAAATCACTCAAATCCAGAATACTCAAATCCAGAATACTCAAATCCAGGATACAGAGCAACCTGCAACCGAGGAAGCTGCAAGTCTGGAAGAAGATATCTACATTCCAGCTTCGCCAGACGAAAATCTGCTGGCGATGGATACTTTCTCAGTTGACCAAGACGAGTTTTTCTGGCTGGATAGAGATACACTGCAACTGCTGAGTGAAGATCTGTCTAGCTTTGAGGCACCGCAGGAGGGCGTATTCCCGCAATCAGAGGAGCAGAGGAGCCATAGAGAGGCGGATTTTAGCGATAACGCGACAGACATCCAGACTCAAGATGACTGGTTCGCAGAGGAGGAAGAGCTTTTTGGGACGGAGATACCAGAAGGGACGGTTGACGCTGTTGAAACACAAGCAGAAGCGTCAGAAATAACCCAGAGGACGAGACACCAGGAAGCTTTGCCAGTGACGGAACTGGATGAGTTGTTGATGGAAGATTGGGATGATCTCGCCCTAGATAGCTTTGTGGAGGAGGATTCTGTTCCGGGAACAGATGAGGAGCCGGAAAGATTGCCGTCTGGGGAATTCAGTTTAGGTTCAGAAACAGAAAACGCGATCGCTCACCATCCACAAAATTCCCATCAGGAGCAACCGGAAACGGCGAACACGACAACAGCCGATGAAAGAGCGGATTGGAATTTGGCTTCCTTGTTCCCTGTAGAACCCTTAGACCCAGCGCCAGACAAAGCGATCGCTTTTCTTCCCCCCGCTAATCTTGATGAATCGTCGGAAGTATCGCCCTCGCTGGGTTCGGTAACAGAAGCAGAACTAGAAATACAGGAGGATCGAGAATATATAGCCGATTCTCAGCAACAGACGTTAGGAATCACGTCAACAGAAACGCCAGGAGAGATGCCAGAAACCATCGATTTCGATGAATCGTTGGTATTCCCCGAAGAAGTCGATCTGGAGCTACCTACAGAAACGGCGGGGCTGGAACACGAATATGTTGCTGACTGGGAGTGGGAAGAAATGCCACCGCCAGCCAATCCGTCAAGGGAGGCACCAGCCGCCATCGATTTCGACGAATCGTTGGTATTCCCCGAAGAAGAAGTCGAGCTAGAGCTACCACCAATCGAAACGGCGGCGTTAGAACAAGAATACGTTGCGGACTGGGAGTGGGAGGAGTCAGCCAATCCGTCAAGGGAGGCACCAGCCACCATTGATTTCGATGAATCGTTGTCATTCTTCCCCGAAGAAGTCAATCTACTACCCAGCGAAACGGCGGCGCTAGAGCAAGAATACGTCTCTGACTCGGAAGCACAACAGACGCCAGAAATTACTGGTGAGGAGACAGCAGTATCGATTGAGTTCGATGAATCGTGGGAATTATTTGCCGATGAGGAACAGAGTCTAGAAACACCCAGAGAAAGAGCGATCGCGTCTGATGCCGATATTGATGCGCTAACTGGGTTGCAGGAAGAAGATTTAGGCGACTGGGAATTTGAGGAAATGCCAGAAATTTCTCAAGTGGAAATAACACACCTAGGGGAATCGGATTGGCAGGAAGAATTATTGCGATTGGAAGAACTGATCGCTCCACCAGACGATGCGATCGCTCAGTTCCCTAACAATCCACCGATGGCAACCGAGGAAGAAGCCGTTTCTGAGCCGACGCTGCCTCAAACTGACGATTTTGATCTGGAGCTGGATATATTTTCAGACTCATCGAACCCGGAAAAAAAAACTCCGTAGGGATACCCACTCAGGAAATTACCCTTGAATCCCCATTAGTTTTAGAAAGTACAAAATTGCTCCCGATCGGGATAATGAATCCAAATTCAATACATTCTTCCACTGTCCTTGAGTCTGCAAAACCATCGCCTGCGGAGAATGTCAGCAAGTATGCCTGGTACTTAGGTATTGACTTTGGCACAACTGGCGTGTCTGCGGTTTTGTTAAATGGTTCGACGGGTGAACGATATCCCATCTACTGGATAAGCCAAGGACAGACAGAATCTACCCAAACCAGCTTTCGTTTACCCGCAGTGACTTACACGGGGCCAGCTTGGAGCAATTCAGAGCAGTCATCGGGGGTTGCGAGTAGCGCTTACGCCGATACACCAGCGGCGATCGCAGTGGGTGTTCTGGCGTCTTCTCTTGCCAATCGTAAAGAAGGAGTCTTTATTCAAGGCTTTAAACCGTACTTGAAGGTGGGAATTCCTTACTATTCATCTGCCAAAAAATGGGAGCCGATATTGCAGTGGTCGCTCGACCAGCCAATTTCTCTTTACTGGCTGGGGCGCTCATTGCAAGCGTTATTTGCCACTCTAAGACCTCTAGGAAGGCAGGGAAACCCGCTATCCCCAACAGAACAATCGAGGCCTAATTTGGTGGGTGCTGCTGGTTTAAAGCCCTCTACGCTGAATGCAGCGATGAGTTGCTTGAGTGGTGTGATTGTCGGTTGTCCGGCTAAATGGGGAGATACCTACCGCTTTAACATTCGCGAAGCCGTACTGGGTGCCCATCTGGTGGAAAATCCGGAGGAAATCTTCTTTCTTGAAGATGCGATCGCTACTTTGTTGGCAGGAATTGAAGGTGCAACCTTACCGGGAGTCCCCTGGCAAGGCGGGACTCTGGTGATCGACGCGGGTGCCACTACCATCGAACTCGCTGTGGTGAATTTGCCCGAAAATCTTAAAGACTTAACGTATTCCCAGTTTGCTTGTCGGAGTCTCGCCTATGCAGGCAACGCTATCGATCAAGACATCATCGGTCAATTACTCTTGAACGATGAAGAAGGCAAAATGAAAGATGAATTCGAGTCATCCTTCATCCTGCATTCTTCATCCTTGAGCCTTCCCAAAGCCGGGGAACCCGATTTAGCAACGCGCGATCGCTTGGCATCGTTATTGCAAAGTTCTCCCCTGGGACAAGCGCTTCTGGAAGCTGCCAATTCTGTCAAACGAATTCTGCAACAGCAAGACAGCTATACTGTGGAATTGGGCGGAAAGTCCTGTTTGGTGACACGCCGAGATTTAGAAAACCGCGTGTTCAAACCGTTTCTTGAAAAATTGAATCAAGAATTGAATGCGCTGCTAACTCAGGCAGGGATACCCGCATCGGGAATTCATCAAATTATCTGTACTGGCGGAACCGCAGCCGTCGGAGAAATCGCTCAATGGCTGCGACAAAAACTCCCAAAAGCAGTCCTGATTCGGGATACTGGCGCAAACGACTCAACCCTAAACTGTAGTCCAGTGGCTTACGGTTTGGCTACGTTACCGCTGTATCCTCAACTGTTGGAGCAACAAACGCAGCAGTACAGCGATTATTTTCTGCTTTTGGAACTTTTACGCGCTTTACCCGAAGAACCGCTGCCGCTGAATGAAATTATGCAGTTATTAGAGTATCGCGGCATTAATACGCGGGTTTGTTATTCTCGCGTCATGGCGCTTTTGGAAGGAAAGCTGCCTGCGGGTATCGTGCCGTCGGAAGCCGAGTTTGGGCTGCTGAGTTCCACCTCTGAGCAAAATCCTGACTATCAAGCGATCGCAGAGGCTCCACTTTTTGAGAAAGAAGCGACCCAGATGTATCGACTGAATGCTCAGCAGGGCGATCGCTATCTTCGCTATTTAAACACTATCCTGACAAGCACTTATCAAAAACTAGAAGAACCATTAGTTTTTGACTTGTTAGTACCGGCAACAGTTTAGCGATGAGATCCGAGACTGCTTGTATTCAGTCACAAGAACATCCCTCCGCAATTCCCCCTACGTGCGGAGGAAAATCGGGAAAAATCTTTGTTTGCAAAAGACTGGGGAGGAGTACTTCAAGGTGAAAAATTATCCTTCTCAATCCTTGCCGGGTAAGTTCTGACCCGCAAGAGACGCGTAACGACGTACTTTCAGGTAAAAAGAATTATCCTTCTCAATCCTCCTACAGGCAGAGGATTAAATAATTGAAATCTGTAGCTTGTCAACCGTACTTCTAACAAAACTTAAAAAAATACCGATTCCCTTAAAGATTCGGTAAAGTAAGGGCTTTCAACGATTCATCTGTAAGGGGTGTTGCCTATATTGACATAAGAGCAACCTGATTCTAGAAGCCAACTTAAAAACAGTGATTACTACTTCCCACCTCCCCGAATCCCTCGACGTTGCTTCGTCGGCGTTTGATGAAATCTACCTGGTTGATGTTGCAAAGCCAAGCTGTCATCCATCTGTCACTAGCAAAGAGAAGCGGCTGATTGATATCTTGGGAGGCGTCGTGGGGTTAGCGATCGCAGCGACAATTACAATTCCAGTTGCGATCGCAATGCAACTGGATAACCCAGGTCCTGTCTTTTACAGTCAGATTCGCTGCGGTTTGAATGGACGCAAGTTCCGCATCTGGAAATTCCGTTCGATGGTTGTTGGTGCAGAGAAGCTCAAGCATCTGGTCGATAACCAAGCGAAAGGGCATATTTTTAAAAACGAAAATGACCCCCGAATTACCCGCATCGGTAAGTTCTTACGTCGCACCAGCTTAGATGAATTCCCGCAGTTTTGGAACGTTCTAATGGGAGACATGAGCTTAGTAGGAACCCGTCCGCCGACCGTTGATGAAGTCATGCGCTACGATGCTCATCACTGGGAAAGATTGAATGTTAAGCCGGGAATTACTGGCGAGTGGCAAGCGAACGGTCGTTCTAGCGTCCAAGACTTTGAAGACATCGTCCGCATGGATATTGATTACCAGCAAAAGTGGTCTGTTGCTTACGACCTCAGCTTGATTTTCAAGACGGTGATGGCAGTTGTGAAGAAAAAAGGTGCTTGTTAAAAAGCGAATCGCGAATCGCTAACTGTAAACTTAGAATTTCAGGCTGTAGACTCTGGACCGAAACCGTCCGGAGTCTACAGTCTTTTTAACTTATCAGATCGATGCTTGTTATGACGCTACCCAACTGGATTACTTTATCTCGCTTACTGGCGTTGCCAGTTCTGCTTTATTGCCTGGACACCCCAACAACGGAAACTCGCACTGTGGGATTGGTAATTTTTCTGGTTGCGGCGGCTACCGATTGGTTGGATGGCTACTTGGCTCGTAAACTGAATCAAGTTACAGATTTGGGTAAATTTCTTGACCCGTTAGTTGATAAATTACTGGTGTTGGCTCCCCTATTGCCGCTCATTCAACTCGGTCAAGTACCGGCATGGGGCGTATTTCTAATTTTGGCAAGAGAGTTAGCGATCGCTGGTTGGCGCGTTAACAAAACGACCATTAGTGGAGCGAATATTTGGGGCAAGTTAAAAACAGTCAGTCAAATTATTGCGATCGCGCTTTTGATCGCACCCCTGCCTGTCTCTTGGGAAATTCCCGCCATAATTGCTTTCTGGATTTCCGTTGCCTTTACTTTGATTTCTGGAGTTATTTACCTTCTCCCCCAAAAAACCGAGCAACCCTCAGCGGTTAGCTAGTAGAGACACGATGAATCGTATCTCTACTACTAATCGCTCTTTTGGGTCTTCGGGTGTTTGTGATTGATTTAGCCTGCTTCTAGAATTTCGTTATCAATTGAGAAATCTATCTCGGCTTTGTTCCGACCAGAGGCAAGATAATCTTTCTGGAACGAGTTTTTTAGGCCAGAAATTAAGTCATATTCTGGTTGCCATCTTAGTTCAGTCTTGGCTTTATTTACTGAGGCGAAGAAGTGCTGAAGTCGGAAAGGAAAAGCTTTACGTTTGCCAAAGTCAAACTTTTTGGGTTCGTAGTGGAGAATTTGTAAATTCTCAGGGGACTTCCCGGCTGCAATCGCACAAGCACGCGCTAGACCATCAAAAGTAACATAGCGATCGCCCGACACATTATAAATCTGTCCCACTGCCTGAGAATTGCCCAGCACTGCTGCCATTGCTACCGCTAAGTCTTTCACATGACCGAGTTGGGTGAGATGGAAGCCATGTCCGGGCATCAGAATTGGGCGATCGCGCACAATCCGGTCGAAAAACCAAGCTTCCAGATCGTTATAATTCTGAGGGCCGTAAATATAGGTAGGACGAATCGACGTAAAAGGCACTTTCTGTTGTGCTAGGTAAGCTTCCGTTTCATGCTTACCTTTGTGACGACTTTTTGGATCGACGGCATCCCCTTCTACATGAGGCATCTGATCTGACTTTTGATACACACCCGCAGAACTCATGTAGATAAAATGCTGCACCCGATCCTTAAAAATTTCTACTAAAGGTTGGGTGTCGCTCAATTCCCGACCATTATTATCAAAAATTGCGTCAAATTTTTCTTGAGATAACTTTTCTTTTAGTTGCGAAGCATCCGTGCGATCGCCCTGAATTTGTTTGATACCTTCAACGGGCGCTGGTTTATTTCCCCGATTGAACAGCACCACTTCATGTCCTTGTTCCGCCAAAATTTTTGTTAGATAAACCCCGATAAAACGGGTTCCGCCCATGATTAAAATTCGCATTTTGATTAATTCTAATTATTTATATCTTTTGCGGATATTTTCCAAGACCGCCCTTCACAGTGAACTTCGTCCCCGATGATTTTAACTCCACCGCGAGCGATCGCAAATAGTTCTTGCCTTTCTTCATCGGTCAAGTAATCATCACCTTTAAGACCACTTGGGCGCTTTCGAGGATCGCCTCCTGCATCCAAGTAGCGCTGTCGAGATAAAGCAAAAAGTTCTTTTATTCTTGCATACTGTTGCTTTTCAATCTCAGTAGGTTTTGTCATCGTTCCGATACCCATTTGATAGGAACAATATCGCTATTTTGCAGGAGTCGAGCATAGGGTAAGACATTGCTAGGGGTTTCAATTACCCAAATTCCTGTGTCTTCATCATACACCGCATTGCTAAGTAGCTCTAAGGTATCTAAGGCGTTGAGAATTAGGTATTGTGCTTCGGATGGTTCCACCACTATTGAGTTCAATTTAACCTTGGCTATCTTACACGAAGGGACTGCATTAAGGGATTTTCGCTAACTCTTATGGGAGCGGTATCTTACCTCACCTTTTTTAAAGTCGCAGCTGAGTTACGGCGATTTTGCCGGAAAAGCAGACATCAACATCGCTACCAGGAGTGCGATCGCGTTTGGCATATTCTCCGACGTAGTAAAAATTATCGCCTTCAACGCGATAGTTAACTGGTAAGGGTTGCCGAGAAGGTTCGCAAAACACCACTTCCGGATCGGGATCTCCGGGTAACAAATGCGGCAAATTCACATTCCAAAACGTTCCCGGTTCAATGGTACGGTTGAGTAGATCGGCTAAAATTCCAGCCGTCCACCTCGCCGCCACATCCCAATCGACATTCAGTTTGCCTTTGCGATAGTGGGAAACGGCAATCCCCGGAACCCCATGAAAGGCTGCTTCGCGCACAGCAGCGACAGTCCCTGAAATGTAAACATCGGCTCCTAAGTTGCCACCGGCGTTGATGCCAGAAAGGACAAACTTGACAGTAGGGCAAAGATGCGTAAGCGCAATGCGAACGCAATCAGCGGGAGTACCCGCGATCGCATATTCAAAATCCGAGCGACGCCGTACATGAATCGCTTGAGTCGTCGTCACCTGATGACCGCATCCGGATAAATGGTCTTTAGGAGCCACAATCACCCCCTTGCCATTCATCGCCTTGTGCAGCGCTCGGATTCCAGGAGCGTCTATTCCGTCGTCGTTCGTTAAAATCAAAGTCATATATTTTTTTGCTGAGTCGGACGTAGCCTAGACGGTTTGCTCAAGCACCCATTGATTCAAATGTGAGAAGGCAACTAGATGGAATTGCATCACCAACCGATTCAGGAATCTTACACCGCCGAAAACCTCCTCCAACAGGTACTCTCACTGAGTGATGACCAGCTCAAGCAGGAGTATTTAAATTATCTGAAATGGACAGACCCCATAGTGCAGATGTTACAGCGCTTGGAGGAAAAAGCTCAGGTAGTGCGAGTCGTGAAGTTAGCCTTAGAAGTGGATTTGAGGTTAGGCGCACAGATGGCAGGAGCCGTTAAACCGGAGTTTCAAGCCGCAACCGTCGGTTTAGTTGCTTCTCTAGAAGTTCCTCAAGAGTTGAAATTTCAACTTTTAGGCATCACTGGCTCTGATAGTGCAATCCCCAGCCTACTCCCAGCGCTTCACCACCCTGACGCTAAGGTGCGTGAAAGTGCAGCTTATGGCTTAGCTTCCATCGGCACCGATGCAGTCGTGACAGCGCTGCTGGAAGTATTGAACGATGACGACTCTGGTGTTCGCTTGAGTGCAGCTTATGGATTAGGTTCTATCGGCACCGATGCCGCAGTGATGGGGTTGCGGCAAGCGTTGAACGATGAAGATTTTCAGGTGCGCGAGAGTGCAGCTTATGCCTTAGGCGCGATTGGTACCCAGGCAGCCGTAGGGGTGCTGCGGCAAGCATTGAACGATGAGGACTTTGATGTGCGTGGGAGAGCTGCCTACGCTTTAGGTCAAACCCCCACCGAGGAAGCAGTGTCGGCGCTACTGGAAGCTTTGAACGATGCAGATTTTCGGGTGCGTTACAATGCTGCCTATGCTTTAGGTCAAATTCCCACTCAGCAGGCGGTATCAGCGCTACTGCAAGCGTTAAATGATGAAAACTATCGGGTGCGTCAAAAAGCAGCCGAAGCATTAGGTTCGATTGGCACGCAAGAAACGGTGATGGCGCTACGGCAAGCGTTGAACGATGACGACTTTGATGTTCGCCGAAGAGCTGCCTATGCTTTAGGGAAAATTGGCAGCGAGGAGGCGGTGGCGACACTGTTGGAAGTGTTACAGGATCGAGATTATCGGGTACGCGAGAGGGCTGCATTCGGCTTAGGCCTTACCCGCAATCCATTGGCAGTATCGGGGCTGCTGAAGGCGCTGAAAGATGAAGATTATGAGGTTCGCAGTTGTGCTGCCTATGGGTTAGGTTTAGTCGGCTCTCCGGCGGCAATGTCAGGGTTGCTAGAAGCTTTAAAGGATCGTGACTTTTATGTTCGCAGGGGTGCTGCCTATGCTTTAAGGAAAATCGGCAGAAAGGGCATCGAGCCTGCGCCTGCCCAAGCGGCGGTAGCTGGGCTTTTAGAAGCTTTGGACGATGACGATTCGTGGGTGGGTTGGATGGCTGCCTATGCCCTGGGTTCTATGGGCAAGGAGGAAGGCGTAGCGGCGCTACTGAAAGCTTTAAACCATCCAAACTTTGATGTTCGAGAAAAAGCTGCTGAGGCTTTAGGGAAAATCGGCAGTGAAGTCAGCGTTGTGGGGCTGCGACAAGCGTTACATGATGAAGACTTTGGGGTTCGTCAAAGTGCTGCCGCTGCGTTAGAAAAAATAGGCTCCCCAGCAGCGGTAGCGGGACTTCTAGAGGCTTTGCACGATACCGACTATCGGGTGCGCGAAAATGCTGCCTCTGCTTTAGGTAGCACTGGCTGCCAGATTGCCGTAACCGGGCTGCTGGAGGCTTTGCACGATACCGACTATCGGGTGCGCGAGAAGGCTGCGGAGGCTTTAGGGGAAATCGGTTCTCCGGCTGCGGTGGTGGGGCTGTTGGGGGCGTTGAACGATGAAGACGCGACTGTGGGTGGAAGCGCTGCTTGGGCATTAGGTCAAATCGGCACTCCAGGGGCGGTAGCAGCACTGCGACAAGCTCTCAACCACCCAGACGCTAGCGTTCGAGGGAGTGCTGCTTGGGCATTAGGTCAAATCAATAGCCCGTCGGCTGTAGGGGCGCTCAGGCAAGCTGTTAACCACGAAGACGTTAGCGTTCGGGAGAAGGCTGCCTATAGTCTAGGGAAAATCGGCAGCGCTGGAGCATTGCCTTATCTGCGCCAGATGCTCTTAAAATCCGAGAATAGCGTTGCTCTTAGCACGATCCTTGATGCGATCGCTGCCATTCAAGAGCGGTGCGGTTACTACAATTATGCGATCGCCTAGTCTTGGACTCAATTCGCCAAAAAGAAGCATTTTTAATTCAAAAATTAGTAGAAATTGCCTCTACGGGACAGGTGGGAATGCACTGTTCGCAGACAATACAGCGCGATCGCGTAAAATTAAGCCGAAATGTCTGCGGTTCTAACGTCAAAGCTTCTGTGGGACAAACGCCAGTGCATAACCCGCAGTGAACGCAAACGTCTTCATCGATCGCGATCTCGCGACTGGCAAAAGAAACGCTAATATCTTGCGATCGCATCCATTCGATTCCCGCATCTATTGCATCAATATCGCCCAAAAGTTCCACCACTAGCTTCCCAATTTGATTGGGTGCCACTTGGGCACGAATAATATTCGCTGCTACATTAAAATCCTTCGCCAGTCGATAAGTCACTGGCATCTGAATCGCTCGTTTGGGAAAAGTCAACGTTACTCGTTTTTTCACGGCAAAGGTAGCTCTGGAGGGAGTTGGTACACTAAAGGTAGCTCATCTATAACAATCGTGAAAAAATCTTCGATGGCTGTGAATTCACCTGAATCAACTGCAACCTCTCAGCCGCCGTCGCCAGGAACCGGCGCGAAACGTGTCACAAACTTCTTGATTGCTTTAGTAGCGATTGTCCTCAGCGTTTTTCTATTCTTGGGACTGCAAACTGAGACAAGTTCAGTTTCCCTGGACACCCAAGCTGAGCAATCTACACCGTTAGAAGTGGCTTTGAGCAATGGCAAGCCGACGTTGATGGAATTTTATGCGAACTGGTGTACCAGCTGTCAGGCAATGGCAAAGGATCTGGGCGAACTGAAAGAGCAGTATGCTGATTCGATGAATTTTGTCATGCTAAATGTGGATAACAATAAGTGGTTGCCAGAGATGACGCGCTACCGCGTTGATGGGATTCCCCATTTTGTCTATTTCGGCAATAACGGAGACGCGATCGCTCAAACGATTGGTGAGGTGCCTCGTCCCGTCATGCAGGCAAACATTGACGCCCTTGTTGCTTCTGTACCTCTGCCTTACGCCCAAGCTGGGGGACAGGTTTCTGCCTTCCAATCACCCGTTACACCCGCCAAAGTTAGTCAGGATGATCCTCGCAGCCACGGTAGCCAAGTAAAAAGCAATTAAGAATTACGAGAACAGTCGCTGTTAGAAGATTTTTGGGGTTTGCACTGATCAATCAGAAATCCATCCTGGTGATATCTGATTGCTGAAGGTAACGCCAAAAATGACGCCCACTCAAGGGTTTTGGACAGGGTTTCTCTAGTTGTATATCTCTTGTCTAGTCTTGAGCAGATGCCCGATCACATACAGCCACAGCCGCAGCCGTTGTTCGTACTATCATTACTACCACTACTACCACCACCACTGTTATTGCCGCGACTTCCGAACAGGGAAAAAATGAGGAATATTGGTAGCCACCACCAAAACGATCCTGAAGATTTTTCCGAAGTAGGACGATCTTTGTTCTTAGGAGTTGGAGTTGGAGTCTTGCGAGGTAGCGGAGAATTTTCGCTTGTTTGAGCCAGTGCTAATTCAGAGCTTGTAGAGTGAGTTGCCTGGGTAGAAATCCCTGCTATCAGTAGCGTAGAGCTGCTGATAGTTAGAACTAATATAAAGGACAATAGAGCGATCGCTAGGAATTGCCCCAAAGGCAAGCGAGGGAGATCAATAGAGGGCAACCAAGCCAGAGTAAAAGATGGTTTGGGTACGAGCCAATACCGATGAGTGTTGACTTGTTTGCACTGGATGTCTTTCCCAAATCGGGTATCGGGTGGCGACCAGATATCGCTAGGAGGTTGCTGTCCAAAGAGTTTTTCGTAGCTAATCAGCGTCTCGTTATAGCACCTGTAAAAATTATCCTGTTCGCTGGAACCGCCCTTCGTTGGGTGATGGTGCAATGGTTTTTTTAAAACTTTGTTACAAAACTCATCCCAGTAGGAATGAGTGTAAGTTAAGTGCAAATGCCAAACTCGATCTACTTGCTCGGAAGGCGTGACAGGATGCCCAATTACAACAGCAAGAAAGATAAATTTTTTGTATTCGTTAATGGCACGCTGAGTATATTGAACTGTCCAACCGTTTTCTCTTGCTAACCTTTGACTAAAGGGAAAAGCAGACTCCGGATCGTCAAGGGGGAATTCTTGAATACTTTGGTAAAGTTCTGCCTGCTGCGCCTTCATTTATGACTCCTTTGTGTTTTTGAATTATCGATTTACTTTTTATTTTTGTTAATCAATAAAATCCAAAATTCCAAGTTCGCGATATTTTTTAACTGACGAAGAGTTAGAAATGATTTAATCTGAATTCGACACTTGAGACTTTTGCTAAATGGTGACTTGCTGCTTTTCAGTCAAACACATGGCAACTCCTTTTTCATAGTAGGCTGCTTCATTGATAAAGACTGGATAAACTGTTGATTCACCTTCATAGGCGATCGCTTGACCATCAAACGTTAAAAACATGAGATCGCCGGGATGAAGCGCTTCATAATCTCTAAATTGAAGCTGGGGATGAATCATTGCCTGAATCTCTCCAAACTCATTCCTGGGATAGTCTATTGTCTGGATGCTGTGATAAATGGTGAGCGTATCTTTTACAAGAGGCGGCGTTCCCTGATTGTAGGCTTCCGTGTAGTCTAAAATTGCCTGGACAAGTTCCTCAGTTTGCTGAAATAAAGTTGCATCTAATACCCCTTGAGCCACCGCACCGACTTCAACTGTGCAGCCGAATTCACAAATTGAGTCCAGATGAGGGGTGCCTTGATTTCTGGTTGTCGAATAAAGTACCTTCACTTTTGAATGAAAAGATGTGAGATAAGCGGCTAGTTGAAGGTTAAAAGGATGCTTGCTAGCGAGAATAATTGTTAGCTCCATGCTTGCTGTACTGCTGTGTAAATCAACAACCAAATCTGCCTGATGGCTCCCTCCAGAGCCAAATTTTCCATAAATCTCCTTGGCTCGTTGCGCTTCGTAACTAGAAAGGCTCGAATTCTCCAAATCCTTGCGAAGAAAACAGCGATTAAGGTCGGTATCAACATACCGTTTCCCAATTTCATAAGCTTTGGGATTTGCTAACAACGTAAGACTTTCAAAGCTAGGTCGCTGAATTAAGTTGGGCGATCGCTCGAATTTCTTCACTAAGTAAATTCCGGTGAGTTCGTTTCCGTGCGTTCCCCCCACAATGGCAACACGCTCGATCTTCTTCATAAAATAATGGCTCTCTATACCTATTTACAACACTATCTATTAACTTAGATGTGTTGAGGTTGATAACGTCTTTCCATCTAGATTAACGAAGGGTTTACTAGATGTCTAATACTTTCTTGACTAGGCAACTATATTCCAAAGATATAGTATTTAAAAACTGATATAAATTTGACATTTTCATCCCTATCTTGCCAAGATTAGAGCAAAGATATAGTGGTGAAGAACGAATGGAGCTTCGGCATTTGCATTACTTCATCGCGGTTGCAGAGGAGTTAAACTTCTCTCGTGCTGCTGCTCGTCTGCATATCGCGCAACCTCCTTTAAGCAAACAAATTCACGATCTCGAAGACGATCTGGGAGTGCAACTGTTTGATCGCACCCAGCGACCGCTCCAGTTAACCCTCGCTGGAAGAGTCTTTTTAGACGAAGCTCGAAGCGCGATCGCTAGCGTAGATCGTGCGGTCAACATGGCGCAACGTGCTAGTCGTGGAGAAATCGGGCGATTGGTAATCGGCTTTACTAGCTCAATGGCAAACAGCTTTTTGCCAGACATTCTGCGAGTTTATCTTGAACGTTTTCCGCTTGTGGAACTCGTCTGGCGAGAGTTAGCAACTTCCTTCCAATTGCAAGCACTGCGCGATCGCCATCTGGATGTTGGCTTTTTCCATTTGCCGTCCTGGATGCAAGAAGAAGTTGATTTAGCCTGGATGACGATTTGCCATGAGTCTTTAATTGTCGCTTTACCAGAGACTCATCCACTGGCGAGCCAACCTCAAGTTTCCTTAAAAGCACTGGCACAGGAAGTGTTCATCCTTCCTTCTCGTCAATTCTCTCCAGTCTTATCTGAACAGCTCGAACATCTGTGCCAACAATCGGGTATTTCCCCCGTTGTCATCCAAGAAGGAACGCTGATGCTAACAATACTCGGCTTAGTCGCTGGTGGGGTTGGAGTTGCCTTGCTCCCTGCTAATGTCCAAAATCTTCAACGCAAGGGTGTCTTATACAAAAACATCGCTGAACCAACACCAACTGTCCCAATGGCGGCTGTATGGCGACAGGACGATGCTTCAGCGACTTTGCGCGAGTTCTTGGAAGTGACAAAAGCGATCGCGCAGACTAACTCAAAAGCGTCTTAATCAAAACATAAAAACGCCTATACGCGATCGCTTGCCTCCACAGTTTAAGGCATACCGATAGAGACAGCCCAGAGGCTTTTTACGGCAAAGTTCTTTAAAATGCCAGCCCCTGGTACCAAAAATGTTTAGACTATCCTAAAAAAGAGGTTTTGGACAATAGTTCCAGTATTGTGCAGGCATCGATAACCCCTGTAGTTTCAAGTTTTGCAGCCGGTACAAAAAGCCAGCACCAATCATTATGTGATCCGCAACATCAACTACACGACGATTATTCGCTTGAGCCAGATAAGAACCCTTCACCCATTCATTAAACGATCCCATTGAGGGGCCACACCAGATTTGATAATCCATTTCACGACCTTTCTCACCCGCATTAGACCAACGGGAGGACAAGCCCAAATACGAGCGGAAAATCAGAGCCATTTTACGTTTAGGATTGTTATCTGCTCTGGTTATTTGATCCGGGTCGCGTTGAGAAAAATAAGCAACCGTATCTTCCCAAACTGACTCTAGACTCTTCCTGAAGATTTCTTTTTCTAATTTCTCTCTTTCCACAAGCGGAATTTCTTCAATTGAGTCATAGTTCTTGTAGAAATCAAAGAGTTTTTGCGCCCGCATTGGGAAGAGACTGCCACGTTTCAGGACTTGCAATTTCACCCCCATTTCAAACATATCCGCCGCTGGTGCCATACTCACATCAGCCATAGCCGCTTGAGCTAGCAAGTTTTTGGTATGAGTAGAAGCTCCAGCTTCAAGACAGGATTGGTTAATGGAGCCTGTCACCACATAAGCGGCTCCCATCATAAATGCCCCTAATGCTGACTGCGGTGTACCAATTCCTCCAGCCGCTCCAACTCTAACAGGTTGTTCGTAACCATATTTTTCCTGAATTTCATCCCTAAGAGCCAGAATCGAAGGTAGGAGACAAACTAGGGGACGATTATCTGTATGACCGCCAGAATCGGCTTCTACAGTGATATCGTCAGCCATTGGAATTTTTTCAGCCAAGGAAGCTTGCAACTCAGTAATTAGCCCTTGAGCAACCAATTGCTTGAGCATTTTAGTGGGTGCTGGTTGCAAAAATTTAGTTGCAACTTCTGTCCTAGAAACTTTGGCAATGATTTTGTTTTTGATTTCGATTTGATTCGCCGAATTGAGACTAAGTCCAGCCGCTCGATAATAGACAATGTTGGGTGTCAAATCGAGAAACGCTGAAGCCTCAACGGTAGTGACGCCGTATTTGAGATATAAATTGATTGCACCCCGCTCGATTGCAGCTTCGCTAGGACTGTGGATCAAATTAAATGCATAAGGCCCTTCTGGAAGTGCTTGCTGAATGCGGTGAATAGCAGTTTCAATGCGAGAAGGAACTAAGCCAGCGGCACCAAAGGCACTGAGAATTTTCTCTTTACCAAGGGCAATTACCATTTCTTCGGAGGCAATGCCATTCGCCATTGACCCCGTACTATAAGCATATTTTACCCCGTGAAAAGTCAGGAAACTGGGGTCTCCCAACTGTTGAGGAACTAGCGGTGGCACTGCTGTCAAAGTTTCCACGGATTCAGTTTTGCCGTTATTAGCATCCCCTAAATAACCTTCGTTCGTGACCCCAATTTGGCCTTGCTTGCTAACGATGTAACAGGGTTTATCTAAATTCAGCAGTTTAGTCTTGATACCTTCTTCATCAAAAGCTACAGAATTTAAAGAACCCTGCCAGACTGGATTTTGATTGTTCGGATTTCCTGAGAAACGAAGACCATTTTTGTTTTGCGTTAAAGGTATTGCCAACATAGTTTCTTTTTCCAATTCAAGCCAATAACAGATTGTAGATTGTCGGTTGGGTTGACTCCCCAAATTCCTCCCTTAGGAGAAGAGGGGCTTCCGGACTCCCCTTCCCTACTAGGGAAGGGAGCTGGGGGTTAGGTTCTTAATTCACCAACAGTACTAACTGAACCATAGTGTGAGTTTGATAGATTTTAATCAGACTCAACTAAACAAAGAGCGATGTCTTTAACTTCATAGATTCTCAGGTTGGGTTTCCACAAACTGGCATCACCGATTAAGGTAACTTTGTTTGGAGTAATATCCACTTTGGAAATATGAACCTCTAAATACATCTCGGTATGACCATGAGGAATTTGTCCGCGATATTTCCAAACGATTAGATGGTCGATGGCTTGGACAAAACGGGGAGATTTGAATTGTTTACCAAGATCGTTCTGCAAGGCATAGACTTGCATCGCTTGCAAAATCCCCTCAATTCCTAATGAACCAGGCATGACCGGGTCAAGGTAAAAATGACACTTGAAATACCAGTCATTCGGCTTTACCTCTTTTCGGGCATAGATGTAGCCTTGCTGATAGTTCCCTCCTCCTTGAATAATGCGTACTTCATTCAGGAGGTCTAACTGATACTGAGCAAGCCGATAATGGGGTCGAGCCTGATTAAGGCGATAAAACTTGGCTCTACTTTCCGGACTCCTTAAGTCGATTTTTGCTTTCGCGAGTCCGGTGGTATTTTCCGTTTCGTACCAGGGTGGAACATCCTTACCGCGATCCAGTCCTACCTGATTTGCTAAAGATTGGGGGCTAAAATGACCAAATGCGGCAGTTCCTTCATAAAACGGTTCGCCATCGCAAACCATTTGAAAATCAAAACTCTGAATAATCACTCCCTGGATATTGGATGAAGACAGTAACCGGGCTGTATTCGTAATCGTCTTTCCTCGAATATCTATATCCTTGAGAAGGCGACCCTGTCCATCAAGATTGCGGAAGTACAAGTCTTGATTTGGATACAACAAAGTAGTTCCTAAATAAGCAGAGAGAAAACCACAGGGTTGCAGAGCTATCTCCATTAAAATTGAGTACGGTATTGTCGGAGAGGAGTTTTGGCGATAATACCAAGGCTCTGTGGGAACGTCGTATTCAGTAACAATACTGGAATTTTTTGTTAGTTCATGGCGTTTACCATTCACTTCCAAAACGCGATGCACCAAATTGAGATGAGTATTGGGCATCCGCGAAGCTTTGACGCCACCGTTGTCATAAATCTCGAATTCTGGGCCAAAACACTTAGCAACCGAACCCAGACAAAATTCGTTGACTTGATCTTCATTTAATAAGGCTGGTTTCCGGGGTAATCCTGCCTTTTGTTGAGAGTTGTTTATCGCTTGTTCAACAGAAATTGAATGATTAGGGTTCTTTTCAGATAGCTGCAAGCCTAGGTCTTGGAAGTGAACAACAATTTTGCCGTTCAGGATGACTTCAACATTACATTTTGCATAAGGTTTTGGTGTAATGCCAATTTCAGTGATTTCCATCCGATAGATTAATTTGCCCGAAATGGGAGTCACCTGTCCGCGACAACGGACGACCTGTGGCAAACCGGGAATCGGTTGAAATCTAGCATCAACCGTGTAGGTTTGCAATCCTAAATAGAGAAGATAGAATTGCAAGAGTTGACCGCACCCTTCTGCCATCAGGGAACCAGCCATCACCTGATCGTCTTTGAAGTGGCAGGGGAAATACCAATGATCTGGGTCAAGAAATTTTTCGCCGATAATTAGACCTAAACCCCAAGCCCCTCCTGTCGGTTCTACTGATGTGATGCGGTCGATCATGAGCATTGCCTTCGGGGGCAAGCGCAGGGAGGGATTTAAGCCATCTTGCCAATAATGGTCTCCTAAGCAGGCAGCAATATTACCCTCGGTGAGGGATAACATATCTGACTCATCTAGGCTTGATTTTTGACAGATTAGCAGAGGCTCAAACTTTTGCTTTGGAATCTTGCTTCGCGCTTCAAGTTCTTTATCGGAAACAATAATTCCCTTACCATTTTCGAGTTGTTCGTCGGAAAAGAATCCGGCACAGCCTCCGTCCATTTTGAGGATCATTTTATCCCCAACAAAGCACTCGTAACTAAAGAAAAATAGTAGGTTATCTCCGCTTCGCACAAAAGAATTTATGCGGATGTCATAACGCAGGGTTTGTCCTTCTTTGGGTAAATCATCTAGAAACGTTAGGGTGCAATCAAGCAAGCGATAAACTAGGTCGCCTTTATTCTCAAAATCAATTCCTAGGTAGCTGATTAATAATAAATCGCATTGACCAGATTCTACACTGATTGCCCAAGGAGCTTGACCATCAACAGCGTACCAGGCATTCTGTGGAATATCGTATTCGGTTGTAATTGAAGAGGGTTTAAAGCTATTTATTTCCCCATCGAGTTTAGTAACCCTGCTCACCAAGAGATAGGGCGGAACTGGCAGCCGCACTCGCCGGGAATAGGAATCGATAATTTCATAGTCTTTACCGAAGACACGGGAAATTTTCCCTTCAGCAAATTCTAGTAAATCTGCTTCATCCCAAACAATATTAGAAGGCTTTGTGTAACTATTGCGCTGAGGATCTGAAGTTGCAGGGGCTATCTGACCATTGCTCTGAGCTGATATATTTTGATTCAATAATTGTTCGGCTACAGCTATTTGTAGCTGAAATATCTTCATCATTTGGTTTTGATGATTAGTTGTCTGTTGGGGTTCTTTTGCTATTGTCATGGCTTTTGCTTTATTACCTCTTGTTATCTCTTTTCGGAAAATCTCACAATTTTCAGCGGTCAAAATTTTAGAATAAATTCGGCTTCCACCCAAAGTAACTTTTTTAACAATTGATTGACGTTGGATAGATTTTTCTGGCACTTGAGAATAAAGTGGGGACAAATCCACAGAGACACCGTGACTCACAAGTTTTGCTAAAACCCTGACCACTCCAGTATGGTCATCAACGCCTTTGGTATTGATGGATATGGCAATATGCTCTTGTTGCTTAAGCGTTTCGCTAATCCATCGAGAACAATTGTTTCCTGCGCCTACCTCAATAAAGATTCTGACACCAGCTTCGTAGACACGATGAATAATTCTAGGGAAATCAACCGTTATACAGCAGATTTTGGCGGCGTTATGGGCCAGAGAATTAGTATCTAGCTTAATCGGAGCGTAATTTACTCCAGAATAAAACTGAATATCGGGTAGATTTTGGATGGGAATTGTGTGTAATTCAACCAATCCCTCATACTCAGTATTTGTTGGTTCGCAGTGCAATACACTGTCAAAATTGATGGGGAAATATTTGCACTTGAGAGTTTCAATCACTCTTAAGCAAGCTTGCGGATCTCCACCAATTACTACTTCTTCTGGAGTATTGATAAATGACAGATAAAGACGTTCTTCCTGCTTTAGGACTTCCTTAACTGTCGATACGGGCGCTTTGAGAACATAGGAAATCCAAAATTTTTCCGAGCGATCGCTTTCTGGCAAACCCCAAAACCTACGTCCCGCTAAACAGGGACCGCATAAATCAGTTCTAAATAGAGGAGAGGACACTAAAGCTTCGCTTAATTTCCCATCATCGCGCCAAATGTCAAGGGCAAACAGCATACTGCTAGCTTCACCCAAGCTATACCCAAATGCAACTTGGGGTTGGACTTGGAAATACTGTCTGAGAATGAGGCTATATAGCACTGCCAAACTGATTCCGGTTTGGCACATTGCTACTCCGTCACCCAAAAATTCTGCCTGTTTCTCTGCTTGTGCTTGACTGGAAAGTTTTTCTAAACTTCTGGGATAATGAAGTTTCTCGTGCATGACCTGACCTGGATAGGGAGTCAGAGCCGAGAAGCTATCGTAAACTTTAGGAAATAGCTGGAAAATGTCCCGTCCTAGTCCGAGAGCAGAACTAGCCATACCTGGGTAAACAAAGGCAAGTTTACCCTCTTTTCCTAAAGGTTTCGGTGTGAAATAACTGCCAAGTGGTGTTTTCCATTCTCCGCCCGTTTCAAAGCTTTTTTTGATACCTGCGATCGCTAAGTGGATTTCCCGCAGGATTTCCTGTTTATGAGAACCGACAATCGCTAGGGTATAAGTCGCCTGGGGCGATTTCCCAAAAGCTGTAAAGGTCTGTGTTGCTGCAACGGATAGATCTTCACCCGTTTCAATCAGATTTTGGAGCGAATGCAAGCGTTCGAGCAACGCAGATTGATGATTAGCGGTGAGGGGAAATAAATAGAAGGGCGTTTGTTCCAGATACTTCCTAGGACGCTCTTTTTGGCTCAATTCTTCCGAGAGGATGATGTGAGAATAAGTACCATCTATGCCTAAGCCGTTAATTGCAGCCACTCTTTTGGACGCTTCGGGTTCCAAGAACCAAGTTCTCGATTCGGTGGTGACGTAGAAGGGACTTCCTTGCCACATCTGAGGCAGTTTCGGTCTAGACCACTGGGGAGTCGCAGGAATATACCGATGAAACAGGCAGAGGACAGTTTTGATTAAACTCGCCATCCCGGAAGCGGTATAAGTATGACCGATGTTGGCTTTGACGCTTCCCAGGCAACAACTCAAACTCGCTTGGGAAGTTTGATAGGCAGAAAGTAAACCTTTGATTTCGGCTTCATCTTCTGAGGCGACGCCACTGCCAAAAACTTCCAGATACCCGATGTCTGTAGGGTGAATACCTGCTAAATCGAACGCCTGCTGACAAGCTTGTGTGAGCATGCGATCGCTCGTCGATTGATGATTGGCATTATCCTGAATTAAGCTGATGGCATCAATAACGGCATAAATTCGGTCTTGCTCTTGTTTGGCTGTTTCGTGCCGCTTTAAAATGACGGCACCTGCACCTTCTCCGACCATCCAGCCATTCGCGTTTTCATCAAAGCTTAAGGTGGGAATCCCTTGATTAATCGGTGCTAACTGCTGGCGGAATAATACGTTTTCCAATCCACCAGAGAGATCGACAGCGCCGACGACAACAGCATCAACTTCTCCATTAGAGAGCAGGAGTTGAGCGACTTCTAAAGCTTTAAAAACCGAATTTTCTTCGGCAGAAATGGTGAAGGAGGGACCAGTGAAATCCCACTGGGCGGAAATGCGACTAGCCATCACATTGCCGATGAAGCTAGTGTATCGGTTGACTTGCGCCGGAGGATGCAAGCTATCTTTGGCAATAGTTTCCAGTTCGGCAAGTTTTTCGGGAGACAAAGAAATATTTGCTTGTTCCAAGCTCTCTTTGATTTGCCAAGATAAATCGCATCGACCGCGATACTGGTGCAAGGAGAGTTCTGTCCCCATCGCCACAATCACGGCGACATTTCCCCCTTGCGCTAGTTTTGCATCTTTGATAGCGTTGTCCGCCACCTTGAGCATCAATAGCTGTTGAGGAATCAGTTGATCTTCGTCGCGGGGCGGGATTTTGAAATTGAGAAAATCGAGTTCAAAATCTTGAATGTAGGCTCCCAGAGGCGCTTCACCGTTTGCCAAGCCATATTCTTTGAGTAATTGGGGTTGCTCTTCGATACCTTGCCAGCGCTGAGGCGGAAGGGGGATAAAATGCTGCGTTCCCTCATAAATCGTGCGCTCGAAGGCATCTAAACTTTTACAGGAGCCAAAGAAGGCATCCATGCCGACGATCGCTAATGAGTGTTGAGTGTTGAGTGTTGAGTGTTGAGTGTTGAGTTGAGGATTGGGAATTGGGGATTGGGAATCCTCACCTTCTCCAGCCGTTGCCTCTGAAGATTCTAAAATCAAATGAGCATTAGTACCACCAAAACCAAAAGCATTGATGGCGGCACGTTTTGTCGGTTGTTTTTGAGGCCAAGGTGTCGGGGAAGTGACCATCTGCTCAGCAGCGATCGCGCCTTTTTCTGAACGGAGGGGGTCAATTACGTCGATTGTCGCCGGGATGATCTCTTCACCCATGCTCAAAATCACTTTGATGAGACCCGCGATCCCCGCAGCCGTCAACAAGTGACCAAAATTGGATTTGACAGAACCAATCAGAGGTACCGTTTGATGCTTACCGAAGAAGGTTTCCATCGAGTTGAGTTCGGTGATATCTCCGACAGGAGTACCCGTGGCATGACACTCGATGTAATCGATACTGTTGGGATGTATTCCGGCTTCGGTATATGCCCGTTCAAAGGCTAAGATTTGCCCTTTGGGATTAGGACTGAGGACAAATTTCCCTTTGCCGTCATTCGATAAGCCAACGCCGCAGATTGTGGCGTAGATGCGATCGCCATCTCGCAGCGCATCGCTATATCGTTTCAGGACAACCATTCCGGCTCCTTCTCCAGCTACGAGTCCTCCGGATGACTTATCAAAAGGACGCGATATCCCATCTTCTGGATAAGCGTGGAAAATGGAAAATCCCATATTGATGAAGAACGGATCGGCGCAACTCACCGCACCCGCTAACATCAGGTCAGCTTTGCCGGATAACAGATAGTGACAAGCTAATTTAACTGCATACAGCGATGTCGCACAGGCTGCATCCAGAGATAAATTAATTCCAGATAAAGACAGCGCTTGAGCAATGACTGCTGCCGGATACCCAGCTAACATTCCATTTAAAAGAGATCCATCAGAAGGTGGTTTTTTTAGTTGGAAAGATTCTTCTTGTAAAAGTTGCTGAAGGGCTGAATCAAGAAACTTTTGATAGATTGGTGCAAAAAAACGATGGGAAAAGCGGGTAGGAAAAGAAAGATTCCCCAGAATCACGCCGCATTTTTCCAGAACTGATTGATTTCCTAAATAACCGCTATCTTTTAATGCTTGTTTTGAGACGTATAAAGACCATTGATAAATTTCATCTAAGCTTTTCAGTAACTCAGGAGCCATCTGATACTCGCTGGTATCTAACTGAAAATCTCGAATATACCCTCCCTTTAAACAATAGTATTTATCTAGCTTCCCTTTATCTGTCGAATAAAACTTTTGGGGGTCTACTCCCATTTGTTCGACTGTTGCTAAGCTTTTAAAATCTTTTTTAGCAATTAAATTCTGCCAATATTGCTCAGGACTTTCTGCACCTGGGAATAAGCTAGATAAACCGATGATTGCAATTTTTTCCATTCAATATTCCTAAAAGATTAATAAAAAACTACTTTATTTTAAATAAGCTCTAGCCAGCGTGCTGTAGCAGCGATCGCTACTACAGCACGCTGAATGGTTTCTTAACTCGCCATTACTTAACTCCTACTTTTTCTGAGTTAAAGAATAGACGGTTCAGTTGTTTGCTAATCGTCACTTCTGCCCCAAATACTCGCGAGTAAACTTTTCCTTGGATATCGTGGGAAGTGATGTTCGCCACTAACTTTGTCTCATTGCTAGAAATGACATCCATCGACACGTAAAATGGTTTACCCAAGGGAATCATTTGGAAATGCTCTCCTTTCTGGCAGCGTAAAGGGAGACTAGCCGCCTGATAAAAATGCCTTACCCAAATTAACATGCACTGAAATTGCACATCTTTGGCGACAAAATCGAATGCCTGTGCCGGAAACTGTCCCCGCTGTTCTTCAGTGATTTGGGGTAAAACACATTCCATCGTCAGGGTTTCTGGCGTAATATTTAAAACTTGTTTGACCCCTTTAAAACTAGGGCCATGAAACAAGGTGCCATCCTGATAAGGCGATAGGAACGCAAACTCTTGACTTTGAGTTGCATCAAATTCATAAGTGGGAGCTTCCGGAATTTCTTTCAGGAGTTTCACCTGCCCGTTGTAATGATAGCGGCGTTTTCCGGGTTCCGCTTCACTCCATATTGTCGCTGCGAGTTCGAGCTGCTCGTTCTGGGATTTATTGACTTCCTTCACTTCCAAGATGTATTCGCTTGCCAATGTTTCATCGAAAACAATGCCTTTTAAGACTTTGAAGTTTTCGCAGCTAAAAAACTTGTAGCCAGGATATAGCTGTTCGCTAACATTGGCAAGCCATACTGAACCACAAACGGTTGGTAATACCGCTTGACCACCAATCGCATGATCTTGCAAAAAGGAATTTGCTTTCAGGTTTAATTTTCGATGAATTTGGTAAGTCCGGAGTTCTGAATCTAGCTCTCCAGACACGACTACCAGAGGACTCCCCACTAAGACTTGTACCGTTTCCCGTTCGCCAAAATCTAGTTCGTCAACTAGCATCTGAGTTCCCACTTCAACGGGAATTACCTCAACCTTGCGTTCGGCAAAAATCTGTTTTAACTCAGGCGTAACCATCCCGCCATCCCAAGGTCCCCAATTAAAGGAAGCTACGTGACATTCGGGATGGAGGCGCTTAAAGTGATGGGCAAATTTATTGAGAATCTCATTGGCGATCGCATAATCCGATTGACCAATATTTCCGTAAAACCCAGCGGCTGAAGCGAACAACACCAAATGCTTGATTTGATTCGGATTGACACAACTCAGCAGATTTTCCAATCCTTTGACTTTGGCAGTATAAACGGCTTCAAAATCCTGTTCGGATTTATTCTCAATTAATTTATCTGCCAAATTGCCAGCGCCATGAAGAATTCCGGAGATCGCTCCGAAACGCTGGACGGCATCTGCTAGTTTTTCCTTTAAAGCGATCGCATCGGTAATGTCGGCGCTGAGATATTCTGCTTTCCCACCCGCTTGCTCAATCGCTTCCAGCGTTTGGGCGATTTCTCGTTGGGCTAAAATCCCCTTCAGTGTCTTTTGGACTTTGATTGGGGTGGGTTTCTCTCCTCGTGCAGTAATATCTGCCATAATCCGCTTTTTCAAATCAAATTCATCAACACAGCCTTTTGCCCATGCTGGCTCCGGATTGATGCTTGAGCGACCGAGGAGGATAAATTTGCATCGGTAGCGTTGCGCTAGCTTGATGACACACTGGGAAGTAATCCCGCGTCCACCGCCGCTGACGAGAAACACCGAGGATGGAGTAATTTGATGTGTTGTGCCGCGAGCGTTCTTCTTAACCCTACACATCTCGGCTACCAGGGTGGTTCTCCCCTGGGAACTGTACCCGACTTCGGTAATCAACCGATTGGGGTCGTGAAGTTCCGCGACAATCGATTGGGCGACAAATTCTTCATCGAAAGCGGGACTCAAATCGATGGCGCGACAAAACACCCGTTCCCATTCCAGGTTGAGGGTTTTCGTCAAGCCGAACAGCCCCCCACCAATGGCGCTAAACTCTGTTTTGCGACTTAAACCGAATTGCCCATCCAGGCGGCTCACGGTGAGGAAACAACTGCGTCCTTGACGTGCTGCTTCATTCAGGGATTTTTTGAGGTGCTTAGCAATCAGAAAAATATGCTTGAGGATGGCTCTTTCCGATTCCTGCCCAAGACTTTCTTGAATTGAGGGATGCAGATGAACGAACGCGCCAATGGAGCCGTAGTTTTGCGCGATCGCCATCAGCTGTTGTTTCAAATGCTCCTCGCTCAAATCTGCCAGCACCACACGGTTAATTCCTCCCGGTAACGGTAGCCGTTGGGCAATAACAGATTCGGGGAAACTTAATACAACCACTTTCCACCCTCGGTCTGAAAGAGACTTGACCAATCTGATACTGGCAGGGCTACCGTCATCGGTCAGCAAACAAATGTGATGGTCGGGCAAGGTGAAATCCAGATAATCTGCCTCACTTAGAGGTTGGAGCCTCGCCCGACCGCGTTGAATCTTGTGCTCAGCTTCAGTTGAAGCTTCATCTGAAGCTTCAACTTGCTGCGATTCTGGGGTTAAGTTTTTTTTTCAGCCACCCGCGATTCCTGGCTCATATATTCAACAATTTGAGCAAGGGTGCGGAGTTCGGCTAGCTGTTCTGGATTCACCGGCGGCAAATCAGGGAATAACTCCTGCATTGCCCCCAAGATTTCCACCCGCTTGATCGAGTCAATCCCCAAATCTGCTTCCATGTCCATCGAAAGCTCTAGCATTTCCGTGGGGTAGCCAGTCTTCTCACTGACTACTTCTAACAGGGATTGGATCAGAGCATTCGCCTTCTCCTGGGAGACAAATCCGTTTTCTGCCTTCGCTGAAACTGCTGCCGCTGGAGCAGAAACCTCGACCTCTGTTGATGGCGCTTTGTTGCCCATATATTCAACAATTTGAGCGAGGGTGCGGAGTTCGGCTAGCTGTTCTGGATTCACCGGCGGCAAATCAGGGAATAACTCCTGCATTGCTCCCAAGATTTCCACCCGCTTGATCGAGTCAATCCCCAAATCCGCTTCCATGTCCATTGAAAGCTCTAGCATTTCCGTGGGGTAGCCAGTTTTCTCACTGACTACTTCTAACAGCGCTTGAATCAGGGGGGTCAAATCCACCGGCGCGATTACGGACGCACTAGGGGTATTTTCGATGAAAGAGGGCGCAACTTCTGTTGGCTCTAATTGAGCGATTTGAGTTAAAACGCTGTTTGTCTCTACTGAGCGAGCCTGGGCTGCCTGCGAACCATTGCTGGAAACGGGTTGGGAAATTACTGGCACCGCTGTAGGGACGGTTTCTGGGGCAGCTAGCCCAGAATGTATCAGCTTCTCGGGTGTCGGTACGACAGTCGTGGCAGTAGGGGAAACAACCGAATACTGTGGTTTGTCAGAGGTTCCTTGTCCGTTTTGTCCTTGCTCAAAGTTCCGAACCGGCGCGATTGACGCCTGACCATTCACAACTGACCCATTCGCACCATTACCCGCCCCCAAAAGAGAATAATGTTGCTGCATGAGCTGGAAAAATCTTTGGGAATATTCCAACTGATTTTTCAGGTATTGTTCGTGAACTTGCTGGCTGGCAGCTTGATGTTCGTGAAAGCGCATCATGTTGCGCTCTAAACTTTCTAGAAGACCCTGATTATTTACAGAAGATTGTTGCATGGGTTGCGCCTCTGATTTGGTTGCGGGTGGAACTGGTATCGGCTCTGGCATTTTGACTTGGGGAATTACGGGTACGGGAATTACGGGTTGAGGGGTAGGGATTGGGGCGATGTGTGGTGTTGGTTTCGGGGCTAAAGATTTCTTCGGCTCCTGTGTCAATTTCCCATTCCTGTTTTCCCTTTCTGGATTTCCCTTGATTTGGTGTCCGTTTTGCAAAGCGTGTTCAAAAGCAGCTTTGGTTTTCTCACTGACATAGTTAGCGCCGTTTAAAGGCACATTCAATCTCTTCTTTTGCTGAGAATTGGATGTTTTTGATTTAACTAGGTAAGGATCGAGGTTATCTAAAGACAAGCCAGCCACGCGCAACTGAACAAAGGCTTCGCACAACTGGCGCTGGCTATCTCCTTTGCTACTGGCATTCAAGGCGATCGCTAAATGGGGTCGATCTTCGAGGATATTCTTCACCAGATTGGTCAGGATATTCCTGGGGCCAATTTCGACAAAGAAATATCCCCCGGCTGCGTAAATATTTTCAACTTCCTGCTTAAAATGCACAGGATTGACAATATGTGCAGCTAAGGTTTGTCCGATGGTATGGGAATTGTCTGGATAAAGATTTCCGGTTGTATTGGAGTATACCGGGATTTTCGGCTGATTAAAAGTAACGCGATCCAGCACCTCTGCAAACCGTTTTTGAGCGTGAGCGACAAACGGTGAATGGAAAGCTGCGGAAACGGGTAGTAAAACAACCGAATACCCAAGCTGCTCCAATTTCTGCTGGACTTTGGCGATTTCTCCCTTCGCCCCCGCTAATACCACCTGATTGTTAGAGTTCCAGTTGGCAATGGTGATTTTGGGGAAATTCTCGACAACTTCTTTGACTTTATAAATATCCCCTTTCACCGCCAGCATCATGCCGGTATCAACTTTTGGATCGTCGGGGAATGCCATCGCTTGACCTCTGGCTTTGACGAGGAAAAAGTAATCTTCGTCATTCAGAACGCCCGCCGCCCATAGTGCTGTCAGTTCCCCGAAGCTGTGCCCTGCCACATAATCAGGCTTGAACCCTGCCTCTTCTATAATCTTGTAGAGACCAAAACTCAAGGCACCAATTGCGGGTTGGGCATTTTCGGTCTGTTGTAATGCCGCAATTTGGGCATCCTTTTGGGCGTTGTCAAAAACAGGACACGGGAAAACGACTTGGGAAATGGGTGGCAACCCATTCTTGCCCAGGTATTTGTCCATATCGCTGTAAGCTTGGCGAAGCTGAGGGAAGTTAAGGACAAGTTCCTTACCCATCTCCAAATACTGCGAACCTTGCCCCGAAAACAGCGCCACTACCTTCCCTTGGGGGTTCAGGCTAGTTTTGCGGTAATAGATTCCTTTAGGATGCTCCCACGATTGGGCTTGCTGTTTGTTTTTGAGTAAGTCAATCGTAATCTGCAATAATTCACGGGCTTCTGCGGCAGAGGTGGCGACAAATCCCACTCTGGCTGAGGCAACGGGAATTTTTAAACTCGCAGCGCTGACAAGTTCTGTGTAATGTTGTGTGCCGCGATCGCTTGCTAATTGCGACTCTAGGGTTTCACACTTCGCCAATAATTCTCCTACTGTTGGAGCATCCAGCAGAATGGTCGCTGGCGTACTGTGTAAACGATAAGCCTGTTGATGTTCCCTTTGATATTCTTCGAGGACGACATGATAATTCGTGCCTCCAAAGCCAAACGCACTGACCCCTGCTCTTCTTGGCGTTTCATCATCAATGCCAAGCCAGGGTCTGGTTTCGGTATTCAAATAGAAGGGTGAGTCTTCTATTTTAAGTTTAGGGTTGGGTTGGGTGACATTAATCGTCGGGGGTAATATCTTGTGGTGCAAAGCCAAAGCCGTTTTGATCAGGCTGGCTGCACCTGCTGTTGCTTTGGTATGTCCAATCTGAGACTTAACGCTCCCCAAGGCAATATGTTGTTTTTGGGAGTTGTTTTGGCTAAAAACTTCATTTAAGCCTGCAAACTCTGTCGGATCGCCAGCGACGGTTCCTGTACCATGAGCTTCAATCAGACCGACTGTTGAGGGTGCAAATCCAGCATCTTCATAAGCTCGACGCAACGCTACGGCTTGCCCTTCCGAACGAGGAGCATAAATGCTCTTAGATTTGCCATCGCTGGAGGTGCCCATTCCCTTGATGACGGCATAAATGCGATCGCCATCTCGTTCGGCATCTTCAAGCCGCTTGAGAACCATCATTCCCATGCCTTCACCCAACAGCATCCCGTCGGAATTTATATCGAAGGGACGGGAATTCCCTTCTTTAGAAAAGGCAGGCGTTTTACTAAAGCACATATACATGAAGATCGAATTGTCGGCATCCACACCGCCCGCGATCATCATGTCGCTACGATACTCGGTCAATTCACTCAAAGCCATCCGCAGGGCGCTTAATGACCCGGCACAGGCTGCATCTACAACACAGTTAATTCCTCCTAAATCTAGGCGGTTGGCAATTCGTCCGGCAATCACGTTCCCCAACATGCCCGGAAAAGAATTTTCCTCCCAGCCGATATAGGCAAGTTTTATCTTCTCAATAATCTTTTGGGTATCTTCGTCAGATACACCACTGTTTTTAAGAACCTTCTCCCAAACGGGATATTGCAAACGGGCAGTTAGCGGCGTAATTAGTTTCTGCCCGCCCCCTACGCCCAGAATGACGCCTGTGCCTTTCCGATTAAAATCTCTGGATTCACCGTAACCAGCGTCTTCCATTGCCTGTTTGGCAACTACCAACGAGAGCATTTGGGCGACATCTGTCACCTCTAGAATATTGGGAGGCAGCCCAAATTCCATCGGATCAAAATCAATATCCGGGATGAATCCGCCTCGTTTGCAATAAGTCTTATCCGGTGCCTTGGGATCTGGATCGTAGTAGTCCTCAATCCGCCAGCGTGAGGGAGGAACATCAGAGATACAATCGGTTTTTGTAATGATATTTTCCCAATACTCTTCTAGAGTCCTGGCTTGCGGAAAAATGCAACCCATTCCGATAATCGCCACTGGTGTTTGTTGCAGTTGCCGCTTAATTTTGTTGTTTATCAATGATTTATCAGACTTCATTCCTCAACCTGACGCTAGTGACGTTCCTGGTTCAAAGGGTTATGATACCAAGTTATTCCGCTTTAGTGTAGTTGTATATCCACTCAATTTAAACCTGTGGAAGTTTGCTGTTTATTTTCACACGAGTGGGTACACCCAGCTTTATATTCTCAGCTTGGGCGAAAGCTTTGTAGGCTGCACGGAGATAGGCAAAATCAGGAATTTAAATAATAGCAATTTCAGTCCCTTGAAGCAAGTTAACTATTTTAACAAATTTTCTTATGGTTGAAATTTTATGGTATAATAAACAGTTTTTTTGAGATTCCCTACCCAGCCTTGGGTACAGGGTATAAAGCTAAGGGATCGTGGTTAAAAAAATTTTTAGGGGTTAAAACCCAGGCACAGTAAAACTTAGAGTATTTAAAATTGGTAATTTAGAATCGCAAGTACGCTGAAACTACAGGTTTCAATTTTTTGCAATTTAAATTTGATTCAATTTGAAAAGGTAAAAGAGTGTATTTATTTTAGTTTTGATTTTAGAATTTATAAAAAAATAGGTAAGTTTCTCTTGTCCAACTTTTTATTAAAACAACGGTTAAAACAACAAAAATACTTTTTAAATTTATTAAGCGTTGTAGTAAAAATAAGGTCTGCTATCACTTTAAATTTAGCTATATTTATTGTTATGTATGAAGAAAACCTTTAAATAAATGTGATGCTATTAACTACTGATGCCAACCAAAGTATGCTTACACATAGCTATTTTATTTCCAGCTATGTGTAAGGGCAACTACCAAAGTGTTGAGATGCCGCTGTTCTTTGTGAATGGTTTTGCTGTAGTTTAAAATATATCTCCAATAGAAGGCAATTCAAGTTGAGGGATTGGGGGACTGACTTGGCGTTTATTTTTTAGTTAAAACTTAATAATGATTGCGTACACGCCAGACCCTTAAACCACAAGCAAACAACGTATTTCAATTAGGCGCTTTGTAAATCAAGAAACTAAGCCACAGGTATAGCTACGCATTCTTACTGAATTACTCCGCGCCAAGCTCGCCAAATTTTGGCGACCACCAGTTACCTTTTTTACTCTCAAAGAAGGCTACCTCTTTGCATTTATTTTGTTTGGTTTTCGGGTTAGAGCAACGCAACATCACCTTATCTTGACCATTTTTGGTGTATTTGTAACGCTCTAGGGAAGAGCCACAAATCGGACAAGAATGCTGAGAAGGCTTGTCAGAACGCGGCGGATTTTTCCGCTTAGCGTCAGGCAATTCATACTCTAGCGTGGATACGTTAAAAAACATTACAGCACCGCAGCCATTATTGCGCTCATCACAGCTCAAAAAATGGTCTGTTTGAAGTTTTTTAGACTTCGAGTAAACCCTCGTCATTGGATGTTTGCATTTCGGACACCGAATATTAGTAAGTTCAGACCGAGTCTCCGTGCTAGTATCGGTGCGAGTATCCGGGGGTTCACAAACAGGTGGAGTGACCTTAACTCGGCTTGGATTCGTTACAGTCGGCATAGAAACGGGAATTTTTGCCCCGGCTTTCTTGAGTGCTGGGGCAAAATAGTCGCGGTTCCAGCTAGTCAAATACTTTTGCCAGTCCAGCTTACCGTGAGCGATCGCATCCAATTCCCGCTCCATCTTTGCCGTGAAATCTGCACGAATCAGCTCAGGCAACACCCGACCCAAAAACTCATCAACTTCCATCCCTAGCTGGGTCGGAACGAGCAACGCCTTCTTCAGAACCACATACTCCCGCTCTTTCAAAGTCTTTACCATCGGAGCATAGGTGCTAGGACGCCCAATCCCCTGTTTCTCCATCACCTGAATCAACTTAGACTCAGAATAGCGGGGTGGTGGCATTGTCTGCTTCTGATCGGCACCCGCTTGGGTACAGGTAAGCGATTGCCCCTCTTTCAGCGTCGGCAACACTTGGTCTGAGCCAATGTCCCGCCAGTAGCGCAGATAGCCCTCAAACTGTAGCACCTGACCCAAAGCTTGCCAAGTAACGCTACCAGATTTCGTGACAATTTTCGTCTTCAGGAGTCGCGCTGGTTGACAGAGAGAAGCGATCGCGCGTCGCCATATCAAATCATACAATCCAGCTTCTTCGGGTGTTAACTCTGCTTTAATGACGGATGGTAGCCGGGTAATCTCTGTCGGTCGAATTGCCTCGTGCGCCTCCTGGGACAGCGCTGCACTTTTACGAACAGTCGTCTTTTGGGGGACATTCTCTGGGTCATTTTGCTCCAGATACTTCCGCACCGAAGCGCAAAACTCCTCAGATAAAGTTGGGCTATCTGTACGCATATAGGTGATGTATCCTTGTTCGTACAGCTTTTGCGCCACTTGCATTGTTTTCTCTGGATTCAGCTTTAGACGCGCTCCTGCTGCTTGCTGAAGGGAACTGGTAGTAAATGCGGCGGGTGGTTTTTTGAAACTCACTTTACCTTGGGTGCTGACTACCTGATGCGGATGACTCTTCGCCATCGCTACCAGTTGATCCGCTTGAGTTTGTGTTGTCACTCTGGTTCCTTCAGCAGCTTTTTTGCTGTCAGGAGACTCAGAATCATCGGTTTCCTCTACTTCAGGCTCATCGGAACGATTCACTTGTCCGGCATAAAAGGCTCGAAACCCCTCGGCGTAGTCAACGTAAACAGACCAGTAATCTTCAGGGACAAAGGCTGTAATTGCTCTCTCGCGATCGCATAATAGGTGCAAGGTTGCGCTTTGAACCCGACCGACTGACTTGGCTCCGTTTTTGAGCGACCAAACCAGAGGGGAGCCTCTGAAGCCAACTAGCTTGTCGAGACACGTCCTCAGAAGAGCTGCATCTACTAAGTTCTGGTCGAGGGGACGGGGTTTGCTCACTGCTTTTTTAATCGCAGTTTCTGTAATTTCGCTCGTCACTACTCGCCGGGGATTTTTTACCTTGAGTTCTCGTGCCAGATGCCAAGAAATGACCTCACCTTCCCGGTCTGGGTCTGTCGCAAATATGACTTCGGTTGCTGATTTGACGGCTTGTTTTAATTCTGTGAGAACCTTTTTGCCTCGGTCGCCACGGGGGACAAATCGACAAGTAACGCGATCGCCTGATAGGTCAAATCCCAGTGCATCTTCCCCGTCTTTAGCCAGCTCAACGACGTGACCCATGCTTGCCATCACTCGGTAGCCAGAACCAAGGCTTTTCTGCCATTTCTGCCGTTTGCCAGGACTTTCAATTAAAACAAGTTTCATACTCTGTCCTCCAAAAATTTTTAATTCTTGCTTTAAGAAGGATGACTTAGCTAGGCATTTTAGGGTATAAGCTACTTGCTGCATGAACTCAGGTAAATGACATCACCTCCCCCCGATCCACGTTCCTCTCGGCTTGGCTTTGATGAGTTGATTGGCATTGTTGTTGCCTTCGGCGTGATTGGCACGATTTTCTTCTGGTCAATTGGTAGAAGGGAGCCAGGGTTGAATTTGACCGGATTGCCGACTCCTGACGCCACGGCGAGTCCAAAGCCAGCAGCGCCGCTACCAACGGTGATACCCGGAGAATCGCCCACCCAGCAAACGGTTCCGGCACCTTCTGCTTCACCGAGCGACCCAAACTCAACGCTACTCATACCCGACGATCCAAACACGGTATCGAGAAGCGTCCCGATTCCCGTACCCGTACCCGCGCCTTCTGCCCCAGCGCCCTCAGTCGCTCCCGCAGCACCACCCGCGCCTTCCGCCCCAGCGGCGGTTGTTCCCGTACCAGCCCCCACAGCTTCTGCACCAGCTAAACCGATCGACTTTTCCGACGTTCCGGATAATTACTGGGCGCGTCCTTACATTCAAGCGCTGGTTGAGCGCAACATCCTCGCGGGTTTCACCGATGGCACTTTTCGCCCCGATCAACCGATCACGAGAGCGGAATTTACGGCTCCGTTGCGGAAAGCTTTTGGTCAAAAACCGGCTCAGAATGCTCTGAATTTTAAAGATGTCCCCTCTGGGTACTGGGCTGAAGCTGGAATCAAGCAAGCTGTGGCAACGGGTTTTTTGAAAGGATATCCGGGAAATCGGTTTCTCCCAAACCAAGAAATTCCGAGAGCGCAAGTTTTGGTTGCGCTTGCTAGCGGCTTAGGGCTGAAACCACCGTCCAATCCGGCTCAAGCTTTGCAGACTTATCAAGACGCTAAGGAGATTCCTAAGTACGCGACCCAAGGTGTCGCAGCGTCTACAGCAGCCGGTCTTGTGATTAACTATCCGAATCAAAACTTGCTCAAACCGAATCAAGCGGCGACTCGTGCTGAGGTGGCTGCTGCAATTTATCAAGCTCTCGTACAAGCCGGACAAGCACAACCAATTTCCTCTCCAGCCGTTGTGCAGCCACAATGAGGGAACCATCGTAGGGGCATGGCATTGTTCGTTTGAGCGAAGCGTTTGGCGACACGCATCAAATTCGGTTTTGGAAGTTGCGATCGCCTTTATACCCGGATAGCTCGGCGAGTTCTTCTAAAGAAAGCAGACCTGAGTAACGCCGCCCCTTAATTTCCCAAGTGGGAAAGCCTTTGATCTTTGCCTTTGTGCAGAGGTCTGGACGCGGATTTTTACCGCCCGCATCGCACTCAATGTAGTTTATATAGCCAAGCGCCTCTTTTGGAAACAGTTCTTTCTGTTTTGTGCAGAAAGGGCACCAATATGCACCGTAAAATTTGGCTTTGGTGCGTTTCAAGTGACGTGCTAAACCCACTTCTGCTGTAGTAGCGGCGCGATTCGAGGATTTGGTTGGCTGGAGTGCTGATTCTGTATATGGATCGGATGAACAGCCAGCGATTAATGCCAGTAGAGCGATCGCAGTAGTGCGGATGATAACCGCGCTAAGGTCAAATCTTTGAACTTGCATAGCTCTCAGTTGGGTAGATGTTCGGCAATCAGCAAAGTTTACCTTTTGTTTTCATACCATTTTGCTTTACTGTTGCCCAATCTAAATTTCTGAACTATCGATAAATAGAGACGCAATAAATCGCGTCTCTACAATCTAAACTCAAAATCTTAACTCAAAAAACTCCTCAGCCTTAGCGACCATCAACTGACCAGTGGGGCGGGTCATTTGCTAGCTTAAATACGCCATAAGATGCACCCACACTATAGAGAGCCGTATTGTTGGCACCATTCGTGGGAGCGCCAATATTCACCAGGGTGCCATCTCTCTTTTTTATTTTTAGAATTCCTTCCCAGGTAATGTTCCAATCGATGGCTAGCCTTTCAGTATGGCGAGATCTTAGAGCCACCGGATTCCCCCCAATCCCGAATTCATCTACCATCAGTTGTGCAGCTTGCACAGCTACAGCGTTCGTATAATGTACCCATTCAATGTCAACTCCCGCCATATTTGGTACATTTTCTGCTCTGATTTCTCCTCGACTAATCCGAGCCGAATAGTGCATCATATAAGCTCTTTGTGGAGGTCGATAGGTAGCGGCAATAATGGTTTGGGCACCCGCATCAATTAAAGCTTTTTGAAAAGCTGCTACCTTTTCTCGGAAAGGCGAAGCTAAATCAGAAATCGAGCGGCTAGTCGGAAAGTTGTCATACCAATGCGGACCACTCAAGCGAAATCGAATTCTTTTGGCATAGGCGTTGAGGATATCCATTGCTGGGATAAAATCTGCGCCTAATTTCTGCTTAGTCGTTGCAGAAAGTAGATTTTCCAATTCATCACGCAAGCGCACATCTCTTTGGAGATAAGCTTGGGCTAACCCTTGGCTACTTCTAGCTCCAAAGTCTCCATCTACGGTTAAGTCGGGAACCAATATAGTATTCAAAGACTTTTGTAAATCTTTAACCTCTGCCTCGCCAAAGCGCAGATAAGCAAGCAACATTGCTGCCGTAAGATTGGGAACTTTATAAAGAAAACCGTCGCTCAAAGCTTTGGTGTAGGTGGTATTATCCACAACTCCATTAACCGGCAAGTTATTCCTTTGCTGATAACTACGGGTAGCTGTATCGCTAATCTTGCCAAAGTCTCCATCAACGGTTCCTATCGGATAACCAGCCTCTTTTAAAAAGCTTTGCCAAGCACTGACTGCTGCTCCATTAGAGCCCATTTTGAGTGTAGGTAATTTCAGCGCACTGATATTAAAAGCCATAGATTCCACCTGAATTCAGTATTGCTAACTTTTCTGTTAACTAGCCAAGAAAAAGCCATCGAGCAAGTCTAGCTTTTGTGCTATTTTAACGCTACAAAAGAACGCAGCAGATGAGAGTTACACTGCTTGTGCGATACACTTGCATTTTATAACTTAATGCTTAATAAGTTTCGATAATATAACTTTAGTTATTATTTCCATCTTCTGTCTATTTTCTTATTTAATTCTAATAATTACATTTTGGAAAATACATTATGCCTAAAATCAATCCTCCAACTTATGATAATTAATAGTTAATTAATTATCTGGCTTTTTTATGAAATTAAATTTTCTTGAACTTGAGGTGGCTTTTATAGTAAAACCTCTACCTAATCTTCTGTCCAGTTTTCAAATAAAAGATTTAAATATTGTTACAAATTGCTACAATATTTAATTGAATCTTATCGTCTTAGAGATTCTACCGGCTAATTTGAAACCGCTGCTGATTTAACACAAATTCCGGATTTTATCTCATCGGTTGTGGAGCATCTGGTAACGAATGTTCGCTTTTTTTAATAAGGAGACTTTATGGCAGACTCTGGAAATCGAATGCGCGATCGCACGCCAGACGATGTAATTATTCAGGCACAGGCGCGAAAACCCATTACAGATCCCAGTCTGGGCATTGCCGTTGAAGTGAGTAGACAAGGAACTCCTAAGCATCGGCTAGTCACGATTGGGGACTCTCTCTCTCACGGCTTTCAAAGTGGGGCAATCTTTAATACTAGCCTCTCCTATCCGATGATGATTGCCAAGGAAATGGGCTGGTCTAACCAGATGCGTTATCCCACCTACGACGGCCCAGGAGATGGATTTCCGCTGAACCTAGAACATCTGGCTCGACAACTCGATCGGGAGTTTGGTGATATCAACTGGTTGGATTTCGCTCCAGCGCTGTTGTTTATACGCCACTACATGGACGATATAGAGGATTATTGGGAACGTGACGCAGGCTCCCGCTTCCCAATTCAACGAGGGATTAATCACAACCTGGCGGTCTATGGTTGGGATTTGCGGAATACCCTGTCGCGTACTGCGGACATTTGCCTAGACATCATTCGGAAAAATCCGCCCAAAGACGATTATCTCCGGCAGGTTGTTGAGTACCATAACGAACGCGCTGCTATCCGAGTTTTGAATTCGGCGCGGGATGCACAAGGCAACGCGCTGACACCACTGCAAGCGGCGGCAGCACTGGGCGCTGAGGGGACGCAAGAAAGCGATGGTAACGGCATTGAAACGCTGCTTGTTATCATCGGTGGCAACAATGCGCTGGGTAGTATTCTGACATTTAAGGCAGCTTGGACTGCTGAAGGTTATGACGATATGGCGGTCAACGATCGCTATACTGTCTGGCGTCCGATTCACTTTAAGGCTGAACTGGACAAGCTGGTTGAGGAAGTTAAGCAAATCCGTGCTCGCCATGTAATCTTGGCAACGGTTCCTCACATCACCATCCTTCCTTTTGCCCGTGGTATCAATAAAGACAATGAAGGGAAAAAAGCTAAGCCGGGATCTCGATACTTCCCTTACTACTCCTTGCCTTGGCTTACCGAAGAAGACTTCGATCCCAATAAGCATCCCTACTTGCTAGAGGAAGAAGCACGAGCCATTGATAGTGCCATTGACCAGTACAACGACTCTATAACCGAGGCGGTGCTTCAGGCTCGACAGGAAGGTAGAGATTGGTATCTGTTTGAAATGGCTGGCTTGTTGGATCGCTTGGCATCCAGGCGCTATATTCAAGACCCCGAAGCCAGACCGACTTGGTGGGATGAAGTGGGTGGTCAGTACGAGTTGCCACCTGAGCTTCAGGCACTTTCACCTGTACCAGATTCCCGCTTTTTTAAATCTGATGCAACAGGTCGCACTCAAGGCGGCTTATTCTCTTTGGATGGTCTTCATCCCACTACCATTGGCTATGGCATCATGGCGCAGGAGTTGATTGAGATTATGCACAAGAAGGCGGGGGTCAAGTTTTATGAAAGCGATGGGAAAACCGAGCGGACTGGTGACATCAAAGTTGATTTTAATCGCTTGATTGCCTTAGATACGCTGATTTCTAACCCACCGCGATCGCTCTCTAATGCTCAGAGTTTAATCGGTTTGATTGATAAGAACTTTAATATCTTCAGCGGGATGCTCAGGGCGAGTTACTAAAAGCAATCTGAGGTCGGGGTGGGCTTAGGCATCCCATCCCCAAGGTTCCTGCTTAAGATCGAAAGTAGGAACCTTTAATCTCTCTGGGCATGAAACGCATTGTTCTAATTGCTGGGTTTGAATCATTCAACGCTGACTTGTACCGGAAGGCAGCTCATTTGGCTCAGGCTAGGTGTCCGGAGTTGGATATTCGGGTGTTTAGCGATCGCGCCCTCACGACGGAACCAGACGCCGTAGAAGCCGCACTCCAAGGGGCAGATGTCTTTTTTGGCAGTCTGCTATTTGATTACGACCAAGTCATGTGGTTGCGCCAAAGGGTGCAAAATATTCCGATTCGCCTCGTTTTCGAGTCAGCCTTGGAATTGATGAGCCTCACTCAGATAGGCGCGTTCAAAATTGGCGACAAACCCAAGGGGATGCCCAAGCCAGTTAAATTTATTCTCGACAAATTCAGCAACGGGCGAGAAGAAGACAAACTTGCCGGTTATATTAGCTTTTTAAAAGTTGGGCCAAAATTATTAAAATTTGTGCCAGTGCAAAAAGTGCAAGACTTACGCAACTGGCTAATTATTTACGGTTATTGGAACGCTGGTGGAACAGAAAATGTCGCGTCCATGTTCTGGGCGCTGGCAGAGAAATATTTGCAGTTAAAGGTAGGAGAAATTCCGCCGCCAGTTGAAACTCCAAATATGGGATTACTGCATCCCGATTATCAAGGCTTTTTTGAATCTCCAAGGGCGTATTTGGAATGGTATCGACAGCTTCGCAAAGGAGAAGATAAAAACAAAGAGAATTCACCAATTTCCAATTCCCAATTTCCAATTCCCAATTCCCAATCCCCAGTTGTCGGCATTCTGCTTTATCGCAAGCACGTAATCACCACACAGCCTTACATTTCCCAATTAATTCGCCACTTTGAGAAAGCTGGGTTGATACCTTTGCCAATCTTTATCAACGGCGTCGAAGGTCATGTGGCGGTGCGGGATTGGATGACCACAGACTACGAAATGCAACAGCGACAACTCGGTAATCTTGAAACTTCATCTCTGTCCGAAGATGCGGTTCTAGTAGATGCAATTGTCTCTACGATTGGCTTTCCTCTGGTCGGTGGCCCTGCGGGGTCAATGGAAGCAGGGCGACAAGTGGAAGTAGCAAAACGCATTCTAACTGCCAAGAATGTACCCTATATCGTCGCTGCACCGCTACTAATTCAAGATATCCATTCTTGGACGCGGCAGGGTGTGGGCGGGTTACAAAGTGTTGTTTTATATGCTTTGCCAGAACTGGATGGGGCAATCGATCCTGTTCCCCTCGGTGGATTAGTAGGAGAAGATATTTATCTGATTCCAGAACGAGTTCAACGTTTAACTGGAAGGTTGAAAAAATGGATTTCCCTGCGACAAAAGCCAACGGCTGAACGTAAAATTGCCGTAATTTTATATGGTTTTCCGCCTGGATATGGGGCGACGGGGACAGCGGCTTTATTGAATGTACCTCGAAGTCTTATTAAATTCCTTCACGCCCTTAAAGACCAAGGCTACAACGTCGGAAAATTACCGGAAGATGGGGAAGAATTAATTCGCCTGGTGAAAGAAGCGGATGAGAACCCCACCCCAACCCTCCTCGTGAACGGGGAGGGGGCAAGATCATTCACCTCCGTTGACGGCGGAGTTCAGGGAAGTACAAGCGTTAACGCTAAAACCTTAGAAAATTGGCTGGGATATTTGCTAACGACTCGCATCGAAAAACAGTGGAAATCCCTCACTGGAACTGGCATCAAAACTTATGGAGATGAATTTCAAATTGGAGGGATACAACTAGGAAATATTTGGATAGGCGTACAGCCACCCTTGGGAATTTCCGGCGACCCGATGCGGCTAATCTTTGAGCGCGATTTAACACCTCATCCTCAGTACGCCGCCTTCTATAAGTGGTTGCAAAACGACTTTCAAGCTGATGCTGTCGTTCACTTCGGAATGCACGGAACGGTTGAATGGTTGCCCGGATCTCCGCTCGGTAATACGGGCTATTCTTGGTCTGATATTCTGCTAGGAAATATCCCCAATCTATATATCTATGCGGCGAACAATCCTTCTGAATCAATGTTGGCAAAGCGTCGCGGCTACGGGGTGCTGATTTCCCATAATGTGCCGCCTTATGGTCGTGCTGGATTGTACAAAGAATTGGTGTCGCTGCGCGATTTAATCGCGGAGTATCGGGAAGACTCGCAAAAAAATTACGCCCTCAAGGAAGCGATTTGTAAAAAGATTGTAGATACGGGTTTGGATGCAGATTGTCCTTTTGAGGATGCTAAACGCTTGGGTATTGACTTCTCTCCTGAGAATGCCAGACTGTTCAGTGCAGATGTTTTTAATTCTTATTTAGTAAAACTGTATGAATATCTGCAAGTTCTAGAAAATCGTCTTTTCTCATCTGGTTTGCATACGCTGGGGGAACCACCAACTCCAGAAGGGCTAATTAGCTATTTAGATGCTTACTTTGAATTGCCAAAAGACATTATTGAAGCAGTTGCTAAAGGCGAAGACAAACAGGCAGCATTGTCAGCACACTGGGAATATTTAACCAAAACTGATCCATATGTTAGATTTCGCATCAATCCTAATTTTCCAGATTTAATAGATGAAGCAATAAAAATTCGCGATTTATTGCAACAAAACAGCGACGAACTTACTAATCTGTTGCGGGGACTTAATGGTGAATATATTCCGCCTGCACCGGGTGGTGATTTGTTGCGGGATGGTGCTGGTGTGTTGCCAACGGGTAGGAATATTCACGCTTTAGATCCCTATCGGATGCCTTCACCAGCCGCTTACGAAAGGGGTCGAGAAGTTGCTAGAAAGATTATGGATCAGCATTTTAAGGAACAGGGTTCTTATCCGGAAACTGTGGCGGTAATGTTATGGGGATTGGATGCCATTAAAACAAAGGGCGAATCTCTGGGAATTTTACTGGAATTAGTAGGTGCTGAACCTGTTAAGGAAGGTACGGGAAGAATTGTCCGTTATGAATTGAAACCAATCGCAGAAGTCGGTCATCCGCGTATTGATGTGTTGGGGAATCTTTCAGGAATTTTTCGCGATACCTTTATCAACATTATTGAATTATTGGATGATTTGTTTCAACGTGCCGCTGATGCTGAGGAACCGGAAGACCAAAATTTTATCCGCAAACACGCTTTAGCGTTGAAATCTCAAGGTATAGACAATCCCTCAGCGCGATTATTTTCTAACCCCGCCGGTGATTTTGGTTCGTTAGTGAACGATCGCGTAACCGATGGTAACTGGGAATCTGGCGATGAATTGGGCGATACTTGGCGCGATCGCAATGTCTTCAGCTACGGTAGAAAAGACAAAGGACAAGCTAGACCGGAAGTGCTGACGCAGTTGTTGCAAACAAGCGATCGCATTGTCCAAGAAATCGACTCGGTTGAATATGGTCTTACCGATATTCAAGAATATTACGCCAACACTGGCGGCTTGAAAAAAGCCGCAGAAAAACAACGTGGTAAAAAAGTTAGCGCCAGCTTCGTCGAAAGCTTCTCTAAAGACACCACTCCCCGCAACTTAGACGATTTACTTCGTATGGAGTATCGTACCAAATTGCTGAACCCCAAATGGGCAGAAGCAATGGCGAATCAAGGTTCCGGTGGTGCTTATGAAATCTCCCAACGTATGACAGCGTTAATTGGTTGGGGAGGGACTGTTGATTTTACCGATGATTGGGTTTACGAACAAGCAGCAGATACCTATGCTTTAGATGCAGAAATGGCGAAAAAATTGCGAGAAGCAAATCCCGAAGCTTTCCGCAATATTGTCGCCAGAATGATCGAAGCAAATGGGCGGGGTTTCTGGCAACCAGATGAGGAAAAATTACAGAAGCTACGTGAATTGTATGAGCTATCGGAGGCGGAAATTGAAGGCGTTACTGTTGATTAATCATAAATAATATGCTAGGGATATATAGAAATTCTTGATTCGGTGCGATACATCTGTAGGGACAAGGCGATACCATGTCCCTACCAAGGTCGATCGAACGTCAGAATCGCGATATATTCCACCCACAGAGGAAACGCTATATTAGTTTTGATTAAAGCAACTTTAAGTATTTTATCGTGATTGTGAAGGATAAAAAATGGTAGATACTAATCAGAATAACGACTTTCCATCTTCTCTTGAATTCTTTTTTAGAGTTCCTCTTTACAAAACATTTGATATAACTGGAGAGAACTGGCCAAAAGTTCTAGATGTCGAATTCTTTAGAGAAACTCTTGATGCATATTGCATAGAGTGCAAAAAAGATAGCACTTTTATACACGACTTTGAGAAACGTACGACTGAGTACAAAAAGACTTATGCCTTTTCCGAAAGAATATTTTGTAATGTTTATAAATGTTCTAGAAATGCAAGCCATAGAATAGATTTTTGCTTTAAAGTGTACAATGAGAAAATCCAAAAGTTTGGACAAGCCCCTTCAATTGCTGACTTAACTTTGAATAAAATTGGTAAGTATAAAAAAATTTTAAGTACAAAAAAGTATAATGAGTTGAGTAAGGCTATTGGTCTTGTAAGCCATGGAGTTGGAATTGGTTCTTTTGTTTATTTAAGAAGAATATTTGAAGATTTAGTTGAACAAGCTCATCAAGAAGCAATAGAAATAAAAAAAGATTCATGGAATGAGGAAACTTATTGCAGGAGTAGAATGGATGAAAAAATAGGGTTACTAAAAGAATTTCTGCCAGATTTTTTATTTAGAAATAGAATTATCTATTCTATTTTAAGTAAAGGAATCCATGAGTTAAGCGAGGAGGAATGTTTAAAATATTTTGATGCAGTCAAAATTGGAATAGAACTAATTTTGGATGAGAAGTTGGAAAGATCGAATAGAGAAGCAAAAACCAAAGAAGTAGAAAAACTACTTTCTGAAATCCATAATGAACTTAAGTGAATTGTTAGCGAAGCGCAACCCGCCGCTTCGCTTGCTGTTTCACCGTACACAATAACAACTCATAAGGAAGATTTGGAGAGACGCGATCTCTCCTCCTATAAATATTAGTTTTGCAAAAGTCATAAAATATATCTATAACCAAAACAATAACTAAGGTGAATGTGCTATGACACTTTCAACAATTAGTGCAGAACTATTCCTTTAAAAGTAAACGCTCATAGTTTGGTGCGTGTGGGCGGAACACGGGTAACATTAGATACAGTTGTAGCTGCTTTCAATTCCGGGGCGACTGCTGAGGAAATTGTGTTTCAATATCCTTCTTTGCAGTTAGCGAATATTTATGCTGTAATCAGCTACTATTGACGGCATCGGCAAGAAGTTGAAGTGTATTTGCAACAGCGGCAAAAACGCGCAAGTGAAATACGCAAGCAAAATGAAGCTAAGTTTGACCCCGACGGGGTACCCGAATCATTTAGGATTACTATAAAAATCTAATTTTTAATTAGAGCAGCTACAAATTAGGCTTCGCTTAACAAGATTGGTGTACCGTTTATAGCAGTTCTCACTCTTAGCTCAATATAGACTTGGAAACTCACCCCAACCCGCGAACTTTCACAAGAGGGAATATAAAAAAAACCTCTCTATGAACGGGATGAAGTTAAACCTGACTAGCTCCAATAGGGAACTGCTGTATCTTGAATTGAGAAGTAGCTTAATAAAGTTTTACTCGGTTTTATAAATTAAGAAAACTGAGCCAATTGGATTAGAGTTTTCTACATAGATTTTGTTGTTATAGTAAAAAGCTGTTGAAAACCCACCATCAAATAACATTGCTTCCTGAATATTTCCTAAACAGTGGTTTTTAGAAATTCCTTTCAGGACATCATCAAACTTATCAGGATACAATGGTCCATCGGTTTCGACGTTGTTAACCAATAAAATTACATAGCCTTTGGAAGTAATCGCTGCCATTGAGCGGCTGGTTTCGTGTTGACAGGCATATTCTCCCAAGTCATTACAAATATCTTTAAATATTCCATCTTTATAAAATCTTCCATTTCCTCCTACTAAGTTATAGTTTAAATTTTGCTCGTTTCTTTTCCCAATCTGGATTGTCGCTTTTCGCGCTTTTGTACCTTCTGAAATTCCAAAGGAAGACCGCTTATCTTTAAATAAACCCGAATATTCTACCCCCCTCGAAATGTTCAAGCCTTGGGGTTTATTCTCAGGATCTATATAATCCCCGTTAATGGCTGCAATCGGTTTTTTGCCATTTAGTTTTGCATTATCATCGGCTATAATTTCATGAAATTGTTTTGGAACATATTCTTTGCGGAATCTTCCTTTAGCATCTTTAGCATAAATTTCATGGGCTAAAGCAAGACTAACCTTAAAATCTAGTTTCGGAGATTTTGGATCAAAAATAAGAACATAATTTGCCCCTTTAGCCTTTGTATTTCCTTGATGATCCGTTCTGATAAATTCTATGCTGAATTGGCATTCTTGGCTTTGGCAATCGCATAAATTATTAGCTGTATTTTCTCTGCTTATTATTTTTTGTGCTTGAACTTGAGGACTCGTTGAAGTATTTTTGGAATAAACATGAACAACAGATAAAATAATAAATATTACTAAGAATGTGGCTAGAAATTTTGCTTTTGTAAACATACACCAAGAATTTACAAAAAATGTATGTTTACATTTTAAGCCTAGCAATACCTAGGATGAGGGTGAAAATTAACCACCCTACAAGTATTTTAATAAATAATAAACACGAGCTAATTGTCAGTTGTCATGAGCTTTTAGGTGTTTGCTCAGAATTTCTGATCAAAAACGAATCATTAATGACGAATGACGAACGATCAATTACCGCTAACTAAACGAACCCTAGAGACTGATGAGACCCAATGGCGCTGTTGTAACTGATGCATATGGTTAAACAGTTGCCAGCAATACTGTTCTGGAAGCCCGCAGGTTAAGGCACCGCGCAGGACAACGTTGAAGTACCAGTCGTTGGGGGCGAGTTCTTCTGCTAATTTGTTAACGACAACGTAGGTACGAACGCTGGTATATGTCCGACCTTGGCAGGAAACGTTGACCATTTCCTGGCGATAACCGCCTTGAGGGACTTCTTCGCGTTCATCTAAGCGATCGCTCAATCTCCACGGTAGTCGATACAGAACTCCTTCAACTGAGGCTGATGGATCTTTTACCATATCTAAAACACCACAGTTACGAAGCGCTGAGCGACGATAAAATCCTAGCCGATATCCTTTCAGTGTGGCAGCACCAATCACGTAACTATGGGTGTTCTCGCCGAATGTACGCTTTAAATCGACCGGGCACATACAAGAACCGTAAGCAAAATAGTAGAACATCGGCTCTGTTTGTTGCTGTTGTTGCAATCTCAATGCTGGATGTGAAGGATTATGAGATTGTACCCAGGTGTGTTTTAAGTGTCCAATGCGATCGCTCATCTATCTATAGGTATAGAAATGTTTTTACTATGGACATGATTCTAGCAGAATGTTTTTATTGTATACCTTCATATCCCGATAGGCAAACCGTAGATTAAATTTTTGTTTTCTCCTCCGGAAACCGGATAAAGATTGGTAGGGTTGAAAAAGCCAAATATTTTGGAGTTTCCTTGCGGAAGTACAAATACAAGGTTGGGTTTCATTCCCGCACGGAGCCAACGAAACACTGGCTGCGGTTGGGTTCAACAGCGGGAAACCCAACCTATACGGAAAGATTTGTCAGCTAACCCTAACCCCTCACCATTGATGGAAAAAGGAGCATTTGTGTACGTCTGTGCCTCACTTTAGTTTCGCCAGCGTGCCCGATAGCTTCGCGCATCAAGATGACACAGGTTCGGGAAGCTGGTGTAACGACCCAAACCACCGGGCCACCAAGGGTCGAGAGACCAGTAAAGTTGATCGCCAGAAAGACCTTCGCAGAGAAAGTCTATCGCATCTCCAACAATATGACGGCTGTATCTTGCCCCACCAACTGCACGATTGATCGCTGGAGGTCGATACCAGCTAGTGATGATAAAGGGTCGCCCAATGCGATCGCGTGCCCTTTGTGCGAGTCTCGCAATCCGGATCATGGCATCCAGCGTTGCCTGGTTAGGAGGCATCCGGGTGCCGCCGTGGGTAGCTTCTGCCCAGGTAAAGTTGCCATCCGGAACGATGGGGGCAGACAGCTGAATATTCCTTAGCGTCCACCTGTCGGGACGCTTGGCGACAGCGATTGGGACAGGCTTGGGTGCGGCGTCCGGAGAATCTTTCCGTGCCTGATTCATGCGTTTGAGATCCTCAAATAAGGAGCGAATGGCTTGATCTCTGGTTGCCAAATCGCGCCAAAGTTGAACCAGGCGGATTAAAGCTTCTCGTTGGTGGTCGATTTCTTTATATTCAATCGGCAGACGCCGAACAAAATTCAGCAATTCTCGATCTAGTTGGGCAGCAAGACTCGATAATTTGGTGCGATCGCTCGTCGTGCCACTCAGCAGTAGAGGGTCGATTCCCAATGATGTCAGCGCGGAAGCGCGAGAGTCCAACTTTCGCCAGATCCGAACTAATTCAGTTAGCGCGTTGCGTTGGTTGCCTGAAGCTTGATAATACTGCGGAATGCGCTGGATAAAGGCAATCAGGGCCGGATCGACAATTTTAATCCCTGTATCGGCGGAGGTGTTGTTTTTCAAAGAAGCGATCGCAACTTCCCGCGATTCTAGCTGACGCCACAGCTGGGCTAGCCGCAGCAGGGCTTCTCGCTGATAGGGATAACCGGAGTAATTGGGAGAAATTCGCTGGATAAATTGCTTGAGAGGAACATCCATCTGGGATTCCTCGAAGTTATCGCCAATGACAGTGCCAGGAGACAGCAAAGACGCGATCGCGGCTTCTTCTGTATCCATCTGACGCCACATCCGCACCACTTCCAGGGCAGCATCCCGTTGATGAGGCAAGCCAGTATAGTATTCTGGAACTCGCTCCACTAGGGTCAGTAGCGCCTTATCCAGGTAGGCAAGATTGTGGGGCAAGCCTTCCGCACTGAAATCGGTTTCGATGTCTTTTAGGTACGCTTGCAGTAACGCCTTGGCATCGCTGGCTTCCAACCGCGCTGCTGTCGGTTCGCTTGCTGGCGGTGCATAACCATCAGCCACAGCTTGAATAAAGCGATCGCTGTAGCGCCCTTTTTGTACGTCCCACAGATCCGCTCCTTTCCACCCCTGAGCGACCAGATTGTTACTTAAACTGCGGATAGTATTGGCAGCATATTGCACTTGTTTGGGAAAAGAATCCACCTCCTGTAGGGGAATGCGATTCGCTGGGGAGATGCCCAGTCCCTTTTCTCCGTCCGAAAACTGCGGTGAAGATAGCACTTGATAAAGCGCTGCCAGAATCGGCTTGTGAATGCCAGTTCGTTCCGCTTCTAAGAGGTAGTAGTAATTGCGCTGGTCTGGTGTCAGTGTTGGCATAGCCAGTTTTGATAACCCACTTAACCACTCTATGACTTTGGCACCCGTTCCGAAGCTTTTCCAGAGTGATTCCTAGAATAAATATCAATCAGTGCGATCGCTAACTAAACGGCACGGTGACGCCCCAAGCGTCCGCTTTGCGGACAGAGAAGCCAGAAAATCTAGCTTTCTCCCCTATAAGGCTACGGTGTACACACAAGTCGGCTGACCTCTCCCCAAACCCATCTCCGACACGGAGAGGGGCTTTGAATACTGCTCCTCTTCCCTACGAAGGAAGGGGTTGGGGGTTAGGTCTGAGAGCGCTTTGTCCGTACACCGTAGCCTTATAGGGGGAGGGGTAGGAAGAGGTCAAAATCCACTGTAACCAATTGAAAATCGCGCTCTTTACTTTAGCGCTGGCGACGAAACTCCACCACATCTTTTTTAATGGTGATGTCATAGCCGTCATAGAAGTCATGTCCTAGCAGTCCAATGTCCAAGTCGGGTTGTCCGATTCCTACCAGCACATCTTTGACGAGATTTCCACCTAGTTGAATCGAATTAACAAACCCAAAGTATATTCCAGCTACTCCATTCGCCGTCTTCACGTTCGCCATTCCTACGGGTTTCACCTTTAGGTCATAAGCCATCTGTCGGGTGATCAACGTTTTACTTGCCCCTGTATCCAGAAACATTTCATATTTCTTTTTGCCATCAAATGTCACGTCAACAACAGGAATCGTGTCCCCTTGTCGGCGTTTGATGGGAACCGTGAAAAAGGGTTTGTTAACGATTGCAGGTCCAATGGGTTTGGGCTTGGGCGGAGGAGCCGCTTGTTTCTGAGCCGAGGCTAGAAAGCGCTGGTATTGAGGCAGCTTCTTTTGAGCGATCGCATGGTTGCGGCTAGAAGTTGGCACAGCTTTCATTAATTCAATTGCCTCTTGCCATCGGCTGGCAACTAATTGCCAATCATCTCGGCTTTTGGCAGATTCACTAATCGCGATCGCGCCAAGGGCAGTATCAATCGCTTCGTTATAAGTGTCAGGGCCAGTCTTAATCGGTTGGTTAACGGGTGTTTTTTTAGTCGCCGTTGATGCTTTTGGCTTAGCTGTTGAGGCAGATTTAGCCGGTTGAGTCGCAGCAGAACTGGCAACAGCCGCCACGGGACTTGCGCTAGCAGCAGGCTTTGCTGGGGCTGAGGCGGCTGGTGGGCTAGGAGGGCTTGCTGCATCGTTATTACAGCCAAGAATCCCAAACGCCAGGGAGCTGGATAGAACAATCAGGGTGGTACGGCTTTGAGAGGGTTTCCACATGATTAATCGCCCGATCTTATAAGCAATTGATTTTGGAGAGGACACGGCTTTTCTGGCAAGACGGGTCTTACTACACCCTAAGGTAAGATTTTTCCGTAGATTTTTCCGGATTTAACCAGTTTCTTTTTGTTGAATGACTGTTTAACCTGTCAATCGCGATCGCTTCCCGGAAACTCTCCATGCCAGAAGGAGCCGATTGGTTGCCCCGACTTGCCGTAGTTGCGAACCCGTTCAAGCCAGTCCCTCCATCAAGGGCTGCATCAAAGTGTATTTGTTCCATACCATACTAAATGCTACATGAGCAACCGCATTTTCCACAGAATAGATTTTGTAGGTAAACAACAGCCATACTCTTGACTAATCGGTCTTTATAGCGTTAATTGCACTGATGGCGCGGCTGTAGAATAATGCCTTTTGGTCTACAGTTACGTAAAATTGGAAACTTTGTGCAATCTAAGCTCATAGAGTTAAATAATCCTGTCGAAGAAGAATTATATTTGGGTGACTCAGAACCCCCCTTTACCCTTCAAGACTTGAAAGCCGCCATTCCCCCAGAGTGCTTTGTGCCCTCCACCAAGCGATCGCTGTTCTATTTTCTAGTGGATGTAGGGATAATCGGCATCCTCTACGCGATCGCTAGCTATCTGGATTCCTGGTGGGTTTGGCCTGTATTTTGGTTGGCGCAGGGAACAATGTTCTGGGCGTTGTTTGTCGTCGGACACGACTGCGGTCACGGTTCTTTTTCCAGAAAAAAATGGGTAAATAACCTGATTGGGCATTTGGCACACATTCCCATCCTCGTGCCGTATCATGGGTGGCGTATCAGCCACCGAACTCACCACCAAAATACCGGCAACATTGACACGGATGAAAGCTGGTATCCCGTTACAGAAAGCCAGTATCGGGAGATGCCCGCGTATGAAAAATTTGTCCGCTTTAATGCCTTAGCCTTACTGGTGGCTTATCCTTTGTACTTGTTTAAAGGGACTCCTGGAAAGCCTGGTTCTCACTTTCTCCCCAGTAATCCTGTGTTTCGACCCTCCGAAAAATGGGATGTCATCACTAGCGCAACCCTCTGGACGCTGATGCTGGGTTGCTTGGGCTGGTTAACTTATCAGTGGGGGTGGATGTGGCTGGTCAAATACTATGTAGGCCCCTACGAGGTTTTTGTTGTCTGGCTGGCATTGGTAACATTTCTGCACCACACCGACCCAGATATTCCTTGGTATCGTGGGAAAGACTGGTATTTTCTCAAGGGTGCCTTATCTACGATTGACCACGACTATGGGTTTATCAATAATATCCACCATAATATTGGCACCCATGTAGCTCATCACATATTCCTCAACATGCCTCACTACCACCTGAAAACAGCGACTGAGGCGATTAAACCCATTTTGGGTAATTACTACCGAAAATCTGAGCGGTCAGTTTTCCAAGCCTTCCTACGCTCTAACCCTTCTTGCCATTTTGTAACGGATACAGGGGCGAAGGTTTACTACAAATCTGAAAAAGAACTCCAAAAAGACTAATACAGTCATTTCCTGAGTTCGCAGTAGAGGCGCAAAGCTTTGCGCCTCTAATTGATTAAAATTTTGATGGTTTGATTCCAAACGCGCTCAGCCCTTGCCTCTACGGTAAATGAACCCTTCGCGGCAAGCCTGACAGACTGCGACCCCCATTAACCAGGAATATTCAGATAAAAGTGGAGAGCGAATTAAAACTGTAAACTTATGTTAAGTTCAGTTTTCGCTTTTCATCATGAATTCCCGTCGCATCTTCCTCAATACTCTATTCGCAAGTTTTTTCGCCCTCATCACCTGGTTGAGCATTACACCATCAGCGGCTGCTCTCGGCGGCAAGCTGCCCACGGTAAATCAATCGGCTCCAGCGTTTACCCTGCCAACGAATACCGGCGATGGCGAAGTCTCCCTCTCCGATTACCGAGGTAAATGGGTGGTTCTCTACTTTTATCCCCAAGACTTCACCTCTGGTTGCACTCTAGAAGCCCGCAGATTTCAGCAAGACTTGCCGAAATACCTGGATAAAAATACTCAAATTATTGGCGTCAGTGCTGATTCTGTTGATTCTCATGCCAAGTTCTGCGATTCAGAAAAGCTGAAGTTTCCACTGCTGGCTGATACAGATGGCAAGGTGAGCAAAGCTTACGGTTCTTGGATTGGATTTGTCTCGATGCGCCATACCTTCATTGTCGATCCACAGGGAGTGCTACGCGAGACATTTACAGGGATCAATCCTGCAATTCACAGTAGCGAGGTTTTGGTACGTCTCAATGAATTGCAGGCAGCATCCTAAAGCGGCTAATAACTCAGCAAAGCCGTGAAAATCAACATCGTTTGTGCAAGCTGATCATCGGTAATCGGCAATAAGTTCTTGTCAGTATTCCCGATAAGCTCATGCACATTCAAGAGGATTGCTATATTAGCAAAAAGCATAAATAACAAAATTCCTGATGGATGTTTGTCTCCACCAGGAATTCTTAAAGTTGTTTCTAAAACGTAGTTGTCAATGTTACGTAACTACGGCGAAACTTCTGTTGTACTTTACCGACGATAAGTAGAAGAAGTGGCTTCATTTGGGTCGCGGTAAGCTACACGGTCGTCGTGTTTACGACCAGCTAAACCAGCTAAACCAGCTAAACCCAGCAGTCCTAACCAACCCCAATTAGAATCGCGATCGCCTTCATAATCGGCGTTGTTTACGCCTTGACTCGGAGCAGTGGTGGTGGTGTCGGGAGCTGTATTGGTGGTACCGGGAGCTGAATTATCGGTCTGGGCGGAAGCAGGTAGGGTCATGGGAACCAAAGCGACGCTAGCTGCAAGAACACCAGCACTCACCAATTTGGACAAGTTTGAATTTTTCATGTTTAAATCTCCTGTTCTTATGTTTCCAATCGATGGATTTCCAACAGGACGACATCCAGCAAATTGGTTTTAAAAGTGACGGACAGACAATAAATGTCTACGAACAAGCTGTCAATCAGCTTTAGCGGCGATAAGTAGAGGAACCGACTTCGTTGGGGTCGCGGTAAGCGGTCGTTTCGTGATTCTTACGACCGGCAAGACCTGCCAAACCAGCTAAGCCCAACAATCCTAACCAACCCCAATCAAAACCGCGATCGCCTTCAGTATTTGTATTTGTATTGTCTACGCCTTGGCTAGGAGCTGTATTGGTGGTACCGGGAGATGTAGTCGTATCAGTCTGGGCAGAAGCAGGTAGGGTCATGGGAACCAGAGCGACGCTAGCTGCAAGAACACCAGCACTCATTAGTTTAGACAAGTTTGAATTTTTCATGGGTGAATCTCCTCTTTTGTTACTCTTAATTTATACGAGTATCAAGAGAATCCAAATCCCTCTATAGCTGGAAACTCCTGCTTGTGTTTGTTATCACTCAAGAGATAGAAAAAGCCTTTTACAGGAGATGAATATATACGGCTAAAGCCGTATATACATTTCTGTAAATTTTATTTCTTGTCTCCTAGGTGTCGTTGTAGCTGCCTGAGAGTTTGATACATCTCTGGAAGACGATGGTAGATGGCTGCTGCTTTTAGGAATACTTTGTGGGGAATCGCTGGCACGCCAGTAACAATGGCACCGGGTTCAATATCATTGTGGATGCCTGCTTTGGCGGTCGCGATCGCACCATCTCCAATATGCGCTTGATTGGCAATCCCTACCTGTCCGGCTAATAGCACGCGATTGCCAACGGTAACACCGCCTGCCATCCCCACCTGTCCGGCTAAGGCGCAGTTAGAGCCAACCTTACAGCCGTGACCGATATGTACCAAGTTATCAATTTTGGTGTTGTGGGCAACGCGGGTTTCTCCCACAGCGGGGCGGTCAATGGTGCTATTGCAACCCACTTCAACGCCATCTTCCAGAACAGTGTAGCCAGACTGCTCCATTTTGAACCAGCCAGTCGGGGTGGGGACAAACCCAAAGCCTTCCGCACCGAGGACGGCACCGCTATGAATCACGGAATCTGCGCCGATCCGGGTGCGTTCGTGAATGGAACAATTAGCGTGTAATACCGTGCGATCGCCTATCTGCACGTTTGGATAGATGACTACATTCGGGTGAATGATGACAGCATTTCCAATCTCTGTACCCGCCTCAATGACTGCATGAGCGCCGATGTAAACATCTTGACCAATTTTGGCGTCGGGATGAATGACTGCGGTGGGATGGATTCCAGGCGCTGGACGGAAGGGTTTATAGAAAAGTGCGATCGCTGCGGCGAACATTAATCGCGGATCGGATACCGCAATCCAGGCAATTCCCCGCTCAGATGCTTGTGCTTGTAGCTTTTCATCCGGCGGTAAAATTAAGGCACTGGCAAAGGTTTTTCCCACAAAAGCCGCAAATTTCGCGCCCTCTATGTAGCTGAGTGTGCCAATGGCAGCCTCATCGACGGGTGCTACTCCCGTAATTTCCGGGTTGCAATCTGTATTTGAGGTCAAACTATTGCAGGCGGCAGTAGTACCCAGTTTTTCGACAATTTCGTGAAATTTCATCGGCATATTCATGGACAACTGTAAATGAATTGGCAGCTATACAAGAGATTCATCAAGTATTCGCACCGCCAAGACACAATTAAAAATTAAATTTTTGGGTTTTTAATTTTTAATTTTTAATTTTTAATTTCTTCATTGCCCATTGCCTGACCCGCTAAGTAAGCAGTCGTCCAGGCACTCTGAAAGTTAAAGCCACCCGTGACGCCGTCAATATCGAGGATTTCTCCGGCAAAGTAAAGTCCCGGACAGATGCGGCTTTCCATTGTCTTAAAGTTCACTTCCTTTAAGTTGACGCCGCCACAGGTAACGAATTCTTCCTTAAAGACACCCTTCCCCTGAATTTGGTACTTACCCTCGGAAAGTTCTTGAATTAGCTGATTGAGAACTTTATTAGATAATTCCGCCCAACGCTGTTCCCCACTAATCCCCACAGCAGCAATTAAACTCTGCCAGAGGCGTCGAGGTAAGGGCAGCGGACAACTGGTAGAAATGGCGCGTTGGGGTAATTGGGACTTGACCGCCAAAAGCATTTCCCGCAGCTTTTCCGGGTTGTACTGGGGTAGCCAATTAATTTGCAACGTTGTTCGATAATTGCAATCGTGCAGCATTCTAGCCGCCCAAGCAGACAGTTTCAAGGCAGCAGGGCCACTCAAACCCCAGTGGGTAATCAGTAATGGCCCGATTTGTTCTAACTGAGTTTTACCGACACCTAAACGCAGCCGCGCACTTTCCACGCTGACTCCGGCTAAATCTTGCAACCGGGGGTCGGAAATCGTAAAGGTGAATAGAGAGGGAACGGGTGGTTCAATCGTGTGTCCTAAAGTTTTTGCCCAGCGGTAGCCTTGGGGATTGCTGCCGGTAGCGAGGAGAATGCGATCGCACTTGAGGATCTCTCCTGACTTCAACTGGATCTCAAAGCCGGTGTCGAGTGGTTGATTCAATGAAGTCACTTGCCGGAAAATCTTATCAACAGGTGTTCCCCTGCGAATCTGCACTCCAGATGCCCTTGCTGCCTCAAACAGACAATCCACAATAGTTTCGGAACTATCTGTAATTGGAAACATCCGTCCATCCGGTTCAGTTTTCAATTGGACGCCGCGATCGCTAAACCAAACGACTGTATCTTTAGCTTGGAAACGACTAAAAGCCCCCCGAAGTGCTTTCCCACCTCTGGGGTAATATTGCACTAAACCAGCCGGGTCAAAGCAAGCATGAGTAACATTGCATCGCCCGCCGCCAGAAATCCGAACTTTAGATAAGGGTTGTCGTCCTGCTTCTAACAAAATTACTTGCGCCTGGGGATAAGTTTCGGCACAGGTAATTGCACCAAAAAACCCCGCTGCCCCACCGCCAATCACTACTACTTTTAAAGGTTGCACAATCAAGCTATTGCCGATTTCACGGAATATTTTCCGTACAGATGCGATATCATCTCCCTACCCGTCGTATGGTTCAAAATCCGCTTTTGTGGCTCCACACGTAGGACATACCCAGTCTTCCGGGATATCTTCAAATGCCGTACCCGGTTGGATACCGCTATCTGGGTCGCCTTGTTGTTGATCGTAGATGTAGTTGCAAACTGTACATATATACTTCTTCATTATCGCTCCTCAACATTTGCCTATACATAATACTAAAAGCCGACGTAATCGAAATTACATCGGCTTTTGCAGAACCCATTGTTCATCTTCAAGAAACTTAAGTTTTGAGCCAAGGACTATCGCTGAATCGCACTTGCCTTAAGCCGAATCAAAAGTTTTGAAACCCACGCCAGCAGGTTAATTCTCTTGTAGACGCACTTTCAACCGCCCAGTTGCTAGAGCTTTGCTTTAGCCTTCGACCAAAAGCCGTGTTCATCTTGTTCAAATTGTTCAGAAACAACATCCCAGGCATGATGTTCGGCTTTGGATTCATCGCCAGAGTCTTCTAGCGCTTTGTTGTAATTGGCGATAAATGTCCTTTGAGCATCCTCTGAGAGGTGAGAACGAACTTCCGGGGACAAATCGCTAGGACTTTCCAGTTTCCCAGCGCGTTTGCGGGGTAATGTGGTTTCGCTGGTATGCACTTCTTCGCCACCAGCACTTTCTAGCAGCAGCTGAATTTCACCGGATTGATTGGCAGAGACTTCTACAACTACCAGAAAATCTCCAGCTTCGACGCGAGTTTGATAAATGGCAGCTTTGTCTTCTGGCATTCCCAAAGCGACCAAAGCAGAAACTAAACCAGCGCCCGCTGCACCCGCTAAAGCACCACTTGCTGCACCCAGCAACGCCGCACCAATGGGTCCTGCCGCGACGACTGAACCCACAAAAGGAATGAACAGCACTCCCACACCAGTCAGCAAGCCAAGGGCTGAACCAAACAAGGAACCAAAGATGCCGCCGCTTCTTAGCCCGCCTAAAATCACATCTTTTTTGGTGATGAATCCAGCGATGCGAGTTTCGGAATGAAAGTTTTTGCCGATTACTGAAATATCGTCGCGGGAAATCCCCCGATCGAGCAAGCGGTGAATCACTTTCTCAATTTGTTCGCGCTCTTTGAAAACGGCTGAGATACTGCGTTCTACTGTGGAAACACTTGGCTGTGTAGTTGGGTTTGTCGCGGTCATTCACTTCTCCTGAAATTTGTTTTTTAATTTTTGTTAATTTCTCTTGGAGAATAGCGAACATGACAATTCCAGCGAATCGCCCCGAAGGTTGATATTAAATGTATTTAAAGATACTAAATGACTTAACAAACTTTGAAAAAGAAAGCAATTATCGGCGAGTGCGCTGAACGCCGTAAGTAATCCCACTCGCAATTGAAAGCAAAATTAATATCCAGATAACGCCGCCAGGGATGAACGTGAGAATTCCAAATCCTCGCAACAGATACACCGCAATTGTCAGCCCTACAACACTGGCAAAAATAGAAGAAATCAGGGTTTCAGGGTTAGGAGTTTGGCTCACAGACTCGACCAAATAAATGGTTAAAACAGAATATTGCCATCGGCTACGTCCGCCCAAGCTGCAAATGCCGCCGAGGCAGCAACCAAGGTAAAGAGAACTAACGCCCAGATGACGTAGTCAGGAAGCTGCTTCAGAACGCCCGATCCTTTCAGCACCACGATAATCGCTGTAATCACTAAAGCAATGCCAGCGATACAACAAAATTGCGGTGCCTGGGTTGGGAGAGCAACTCACGTTCCTTGGCTCCTGACATGCTTGAGGAATTATGGTCATCATTGTTACATACTGAGTTGCTGAAACAGCGATGTAGGATCAAATTAGGAGATTAGCCAACATACCTTGCCTTCCACGTCCGAGACAACCTGTGTTAGCTTGACATCGAATTACTATTGATTGAGGAGTAGCTGAGTCAGTATGAGTATACTTTTTCCGTCGGACTCGATGGATGCCGCCTCAGACTTGTCGCTGAGAAAGAGATACTCAACGGCGCTTTTGCAAGGTGAGATTTTGATAGAAACGCAATTGCGTTCTACGTGGGGGGGTGCTGTTACTGCCCAAATGTATTTGCCAATCGAGCGATCGCGCGTTTGGCAACAAGTGACAGACTATCCCCGTTGGGTGCAATATTTCCCAGATGTTACTCACTCTGAGGTACTGCACTCCAACGTCTCCTCGCCTGTTGGCTTACCGGAAGGGACGAGTTCCAAGAGTGTTTACCAAGTTGCCACGAAAACTTTCCTGTTTCTCAGTCTTCAGGTTGAGGCTTATCTGAGTGTGTCTGAGATCGTGCAGCAGCAAATTCATTTTCGCTTGGAAAAAGGTACTTTTACCGATTTCTGTGCTGACTTAAGTTTGCAAGATTACGAGAATGGCACTTTGCTCACCTATACAGTAAAAGCAACGCCCAATATCCCAGTGCCGTCAATTTTCATCGAACAGGCAATGCAGCTAGAACTGCCTGTGAATATGCGAACTATGCGCCAGGTGATGTGCGGCAGTTAAAAGAGGCGATCGCGTTTAGTTCTAAATGCACCTAAATTATCGGGGATAACGATACCAGGCAGAATTCTTCATCGGATATTTGTCTGGTATAAATTAGCACTATTTAAGTCAGCCCCAAGCAAGTTGGCATTTTTCAGCTTGGCACCTGTCAAGTTTGCAAATCTCAAAGTCGCTTTTTGCAGGTCAGCACCTTCTAAGTTGGCATCCGTTAAGCGCGTAAATCTTAGGATGGCATTTTGTAAGTTAGCGTTTCTGAGCTGGGCGCGATCTAAGTCCGCTACGTATAAGTTAGCACCAGCCAGATTGGCTCCGGTTAGGTTGGCTTTCCTTAAGTTAGCCCGTTGCAGGTTCGCTTCTCTCAAGTCGGCACCGCTTAAATCAGCACCGGAAAGGTCGCACCCTACGCATTCTTTCGTTTCCAGCAATCGTTTGACGTGCCCCATATTTGCCGCTTGTACGGGCGTCGCCAGCGATAGCGGCACCGATAAAGCGGCGGCAACCAGTATTGTGAGTTTCATGACGTTTTTCGCCTCCTAAGCTTATTATCCAGCGAGGCGTTATCTCTGAGGAGAAAGAAAACCGCCACATTTGTCTATCCAATTGGGTTGGTTAAATCATTTAAAACTGTTTCTTATATGACGTTTGCAATAAACCTTGAAAATTTAACAAATTTTTAATACTAAGAATACAAACAAAAGTTTCGGTTATCAAAAGCTAAAAGATTTATAAATTCGTTACGCTTCTTGACGATTTGGTGTAATTTTAAATAAGGAAAAATATCTTAAAATCTATACAAAGGTGGATTGCTTGCAGTCCAGATGAAGGGAAAAAAGGAACCCTTTAAAAATGCGGTTAGGAATTGGTAAATCCTCTTGATTAAAGGAAGTTTATAAACCCATCCTCAGACGCGAGGCGATCTAGTTGCGGCAAGTTTTAATTAACTTACTTCGCAATGCAGTCAAGTTTACAGAAATTGGCGTTATAACTTTCAAAGTGGGCTACCAAACGGAGAGAACCCAGTTTCAGGTGGCAGATACAGGAATTGGTATTACACCGGATGCAAAAGGAACCGGATTAAAATTGGCAATTCGCTGTCAATTAGTTCAACTGATGAGTGGCGCATTCAAAGTCAAGAGTACCCTCCACCTGCCAAGGAAATCGCAGACTTGCTCGATCTAGGCAAGGAAAGACGATTTTAGAGGCGTCGTAGAGCGATCGCTTACCTTGAGGGGTTGGATCGGCAGTTGATCCCGTATACTACCCATTTTGTCAATTCGGTAAGGTTTTAAAGAGAAACAAGTCTTATAGTTTATTACAGAATTTAAGAGGTATGAATGAGTGTTGATACGGTTGAAAAAGGAGTTATCTTAATCGTTGATGACACTCCTACCAATTTGGGAATGCTGTTCGATTTCCTGGCTCATTCCGGCTTCCAAGTTTTAGTGGCTGAAGATGGCGAAAGTGCAATTGAAAGTGCCGAGTATGCTTCACCCGACCTAATTTTGTTAGATGTACTCATGCCCGGAATAGATGGGTTTGAAACTTGCCGCCGCCTAAAAGCGAATCAAGTAACTCAAGATATTCCCGTAATTTTTATGACCGCGCTGAGTGAGACAGTGGATAAGGTCAAAGGGTTGAATCTTGGGGCGGTAGATTACATTACTAAACCGCTCCAGCATGAAGAAGTTTTAGCCCGTGTCAGCATCCACCTACGCCTGCGTTGCTTGACCAAAAAACTGATAGACCAAAATATACGTTTAGAACAGGAGATATGCGAACGCAAACAAGCAGAAGCAGAACGAGAGCAAGCATTTATAGCGCTCCAGGAAAGCGAAGCTCGATTTAGATGCTTGGTTGAATCGAATATCATTGGGATTATTTTCGCAGATTTTCGGGGCAATATTACCGAAGCGAATGATGCCTTTCTACAGATGGTGGGATATGAGCGGGAGGAACTGCCAACGGGAGGTTTGCGTTGGGATGAAATTACTCCGCCCGAATATCGCCATTTAGACGAAGACGCGATCGCACAATTCCTCAGTTCTGGCAATTGTACTCCCTACGAGAAAGAATTTATTTCCAAAGATGGTCGTCGCGTTCCAGTGATGATTGGTGCAGCGCTGATGGAACCATCTCAACCAAACGTTGTCGGTTTTGTCCTTGACATCACCGAGCGCAAACAGGCAGATCGGAAAATCCAAGAACAAGCGGCTTTGCTTGATATTACAACCGATGCAATTCTCGTCCGAGACCTGAACAACCAAATCCTATTTTGGAACAAAGGGGCTGAACGTTTGTACGGATGGAAGACAGAAGAAGTTTTTGGTAAGAATGCTAATCAACTTTTATACAAGGAAATTTCACCACAACTCCAAAAAAATCAGAATATTCTTGCCCAAGAAAACGAGTGGCAGGGTGAATTGCATCAAGTCACAAAAGACGGGAAAAATATTATCGTTGCAAGTCGCTGGACTCTCGTTCGGGATGAAGAAGAACAACCCAAATTTATCTTAACTGTTAATACCGATATTACAGAGAGGAAACAACTCGAAGCCCAGTTTCTTCGGGCACAGCGCATGGAGAGTATCGGCACTCTGGCAAGCGGGATTGCTCACGATCTCAACAATGCCCTAGCGCCTGTATTAATGTCTGTTCAAATCTTGGAACACAAACTCCAGGATGAGCAGAGCCAGCGAATACTAAAAACACTAGAAACCAATACTAAACGAAGTGCCGATCTCGTTAAACAAGTGCTGTCATTTGTGCGAGGAGTCGAAGGGAAGCGAACCACTCTGCAAGTAGGGCACATTATTAAAGAAATTGAGCAGATTGTTAAACAGACGTTTTCTAGAGCGATTGAAATCCGCACCGATATCCCCATGCTTGATCTTTGGACTATTTCTGGGGATGCAACTCAGCTGCACCAAGTATTGATGAATCTCTGCGTAAATGCTAGGGATGCAATGCCAAATGGGGGAACTTTAGAGCTTGGTGCCAGGAATCTATGGGTTGATGAACACTATGTCCGGATGAATCTTGACGCTAAGGTTGGCCCTTACGTTGTCATTACTGTATCCGATACAGGGATGGGAATCTCAAGGGAAATAATAGATAGAATCTTTGAGCCATTTTTCACAACAAAAGAGATTGGACAAGGCACTGGCTTAGGTCTTTCAACGGTGATGGGTATCATTAAAAGTCACGGTGGATTTGTGCAGGTACTTAGCGAAGTGGGGCAAGGAACGCAGTTTTATATTTACTTACCAGTAGCGCAGGCAACGATAACAGATGACATGAAAAATGTGCATCATGAATTGCCTAGAGGACAAGGAGAATTAATTCTCGTTGTTGATGATGAATATTCCATTCGCGAGCTTACGAAAATTTCTCTAGAAACCTATAATTACAAAGTTTTAACCGCTAATGATGGAGTGGAGGCATTGGTGCTATATGCAGAACACAAGCAAGATATTAACGCTGTATTAGTCGATATGATGATGCCAGCTATGGATGGGATAACGACTATTCGGGCTTTACAAAAAATCAATCCTCAGGTCAAAATTATTGCCGTTAGTGGACTTACATCTAATTACCAGATAACTGAAATCACTGGCAATAACGTTAAAACCTTTTTACCAAAGCCCTACACGTCAGAGGAGTTGTTGAAAAACCTACAGGTGGTTCTTACTGCAAATTAGAAAATTTTGTTTTTCTATGATTGGTAGCGTTTCAAATACCCGACTTTTCTAAAAAGTCGGGTATCTCGCCTTCACGAATCATTCAGGAATGCTATAGTTGCAGCTCAATTTTATCCAACGACCAAAGAATGTACTAGGAGCCGCGCTTTGCAACAGTTCTCGCCCAGTTAATCGCACCGCCAAATCTTGATAGTCTTGTCCTCGCTGCCACTGACTAAAGTCTGCCCATCCGGGCTAAAAGCAACTGAATAAACCAAATTTGAATGCCCTCTGAGGGTGTGAATCAGCTTACCACTGTCAATCGACCAATTCTGAATGGTGTTGTCTCCACTACCACTGGCAAGAGTCTGCCCATCCGGACTAAAAGCGACGGAACAAACTGAATTTGAATATCCAGTGAGACTGTGAATCAGCTTACCAGTCTCCAAGTGCCAAATCTTGATAGTCTTATCTCCACTACCACTGGCAAGAGTCTGCCCATCCGGACTAAAAGCAACCGAATAAACCCGGTTTAAATGCCCCGTGAGAGTCTCGATCAGCTTGCCACTGCCCGCCTGCCACAGCTTGATAGTGTAATCCTGACTGCTACTGGCAAGAGTTTGCCCATCCGGACTAAAGGCAACGGAAAAAATATAGTCTAAGTGCCCCGTAAAATCGCGAATCAGCTTGCCACTTCCCACCTGCCACAGCTTCATGATTTTGTCCCCACTACCACTGGCAAGAATCTGCCCATCCGGACTAAAAACAACAGAATGAACCCACCTTGAATGCCCCGTGAAAGTGCGAATCAGCTTACCACTGTCCACCTGCCACAGTTTAATATTGCTGTCTCCACTACCACTAGCTAGAGTCTGCCCATCTGGACTGATAGCTATAGAACGAACCCAACTTGAATGCCCCGTGAGAGTGTGAATCAGCTTGCCACTGTCCAACTGCCACAGCTTAATGGTTTTGTCATTGCTGCCACTGGCAAGAGTCTGCCCATTCGGACTGATAGCTATAGAACGAACCCAGCTTGAATGCCCTATGAGGGTGTAGACACATCTCCAATTCTGAGATTTTGGCGGTGGTGGGGTAGATGCAGCATTCAAGTCTTTCAACACATCAGCGGCTGATTGATAGCGTTCTTTCACATAATCTTTCAGTAACTTATCCAAAACTTGACCCAGTTGGCTGCTGACATTTTTCCCCTTTTCCTTCAGATGCTCTTTCCATAGCCAGCAGCCCTCTAATGGATCGTAAAGTTCATCAAGCTTGGTTGCTGTCAGCAGATGAATGCAGGTAACGCCTAAACTGTATAAGTCGCTGGCTGGATAAGCTTTACCGCCGCGAAATTGCTCGATGGGTGCGTAGCCTTCTGTGCCAGCTTTCGTGCCTGTTTTAGTTAAACCAGTACCGACTGTTAATTGTTTGGAAATGCCAAAATCAATTAGGACAAACTTGCCATCTCTTTTACGTTTAATAATATTCGTCGGCTTGATATCCCGGTGAATCACCTGATGTTCGTGGACAAATTGCAGCACTGGCAACAAATCATTTAATAAATCTCGAATTTGGTCTTCTGTGAATGCTTCCTGCCGTTCTAAGTTTTGACCTAATTCCTGCCCTTCTATATATTGCTGCACCAGATACAGGCGTTTATCTTGCTCGAAATAGGCAAATAAACTGGGAATTTGTGGATGTTGTTCTCCCAGTTGCAGTAACTGTCTCGCTTCTTGCTCAAATAGCTGGGTTGCCTTCTGCATTGCCGCTGAATTGCCTTGAATTTCTGGCACTGGCAAAAATTGCTTAATTACACAAGCAGCTTTTAGCCTGTCTGCATCTTCAGCCAAGAAAGTTCTACCAAATCCACCCTCACCCAGGGGCGCGATCGCGCGGTATCGATCCTTGAGCAGTAACTTCGTTCCGCAACTTGTACAAAAGTTTGTGCCAACAGGGTTTTGAGGCTTGTTGCAACCTGAATTCAGGCAATAGCTCATAGACAGAAAATCGGCAGATTGCGTCTATGATAAAGCTTTTTGTGGAGCGGATATCTCTCTTGTATATAATTACTCATAATTTTAGAAAATACAAACATTCCCTCAATTGTCTATATTATGGAATCTGTACCTTTTCTCCTCGTAAATGACCAATCAATTTCCCTTAAAGAAACTCTAAAATATCTGCAATTTTCTGGTAAACTCAGTTCTTTTATTGGAGAAATCCTTCGTCAGTACGTTGTGGATAAAGAATTAAAAAACCTCAAGCTAGATATTAGCTTAGCGGCAATTGAGCAAGCAGTGATTGATTTTCGGTTGCAGCGAAATTTAGCAGATCCCAAGAGTTTCCAAGAATGGCTTGTTCGCAGTGGAATCGACTACGAAACATTCCACAATCAGGTAAAATCTGGTTTTCAGCTCACCAAGCTCAAAACTCAGATTGCAGAGCCGAAACTGCAAGAATATTTCATTGAACGCAAGCTATTCCTGGATCGGGTTGTACTCTCTCGTCTTGTGGTAGCCCAACAAGAATTAGCTGAAGAATTATATAGCCAAATTGAAGAGGGAGCCAGCTTTGAACAATTAGCTCAAGAGTATTCTCTCACAGATGATCGGATTGTAAATGGCATGATGGGGCCAGTCAGCCGAGGAACGCTTCCAGACCAAATCCGAGCCGCGATTGATACCGCGAGTCCAGGACGGTTATTAGAGCCATTAAAACTGGAAAATCGTTGGGCTTTATTTCGTGTTGAGCAATTCCTTCCAGCCTCGTTAGAAGATAGTCAGCTAAAGGAAGCACTACAAAATGAACTTTTTGAGCAATGGCTAGCACAGAAAATTCAAAACTTAACGGTGAAACTGCAAATCAGTTGAGTAGTGTTGAACTCGCTAAAATTTTGCCTGGGAATGTTCCACCTCTGAGCTTGCTGACATCCGAACAGCAAGCGAAATTCCAGATGCAAGCCGAAATTCGTTACTACAGCTTGGGGGAAAAAATTTGGTCTACAGATCGTCTGGGCAACCAGTTTTTAATTGTGTCTGGAAAGGTGCGTTTGCGGGAAGAAGGAGTAGCGAAACCGCTGGCAACTTTAGAGGCGGGAGATTGGTTCGGCGACTTGCAGCAATTCCTGGGATTTAAAGCGATCGCCTCTAGCAAAGAAGTTGTGGTAGTGCGCTGGGATACGACGTTATGGAATGAAGCTTCATCACCAGAACTTGATAGCTTTTGGCAGCAATCTAGCGGTGTGAAATCTAGCGGCGAAGAGGCAACGATAGAAACCGAAACGAGGATACCTGTAAGTAATTATCCGTTTATTTCTAGCCTTAACTCAGCGGCTGCTTGCTTAACAATGGTGGCGCAATACTTACAAAATCCAGCTTCTTTAGAGTGGATACAACGTCAGTTGCGGGGACAACGCCCGAAACAGCTTGTAGAAGCCAGTGAGAAAATAGGGCTACATCTGCGACGCTTGGTAGTATCTGGGCGCGAATTGCAGCAGCTATCTTTTCCGGCTTTGTTGCATTGGAACCAGGAACATTGGGTGGTGGTATACGAGGTAAAAGGCGATCGCGTCATCATCGCTAACCCCCTCAACCCTAGTCAAACTTGCGAAAGTATTCCTTTGTCCTCACTTGAAGCTGCTTGGGATGGGCAACTGTGGCAAGTTGAACTGATTCAGCGACAAGACAAATTTAACCTTACTTGGTTTTTACCGGCAGTTTGGCGTTACCGGGGTTTACTGGGGGAAGTCCTGGTTGCGTCTTTCACGTTGCAGCTGTTGGGTTTAGCGACGCCAATCATCACTCAGGTGATTATTGACAAGGTGATGGTGCAGGAAAGTCTACCGACTTTGGATGTGATGGCGATCGCGCTTTTGAGCGTTGCTATCTTTGAGGCGATTCTAGGCATCTTGCGGCTATTCATCTTTACCCACACTGCACGACGCTTAGACCTTAGTTTATCTGCTCAATTGTTTCGCCACTTGATGCGGCTACCACTAGCTTATTTTGAGTCTCGCCGCGTTGGAGATACGGTAGCGCGAGTACAAGAACTGGAAAATATTCGCCAATTTCTCACCGGAACGGCGTTAACTGTCATCTTAGATAGCATCTTTGCCGTTGTCTACCTGGCGCTGATGTTTTACTACAATGTCAAGCTTACCTTCGTTGCCTTGGCAGTGATTCCGCTATTTGCAATGTTGACATTGGTGGCGACGCCGATTCTCCGGAACTGGTTGAATGAAACCTTTAACCGCAGTGCGGATAGCCAATCGTTTCTTGTAGAGACGGTGACGGGAATCCATGCAGTGAAGGCTCATGCAGCCGAAGGAACCGCACGCGATCGCTGGGAAGGTTTATTTGCCCGCTTCATCCGCACCGGCTTTAAAGCTTCTACCACCTCTAATATCAGTAACAATATTGGTGACTTTCTCACTAATTTTTCCAACTTACTGATTCTCTGGTTTGGAGCCGCGCTAGTCATCAACCATACGCTCACAATTGGTCAGCTAGTCGCTTTTCAAATGCTGGCTGGAAGAATGACCGGGCCAATTTTACGCTTAGTGCAATTGTGGCAGAATCTCCAGCAAGTTTTACTTTCTGTAGACCGAATTGGAGATATTCTCAACGTAGCCCCCGAAGCCGAACCCGGATCGGGTCTAGTTCTTCCCACTCTGAAAGGTAAAGTTACCTTCGATCGGGTTTTCTTCCGCTATCAATCCAATCAAGAACCAATCTTGCGAGGAATTACCTTCACTGTTGAACCGGGAATGTTTGTCGGCATTGTCGGGCGAAGTGGCTCTGGTAAAAGTACCCTTTCCAAGCTTTTACAACGACTTTACCCAATTGAATCAGGGCGGATTCTCATTGATGGGTTTGATATTAAAAGTGCTGATTTAGCATCTTTGCGCCAACAGATCAGTGTAGTTCTCCAAGAAGATTTTCTTTTTAACGGTTCCATCTTGGAGAATATTACTTTAGGCAATTCAGATATTAGTACCGAACAAGTCGTAGAAGCCACGAGGTTAGCTGTCGCCGAAGATTTTATCAGCGAACTAAGCCACGGTTACGAGAATAATGTTGGAGAACGAGGCACTGCTTTATCTGGCGGTCAGCGTCAGCGAATTGCCTTAGCTCGTTTATTCTTATCTCAAGCTCCTATTTTAATTCTCGACGAAGCGACTAGCGCCTTAGATAGCGAAACAGAGCAGCAAGTTTTACAAAATTTACAAGCGATTTCCCAAAACCGTACAGTTTTTATGATTGCCCACAGATTTGAGCCGCTCAAGCGGGCAGATTTGATTTTGGTGCTGGAGAAAGGGGTACTAATGGAACAAGGAACTCATCTAGAATTGATGCAGAAAAAAGGGTTGTATTGGTCGCTTTATCAACGTCAGCAGCCATCCGTTTAAAGATTGCTGGAAATTATTCTATTTTCAAGCAATCCCCGCAGTAGGCAGAGTAAACAAGTACCATGCTAAGGCAAACAAAATTGCAGCGATCGCGCCGATTAATGTATTGAGAAAATTCACTAATTCGTTGGTAAGCCAATCGTAGCGAGATTGCAGCGTAGCACCGATGACACTTTCCAAATTGGTCGCAATAAACGCTGCTACTATGCACCAAACCACCCCGATGAGATCGATCGCACCAACGCCCCAGCCAACACAAGCGATCGCAACCGATGCCACCACTCCAGCCATTGTCCCTTCTAAAGAGACTGCCCCTTCTGTTCCCCTAGCTACAGGTTGTAAAGTCGTAATCAAAAACGTCCGTTTACCATAAGCTTTCCCGACTTCGCTGGCGGTGGTATCCGAAAGTTTAGTGCTAAAACTGGCTACGTAGCCCAGCAGTAAGAAAGGCACCCATTGGGGCTGCCCTAAATAACTCACCAGTAGCGTTCCTAAGGCGCATAGAGTGCCCGTGAGCGCGGAACCCCAGACATTCTCCGGTCCCCGCGCCCCAGAGCGTTTCTCGGCAATTCCCTCGGCTTCTTTTTGAGCCATGCCGATGCGCGTGACGGCAGAACCTACGAGAAAATAGAACATGACGACTAAATATCCCCGCCAGCCGAGGGTACCCCAGATAATGACGCCCAACGCCCAAGCGTGGAGGAATCCGGCGGGGGTGAGTAACTTTTTAGGGGCGAAATAGGCGATCGCTAACAAAACTGTATTCAATCCCACTGCAACTAACCAGGGATTGACAGAATTAATGGTAGAGAGCATCTTAAAAATCTTGAATTCATAACACTCTTTCACAATACTCTTGCTCGTGAGAGAGGTGCAAAAAGGAACCGCAAGTGAAGGATGTATCTATTAGCGATATCACCCTTGATCTTCGCTTGCAAGTAAAGCGCCGCAAAAGCACAGCACTCAGAATATTACCGATGAACCCAACAATCTTTCATCTTGCTTTTCCCATCTCCGATGTTGCCCAAGCCAAAGCCTACTACGCTGATGGACTCGGCTGCCAAGTTGGGCGAGAAACCCGCGATGCCTTGATTCTGAATCTCTACGGTCATCAGCTTGTGGGGCACGTTAGCAAAGAACCGATTATCCCGCAACGGGGGATTTATCCCAGGCACTTTGGGCTAATTTTTACATCAATGGCTGATTGGGAAAGCTTGCTAGAACGGGCACAACAGCAACAGTTGCACTTTTATCAGCAGCCGAAACATCGCTTTCCCGGTCAACTCACCGAACATCGCACCTTCTTCCTCGAAGATCCTTTTTATAACCTGATGGAGTTCAAATATTACTCTCATGCCGAGGCAATTTTCGGGGTTCGGGAGTATGCCGAGATTGGCGATTCCCATTAGGAGACGCTACGCGATCGCGCTTCAGTGGTTCTAAAAGTGCCTTCTCCACAGCCTTAACCCCCTTAGCATCTGTAATCATCCACGGGTGCAGCAATACTGGCACCTGTAGATTTTGACCGACGGGCATTTCCGAACTATTCGGTGGCAGAATGATTAAATCAAAAGGCGTCCAGATCGAGGTGAAATTCACCTGTTCCAGCATCGCCACATCCCGATTCAAATCTTGTAGAAAAGCGCTATCAGGGCGCATCTGAACGCAGCCAATCCCATTGTGAAAGTAGCCCGCCCACGTTCCGTGGTTGGGTGCTGATATGGTAATAAAACGCTGCACCCGGTTAATGCCCCCTAGTCGCTGCACGTAGTAGCGGCTAACGATGCCTCCCATACTGAAGCCGACCAAATCAAATGGTTGGTCGGGTGCAAAGGTCTTGGCAACGTAATCAGCAACCTGCTGTGCTAGAGAGTCCAGACCCATCGCACCATTATTGGGGGTGAGGCTGAGATCGTATACAGACCAGCCTTGCTGTGCCAGGTAAGGAGCCATTTTATGGAATACAGCAGCCGTGTCGTTGATGCCGTGAATTAGCAATACAGGATTGCGCTTAGGGGCACTGTTCATTTTGCCAGGAATTAATCTCATATAATCCCAGCTTAGACACGAGCGATCGCGGCTGGGGTTGGTTTAGGACAGCCTGTCGAGTGGCTGTGGCTTAAAATCTGAGATTAATGTAAATTCTTGCAACAAAAGAGCGTTTTCCAGAGCTAACTGGCTGGGTAACTGTACTTACTAAAACAAAATTTGTAAATTTTTGTAAAGAACTATCTGGGAATCTTGCGTTTGTCCGCCGTAAAACTTCATAATCCGATCTGGATCGCAAATTGCAACGGTAGAAACGCTTTGTCCATATTGTAAAGCGGCTGCTTTCTGAGCTGAGCAGTTAAGCTTATCCTTGGCGATACCAGTCTTGCATCAAAAATAGAATAGCTTGCTCCAATGTTTCGGGAATTAGTCAACATCGTCATTTAAATCTCAGGAGTAATACTAAATGTTTGGTTTTATCAAAAAATTGTTGGGCGGCATTACCGCTTTCATTGGTGGAATTTTTGGCTCTAAGAAATCTGAAGGAAACGAGGCTGCTGCTCTTCCTCGTAAGAAGTCTGGTGGATACTACATGGAGCTAGAAGAGTCCAAAGACGCAAAACCAGCGGCACAAGAGAGCCAGAAGAAGCCAGAACCAGTCAAAGCCCAAACATCAGAATCGAAGAAGCCGGAACCCGCGAAGGCATCTGCATCCGCTTCTAAATCTGCGTCTAATGGACAAAAAGATTCATCGAAGCCTCAAGCAACCCCAGAACTTGTAGGGGCTGCATCCAAGAATTCATCAAACTCTAAAGAAGTCTCAGAACCGAAAGAAATTGCTCAAAGACCTCCAGTAGAGCTAATTCAGACGGCTGAAGGTGTTGAGGCAGTAGTTGCTGAGAAACCAGCAGCACCGATTAACGGCAAAGGTCAAAGCCAATCCGATACCACGTTTGCTCCGAAATACTTGAATCCAATTTCTAGCTCTAATACTCGTCGGCGTCCCGGTCCCAGCATGAGCAACTTCATGGACATGGCGCGTCAGGTGAAAAAATAATTAAAAATTAAAAATTAGCAGGCTTGTTGTCTAATTTTTGATTTGCTTTTTAATTCTTTGACCCTCTGAGGAAAACCAGCCCACTGTACAGTTGGAAAGCTGGGTCCCAGAGGGTTTCTTCGCGCCGAAATAAGTCGATGTGAGACTTGAGACTTTTTAGCATTTCTGTGCGATCTAGTGCAGTTTGAGCAAAATCTGTAAAATCTGCCCAAATCGGCGTCTGAACTAAATGTCCTTCTAGAAAATGAAGTAAATTGTTCCAGTGACTACGGTTGGTAGCCTGATTGGCTTGAGTCGGCTGTGGATTGAAGGAAATCCCCTGCCCAAACTGGTAGTTGCTATCGCAAAGGCGAAGAATACTGTGTCTGGAAGGAAGATGCAGGTCGATTAATTGGGCATAGTCTTGGGTTTGAGTTTTCCATTGCAGTTGGCGACGGGCATCTTGGTCGATGACTTCGCCAAAAATGGGTAAGAGTCCTTGGACTTGTTGTCTGACTTCTGACCAGTTGAAGGTCAGGGAACCTGTCTGACCGTGTTCGTTCTCGCAAACGACGCTAGGTGGGGAAGCCGAAAGGAAATGGCTGACGCGAAAAACGTTAAGTTTCCGAACATCTGCAAGGTTTGCCCAGAAGTTGGGAATTTCAGCTTGCTGCATCTGTTGACTGTAGAATCGCAGTTCTCCTACCGGACCAGTTCGGTACAACCGCCAGCCGCGACTGGGGAGTTGTAGCCGTGCGGTGTAAGGGTCTATCTGCACGATTTGAGCTAACTGTTGAGCGGCGACCTGTTTCTTTTCGGCGCTGACGGCTTCCAGAACTAAGACGCCTGCTTCTGTGTCTTCTGGGGCGGCGGTGGCTTGAGCGATCGCGTCTCGTCTTTTTTGTTGGGCGATCGTTTCTATACGTCCCAATCCTTGACGAGCTTGAGTCATAATCTTGGGATTGGTGGTTTCCCGTAGCAGTTGCCGATAGGCATTTTCTGCCGCCTCCAACTTGCCTGTTTCTTCGTACAGCCGTCCCACATAAAACTGTACTAAGGGATTTTGCGGCATCTGTTTTACCAGATGGTTGAGTAACCAGGCAACGGTTTTATAGTCTTTGCGCTCGAAAGCTTCCGCAAGTTGTTCAAGCATTACAGTAATTAAAAAATTAACAATTAAAAATTAGCAATTGAAGCATCCTTCATTTCTAATTGTGCATTGAGCAGTCCCTTAAATCTCTCTAATTTCGGATTCCCATGCCGCAGCTACCAGAGATAAGGCGACCATTGGGGCGGTAATAGATCGCAGGATACGACGCCCTAGAGAAACGGGTTGGAAGTCAGAAGCGATCGCTTGTTCAACTTCTGCTGGTGTCCAGCCTCCCTCTGGCCCGATGGCGATGACAATCGTTCCTTGCCCTGGATTCTTCAGTTCATCTGCTGTACCTGAAAAACCTGACTCCCCAGCCCCCTCCCCTTGTAGGAGAGGGGCTGGGGGAGAAGCCTCTTGCGGCAATAGATGAATCAAGCAATCGAGTAAATGGGGAGAATCTCCACGAGCAACGCAGATATAATTCTTGTTTTTTATCGAAGAACAATGACTCTTGAGCGAAGACAAAGCAGCAGAAAAGGAAACGGCTTCTAAAATTGTGGGGATGATTTGACGTTCTGATTGCTCGGCGGCTTCTTGGGCAATTCGCCGCCAACGTTCGAGTTTTTGGGGGCTGGGATTGAGCAGGGTGCGATCGCTCACGACGGGCGCGATCGCTACCACCCCTAGCTCGGTACTGTAGCGCACCACTTCATCAAAGCCGTTTTTTGGCAACGCAACCATTAGGGTTATCGAGCAGGGCAACTCAGTTTGGACGGAAATCGGCTCTAGAAGCTGCCCCTGATTCGCCTCCAGCTTCGCCAGCCACCAGTGCCCTTGTCCATCCATTGCGATAAAGCGATCGCCCTCCCGCAACCGCAACACCCGACTGAGGTAATGCTGTTGTTCGGCAGTCAGGATAATTTGCTGGTTTTGAAATTGAGAGGGAGCGATCGCTAATCGTTGCAGCTGAGCCAATCTTTATCTCCCACTAACAGCAGACCTTTCTAATTTTATCGGACGGAACCTTCGTGGGTTTTAATTTCCACTTGGTGAAGGTCTACTGCTTTGGTGCCATCTACTTTGGCAGCAACCGCTTCGACATGGCTCAAAATTGATTGATCGGGTACAGAACCCGTGAGGATAATCGTGCCACCGTCTTGAGCGATTTCAAGAGTGTCAATATTTTTGAGGTTCGGCTCTTGATCAAATGCAGCAGCAACGCGCTTAGCTAATCCGTTAGCATCGTATTCCCCCTCAAAGCCCATGTATTCTGGCAATGTTGGAGGTTTATGCATCCCAGCCTTCTCACGCAACTCCCAATCATACTCACCCGTAAGTCCTGGACTCATTTGTTCTTCGACAGCCTGAGCGTCATGTTTGCTGTCTCCTTCTGAGCTGGTCTTCTGTTGTCCAAATTGCCTTTCTAACCAAGTCATAATTATTGTTTGCCTTCTAAGGATGTTTTATATTTTCTATTACACATCTATCCCAGTTCTGATTACATCCCTCATCAGAAATCAGTCTTCAGATATAGGACAAATTACTGTTTTTTTAGCTAAACAATAAACCTAGCTTAGGTGCATTTGTCAACTAAAATTCTTTTAATTTAATAATATATATAGCCATCCTAAATGGTTTCTAAAGGCGAGATACCTGACTTCTCTAAGAAGTCAGGTATCTGAACTGCTGGCATCTTACAGCTCAAATCAGATTGCTACTATATCACTAATTTAACATCCAGTAAAAAAATTATACATACAAAATTTATTTTTATTTAGAAAGTCTTAAAAAAATTAAATTTCAGCAATCATTCAAGCAAAAAAATGACCAAATATTAGCTTTACAAGCTTTAAGAATTTAGAAATTTTTTAAAAGTCATATCGGCAACTACGAGGAGTTATTTATTCGGTCAAGAAGCTACTGTTGCAAATCCTAAGAAATTGCCGCCCGAATCGGAAAGCCTGTACAGAGGGATGATGCCATAACCAACTTCTCAGACGTGGTATTTCAGGGGGCGAAGTATAGTAAATTCACCCTGTAGGTAGGGTCAGACATCATGCTTGTAGATACGAATTCTAAAAAAATATTGATCGAGTGTGGGCAAAAAACAAGCCAAACCAGCACACTGGAGGGACTCCGCAAGTAATCCCGATAACATTGATGAAAGATTAAAATATTTACAATACATAGCATCTCAATTACATTACCAAGCCAGTAGAGGTGGATTGGTTCCTAAGAATTTTCAAAGTAACCCTGGAAGTTTTAGCTCATAAAGATGGTAACGCTGCCGAAAGAGAGGGGAAATGCTGGAAGAAGACCCTCCAGTAAAAGAATTGGAGTGCAACCCATGCAGACTGAACCGATCGCCGTATTGCTTGTGGAGGATAACCCTGGCGATGCCCGTCTCGTGCGGGAACTGCTGCGGGAAGTCAATGCTCCCCAGATAACGCTGATCCACGTTCAAACGCTCACAGAAGCCCTGGATTGCCTCGTCAGTTCAGAAGGGTTGAACGTTCAGAAGTTGAAGATTGAAAGGTTTAACCAACCAGCGAACCAGCAACCTTTTGAGCTGAAAGGCGATCGCCTCCCACTATCGATCGGGGTGATTTTGTTAGATTTATCGCTGCCAGATGCTCAGGGTTTAGAAACCGTCAGACGAGTCTGCAATGCTGTACCAGAAGTGCCGATTGTGGTGATGTCGGGGCTAGCCGATGAAGCGATCGCACTTTCTGCTGTACAAGAAGGAGCGCAAGACTATCTCGTCAAAGGTCATGCCGACAGCCATCTGCTGCTCCGCACCGTGCGATATGCCATTGAGCGTCAGCGGATGCAGATACGACTCCAACAAACCCAGCGAGCCTTGCAGCAACAACTGGAGCGAGAAGCCTTAGTAAACCGCATCACGACTGCCTTAAATTCTAATCTCGATCCAAAATCAGTCGTTGATGAAATTGTCCGACAGACGGCAGTCCCGATGAGCTGCGATTTCTGCATGGTAGTCCGAGACTTGTCGGAATCAAACCGAGTTTACATTGAAGCGGAGTATTGGCCCCATTTATCAGATGCCGTAAAGCCGATTTCTCAATCGCCCCTACAAGGGACAACCCTGTCCGTAGAAGGCTGGGAAACGGTGCGAAGTGAGTTGCTCGAAAACCGTCCGGTAGCGATCATAAACACTACTGACTTTTGGTTGACCCCAGCCTACCAAGCGCTTTGTCCTAAGGCTAGACCAAGTGCGATGCTTCTATCTCCCATCTTCGTGAGAGAGCAATTCTACGGCTATCTGGTTGTCGGCTCGATCAAGCCGCGTCCGCCGTTCTTAGAATGGGAAATCCAACTGCTGCAACAGTTAGCTGGACAGACAGCGATCGCACTCTACAATGCCCACGAGCTTGAACAGCTAGAAAGCCTCGTTCAGGAGCGCACTCAGCAACTCGCTCAGGAAAAAACACTGCTGGAAGCCATTCTTGATTCCATTCAAGAGGGAATTACTGTCACTCAACCCGATGGTCAAATCGTGCTGTTAAACCGGGCGGCATTGCAGATATATGGTCTGGTCGGGAATGGTGTCACACCTACCTCCGCACCAGGCTCTGTGCCTCACGTCAAGAATTTCTTAACTAAATTAAAAGTCCGTCACCCCGATGGTTCCCGCCCTCGTCGGTCGGAGCTACCCCTTACAAGGGCACTTCAAGGGGAAGTTTTTACCGATCAGGAGCTGGTGGTACACGGTCTCAATGGAGAGCGCAAGTGGGTAAGTATCAATGGGGCGGCAATCCGCGATGACAGGGGGAAAGTCCTGCTGGCGGTCAATACGACGCGAGACATTACCGAGCGCAAACAAGCAGAAAAGGCGCTGCGGGAATCGGAAACCAAATTCCGGACGCTCTACGAATCAACCAGCGCGGCGGTGATGCTGTTGGATGAACAAGGATTTTTCGACTGCAACAGTGCAACCCTACAGTTATTTGGCTGTAATGGCTTGGAGGAGTTTTGCGGGAAACATCTCAGCGAATTCTCGCCGCCGACTCAGCCCGATGGTCAAAATTCTCTGAGTCTAGCTTGCGATCGCATTACCACTGCCCTAACAGAAGGCAACTGTCGCTTTGATTGGATTTATCGGAAGTCGGATGGTAAAGATTTTCCGGCAGAGGTGACGCTAACGGCAATCGAGCTGGACAACCGAAAAGTGCTACAAGCGGTCGTGTATGACATTAGCGATCGCATGAACAAGGAAATCGAACTGCGGGAAGCGAAGGAAGCGGCAGAAGCGGGAAGTCGCGCAAAAAGTGAATTCCTTGCCACCATGAGCCACGAACTCCGAACGCCCCTCAATGCGATCTTGGGACTCTCTCACATTATGCGGCAAGAGATTTTTGGCACGCTCAATGAGAAACAGAAAGAATATGTTACCTGCATTAACAATAGTGGCGAACATCTCCTATCGCTGATTAACGATATTCTTGACCTTTCTAAAGTCGAAGCAGGCAAAGAACAACTCTGCCCGATGCCAATCATCGTGCCGCATTTGTGCGAATACATCGTTACGATTATGAGGGAACAAGCCTACGAACGAGGGCTACAACTCACCAGTGAAATTGACCCAGAAATTGATGTTTGTGTCGCCGATGAACGACGTCTAAAGCAGATGTTATTGAATCTGCTATCGAATGCAATTAAGTTCACACCATCGGGTCAAGTTTCCCTAATTGTGCAAAAGCAGCCTGGATGCATTGCGTTTACCGTAGCGGATACGGGCATTGGTATTGCCCCTGAGAAGCTGTCATTGTTATTTGAGCCATTTCGCCAATTGGACAGCGGACTGAACCGGCAGTTTGCTGGCACTGGTTTGGGGTTGTCACTGACTCGCAGTTTAGCCCGACTTCATGGTGGAGATGTGACGGTTTCCTCAACCCTAGGAAAAGGCAGTGAGTTTACTCTATATCTGCCCGATATGAGCAATGAATCAGTCTCCATCTATCAGTTCCCAAGCGAGGGGGGCGATTCTTCTTCATTGTCTTCTGGACTTAACAATGGCGAGTTAAAAGCCGCCGCCAACCCTTTTTCTCTCCCTGGCAAAAGACGAATTCTAATTGTGGAAGACGATGAAAATAGTGGGTTGCTGTTGCAAGACTATCTCCAAGTCGTAGGTCATACCGTTGAACATTTGCTTGATGGGACGGATTTCCTCCAGCGAGTGCGAAACTTCCAGCCCGATCTGATTTTGTTGGATGTAAATTTACCCGGTGGATACAGCGGGTTAGATTTACTAAAAGACTTAAAACAGCAGCCGGAACTGGAAAGACTGCCAGTGGTAATGGTAACGGTAAATACAATGGCAGAAGATCGAGACCGTTTTCTAGAGGCTGGTGCTAATGATTATCTCAGCAAGCCGATAGGCATTCCTCAGTTGGAGTTAATTTTGATGAAACATCTCTGAAGAAGGCAAAAAGTAAAAGGCAAAAGAAAGAATTTTGTTTCTAATTCGGAATTTTTAATTCTTTCAGAATTTGCCAAGCTTTGACGAGATTGCCTTGCAGAAGCGTTGCTACGCCATTCAGGGCTTGAAGTTCGGATAAATTCGGGTTGATGGCAAGAGCCGGTTTCAAAGCTTTCTGGGCGGCGGCGGGATGCCAATCGTACAGATGGACAAAGGCGAGATAGGCATAAGCGTAGGGATTTTGGGAGTCGATCGCAACGACTCGTTCTAAGGCAGCGATCGCACCTTTGACTTGTCGCTTTAGTGCCTTTGACAAAGCCAGCGTGTATGCCCAATCCCGGTTTTGCGGTTCCCGTTGCAGTCGGTATTCCAATGCCGTCAAGGTTTGATTCAGATAGTCTTGAATCGGGTCGTACTGGTTGATGCGCCCAGTTTCTTCAAATATCGACTCTAGAGCTTCTGTCCCTTGGGGTAAGGTAGCCGCTAGAGTCCGCAACTGAGTCAGTAAATCCAATTCAGGTGCGGGTGTGGCGGCGGCAAGGGGTTCAATCTTCAGTGTCACGGGGGGCACCTGTATCGGGTAAGTTTCACCCGTTTGCCGGTTCAGGTAAGTCGCTTCTAGGCTGTAAATTCCAGCCGATATATTTGCTGGCGGCAGCATCGCCATCTGTTCGGTGACTCGAAAGCCATTCGCAGAAAGCTTAGAGGGAAGAACTTTTGGATACAATTCTCCCATCCCAATCCCGTGATCGTGCAGCCATTCAGATTTGGGATTTCCAACTTTGGAATTGTTAAGTGTGGAATTTTCAACAATGCGATCGCTCATTCGCCAAGTCAGCAGCACTAACCCAGATTGCAACTGTTCCCAGGAACCAGACCATTCGTAGGTAATCGGTACGGGAATCCCTGGTGGGGCTTGATTCGGTACACTCACCCGTTCTAGGTTGACTTGAGTGCGGGGTTCTGTGAGGGGTTGTACTTGGATGGGTGGCGTTTTGCGATGATAGAGTTTCAAAACGCTGTCATCGGGTAAATCCCAACTCTTTTGCAATTGGAAATCCGAACCTTGTTCTACAGTTTGGACGATGATTGCTTGCGCGTCTGGAATCGATCCTTGCTTACCACTTTTCGTGAGGAACCAGGAAAGCGATCGCGCATCTTGAGGGACAAACTTCTTTCGGTTTCCTACCTGACGCCCATACACCTGAAAATTTTCTAACGCACCGTAATAATTGAAATTGTGCTGGTTAATTTTTGCGGTTGAGGGTAATACTCCTAGTGTGGAACGCAGATAAGGTTCGGTTTGAATAATTTGGGCGATCGCTTGTTGATGAGGCCATTTTTCTCCCAGATAAACGGGATGCTGGGCATAGGGACTGAGGACTTGCGTGAAATTGGCAAACATCCATCCCACGGGGAACAGGTTCAGAAACATTAGCAGCACCGCCAAACCAACGGTTCCCCAACGGATATGATGTTTCCAGCGTCCTGTCTGGCGCGTCAAGCCATAAGCCAAAAATAGCGCTACCACCGGCAAGTAAGGCAAGACATAGCGAGAATCTTTATTAATATTCAGCGAACCCAGTAAATAAGCTCCCAGCCAAAATACCGCAAGCCAAGCAATTGAATCAAAATTTAGAAATGAAAAATTAAAAGTTGAAGAATTCTCTTGTTGAGTTTTTATTTTTTTAATTGAATAAATCAGCAATCCCACAATTGGAATGAGTAACAAAGGCCAAGACAGATGGTAAGGAAGAATTTTCCAATAGTAAGTCCAAGCGTCTAGAGTATTGAGGGCGGGATCTCCCTCCGCGATCGCTGAATCCACGGTTGCCCGTTTTCCCGCTGTCAGCATCAGCAGCCAATTGGTGCGATACCAAGGACCAAAGACCAAAACCGAAAGCAGCAACCCAGAAACCAGTTGCGCGAGGCGTCCCCATGCCCGGTGCCGAAGAATCGTCCCAAATCCCACCCACAAAATCGGCGTCAACAGAAAGAACAGCGCTGTCTGCTTTACCATCAGCGCCAGCCCCAAAGAAAGCCCAAACGCCGCCGCCCAAACCCATTCTCTTGTTCTTTGCGTCCTCTGTTCCTCTGCGGTTCGACAATTTCGCCAAACCGTCAAGCAAAAGAAACTCAACGTCACAACCGCTGTCAGCGGATAATCCAGCAGAAAATCCAGGCGATATTGATAAATCCCCGGTAACAATTGGCACAGCCCAGCCGCCCATAAACCGACTTCAATGCTAAATAGCTGGACGCCCAAACCATAAACCGAACCCAAAAGCATCGCACTGAATAGCAACAGAACCAGCGTGGCTTGATCCGCCCCCGTCCCAAAGAGATGCTGGACGATAGCAGCCGCAATGTAGGTAAAAGGCGGCACTTTGGAGGTCAACAGCCAAAAACTCGTCCACCACTCGCCTGAAAACCACTGGGGTTGTTGCAAAGCCCTCCAGTAGTTCAACGATCCCGTCAAGTAATCTGCCTGATCCCAAGCTGGCACCGAGTGGTCAAGCGTAAACCAAATGCGATCGCTAACTGCCCCCACCAGCCAAATGATTCCTAGAATTAGCAGACTTCTATTCTTAAACTTAGTGCTTTTATCTTTATCGGTCACAGAATCCAGATAGGTTCTTTTAACTTCTTTCTCATTTTGTATTGCATCAAATTGAGAACCGCTCTATTATTTTCTCCCAATTACCTTACCCCAATAAAAAGACAAAAGTAAAAGAAACAATTCTTTCTGTTTACTTTTGCCTTCTTACTTTTGCCTTTCTAATCTACTCCTTCAATCGGAGCAAATCCTTGGCGCTGGATATTTTCTGTCACTACGCGGGGTTCGAGGAATTGTAGCAAGTAATCTGGGCCACCTGCTTTAGAACCGACGCCAGAAAGTTTGAAACCGCCGAAGGGTTGTCTTGCTACAATTGCGCCAGTGATGCCGCGATTGATGTAGAGGTTGCCGACTTCAAATTCGCTTTCAGCTTGTTGAATGTGGGAAGGTGTACGGGAATATAGACCGCCAGTCAAGGCGAAGTTGGTGTTATTACCAACCGCGATCGCTTCCTCAAAATTCTTCACCCGCATGACTGCTAGAACCGGACCAAAAATTTCTTCTTGGGCAATCGTCGCCTCTGGCGAGACTTCTGAGAAAATCGTCGGCCCGATAAAATAGCCGTTGTCGGGTGCGGGCATTTCCAGCGCCACTTTGGCTTCCTGACGCCCTTTCTCGATATATTCCAAAATGCGATCGCGTGCGTTTGCATCAATCACGGGGCCAACTTGGGTGCTGGGTGCCTCCGCAGGGCCAACATTGAGCGATCGCGTTGCTTCCACCAAACGCTCTACAAAGGCATCATAGATGGGTTCTAGAACAATTACCCGAGAACACGCCGAACACTTCTGTCCGCTGTAACCAAAGGCGGACTGCACCACACCTTGCACAGCTTGATCGAGATCGGCACTTTCATCGACGATAATCGCATTCTTGCCACCCATTTCGGCAATCACCCGCTTCAGGTGTTTTTGCCCTGGTTGTAAAATCGCCGCATCGGCGTAAATCCGACAGCCGACTTCCTGAGAACCTGTAAAAGTAATCATGTGGACATCGGGATGCTTCACCATATAAGCACCCACCGTTGAACCTTTTCCGGGTACGTATTGGAACACCCCACGAGGAATGCCTGCTTCTACCAGAATTTCACTGAGTTTCGCTGTAATCACCGATGAAACTTCAGCCGGTTTGAGAAGCGTACAATTTCCAGCCACCAGTGACGCCACTGTCATTCCGGTGGGAATCGCCAAGGGGAAATTCCAAGGGGAAATAATCAGAGAAATCCCTCGTGGTTGGTAGTTATAGCGGTTGGTTTCCCCGGCGATGTCATAATGGTGCCCAGCATCCAGCCGTTCCATTTCGTCGGCGTAGTAACGGCAGAAGTCTATTGCCTCGGAAACTTCACCGTCGCATTCCCGCACTGGCTTACCAACTTCTAATACCATGCACGCGGATAATTCGGCGCGGCGTTTTTCCATCAAATCTGCGGCTTTCCGCAACACTCCAGCCCTTTCTGGCACTGGAGTCTGCCGCCAACTGGCAAATGCTGCTTTTGCGGCTTGGATCGCCTGTTCTGCTTGTTCTACGCTAATCAATCCGATTTTGCCAACCACCTCACTGGGGTTGGAAGGATTCACTGAATCGACGATATCGGATGTGTTTACATATTCACCGTCAATCAGAGGTAAATAGGTTTTACCCAACTGTTCGCGCACGGTTTGCAAGGCTTGTTGCGATCGCTTCCTTTCCTCAGCTTCTGCATAATCCGTATCCGCTGCATTGTGAAAAGGCAAGTTTTGAGTTTTGAGTTTTGAGTTTTGAGCTTTGACTGAAGACTCCGAACTTTCTACGACGGGAGGCGCTAACAATTCCTCAATCGGACGCTCTTCCAGATTTTGTCGCAAGAACGAACTATTGGCAGTATTTTCCAGCAACCGGCGAATCAAATAAGCCATCCCCGGTAGCAAATCCCCATAAGGACAATACACCCGCACCCGATAACCTTTATCGACGAGCGCTTTTGCCAGCTTATCCCCCATGCCGTACAAAACTTGCATCTCAAAGCGACGGCGGGGAATTTTCAAACTTTCCGCGATCGCCATCGCCCGTGCTTGCGATCGCACGTTATGACTGCCAATTGCCGCGTACAAATACTCGTGATTTTCCAGCAACAGCTGGGTCATCTTCTCAAAATTGGCATCGGTTGCAGTTTTATCGCTGTAAACTGGCACCGGCCAATCTTTCTGCATCGCCTTGATGGTTTCTTGATCCCAGTACGCCCCTTTTACCAAGCGCACTGTTAGGGGATAGCCACGCTGTTTCGCCCAGTCAATCAAGCCGCGCAAATCTTGTTCGCTGTCGCGCAGATAAGCTTGCAGCGTTATCCCTAGATCCGTGCGACTCCGGAACTCCTCTTCCATCAACAACTGTTTCAGGATGGAGAGCGTCAAATCTTTGTAGGCATACTGTTCCATATCAAAGTGAACAGCAGCCCCCAACGCTTGGGCGCGACGTAATAGAAGCCGGATGCGATCGCTCACTCGCTCCTCGCTTCCCTTCGCATCCAACGGATCGAACTGCGAATAAAACGCTGTCAGCTTGACAGATACTTGAATTTGGGGGATTTCTTCTCCATCTGCTTGGTCAATTGCCGGAACCCGCGTCCACGTCTTCGCCGCCTCCGTCAGCTGCTGCATCAATTCCAAATATCTATCTAAATACGACTGCGCCTCAGTTTCCGTAATCACCGCTTCCCCCAACAGGTCGATGGTGAAAGCCATTTTCTCCTTACGCAATCGCTCAACCGTCTTAATAACCTGTTTAATACTTTCCCCAGCGATATATTTATGCGCTAAGGTTTCAACTGCTGTATTCACCGTTGTCGCTGCTACCTGACCGGGCATTGAGTCTGGAGAAGCAAAGTTGAGCATCCCTTTCAGGCTCGTCGGGAGTTCAACCGACTCATCCGCCAAGTATTCTTGCAAGTGGCGAGCAACTTCCGGTTTACTGTGCAGCGCAGGCAGACAGTCAATGAAGCGAAACAGCTGCACTCGCAAACCAGGGTTGCCCATTGCCCAAGCAAGTAATTTATCATCCCAGCGCATTTGGTCGCGCATTTGGGCAAAAAAGGAGCGATTTTCTCTCGTTGCTGCCAACAGTTGTTTGGCAATTTCTTGGGTCTTGACTTCGTAGGTGCTATCAGATATTTGTACAACCACGGCTGGCAGACTCCTAATTCAGGATAAAGGCATCAATGCTGGGAACCCTCTATCTTCTATTTTCTCGATTTCCCAAGCGATCGGCATCAACTTTACTTCCCAACAGCCGCTGTTGACTGTAGCGGATTCAACACACGACCCAGGAACAAAATGCTACCCGACTGCTTGTCCCGAATCAGGAACACAAATGGGCGATCGGCTCGAAACTCTTTGTTTGCCCCCCTAGTCATCCCAACCCCTGTAGACGCAGCTGCCTCAGTGCCCTCCTCATTTACCTCCACGAAGGCTTTGTGAATCACCTTGGAGATGAACAACCCTTTCTTGCCGGTCATCGCCGAGAAGTCAGCTTGAACGCTGAAAGCTTCGGGCATCCCCATATTTGCCAGTACCTTGCTTAGGTCAAACTCTGAAGTGAGGTTGAACTTAGGCACCCAAACTTCAACCATCTGCTCGTATTTGAGGGACGATAGCCACCGTTCCAAGTTTTTTGGCGTCAGCTGCTGCTCCATCTTCGCCAACCCATCCACTTGCTTGGGTAAGAGAATGACCATCGATAATTCCTTGGATATCTCCTCGCCTTGACCGTAGGGTAGCTCTAACACTTTCAAGCTGCCAATATCTGCCCAGCCGTATTGCTCCGTCTTGCACATCATCGGCACGCTAACCTGCTGCGTTGGAGTGACATAAAACGGCTCATCTTTGGTTTTTTGCCGATCGAACGGGCTGAACCAGGCACCTTTAAAGTAAATGGCATTTGTCAGCACCAGCTTGGTCTTAGAAGAGATCGTCCCTGGCGCAATCAGGTCTTGAATTTTGTCTTCAGTTTTTTTTGCGACCCAGTTGTTGATCGTGCGGCGAGTCTGTTCAGTCGCACCGGCAAAGTCCACTTCTTGGAGTCCCCCGCCGTAGTCGTTCTGGGTGGTTTTCAAAAAGCGATCGCTAAAGCCATAGCCCTTTTGACCCCAAAGCCGATTCGCAACTGCAATTTGATATCCCTGCTGTTCGCTGGCGTTTAGCTCAGCCATGAGCGCGGCAAAAGTCGGATGTAGGCGTTCTTGCTCTAAGGTGAAGTGGAGAACTTTCGCCATCTCGGTCGCCGTTTGTCCGCCAGCTCCAGCGTAGGTCATGGCGAGTGCCGTTGAAATGCTGTAAGGGGAGAAGAATAGGTTTCCTTCTTGTTTCCGCAGACGGTTATAGAGATCGAGGGCAAACGAGCTGTTGCCCTCCACCACCGTATCTAAAAGTGCGGAAAGTTCCTCTGTTGGTTGTTTTGGAGTGGTGGACGCGGTTTGGCTGGTTAAAATCGGCTTTGGAGTCCCATTCCCATCTGCCTTGTCTGACAACGCACGGGAATTCCTAAAATAGATACCAGGTTCACGAGCCATCGCGGAACCAACCGAAGCGATCGCCAAACCTACTAAAGCGGCGGTAAAACCCGCGATGAATTGTCTCATGCTGCTTTCATGCAAAATCACATAGCCGTGGTTTCTGAATGTAGCAGATGCCTCTGGTAAGCCCAGCCTAACCTATCTTTTATTCCAAAGAAAAGATAGCTTCAGGAGTATTAAACTCCTGAAGCAGACTGGTATCATATCGCGATCGCAATTTTGAGTGATGATATAAAACTCAAAATTTGTTTATAGCTGCTTCACTTCAGCAACCAGCTTCGCCACGACATCCCGCGCACTGCCAAATAGCATCATCGTTTTGTCTTTGTAGAAAAGCTCGTTATCCACACCGGCAAAACCCGCACTCATCCCGCGTTTAATTACAATCGTGTGTTTTGCCTTATCTACTTCCAGAATCGGCATCCCGTAAATCGGGCTAGCAGAATCGTGACGAGCCGCTGGATTCACAACATCATTCGCCCCAATCACCAGCGCCACATCCGTCTGCTCTAACTGCGGATTGATATCATCCATATCGTATAGCTGCGGATAAGGCACATTCGCTTCCGCTAGCAATACGTTCATGTGTCCTGGCATCCGTCCCGCAACTGGGTGAATGGCGTATTTCACTTCAACGCCTAGTTTTTCTAAGCCGTCAGCCAATTCGCGGACAGCGTGTTGTGCTTGAGCCACTGCCATGCCATAGCCGGGAACAATCACGACGGAACGCGCATAGCCCAACATCATCGCGCCTTCTTCGGTATCGATGCTGTGGACATTTTTATCGCCCCCTTCTGCACTACCAGTACCACCAGATGCCCCAGCTTTCCCGAAGGCACCAAACAGCACGCTGGCAAGGGAACGGTTCATCGCCTTACACATGATTTCGGTCAGGATTAAGCCTGAAGCGCCTACCAAGGCTCCGGAGATGATCAGCATATTGTTCATCACCACGAAACCAGCAGCCGCCGCAGCGACCCCAGAAAGCGAGTTCAGCAGTGAAATTACGACGGGCATATCGCCGCCGCCAATCGGAATCACGAACAGCACGCCCAGCAGTAAGGAAATCCCTACCATTGCTAGAAATACAGGTAAGTTGTCTGGGGTAATTAGCAGGAAGGCACTCGCTGCTACAAAACTTACTAATAGGAGGGCGTTGATGGGTTGTTGTAAGGGAAAAGTAATGGGAGAACCACTAATGAGTCCCTGCAATTTGGCAAAGGCCATCATACTGCCAGTGAAGGTGACGCCGCCGATAAATACGCTACTGATAATCGAGAGGTTGGCGTCGAAGGGAATTGCTTGCTGCGTGCCCAAGAGCCGCCAAAATTCTCCTACAGCGACCAGGGCAGAAGCTAAGCCTCCCAAACCGTTGAGTAGACCCACCATTTGGGGCATATCGGTCATTTCTACTTTATAGGCTGCGATCGCTCCCAACACTGAACCAATCAGCAAACCCAACAAAATCATTTCGTAGTTCAACACCTGCCTATCTAGCAGTGTTGCCACGATAGCCAGTAGCATCCCGACAGCTGCCCACTGATTGCCTGTGCGAGCTGTCGCCGGTGAACCCAGCTTCTTCAATCCCAGAATAAACAAACACGCTGCTACTAAGTAAGTCAGCTGTATCCCAGTTGGCAGAAATTCCGTCATATCACTTGTTCGTCGGTAATGGGTAATTGGTGATTGGTAATCAGAAAAGTTTTGAGTGTTCGGGTTTGCATTTTGAGTGAGAAATTTCTTCTTTTCAAAATTCAAAGCTTATCCATTACCCGCTTACCTTTTTCTTAAACATTTGCAACATCCGATCCGTCACTAAGAAACCACCTACTACGTTGATGGTTGCTAGCACTACGGCAATTAAGCCCAAAATGACGCTGAGATTTGACTCGCGCGGTCCACAGACAATCAGCGCCCCGATCACGGCAATTCCAGAAATTGCATTTGCCCCAGACATGAGGGGAGTATGGAGTGTCGGCGGCACTTTGTTAATTACTTCAAATCCGATAAAAGACGCTAATACAAATACAAACAAAGCGCCAATTAAGGTTTCTGTCATTCAGCTCAATACTCCTTCTTGATTCAGCGGTCAAGGTGGACACTGCCCACCGACAATCTTAAAATTGGATACCTAATTTGATAGCTAAGAAACCCGTTTTCTAGAGAGAAAATGGGTTTCATCCACCATTTTTCTAGGCGTTAATCTTCACCTGAGTCAAACCATCCCGGACTCGTTGATTGAGAATCTCACCGTTATTAGAGACGCAGGTACTACTAATGATGTCATCCTCAAAATTCAGCTGCAATGCACTCTCTTTAATCAGGTATTGCACCAAAGTCAAAACATTCTTGGCATACATTTGACTGGCGTGAACCGGCATAGACGCAGGTAAATTTATCGGGCCAATAATCGTGACTCCGTTGCGCTGTACATCCTTGCCAGGTTCCGTGCAGGCGCAGTTGCCGCCTTGCTCAGCTGCCAAATCGACGATGACCGCACCCGGTTTCATCTGGGCTACCATTTCCTCAGTCACCAGGATGGGCGCTTTCCTGCCCGGAACCTGAGCCGTGGTAATGACGACATCGGCTTGCTTGACGTGCTCGGTGAGGACTTCCTGGGTGCGTTGCTTCGAGGCTTCAGAAACTTCTTTCGCGTAGCCACCCGCCGCTACAGTTTCTTCATTCAGCTGCACTTCGATAAATTTCGCCCCTAGGCTTTGCACCTCTTCTTTCACGGCAGGACGAATATCAAAGGCTTCTACGATGGCACCTAGGCGTCTAGCAGTAGCGATCGCTTGCAGTCCCGCTACGCCTGCACCCATGATAAATACTTTTGCCGGTGCAATTGTCCCAGCTGCTGTCGTCAACATCGGGAAGAACTTCGGCACAGCTGCCGCCGCAATCAGTACCGCCTTGTATCCAGCCACTCCCGCCTGAGAAGACAAAGCATCCATGCTCTGCGCCCGACTGGTGCGGGGGATCAATTCCATACTGAAGGCGGTGACTCGGCGCTCGGCTAAACGCTGGATTAGGTTTGGATTTCCCAAAGGATTTAGAAACCCAATCAACACGCCCCCTTCCTTGAGCTGATGAATTTCATGCTCTTTCGGCGGATTAACTTTTAATAGAACATCCGCTTCGCGCCACAAAGCACCTGTATCCGAGACAATCGTTGCACCAGCTGCTTTATAGGCGTCATCAGAGAAAAATGCTTGCTCACCAGCACCCGCCTCTACCCACACTTCTAGACCCTGTTTTACTAACCTGCCTACAGTGTCAGGCACCAGTACCACACGACGTTCGCCAACTTCAACTTCCTTTGCAACCGCAATTCTCATGAACTCTCCCAATCAATTCTACGAAACCCTTCTGCATCCTATCCTTTTGCATCCTAGGCGGATTTCTAAATTCCGATCCGTATCTTTAACTTTGTTTTATGAATTTAGAGTTCCACACTCACGCACGTCCTAAGACGATATCACCTAGAACCCGTTTTCAAAGCTTTAACCAATGATAAAAAGCTTTCTCTTAAACCCTCTGGTGCCTATAATCTCTGGCGTCAATTCAGATTAATTGAAGGGTTTGTTTCCGGCTGATTTTTTCAAATTTATTCAATAAATAACCAAAAAAATACATAATGATATACATTAGTACATAAAAAAATGCCGAGCAGCGCGATCGTGCCGAGCGGCAACTAGTTTAAAATCAACTGTCTTTATGAGCCGGTCTGGTTCCATTGCCCTAACCTGAGCGATCGCTCGACTCAAAAGCTCACCAAGCTTGCATCTGGGGGCACTTTCTTCCGACTTCCCGCGTCACGGGGGAGGATTCATTCGGGGCGGCTACATTCCCGTTTGAGTCAAAAATAGTAAAGTTTAGTAACGAAGCCCACTCTCTAGCCCATTCTCTACAGTTGAGATACAAGAGCCTATGTTGTCAACAAAATCCTCTAAGCGACGCCTAATTTCTGCCCTAGCGGCGACGGGTTGCGTGCTAACGGGCTTTGCCAGCCTTACCCAAGCACAGAGTCTACCCGGTTTAACCATTTTTAGCGGTGTTGAACGGCAAAATCAGCTGAGCTATCGGTTAGATTTTGGCGGTCAATCGGATGCTTGGGATCGCTACCGGCTCAAGATTCCCGCCAAAAAAATGGAATTAGGGGCAGCTCAGTTTGTCATCACTTATCCCGATTACTATAAGGGCAAGTTTGACACGAAAAACGTTGAAGTCCGTGTCAAAGGGAAAAAGCTGCCTCTCAAAGAGGTTGTCTGGGACAAAGAAAATTACAAGCTTCTGATTTATATGGAGGAGCCAGTGGCTGCTGGTAACAGCGTAGATTTAATCTTGTCTAACGTGAAAAACCCGCCTTTTGGTGGAACTTATTATTTCACGGGTGCGATTCTTACTCCCGGCGATGTACCGTTGCCCCGTTATCTCGGTACCTGGATTTTGAGTATTAATTAAGGCACAGTCCACGTCCGCTTCTGTGCAGCCAAGGGGCGCTTGTAAAAGGAGCGCAATGTGATGCTATGCTGGAGAATCGTGACTTTTTCTATAGCGGCGATTCTAAATCTGGAGTAAAAACCGATGACTCAGCGCACTCTGGGCGGCACTAATCGTAAGCAAAAAAGAACATCTGGTTTTCGAGCACGGATGCGTACCAAAAATGGTCAGGCTGTCATCAAAGCTCGCCGAAAAAAGGGACGTTATCGCCTTTCCGTTTAGAAACAAAAGAAGGATGAAGGATGAATTGATTTCGCCTTCATCCTTCTTTTAAGCCACCCAGGAGGGCGGAGTTTCTAGTGGCATTATCCAGAGCAAATCGACTCAGGCACCGGCAAGATTTTACCGCTGTGTACCAGAGCGGTCTGCGTCGCAATGCCCCTCACTTTGCTTTAAGAGCGTTGAGGCAATCAAGCGGCGCGAAGGGCATGAAAACTGCTGAAGTGATGCCAACCCGCATCGGCATCTCCATCAGCCAAAAAGTCAGCAAGCGAGCAGTCATCCGGAACCGGATCAAGCGACGGATTCGGGCAGCGATTCGTCAGATGTTACCTCGCATTGCACCTGGCTGGCGGTTGGTTATCGTTGTGCGACCCATAGCAGTGGAGTGCGATTATGGTCAAATTTTGCGAGAATTAGAGCAGTTGTTGGCAGAAGCAGAGGTACTCAATGGGCATCAAAGAGGAAACCTTCTATGAAGGCGGTCCCCACATAGGTGATTTGATTATTAATATCCTGCTGGGATTTACAGTCATCTGTATACCTCTGACGGTAGGGGCAATTGTGAGAGCGCTTTGGTTGCGCTACCGGATTACAACTCGTCGTATCTCGGTAACGGGTGGTTGGATGGGACGCGATCGCACCGACATTATCTACTCAGAAATTGTTAATGTCGTGAAGGTTCCCCGTGGAATTGGTCTCTGGGGCGATATGGTAGTCACTCTTCGAGATGGCAGTCGCCTGGAACTCAGAGCCTTACCTCGATTCCGGGAAATTTATGACTACATCAACGAGAAAATGGCAGCCAGAACCGGCAAACCAGCGGATGGTTCCGCGAGTCGATAGAATTGCCTCAAAAGTCAAGAAATTTTAGATGCTCGAATTGAATTGTCAATGGCTTATCTAAAAATTCCCCAGCGACTCTACCCTGGCTTTTGTGTGTTTTATAACCCAAAAATCACAAACATTAGATAACTTAGATTAAGATTCTCCACAAGCTACTAGCGCCCCCTCTAACTCAGAACGAATGGACTTTGGTATCGGGTTTCTCTCCAATAATGTCATGCTGCCAATCCTGGATTTCTTCTACGGGATTGTGCCTAGCTATGGTCTCGCCATCGTGGCGCTGACACTTGTAATTCGCTTTGCTCTCTATCCCCTGAGTGCTGGCTCCATTCGCAATATGCGGCGGATGAAAGTTTCCCAACCGCTGATGAAAAAGCGACAAGAAGAAATTCAGAAGCTTTACAAGGACGATCCTGCAAAACAGCAGGAGGAAATGAGCAAGCTGTTCAAAGAATTTGGCAATCCCTTAGCCGGGTGCTTCCCCGTGTTGCTGCAAATGCCGATTCTCTTTGCATTGTTTGCCACCTTGCGGGGATCGCCATTCTCGGATGTGAACTACACGGTCAATTTGCAAATCTTTCCTCAAGAACAAATTGAACGGATTCAGCCGCAAGCTTTCGTGACAGCGCCACAAAACATTTACTTTTCAGATGGCGTTCATGCCCCGATTGCGGCGCTGCTGCCGGGAGGGAACCGCCTGACGGTTGGGGAAAAGGCTAAAATTGAATTTCAAACCGTGGAGGGCAAACCCCTTCGGGAACTCCTCGCCGACTATCCTGAAACTAAGCTGATTCCCCGCTGGAAGGTCACTAAAGGCGAAGAACGGGTACAGGTGAATGAAGATGGCAGCGTGGAAGCTCTTCAGCCTGGGGAAGTCACCGTTCAGGGAACAGTTCCAGGACTAGCGGCAGATAAAGGATTTCTCTTTATTGATGCGTTAGGTCGTGTGGGCGCTTTTGATGAAGACGGAACCATTCACTGGGATATTATCGGCATGGTGCTATTCTTTGGCATCAGTTTGTATCTCAACCAGGTTCTCTCCGGACAGAACGATTCCAGCGATGCAAACGCTCAGCAGGCTACGGTCAACAAAATTACCCCAATCCTCTTTTCTGGGATGTTTTTGTTCTTCCCACTGCCAGCAGGAGTGTTGATGTACATGGTCATTGCTAACATTTTCCAAACTGCTCAGACGTTTATTTTGTCGCGCGAACCCCTACCAGAAAACCTTCAGAAAATGGTAGAAGTTCAAGAAAAAGAAACGAAAGCAAAGGAAAGAGAAGCACTTCCCTTTGAACCAGGTCGTTCTAAGAAAAAGGCTTCGAGTTAGCTATGAGCGATCGCAGAATGCAGCGGGGTCAGCAGTGGCTAGAGCAACTCCTACAACTAGCCAAATTTCCTACCGGCGTTAAAGAAACCGCAATCCAAACGATTCCACAAAGCAGCGACTCCTCCCAAGCAGAATTAGAAACTTACTGGTTGACAATCGACGAAACTAAACTAACATCCGCACAAATTCAAGCCTTAGTAGGTTCTGAAGGTGCGACTCTCGATGCCATCCAGTACCTTGCCAATGCCATTTTGAACTTGGGTCAAGAGCGGGAGGAGCAGACGGCTTACACCATTGAACTTGATGGCTATCGCGCTCGGCGTCAAGCGGAACTCCAGGAACTTGCTGAGGATGCCGCTCAGCAAGTTCGCTCTTCTGGTCAAGAATTTGAAATAAAATCTTTGTCTTCAGCAGAGCGGCGTCAAGTTCATACTTTTTTCCAAGAGTGCGACGATTTAGAAACCTATAGTCGGGGTCAAGAACCAGACCGGCGTCTGGTTGTACGATTAAAAAATTAAGACTTAAAAAAGGAAAATGAGAAATAATTTTATTTTTTATTTTCCTTTTTTAATCGGGTTGGAAGGATGGCTGAAGCATTATGAAGGCGATTTATATTCCTGGGCTTCTGAAAGCGCCAGAGCGCTCAGAAGTCATTCAAATTGATGAGTTTTTACCAGAACTGGAAACTTTGACGCCCGTGCGCGGACAGATAAAAGTTTCCCATCAAGGAAATTACCTGGATGTTTCTGTGAAAGCAGAAGCAATTGTCACTCTCACTTGTCATCGTTGCTTGCAACAGTATAATCACCGTCTAGCTATCAACACATCAGAAATGATTTGGTTAGATGAAGCGGCTGAGCAACCAGACACAGGGCCTGTAGAACGAGAAACACCACTCGAAGATTTGTTGGAAATGCTGCCGCCACAGGGTCATTTTCAGCCTGATGTTTGGCTATACGAACAAATGTGTTTGGCAATTCCCCCAAGGCAGCTTTGTGACAAAGATTGTTCGGGGATTCAACCAGCAAATACTAATGGCTCGGACAGTTTATCTGACCGCCGATGGGAAGCTTTAAAAGCACTCAAAAAACAATTTCCCAAATAGTCAGCCGTCAGTGGTTAGCGGTCAGCGGCAAGAAACAAACAAATTAAGGGAACAAGTATCGCCCTTCCATATACGAACTGAACCACTAAGGCGAGATGCTTTTTCTTGGTTTTTACAAGCAGTTGGCAACTAATCAAGCAACAATGATTGTACGGGCGGGTTAAATGGAGAGAGTTTTGGGTTGCCAAGATTTTTGTTCGCGCCCCTACCAACTGACCACTGACCTGGAGACGCGACAACCGCAAGTCTTCTACCAACTGACATCCTATAACAGCTATGAGCTTCAGTGAAGAGTTTGAACTGCTGCTACGCGCCCGATATCCATTAATTTATATTCCAACTCCCGAAGAGGAACGAGTAGAAGTAGCGATCGCGCAGGTAGCTCAACGGTTAGGCGATCGCCCAGTCTATATCTGGGATTTTGTCGATGGCTATCAGGGCAACCCCAACGATGCCGGTTTTGGACGACGCAATCCGGTTCAAGCATTAGAATTTGTAGAAAAAGTGGCAGCATCTGCCCCAGGAATCTTTATTTTGCGGGATTTTTCCCGTTTTTTAGAAGATATATCAGTTTATCGCAAGCTGAGGAATCTGTCACGGCGTCTGAAATCCCAGCCGAAAAATATTGTCATCGTCGCGCCGCAAATTGCCATTCCAACGGACTTGAGTGAAGTCTTAACCATCCTGGAGTTTCCGTTGCCAGCGCCAGCTGAGATCAAGACAGAAGTGGAACGCTTACTCGGTGCCACAGGTAAATCCCTCACCAGCAAAATTTTGGATGAACTGGTGCGTTCCTGCCAAGGGCTATCGATGGAACGGATTCGTCGTGTCTTGGCACGCGCGATCGCGACTCACGGAGAGTTGCGCCCTGAAGACGTGGAACTGGTGCTGGAAGAAAAGCGTCAAACCATTCGCCAGACCCAAATATTAGAGTTTTATTCGAGTAGCGAGAAAATTTCTGATATTGGCGGCTTAGATAACCTAAAAGACTGGCTGCTGCGGCGTGGTGGTTCCTTTTCAGAACGAGCAAGGCAATATGGTCTCCCTTATCCCAGAGGGTTACTCCTTGTAGGAATTCAGGGAACCGGAAAATCGCTGACGGCAAAAGCGATCGCCCATCACTGGCACTTACCTTTATTACGCTTAGATGTAGGGCGTCTTTTTGGAGGATTGGTGGGAGAATCGGAATCTCGCACCCGGCAAATGATTCAACTAGCGGAAGCTTTAGCTCCTTGCGTACTCTGGATCGATGAAATTGACAAAGCTTTCTCTGGCATTGATGGCAAAAGCGATGCCGGAACAACTAGCCGCGTCTTTGGTACCTTTATTACTTGGCTGGCAGAAAAAACTTCACCTGTATTCGTCGTGGCGACTGCTAACAATATTCAAGCTTTACCCCCGGAAATGCTTCGCAAAGGCAGATTTGATGAAATCTTTTTTGTGGGTTTGCCCGAACAAGAGGAACGCCGTGCCATTTTTGCGGTACACTTATCCAGGCTGCGGCCTCACAACTTGAGTAGTTACGATCTCGATCGGGTAGCATACGAAACCCCCGATTTTTCTGGGGCAGAAATTGAGCAAACCTTGATAGAAGCGATGCACATTGGCTTTAGCCAGAATCGAGACTTCACTACCGATGATATTTTAGAAGCCGCCAGTCAGATTGTGCCCCTAGCTCGGACTGCCCAAGAGCAAATCCAGTTTTTGCAAGATTGGGCAGCCGCCGGTAAAGCCCGTATGGCATCGAGACACAGCCCTTTGAGTAGTCGCTTTCATCAGCTGCAACAACCGGAATCACAAGCATGAGTTGGTCGGGTTTAGCAAAATTTATAATTGGTTTCTTCCTAGCGATCGTCCTCCTCGCTGTGGGTGGTGGTGCTACCGCCTATTACTTCCTAACTAAACTGTCGGCTCCTCCGCCCAAGCCGGTTTATGCAAATGATAAACCAGAGGTAAAAGCCAAAGCTTCTCCTGGCGCTGTCAAGACAACATCGGCGTCCTCCGCTCAACCCAACCCAACGCCGACGCCCAGCACTGCTCCTGCTAAAGTGCTAGAACCTGGAGCGTATACCGCTCGCGTTACCTGGCGCGAAGGTTTAAGCTTACGAGAGGCACCAACTTTGGAAGCCAACCGCGTCGGTGGGGTCGGATACAATCAGCGGATTGTAGTCATCAAAGAAAGCGATGATAAAAGATGGCAACAGATCCGTCTGGAAGAGGGCGAACAACAAGGCTGGATCAAAGCCGGTAACATTGAGCGAGTTGAGACAGAACAACAGCAATAGGCGAAATCTGACAGAGATTTCAGTGCGGGGGATTGCAGTACAAGCATAGAGTTCCCCCGTTTCTGTAACCTTGGGACGTGTTAAGAAAATTAGCTTAATTTAAATCTTAATTGCAATATTCCAGCAACTTTTCAACCTACTAAAGTCTGGTGGTAGGTTGTAAAACTGTAAGTCACAGCTATTTTTAACTTGGCTGCTGGAGCGCAACAATGTTCAATAAAAACTCTCATCAAGATTTATTAGGATCTGCCGTTATCGCGGCATTGGGTGCTGGTATCGTTACTTCTTTTGCCGTCAGTCAAGGTCAACACCCGCTCGTAGCTTTAGGCATTACTGGTGTAGCGGTGATAGTTGCCTTAATTTTTGATGCTAAGGTTTAGTTTAATCGCTGAAAACGTCTAGAGTTTCTCAAAAACAAGACCTAGAAACCATCTAGCTTAAAGTATTCTCTCTGTAGTTAGTAAACAAAAAACGTGAAAATAACGTAAAATAAGCCAAAAATAGCAGTTAAACCTTCGCTGAAAACTTCAGTGAGTGGATTAGCTGCTAAGAGTTTTGCAGGACAATAATGGAGACGCTTGCCTATCTTTATGTAGCAGTAGCTTACGAGGAAACGACAGACCCTCTGGCTTTTCCAGTTCTAGAAAAGTTAGAACTTTTTAAGGATCTCAATCGGCAAAAGCTTTCTAGCACCGCGACAAGCTATCTACTATCGCTGGCTCTAAATCTAGCTTTCCTCAGTTTGCTCCACAGTGCTAGCGCAATACAGATAGAGGATAGGGGTGCTGAAGTGACGGCTTTGCAAACAAACTTGATGGCAGCCAACTACTATAAGGGACCTGTCACTGGATACTACGGCAAGTTGACCGAGGCAGCGGTGAGGCGTTTCCAAGCGATCAGTGACTTAGATGCTGACGGCATCGCGGGTTCAGAGACCCTAGAAGCATTAAAGCGATATCTGGAGAGCAAAAGCCAGAAAAGTAAAAAGTCGCACAACACTCCGCAGACGAGTGCAATGAACATTGGTAAGCGCGGGTTGCGACTGGGCGATCGCGGTCGGGAAGTCACCGAAGCTCAGCAAAGGCTGAAAGCGGCTGGTTTTGATCCGGGTTCTATTGATGGAAAATTTGGCTGGAAAACAGAGCAAGCTGTGAAGCGCTTTCAAGTGGCGAGGGGTTTAAAGATTGACGGCATTATGGGGCGGGAAACCTGGTTTGCTGTCGGGTATCTTGCGACTTCAAATTCTCCTTACTCGGTGATCGTAATGGCTGAGACTACCGAAACGCTGCGCCAAGTGCGCCAGTATGTGCCGAATGCTTATCTGGATACTTCCAGTAGTGATTCAAATATTCAGGCAGGAGCATTTGCCACTGAGTCTGGGGCAGAACGTCAGTCAGAGATGTTGCGATCGCAAGGACTGAATGCACGAGTGGTATATCGTCGATAGAGAGTGCGATTTGATGCAATCAATCGGCTAGACTGGCGTTAAAATCTATGCTGTAAAAAGTAATGGAAACCCTTGCCTATCTTCATCTAGCCTTAGTCTACGAAACACCTGTACAAGAAGCCGGTGTTTCTCCGGTTGGGGAAAACCAGGAATTTCTGACCGGATTGAATTGGAAAAAACTTTCTAGCCACGCAACGATTCATTTTCTATCGATTGCCGTTGCCTTAGCGATGCTAGGAATCTCTTCTCAGGCGTTAGCACAGAGAACGCTGAAACAAGGCGATCGCGGTTCTGAGGTACGCGCATTACAACAGCAGTTACAGGCGCGAGGCTTTAGTGTGCCCGCCACTGGCAATTTTGGCTCGCAAACTAAAAATGCGGTGATTCGATTCCAGCAAGCCAATCGGCTCACACCAGATGGGATTGTGGGTCGAGGAACCAGGGCAGAATTATTTAATCAAGTTAGACCGACTATAAGCCAAAGCTTCAACAATGACCCGTTTACGCTGCCACCTCCGGACAGAACTCTTGACTCGCTTCCGGAAAACCCTACACTGTCTCCTCCCAACATCCCTACACTGAGAGCAGAAAATATCTATCCAGAAGATATCTATTCAGAAAATACCTATTCAGAAAATACCTATTCAGACATTAGGCTTGTCCAAGAACAGTTAGCACAGGCAGGATTCAACCCCGGTCGTATTGATGGAGTATTTGGTCGAAATACGGCGCAAGCTCTCAGGGAGTTCCAGGCAAGTGTAGGTTTATCCCCCAGCGGGACGATTACTTCAGAAACGCTGCGGGCACTAGACGACTATGTTGCCGGTCGTCCAAGTCAACAACTAAGCGACTACAGCAACCGGAACGACAGGAGTCGGAGAAGTCTCCAACCTGGCGATCGCGGTTCCGAGGTCGAGGATCTCCAACGGCGATTGAGCGATCAAGGCTTCAACCCTGGTCGCATTGATGGGGTTTATGGTTTTAATACCCAGCAAGCTGTCAGGCGGTTCCAGCAAGCTCGGCGTTTATACCCTGACGGCATTGCAGATGCACGAACCCTACAGGAATTAGGAATTAATTTTGCTGAGAATCGCTACGTGGTAGTCGTACCAGGGAATTACACAACATTGAATAAAGTCCTCCGCTATGTACCGAATGCGGATCTGGGGCCGAAATCGAAACGAGGTTCCTATGTAAATGCAGGGGCATTTTCCAATCGGCAGCTTGCCGAAAGCCGCTCCGAGCTACTGCGATCGCGCGGACTAGATGCACGGGTGGTATATCGCCCCTAGGCACTGGTATGGTATAGCTAGTTGATGAAATTGACCTTCTTAAACTGTCTATCAAGAGTTTGCCAGTAAAATTATGGAAACCCTTGCCTACCTGCATCTTGCCCTGGCCTACGAAGCATCTACGAACAGCGAGTTTCCTATAGTCTGGAATAGCCAAAAAATTTTTGAAGGACTGAACCGCCAAAAGCTGTCTAGTAGAGCAAGTTTGTCTCTGCTATCGCTTTTTGTCTCACTGAGCCTCTTGGGAATGTCTCAAGCTTTAGCAATACTTGAGCCAGGAAACACCGGCGCGGAGGTAGCCACTCTCCAGCAGCGCTTGCAGCAGCTAGGCTATTTCAAAGCAGGTATCACAGGCAATTTTGGCCCGATTACAACGGAAGCTGTGATCCAATTCCAGAAAGCTAATGGGCTGGAACCGGATGGCATTGTGGGGCCGCGAACCGAAGCCGCCTTACAGAAGAAGCGAGGCAAGGCAATCCAGGCGCAGGCCAGCCAATCTCGGCAGGTCAGACAGGTCAGCCGCCCACGTTTCCAGTCTGTCAGGCAACGTACTCAGCCGGTCAGCAAGGCTTCTCAGGTCAGCCAACGTCCGAGGAGTGGAGTCCTACAGGAAGGAGACAGCGGTCCGGAGGTAGTATCCCTCCAGCAACGGTTGCAAAAACAGGGCTATTTTCAAGCAAATATCACTGGCTATTATGGCCCGATCACAAAAGCAGCCGTTAACCGATTTCAGCAAGCGGCGGGAATGCCAGTAGATGGCATTGTCGGTTCGGATACCCAGGCAGCTTTGATAGGTGTGGGAGGTGGAGAGGATCGGACTCCGCCTAAAAATATCACTTCTAGTGGGCAGATCCTACAATTAGGCAGTAACAACCGGGAGGTGGTAGAACTCCAGCGACGGTTGCGGAAACTGGGAATTTTGCAAGGGGCCATGACTGGCTACTTTGATCAAGACACCAAAGATGCCGTAATTCAGTTTCAGAAATCGCAAGGTTTAACAGCTGATGGAATCGCTAGACCCAATACTATATTGGCTCTGAAAAATACAAGAGATCGCTTTAATACAGCTTCTAGCGGACAGATCCTACAGTTAGGCAGTAACAACCGGGAGGTGGTAGAACTCCAGCGACGGTTGCGGCAGATGGGAATTTTTCAAGGTGCCATGACTGGCTACTTCGATCAAGACACCAAAGACGCCGTGATTCAGTTTCAGAAATCGCAAGGTTTAACAGCTGATGGAATCGCTAGACCCGATACTATATTGGCTCTGGAAAATACAAGCGATCGCTTTAATGTATTGTCTTTACAAAAGCGTCTGAAAGAAAACGGCTTTTATCGCGGACCATTAAATGGGGTTTTCGAGGCGCAAACCAAAGCAGCAGTTGAAGCTGCCCAACGTGCTTATGGTCTCAGCGCTGATGACATCGTCAAGGGACGTTTTTAAACAAACATAGCAATTAGCGATTAGCTATACTACTAGCTAATCGCTATGGTGGAAGTGGTGCATCCCGCCCTAACCCTACTCGATCGCTTTTTAAATGGGTAGTAACGCCCGCTGGCAAGTTGGACAGATAGCGTGAATCGTCATCTGACAGTCAAGCAGGTGGTACCCTTCTTTTCTGGCTGTTCTGGTGCCGGTTTTTAAAATCGAGTCATTTTTGAATTCAATCGTCTTGTTACACCGAACACAGATCAAATGGTGATGGTGATGAGGATAAGGTTGATTGAGTTCGTAATGCTTATGTCCTTCTGCCAGTTCAAGTTCGCGCAAAATGCCCAGCCGAGCCATCAACTTTAAGGTTCGGTAAATGGTGGATAAGCTTATGTCCTCACCTTCACTGTGCAACAACTCGTGGAGGTCTTCAGCACTAAGATGCTGACCTCTGGGAAGATGTTGAAAGACATTCAGGATGGTTTCCCGTTGGGGAGTTAAACGCCAGCCCCGCTCGTTCAGTTCAGCCTTGAGTGAGGTTGCTGTGTAGAAAGACATGTTGACCTTCTCAAGAAAGTAGCCCTATTGAGAAGAATAGCGAATTCCTAGAATATTTGCAACAATCGAAGCTTATTGAGAATAATATTTAATAAGAAACAAGGCGAAGAAATAGGGAAAGCAACTGGAAAAAGGAAGCAAGATAAGTTAAGAATTATATCTTTTGCTTTTTTCTTTTTTCCTTTTGACCACTGCTGTGAGTGTCAGTTGTTACTTGTGGGATCTAGTTTGATGCCTTGTCCCTGCTGGGTGCAGTATTTACCGCTTTTTACCACTGCTTGCCGCTCCCTGACTTTCTATATTTGAAATCACAAAACCCTCCTTAAAAAGGGGGGTTTTGAGAAATTAGTATTGGGCAGTTGTGAAAATGAAATTACTATTTCTTAGCCTAAGGACTCCAGATAGTCGCGTACACGGTTGCGGCGCTTGGGTTGCCGCAACTTTTGTAAAGCTTTGGCTTCAATTTGACGAACTCGTTCTCTAGATAAATCCAGAGCGCGACCAATTTCTGCCAAGGAGTAAGGATGACCATCTCCTAAGCCAAACCGCATCCGAATCACATCTCGCTCGCGGCTGGTGAGATCGGCAAGCAGCTGCTGCAAATCTCGGTGTAAAGCTTCTCGCATCAACACTTCTTCGGGAGATATGCTGTCTGTTTCCAGCAAGTCGCCTAATTCTGTGTCTTTCTCCTTTCCTACTTTAATTTCTAAAGAGACAGAACGAGGCACCCGAAGTAAAACTTCCCGTACCTGCTCCGGTGTCATTTCTAACTCAACGCCGATATCCTCAATGCTTGCCGTGCGACCTTTTTCTTGAGAAATTTTGCGCTGAGCTTTCTTAATTTTGTTGAGCTTTTCGGTGATGTGAACCGGCAGGCGGATAGTACGACTTTGAGTTGCGATCGCTCTGGTAATTCCTTGGCGAATCCACCAGTAAGCATAGGTGCTAAACCGATAACCCTTGGTCGGATCGAACTTCTCAACCGCCCGTTCTAGCCCAAGGGTTCCTTCCTGGACTAAATCCAACAATTCCAATCCGCGATTTTGATACTTCTTCGCCACAGAAACCACTAGACGCAGGTTGGCCTTGATCATGTGTTCTTTGGCGCGAATGCCAGTAGCCTGAATCCGCTCTAGCTCTTCAACTGCCAGACCTGCTACTTCTGCCCAGCGACGCTTCCCAGCAGCTAATGTGGGCTTCAGTTTGCTCAGCTCAATACCCGCTTCCGTCGCCCACCGTTCCAAAGAAGGACGGTGCCCCAACTGAGATGCTAGACGATCGTGTACTTCAATCAGATGCACATACGGCTGAATCACTGGATCTGCCTGGTTGGCAGTATCATTTCTCAGCTCCAGCAACCGCATATGACGCTGGACTTTTTGAGCTTCCGAGACTTCCTCATCTCGCCCTAGTAACCGAACCCGGCCAATTTCCTGAAGATATAACCGAACCAGATCGGTAGTACGACGGCTGGCAGTTGCCCGTAGAGATGCCTCGCCGAGTCGCCCGTACTCTGCATCTAGACCTTCCATCTCAGGGCTATCGAGATCATCCACCGGGGGTCGAGCATCGTCGTTCAACACGGCAGACCCAAAGTTGTAATCTGGCAACTCGGAGTCAAATTCTGTATCTGTCTCTGCATAAAAAGGAGTGGCTGGCATAGGGATCTCTCAATTGCGTCCGGAATAGTCTTTCAATTAATCACTTCACTACTTATTGCTAGAATTCCCACCCTCCAGGACGAAACAGCTAATGCTTACCTTTCTGTTACTTTCTGTTACATCTAGCTGCATGACACTTACTGAATTCATCGATATCGATGGTTATGCAGGCAGGGACGACGTGACATTCAGAAAAACCTGTCTCTAGTAGGATTCAGATTTCTATCTTTGGGTAGTATAGGCAGCGCTCAATCTTAGAGTAGTGATTTGGGTCAAAGGCCAAGTTAATCTACATCACCAATTGAAGGATTTCCTGAAAAATCCCTAGGGTTAAGAAAGAATATTGGCTCAAAGAGTTCCCTATAGATGGTTTTAAAGGCTAAAACCTAGCTATACTCAGGTTTGCTGTCTCTTAGCATGAGTGCTTCAACTGCTGAGAGTGGGGTAACTTCCCCTTTGAGCAAGCGATAGACTTGGTAAGAAATCGGAACTGAAATTTCTTCTCGATCCGCTCGTTGAATCAGCACGGAAGCGGTGTTGACCCCTTCAGCGGTTCCTTCCAGCTCGGTTAAAACTTCGGAGAGTGTCTTACCTTGAGCCAACCTGTAACCAACCTGATAATTGCGACTGAGACTGCTGTTGCAGGTGGCGAGTAAGTCACCAAGTCCTGACAATCCATAAAACGTTTCAGGTTGTGCCCCCCAGCAGTTGCCGATGCGGATGATTTCAGTGAGACCACGGGTTAACAAAGCGGCTTTGGCATTCGTTCCCAATTGCAACCCATCACAAGTACCGGCAGCGATCGCCATCACGTTTTTTAGCGTTCCGCCGAGTTCCACTCCCAAAGGATCAGCATTGGTATAAACCCGAAAACTGGGGGACGAAAACACCGCTTGCACCGACGAGGCAGCGGCAGCATCCCGGCTGGCTACCACCGTAGCAGCTGGCAATCCTTGTTGAATTTCTTTAGCAAGATTTGGCCCCGATAGAACGACCACTGGGCGAGTCGGAAATGCCGCCTGCCAAATTTGTGAAGGGGTGCAGGTAGTGACAGGATCTAATCCTTTGGTAGCGGTGACGAAAATTGGCTTAGAAGAGACAGCCTTTTGTACATTCGCCGCAACCTCGCCGACACCTTTCATCGAGATGGCGGATAAAACAATTTCAGCATTCTCTAGAACCGCCTCTAAGCATAGGGAAGACTGACGCGACCACACACGGACGTGATGACCGTTCTGAGATGCGAGAGAGGCAAGGGTCGTACCCCAAGCGCCCGATCCAAGAATCGCTATCGTGAGTTTTGAGTTTTGACCTTTCGCTTCCCTCAAGGGAATGGTTTTGATTGAGTTAGAGGAGTTCTGGTCACTCATAACTCTTGAATCGAGGATAGCGTTCCATCAATTCCCGCACCTGTTCGGCATGATAAGAACTCCGAGTCAGGGGAGAGGAGACGATTTGCAGGAAACCCAGCAACTCGCCAAACTGTCTCCAAGCATCAAACTGAGCAGGTGTGACAAAGCTATCGACTTTCAAATGTTTTTGGGAGGGTTGGAGATATTGCCCAATCGTCAAAATATCGCAATCGACATCTCGTAAATCTTGCATTACCTGCCGGATTTCGGCGTCAGTTTCTCCCAGCCCTACCATCAAACCAGATTTTGTGTAAACCCAAGGGGCTAACTCGCGGGTTCGATGTAGTAGTTCGAGCGATCGCTGATAATTTCCTTGAGGACGCACCCGCCGGTAAAGGCTGGGAACCGTTTCTGTATTGTGGTTTAGCACTTCGGGTGATGCCTGGAGGATTGTTTCGAGTGCCCCCCAGTTGCCGCACAAGTCAGGAATCAATACCTCAATTGTCGTCTTTGGTGAGGTGGCGCGTACCGCTTGAATGCAGCGGACAAACTGAGACGCACCGCCATCCGGCAAGTCATCCCGGTTCACGGAGGTAATTACGACATGATTGAGTCGGAGTCGTCTAACTGCCTCCGCCAAGTTTTCTGGTTCCGTGGGGTCAAGCGCTTTGGGCTTTTTCTCAAAGTCGATATCGCAATAGGGGCAAGCCCGCGTGCAGGCTGGCCCCATAATTAAGAATGTCGCTGTACCGGCTTGGAAACACTCGCCGATGTTGGGGCAAGAGGCTTCCTCACAAACGGTATTCAGCCCCAAATCCCGCAAAATTTCTTTAACACTACCGACTCGCTCCCACTGAGGCGCTTTGACGCGCAACCAATCTGGTTTAACAGCCACAACCCGCTTTTTCCACTTTCAGTCATACAGAGTTTATCGTAGCAAGCAACGGACTCAGTGAATTAATTTCTGGTGGAGTGGGTTGGTGATTTGGGATTTGGCGTGATATTGTGGATCTAGTTTGTCACTTATGACAACGGGATGTAGCGCAGCTTGGTAGCGCACCTCGTTCGGGACGAGGGGGTCGCAGGTTCAAATCCTGTCATCCCGATTTTGATTTTTTGAATGACACTTGCGATGTCATCCTGAAGTGCGTCCAATAATTCTCATTTGACGATCGACAACGTTACCCCTAGACTCCTCAACAGAGGTATCGGGAACAAGTTCATCAACGTTGTCATAATCATGAGTTGCGTCATTTAGATCCGATTCCTCAGAATAATCGGCGCGTGCGGTATCGGGGCCAGCATCAGGGGTGAGAAACCCACTGCCAGTGTTATCAGCGCCAACGGCATCAACGTGCTTCGGTTGATTTGAAAACATTGTTTTTCCTCCGGCTATAAGGCACAAATGAGATTTTATAACTACAGATTTTTTCTGTCAGTTATGCCACAAGTGTTGAAATTTTATTGCAGCTATACATCAGTCTGAAGACTTAGTCCGAGTTGAGAGCGATCGCACTTTGCTGATGGAGTGAGATGGGGTGCGATCGCATCTTGACCCCGTTGTCAGCCAGTAATTTTGCTCTGGCTAGATGTATTTTTTTAGGGGTGGGTGGGGACACTGAATGAGGGAAGCGATCGCGCCTTGAGCGTTGCGCTTCACTCCACTCAGGATGCAAAATAACAACTTATTAGACTTTTAAAACAGCTTCTAAAAGTAAGCACAGCTAGTGGAGATCGCCTTTTTCCCTACCACTTTCCTACACAAAAAACCGAGCCACAGTGCAGGTAAAATCTGGCAATAGAGGTGAACTTAACTCATCATTATTTAGTAGCGTTGCTATCAATTTTGGCGTCGCATTTTAGCGTCGCATTTTCGCGGTGGTAGATTTCAACTTGTTGCAAGCGCCAATCAGCAATCCAATACTCTTGGACTCCCCGTGATGCGTAAAGTTTGAGTTTAGGTTCTCTATCTTGGCGTTCATTCTCTATACCAGGTGATAACACTTCCACCACTAATTCTGGTGCGCCTGTTAGATGTCCCGCCTCGTCTAGCAATACAGCTAATCTTCCGTTACTAGCCCACACTACATCTGGTATGACGTTATCTGATTCGCTGAATAGCACACCTGGAGTGATGCTGGCTTGCCCTAAACCACTAAAAACAGACCAAGCATCGACTTCTCAACAGATGTTGAAGCAGGTGCGTTGATGCTTCCAGTGGGGCGCTCTGGTCATAAACAACTCTCCATCAATAATCTCATAGCGCGTGCCTTCGTTTTCAGGTAAGAGGTTGATATCTGTAGTAGCCCAACGCACTCCATTAGTTACCGTAGGCTGCATAGGAGAACTCCTTTTCATTAGCTGTATATATAGTAGTATCCCTATTAAAGAACCCGGTTTCTCTTCTGAAACCGGGTTCTTTGATGAAATGTAGCAGTAGTTATTCGCTAATAGCTACCTGCACTTTATCTTCCACCACTCTTACAGGAAAAGTAGGAACGCTTACGGTTTCATCGTCTAAGCATTCTCCGGTGAGCAAGTTAAAATTTTGCTTGTAGATGGGGGATGCAACTTTGGGAATGCCATTGCGATCGCCTAAAATTCCCCGCGATAGGACAAAGGCTTTACTAAAGGGATCGTAATTGCCTAGCGCAAATACATCAGTTTCTTGTCCCACACGGAAAATTGCCACCTGTTGATCTTCAACTAAAGCGCAAACTCCAGTGTTGGGCGCGATCGCTGACAGCGGACAAATATCAACCCATGTAGAAATTGTCTGACGAATCGGTAATGCTTGAACCATTTTCTTTTCCTATTGATTAACGGATTGGTGTAGCCTAGCTTGAAAAATTCAACACATTGCAGCAAGTCAAACTAACTCAAAAACTCGCTCTTTGGTTATTTGAACCGTACTGCATAGTTCGCTTAACACAGGTTCCAAATACAGCACGGCTGCAATGTTATTTCTGCCTGATTCCTGCTGCTTACGCCTAATTTCTTCTAGGTCAACGGAATGTTTCTTGACACGAAACATTCCTATATACTTCCACCTAGCTCGATGTAGCTTGAGGAACACTGGAATAGCACCTCCTTGTTGGCAGAGTATCTCAGCTTTCTGTTTTACTTTTGGTGAATCTTCTACCAAAACTTCATCAGGAGCTTTTGAGTCCAGGGTAGGCTTAAAACATCCACACACAATCTTTCCAGCACGCTGAGGAAGATAAGTTTGGAGTTCTCCACCCAATGCAGAATGAATTTGATAGCGTGTGTATGTTTTTCCTACTTGAAATAACATCAGTTTTTTTAAACTGTAGGTAATGCACCAGAGCAACAGTCAGCTTATTCGGAAATACCAACTAAAACCTTCTCGTGGTCATAAGCTGGACGTTTTTGCCCCCGTTCCTCTACATGAACTAAACCAGGATCGGGTTGGTCAGAATTGACAAAGTGACGGAATCGCTTCACTTTTTCTGGATCTTCAATTGTGGCTTTCCACTCACACTGATAGGTATTGACAAGATGCTGCATTTCTGATTCTAATTCAGCACAAATGCCCAGAGAATCTTCAATAACTACCTGCTTCAGGTACTCGATGCCTCCTTCCAGCTTATTGAACCAAGTTGCAGTGCGTTCTAGTCGATTCGCGGTGCGAATATAGAACATCAAGAACCGATCCAAATATTTAATCAGCGTTTCCTTGTCAATATCTGTTGCTAACAAAACTGCGTGTTGTGGCTTCATTCCACCATTGCCACATACATATAAATTCCAGCCATTTTCGGTAGCAATGATCCCAAAATCCTTGCTTTGAGCTTCGGCACATTCGCGGGTACAACCCGATACAGCTGATTTTAATTTGTGGGGCGATCGCAAGCCTCGATATCGCAGTTCGATCTCAATCGCCAAAGTGGTTGAATCCTGAACCCCAAAGCGGCACCAGGTGCTACCTACACAAGATTTGACTGTGCGGAGTGCCTTCCCATAAGCGTGTCCCGATTCAAATCCAGCATCTATCAGCCGCTGCCAAATTTGGGGTAATTGATCTACCCGCGCACCTAATAAATCGATCCGCTGTCCGCCTGTAATTTTGGTATAAAGACCAAAATCTTTAGCAACTTCTCCCAACACAATTAGCTGATCTGGCGTTAGTTCACCACCGGGAACTCTGGGGATTACTGAATAAGTTCCATCCTTCTGAATATTTGCCAAGTAATAATCATTGGTATCCTGTAAACCGACGTGTGGGATTTCCAAAATATACTCGTTCCAAGTAGAAGCGAGAATAGAGGCAACCGCAGGCTTACAAATTTCACAACCCTTACCTTTCCCGTGTTTTTGAATTAAATCTTCAAAAGTCAGGATTTTTTGAGAACGCACTAAGTGATAAAGTTCCTGACGGGAATAGGCGAAGTGTTCGCAGAGATGATTTTTGACTTCTATCCCCGCTTTCTTCATCTCAGCTTTAAGGATATCCGTTACCAGTGGCACGCAACCGCCGCAACCTGTCCCGGCTTGGGTGCATTTCTTGACACCGGCAATATCAGTGAGTTTTCCTTCTTGGATAGCGCTACAAATTTGCTCTTTGCTAACATTATTGCAAGAGCAAATTTGGGCAGTATCTGGTAAACTCTCCACACCCATACCGACTGTGGCAGACTTGCCTTCGCGGGGTGGCATCAGCAAATCTTCTGGATGAGGCGGGAGGGCGATCGCATTCTGCACAAATTGCAGCAGCGTACCGTAAGCTGAAGCATCTCCTACTAAAATTCCGCCTAAAAGATGGCTACCATCTTCATTTAGAACCAGTTTTTTGTAAACACCCTGGATGCTATCAGTAATGGCAATTTCTTTAGCGCCGGGAGATTTGGCAAAGGCATCCCCGAAACTGGCAACATCCACTCCCAACAATTTGAGTTTGGTGGACATATCCGCGCCGGTAAAGCTGCTCGTCGCCGTTTTGCTCAGGATATCTGCCGCTACGCTTGCCATTGTATAGCCAGGAGCGACTAAGCCGTAAATTCGATTTTGATAGAGGGCGCATTCTCCAATGGCATAAATATTTGGATCGGAAGTTTGGCAAGAATCGTTGATAATGATACCACCGCGATCGCCTACTGCTAATCCACATCCTCTAGCGATTTCATCGCGAGGGCGAATTCCCGCAGAAAAGACAATCATATCTGTTTCTAACTCTTCACCATCAGCAAAGGTCATTTTAGTAACCTTGCCATCAATGCTGACAATTTCCGTTGTAGATTTACTGGTATGAATTGAAACCCCAAGTTCTTCTATCTTGTTGCGAAGGATGTTGCCACCGACATCATCAATTTGTAGTGGCATTAATCTGGCTGCGAACTCAACAACATGGGTTTTTAAACCCATATTTTTGAGAGCGTTCGCACATTCCAAACCTAATAATCCACCCCCAACGACGACACCAGTTTGGCAATTTTTCGCATAGGATGACATTGCCTCAAGGTCATCTATTGTCCGGTAGACAAAATTACCTTTCGCATCATTCCCTTTAATTGGCGGTACAAAAGGATAGGAGCCTGTTGCTAGAACAATTTTGTCATAGGCGATTGTTATACCATTCGCTGATGTAACTGTTTTTTCTTCCCGGTTAATCGCAACTGCCTTATCACCGATATGAATCTCAACTCCGTTTTCTTGGTACAAACCTGGTTGAACCAATGATAAATCTGCCGCAGTTTTGCCCGAAAAGAAGCCACTCAAATTAACCCGATCGTAAGCAACACGCGGCTCTTCGCAAAATGCGATCAAGTTCCATTCCTGCGCCGCTCCCTTGGCGATCATCAGTTCTAGAAACTTGTGTCCTACCATACCGTTGCCAATAACAATAAGATTCTTTTTGCCGGTCATGCAGTTTTATAACGCCTATTTTTACAATCTTCTTAATTAGTCGTATAAAAAATTTCAAAGTAAGTTTGTAAAAATTGTTACACTAAACTGTTTGGCTATGCAGTGTGCGAATGATCCCGATTGTGTTTTTGCATGAGGAGGAAAAACTTTATACCAATGTGGGTCAACTGAGCAGCGATACTTATTTCAAATTTGTTTGTAGAACCGCGCATTCAGCATCAAACTATTGGGGCAATGCCTACACAAAGCTAAGTTAATTTTTCCCCGACTTAAGGCAAAAATTTTACCGATGTAGCTTCTAACTGAAGCAGGGTGGGCAATGCCCACCCTGCTCAACGAAAATGTGACTTAAGTTTTATTCTTCTTTTGGACCAAAAACCATTTGTAGAAGCACTGGCTGACCGTCGGCGCGGTGATATTTATCTGCCCAATCCCGGATGACCATATCCAGTTCTTGCATGGCTGCCTCAATGCGATCCGGTGGAATATCCAGTTCCTCTAGTATTCGCATCACATTTAGCTGTCGGTCTGCCCAATCTTTCATCAGTCGGAAGTACCGGGCAGTATCCTCAATCATGATATAAGTGCGTTCTTCGTCCTCAGCGGGTGAGTAGGAAGCACGGGTGAGGGCGTAGAAGGGCAATCCCCAAGGAGAATCAATTCGCGTTACCGTACCGGAATAGATTAAGCGCCGCTTGATGTGTTCGGCGAATGCTTCGCTTAGAGGAATGCGGCGTTCTTCTGGCAAGTCTTCCTGGGAACGACTGTGGAGAAATTCAATTAATTCTAGAAACTGAAAAGCGTTGATTAGCTGGGCATCCGGCAGATTATTTGGCAGTTTTTCCTCAAGGTATCGCTTTTCGTCAGCGGTCAGGTTGGTGCTATAGATGCGCGATCGCCCCGGTTGCCACGGAAACTGCTCCATCCAAACATAGGGAAACTGAATTAAATACCGAGGTTCTTGGGAACCCAGCATCTTCAGCAGTTTCCCTTCGGTCAGCGCTTGCCGAACTTCCTCGACGATGACTTTGACTCGCTTCGGCTCAATGTGGTGCAGGTGCCCCGTCATCCGGATATTTTGACCCTGCTCCAAATAAGTCATGTAAATCGCGCACTTTGCTGCCGTGGCAGCAGCATCCAGGAAGGCTCCGTGTCGGTGCCCGCCGGTTCTCATCGCACTAAAGGCCAGATAAAACATGATCTGATCCATCGCACCGGGGCTAAGGCTTTTGATCAGATCCAGGTCGTTGCTCATATCAGGGGTGATCGCATCGCAAGGGGACAAAACACTGGTTCCTTGGTGAAAATGGTGAAAAGCTTATGTTTCCACATTTGCAGTGAGTTCAATTCACTCGCTGAAACTATTGAACTCTAAGCACCCCGATAGCATGAACGTAAATAATCTCTAATTATAGAAAAGGACGGCCTAATATATAGCTTTTGTCAGGGAATAAATTCTCCGTGACAGGCAAAGTTAGACAAATAGTGCCCCAAGTACACTGGCACAAACCTGCTAGAGCTTAGTTTGCTGCCTTCAAATGAGCTTTCATCGACCTCAGTCGCAAGGTGAAAAGCGGATCGATGACTTGTTCAGATTTGGCTAAATAGAGGATAATTCTAGACGATAGAGATATATTCGGGCGAAAACGCATCTCGGCGTCCGGTTCCTTTATCCGGAGACGGTTCGTTCCCACGTTTCAGCGATACGGCTAGCTCGGAAGACGTGGATGGCAGTTGCTTGGCAGAGGCGGACTCGATCCCTAAGAAATTACCTGAAGAGATTGATAGTAAGCTCAACAACATGATAGAGGTGTAAGGGCGCATAGCAGATGTCCGTGTCAGGGTTATAGTCCCTGATACGGAGTTCTTGATCGTTAACCAGGAAAAATTTCGGTTAGAGCTTAGTCGGTTCCGATTGAGTTCTGCTTTTGTTTAAGGTTAGAGGTACGATGCCTAAGGCTCAAAAATGAGTGCGATCGCTCCCAGGAGCAATAATTTTTTCCACAATCAACCATTTGCCCGATTGATTGAGATATCCGCACACAGAGAGCATCTGCCGATCGAGGCAGGTTTGGAGTTCTCCGTCTACTTCTGGGCGCAAGGCGATCGCTATCCAGGTTTGCTCTTCCCCAGCAGCTGGCTCCTTTACAGTGAAGGTGTAATCTTGCTCGGCATGGCGATGGAACACTCCACAGAAGAGTGCTGAGTTTGAAGCGGATTTTTCAATGCTTCCGCCAACCGCTTCCCCATCGCTGTGTTTCGTAAAGGGTGAGGGAACTTCCACATATTTTGAATCCTGTGGCGTCTGGGGTTCCAGGTAAGGGCAGTTGCCATTGAAGGGATAGGTGTCAGGGCGATCCAAGTAATCTCGTTGCCTGTGCAGCCAGTCGGCGCGATCGCGCGGTAAATTGAACAGAGGGAAAATTGCTGCTGGCGATCGCTCATCTTGTAACAATGCTTCTTGCAGGACTCGGACAGGTAAATCTCTGGGTTGACAACTTCGCTGCACGCAAAGCGCCGCCGCCATTCCTGCCGCCTGACCAATATTCATGACGATGGGCTGTAACCGGGTGGAACCGTTGGCAATATGGGAGACGGAGATATTTTTTTCGCAAACCAGCAGTCCATCCACAGACTCTGGAATTAGACAAGTGTAGGGAAGGGTGAAAGGAGTGCCAGTCCAGCGTCCACCCCAGCGAATTGATTTTGGTTTAACAAGAAAGTTGTAGTTAGGGTAATGGTGGTCGTTGGGGTAGTTGCCGAGGGCGATCGCATTCACCTCCCCAGTCGCATCCACAGGTAGGGGTGCAACCTTTCCCCCCGCTACTGGCAAGATATCCTGCTCTCGCACGGTCGCGAGTCCTATAAGGCGTCTGCTTTCTCGAAAGTAAGGGTGTAGGGCATAACCACCTCCACCGAGAGAGTTTTGAGTTTTGATTGAGTTTTGATTGAGTTTGGGAGTCAAGCGTGAGGGAAAGATTTGAGTCGCTAAGCCGTAACGCCGCCCCAGCTTAGTTTGAATAAAGCGGACAAAGCTTTGAGTGTGCCACAGACTCTCTTGAAGAAATTGATGCCGCGACGCCTCCGACTCTACCAGACGCCCCACGCCTTCCCCATAGTCATTGCCGCACAGGGGCCAGTTGATCATCAACAGATTCCCCGGTAAACGCCCATAATTGAGAAATTTCTCCCAACCGTAGCGATCCCAGCTACCTTGGAAGGATGAAGGAGGAAGGATAAAAGATGAAGGAGGGGGGGAAATTTCCGGCGCACTTGCTTCCTCACCGAAATCTTGCAGAATTGCCACCCAAGTGGGAGCCTGGACTGGGTATCGCTGAGTCAATTCATTGGGAGAAAGCGGGGCGCTGGGTTCGCCAAACTCTGATTGCAATTCCCATCCCCAGCGATACGGCACAGATGCTAGAGGCAGCAAGTCTCCCAGTTCGGTGCCATCTAGGGTGATTTTGGATTGAACGGTGAAATCGGCAAATCGAACGCCGAGGATGCGATCTCCTGTTCGCAAAACCTCTAAGGGCACTTGCCCCGCAACCCAGTCTAGATTTGGCAATTCTTGTACCCAATCAGCAAATATTTGGGCACCAATCCGGGGATCGTAACTAAACAGACTCACCCAACTATTGTTTAAGCCTCCCATTTGCCGAGAACGCAATTCCCCTAAAAACTCACCCCAAAGCCCCGTTTGAAAGGCAGCAAGTTCATTACCATCCGGGGCAGCAACCCCCGCTGAGGTGAGCATTCCCCCCAGCCAGGTAAATTCACTCACCAGCATTGTCTTGGCACCGCGACGGGCAGCTTGTATCGCAGCTGCGGTTCCTCCCGTTCCGCCTCCCACAACCAAGACATCTACTTCTATTAATTCATTCATCAGCAATTCCGTTTCAGAATAGACAATCGATCGCGAACAATAGACAATTAGCTATAAACAATCGGCTATCGAAAGTATAAAGTCCATCGTTTAAGGAAAAGCATGAAAGCACAAGTATTCAGAGGCGTCAATCAGCTCAGTTACGAAGAAGTGCCGACGCCGGAAATTGCACCCGATGAAGTCTTGGTACAAGTAAAGGTTGTGGGATTGTGTCAGTCTGACATCAAGAAAATTCGCTATCCTCTCTACCAGCCACCGCGCATTTTTGGTCATGAAACTGCTGGAGTAATTACTTCTGTAGGAAGCGAAGTGACTGGCTGGCAGATTGGGCAACGAGTTGTGGTCATGCACCATATTCCTTGTATGCGCTGCGACTATTGCCTCAACGACAACTTCTCGATGTGCGATGTTTACAAAAACGTCACGACCACGGCTGGATTTACTCCCAGTGGCGGCGGTTTTGCAGATTATGTGAAAGTGCCCGGTCACATTGTCCGCAGCGGCGGATTAATTCCCATTCCGGATAATGTCAGCTTTGAGCAAGCGAGTTTTGTGGAGCCGACAAATTGCTGTCTAAAAGCAGTTAAAAAAGCCCAAGTTGCTCCTGGTCAAACCGTTTTGATTACAGGTGCTGGCCCAATTGGGCTAATGTTTATCATGCTGGTGAAGTATTTCGGAGCTAGAGCGATCGCGACTGACTTAATTCCTTCTCGGATTGAGAAAGCTTTGAGCGTGGGGGCAGAAGCTGCATTCGATCCCCGCGACCCGGATTTATCAACTAAAATTAAAGCGCTTACTGGCGGATTGGGAGTGGATACGACTTTGCTTGCAGTTCCCAGTGACAAAGCTTTTTTCCAAGCCCTCGATTGTACCCGTCGGGGCGGTAAAATTTTATTTTTTGCTGAGTTTCCTGATGAAGTAGAAATCCCGATTAATCCAAATATTCTCTACCGCCGAGAAATTGATTTAATGGGTAGCTATAGTTCTTCTTACCGGATACAAAATTTGGCAGCAGATATCGTATTCAACCAGCGAATTGATGTGGAAGCATTAATTAGCGATCGCTATCCTTTGCAAAATTTAGCTGCTGCTGTGGAACAAGCGATCGCTCCCACCCCCGAAACTTACAAAATTCTCATCTATCCCCAAACAGCCGAGTGATTTTAGTAACAGTCTGTCTTCATTTAACTCTCTTTTAGAGAGTCTTTTTTTAAAGATTTTGACAGGGCAACCAGATAGATTTATCATCTATCTGATGATAGAATTTTTTTAAAATCTTTAAAGTATGGATACTTCCTCTCCGACGCGCGGACAACTAGAAAGAACTCTATCGCAACGCATCCAAGCTTTATACCGGGATCAACTGGGGCATCAACCTAGTCAAATTACCTGTCAAATTTTTGATGAAAAAATTGCCATTATTCTAGAAAATGCCATCACGGCACCAGAACAACTTTTAGCAAATAGTGGTCAAGAAGAGCTGGCTGAGCAAGTAAGGACAGATTTAGAAAAAGCACTTGAGCCAAAACTAAAAGCGCTAATTGAGGAAGTAGTTGGCGTATCCGTGATTGACCTGCTCAGCGATGCCAAAGTAGATACAGGTCGTACTGGTACGATTGCTGTCTTAGCAAACGCCCCTAAAGTTCGTAATTAATCCCCCTTCTCTGCTAAGTATCTAGCTCAGCATAGATTTATATTGATGGTTTGCACTCAGCAGCCTTTTTCAGTTTTTAGGGTGTATCTGACCCTTGTGCGATCGCGGTATCCCGTCTCTCTATAACAACTAACAAACAACCATTTATCAATTGATGACTCAATCTATAAATCTAGATTTATTTATTTAAATTAATTGAGATAGCGATCGATGAGAGCTTCTAACTCATCAATGACATAAGGCTTGCTAATGTAGTCATTGCAGCCTGCAAACAGAAGACCTTCCCTGTCTTCTGCTCTTGCCAAAGCCGTCACAGCAACAATGGGGATCTTCATCGTTTCGGGGTTCTGTTTTAGAGAACGCACAACTTCTACGCCGTGGATGTCAGGTAGAAGAATATCCAACAAAATCAGCTTTGGCTGATAATGTTGCGCCATAAATAAAGCTGCCCGACCCTCCTTTGTCGTTATAAATGAGCAGTCAAGAGCGAGTAGCACTTCGCTCATGAGTAGCAAGTTGTCTTCATTGTCTTCTACAACCAAAATGAGAGGCGATTCGATATTTGCCTGGGAGGCAGGTTTTGAGAAAGAGTGCAGATTTAAGCGTTGTTCGGGGGAACTCATCAAAATACGAAGCTATCCTCTCCAGAAGTGGACAACCGAGGGGTTGCCCAAGTTATACCCATTCACTTGATTGACGGTACACGAATGATTCCCTGTTTGCCCCTTGTTTTACAAGGGTTTAGGGATCGGCTGCGGGAAAAGTGAAACGGTATTACGAGGCATTCCCCAGGCGGCATTTTTTGGCGCTTGGAATCGATTGGCTCGTAGCTTCCCCACTAGGTTGATCTTTTAAGTTCATCTTGGCAAGAGAACACAGCAAGCTAGTGGTGATGTTGCTTGTCCCCTGATTCTATAAAAAATTAGTTAAAAAACTGCACAACTTAAACATTAATATTCATTGTTACTTTTAGCACTAGATATATACACACTTCTGTGCTAAGAATCGTTGAAAAACTAAATTTTTGAATACATTTGGCGTTTCTTGGTTAGCTGCAAAGCATCACAAATATATTGAAAACCGTTTCGGATACTTGGGGGAATCGAACCCTATCCCTACTTTGTAAGATTGGCACTCTCTACCCTCATCAGGGATTTAGCGCTTAACAACTAACCTTGTCAAGATACTAAATATTGAAATTTTCCAATGTTGTGGATCTCTATCTTTAGGAGATGTCCGGAAAATTGCTCGCACTGTTACAGTCTAATAAAAAAGGTGAAAGAATTTACCTTTCCTGAGAGCGATCGCTATGCAGGACACAATCAAACCCACTCGTGGTGAATTAGAACGAACCCTGTCACAGGAAATTCGGGCTTTCTACCACGCCCAACTAAGTCACCAGCCCAGTCAGGTGACTTGCCAATTTATGGGTGACAAAATTGCGATTCTTATCGAAGATTCTATTACTCGACCCGAACAACTTCTGGCACAAAGCGGTCAGCAAAGGCTGGCACAGAGAGTTCGAGAGAATATAAACCACGTCCTACAACTGCAACTTAAACAGCTAATTGAGGAAGTGGTGAAAGTCCCAGTCATCGATCTGATGATCGACTCCGCCCTAAAAACAAGTCGTACCAGTACCGTTGCGATTTTAGCCGCAACCCCTACGACGCGCAATCCAGACTGAATTCCACCGAATCGACCTGAGACGGATTCCATCTCAGGTTGCGCCGGACAACAGCCTCTAGATCCTCCAGCAAGTAAGGCTTGCTAATATAGTCATTGCAGCCTGCCGTGAGAATGCGATCTCTGTCTTCCGCCCTTGCCAGCGCCGTGACGGCGATAACAGGAATTGTCCGGGTTTCAGGATCTTCCCTGAGTTGACGGACAATTTGAAGACCATCTAAGTCAGGCAACATAATATCCAGCAAAATCAGGTTTGGCTGTTCGGTTCTTGCCTTTTCAAAAGCACTATGACCGTCAATTGCTGTGATGATTGAGCAATTTAGCGGCTCTAAAACGTAAGCAAGCAATAATAAGTTGTCTTCATCGTCATCGACTGCCAATACCACAGGCAACTTGGCAGTAAGACACTGATTGCTACTGCTCAAAAAATTTTGACGGGTACGGTGGGAAAGTTCCAAATCATCCATCCTCTATTTCCAGCTAATTTCTAGACTGGCAGTCACCCTCACCAGAAGAGTGGACGAGGCACTCCTTAAGCGGTGGCGAAGCGCTTGCAATGGAATGGCTCGCGTGTAACCTACTAAGTTGGAGAGCCGATGCTCGATCTAGAGGAAAAGACGAGCCAAGTTAGTAGGAGCCTTATTATCATTGACATTGCTATTGTACATAAAATTTACAATAACCTAAAGATTTTGTTAAGAAAATACAATTCTTGTAAGTATGCTTAGCACTTACTAAACATAGGCTAGGGGGCAACCTAGAATAGAAATCTTCGGGAGTAGCAAGATAGCAGACTGGTAGTCGTACCACATCATCCGGAGTTAGCCCGGGATTAACCGGAGCAATAAGACGCGAGGAATTGCGTCTAGAAACTAACTTTAAGCAGATGCGACCTATAGAGTAGATGCCGTTTTAGATGCGGCTAGGAGTTCGCATTTGAGAAAAGCGCGGGTTGATGAATGGGGTGAATCAGCCTTCACGATTTGAGGGCTACCCCGATCTAATTAGGCATTGGAGGTTGAAGCAATGGGTATAGCCACGATTAACCCAGCAACTGGGGAAACGCTTCAAACGTTTGAGGCACTGACAGATACGGAGATTGAAACGAAGCTAGCACTAGCGCAATCAAGCTTTAAACAGTATCGGCAGACACCCATGCAAAAAAGGGCAGATTGGTTGAATGCCGCTGCTGAGATTTTAGAGAGCGATCGCGAACGCTTTGGCAAAATCATGACCCTAGAAATGGGGAAAACTTTAAAATCAGCGATCGCAGAAGTGGAAAAATGCGCCCTCGTCTGTCGCTTCTACGCCGAACGCGCCCCCGAATTCCTCGCGGATGTTCCAGCCCAAACCGACGCCAGCCACAGCTTTGTGCGCTATCAGCCTTTAGGCGTCATCTTGGCAGTCATGCCTTGGAATTTCCCCTTCTGGCAAGTGTTTCGGTTTGCCGCACCAGCGCTGATGGCGGGAAATGTCGGGTTACTCAAGCACGCCTCTAACGTGCCTCAGTGTGCATTGGCTCTGGAGGAGATTTTCCACAAAGCAGGATTCCCAGAAGGTGTCTTTCAAACCTTGCTAGTGGGAGCAGATAAAGTCGCTGCAATTGTAACAGACGAGCGAGTGAAAGCCGCAACCTTGACCGGAAGCGAACCTGCCGGGATGAGCCTCGCCGCCACCGCCGGGAAACAAATTAAGAAAACCGTTCTGGAATTGGGCGGAAGCGACCCGTATATTGTCCTAGAAAGCGCCGATTTGGATGCAGCCATTGCGACAGCAGTGAGTGCCAGAATGCTGAATAACGGTCAATCATGCATTGCTGCGAAACGGTTCATTGTCGTGGATGCGATCGCAGACCAATTTGAAAAAGGTTTGATTGAGAAGTTTGAGGCACTCAAAATCGGCGATCCGATGCATCCGGAAACCGATATAGGGCCACTGGCAACCCCATCGATTCTCAAAGATTTGGATTGGCAAGTTCAAGAAAGCGCCAAATTGGGAGCAAAAGTTCTCACAGGTGGACAGCCATTATCTGACCGTCCTGGTAACTTTTATCTGCCGACAATTTTGACAGATATCCCAGCCGGTAGCCCAGCCGAAGCGGAGGAATTTTTTGGTCCCGTAGCGCTGCTATTCCGAGTGCCAGATATCAACGCCGCGATCGCGCTTGCCAATGCCTCGCCCTTTGGACTGGGTGCCAGTGCTTGGACTCAAGTAGAGGCAGAACGCGATCGCTTGATTGAAGAACTCGAAGCGGGTGCCGTGTTTATTAACGGCATGGTTAAATCCGATCCGCGTCTTCCCTTTGGTGGTATCAAGCGTTCCGGATACGGACGCGAGTTAAGCAAAGAGGGAATTCACGAGTTTGTCAACATCAAAACCGTGTGGGTGAAATAAGCGGTGGTGCATTCTAACGATGAATTAAATCCCATCCCACTTGCGGGATGGGGATGTCAATACGGGCGCACGGCTGTCCGCCCGTATTGGGCTAAATAGGGGCAATCCGCGCATCTGGCCCCTACACAGAAACGAACCACTACAGATGCCAAGAGCATACAGAGGGGAGTAAGAAAAATGAATACTGCTGAACTATTAGTTAAATGTCTGGAAAATGAAGGAGTCGAATACATTTTCGGGCTTCCTGGCGAAGAAAATCTAGACATATTGGAAGCCCTAAAAACCTCTTCGATTAAATTTATTACTACCCGCCACGAACAAGGTGCTGCCTTCATGGCGGATCTCTACGGACGCCTGACCGGAAAAGCCGGAGTGTGCCTCTCCACGCTGGGACCAGGTGCCACCAACCTGATGACTGGCGTTGCCGATGCGAACCTTGATGGTGCGCCACTAGTGGCAATTACCGGACAGGTGGGCACAGACCGGATGCACATCGAATCCCACCAATATCTGGATTTGGTGGCGATGTTTGAGCCAGTCACCAAATGGAATACTCAAATTGTTCGTCCCAGCAACACACCGGAGATTATCCGCAAAGCGTTTAAAATTGCTCAGAGCGAAAAACCAGGGGCAGTTCACATCGATTTGCCGGAAAACATTGCCGAAATGACAGCCGCTGGCAAGCCCCTACACAAGAATTGTGGGGAAAAAACCTTTGCTGCCTTCCATAGCCTTGAACAGGCATCTGAAGCCATTTCTCAGGCAAAAAATCCTTTGATTATGGTGGGAAATGGGGCGATTCGTGCCGACGCTAGCCTAGCACTGACCGAATTTGCCACAAAGATGAATATTCCCGTAGTGAATACCTTCATGGGCAAAGGGGTCATTCCCTACACCCATCCCCTCGCCTTGTGGGCGGTGGGATTGCAACAGCGAGACCACATCAGTTGTGCTTTTGACAAAACGGATCTGGTAATTGCAATTGGTTACGACTTGATTGAATATTCTCCCAAAAAGTGGAATCCCCTCGGAGAAATTCCGATTATCCACATTGGGGATACGCCAGCAGAAATTGATAGCAGCTATATTCCCCTCGTGGAAGTTGTGGGGGATATTTCCGACTCGCTACGGGAAATCTTAGACCGAGCTGACCGCCAAGGCAAACCCGATCCTTATGCCTTGCAATTACGGGCAGATATCCGGGCGGATTATGAAGAGTATGCCAATGATGATGGGTTTCCGATTAAGCCGCAGAAAATAATTTATGACTTGCGGCAAGTTATGGGGCCAGAAGATATTGTGATTTCAGATGTCGGGGCGCACAAAATGTGGATCGCCCGTCACTATCACTGCGATCGCCCGAATACCTGCATCATCTCCAATGGCTTTGCTGCAATGGGTATCGCCATTCCAGGTGCCTTAGCCGCCAAGTTAGTGTATCCCCAGAAAAAAGTCATTGCTGTCACTGGCGATGGTGGCTTTATGATGAATTGCCAGGAATTAGAAACTGCCCTTCGCGTCGGCACTGCCTTTGTCACCTTAATCTTTAATGATGGGGGCTATGGCTTGATTGAGTGGAAGCAACACAATCACTTTGGCGAATCTGCGTTTGTCCACTTTAGCAATCCCGATTTTGTCAAATTGGCAGAAAGTATGGGGCTGAAGGGGTATCGGGTTGAATCCGCAGCGGATCTGATTCCGACATTGAAAACTGCCCTAGAACAGGACGTTCCCTCGGTAATTGATTGTCCAGTAGATTACCGCGAAAACTTCCGCCTCACGCAAAAGGCTGGCGATTTGAGTTGCAAGATTTGGGAATAGTCATGAGTCATGAGTGATTAGTCATTAGTCATCAGTCGGTTGTCAATGACCGATGACTAATGAACAATGACCAATGACCAATCATGAATGACCCATGAAAATCGCTACTTGGAACGTCAATTCGATTCGCAGCCGCTTAGAACAGGTGGTGCAGTGGTTGCAGGATAATCCGGTCGATGTCCTCTGCCTGCAAGAAACGAAAGTAGTCGATAAGGATTTTCCGCGATCGCCCTTTGAGGAATTAGGGCTTCACCTCTACATTTCCGGTCAAAAATCTTATAACGGGGTGGCCCTTCTCAGCCGTGCGCCTCTTGAGGATGTCAGCACCGGGTTTGCCCCAATTTTGGGTAGAGAGGATTTTGACGAACAAAAGCGGGTCATTACTGGCGTTATCGATGGCATTCGCATCGTGAATCTCTATGTGCCCAATGGCTCAGCCGTCGGTAGCGAGAAATACGAATACAAGCTGCTTTGGCTGAAAGCCCTCCGCGAGTACCTGCAAGCAATACTCGAAAAACAACCCAGTTCCCTCTGTATCTGCGGCGATTTCAATATTGCCCCCGAAGACCGAGATATTCACGATCCACTCGGTTATAAGGGTCGGATTATGGCATCCGATCTAGAGCGTCAAGCCTTGAGCAGCATTTTAGAGTTGGGTTTGGCAGATGCCTTTAGAAAATTCACAATAGAAACAGGACACTTCAGCTGGTGGGACTATCGAACTGGGGCGTTTCGACGCAACTGGGGTTGGCGGATTGACCATCACTACTTGACGCCAGACCTTTACGAACGTTCATCCAGCTGCACCATCGATCGCTCCCCCAGAAAATTGCCCAAACCCAGCGACCATACCCCCGTGATTGTAGAATTTTAAATTTTCCAGCATCAATCCCATACCCAAAATTGATTAGGAACTTAAAATCATGTTTTTAGTAACTGGAGCTACAGGCGGACTCGGACGCCGAATTGTGCGGCTGCTGCGGGAGAAGGAAATGCCGGTGCGAGCATTTGTCCGCCTGACATCCCGTTACAGCGAACTGGAACACCGAGGAGCAGAAATCTTTATTGGTGATTTGCAGCGCGATAAAGATATCGAAAAAGCTTGCCAAGGCGTTCAGTACATCATCGCTGCTCACGGCGGTGAGAGCGATGCTCAAGCGTTAGGCTACCGAGCGAATATTGAACTCATTGACCGGGCAAAAGAAGCTGGCGTCCAGCACTTTGTTTTCATTTCGGTACTGGGAGCAGATCGCGGGTACGAAGACGCACCATCCTTTAAGGCGAAGCGGGAAGTAGAAAAGTATCTCCAAGCCAGCGGACTCAATTACACTATCCTGCGTCCTTCAGGTTTTGCCTCTAACCTTTTACCCTTAGCAGAACGATTTCGGGATACTGGGATTTATCTGCTTATCGGCGATCCCAAAAGCCGGACTTCGATTGTGAGTACCGATGACTTAGCGAGGATTGCGATAGACTCCGTCAACGTTGAAGGTGCCCGGAATCAAATTTTCCCTGTGGGAGGTCCAGATATCCTCCAGCGCCAAGATATTCCTCGTATTTTCAGTCGCATCTTCAACCAAGAACCGATCGTGATTAACCCACCACTATTGGTATTTGATGGGGTACGCGGAGCGCTGGGATTGTTAAATCCTCAAGCGTCTAAAGCTTTGGGAACTCTCCGGACGTTACTGGATAATGAATTTTTCTGCACACCCCACGAAGTTGACAATTTGGAGTCAATTTTTGGAATGAAGATGGAATCTCTAGAGACTTTCTTGCGCCGTTACTTGGGTACTTGATTTTGCACCACTAGATGCAAATGTCACTGTTATTCAGACTTGTCTGGTGATTTTAAGGAATCATAAAGGCAACTGCTTGAGACTTTGACTGAGCAACGGTTTGGCTTTGACCATTTAGCTGATAGTGAATGCGAGCGATCGCGTTCTCACCCCGCCGATAAATTTTCGATTTGCATTTGAGGCGATACTCCAATACTTTACTTTCTCCTGGCTTTAGCACTACTTTAGCGGGACGTTCCAATTCTTGAGGAGTTGCATTCATAAGAACTTCCTCAGATTTCGCTGGCACTATTTCTATTTTGCTAATTTCAATCAACTGATTTTTTTTAGATGGATTGGTAAAACTCAGAGAAATATCAGCATAGCTAATTGCGGTTCTCGCTAAAATTTCGTAGGGAAGTAACTTGATTGTCATCGTCATATTCGCTCTTTGAGAATTGCTCCCAATTTGCCTTTCCCTACTTAAACTTTGTAGAGGAGAAGATCGTAGGTTAGTTTTAACGAGCGCGAAATCAAACTCAAACGGCTTGTTGGGTTTCGTTACCTCAAACACTACGGCGCTCAACGGGGGGAACCCTGCTTTTTGTATGGCTCCCCAACCTACCCTGTCTGAAAGCAACTTGGTATGAGTTCCTATCGTTATGCAAGTCACGCAGGTTAGAAAATCCACGAAAGAATTCCTCCCAGGTCGGAATATAGCAAATTTGACTCAAAAGCTCCTCAGAGGTTTCTAACTCCTATGGGGTTGTACATTATTTTGAAAGATGAGAATTAAGCTACTTTACTAAATATATGCTCAGCTAAGCTCGAAGATCCGAGTGTCGCTAAGCTTGAAGATGCTAAGTGAGCGGCACAGCCACAGCGTAACGGAAAAGATGAATTCATCAGCGAAGCGTTAGCATTTAATGAATTTGAAGGAGTATTGAATCCAGGTAGAGTATAAGATTCCGCTCCCCCATAGTTCACATTCCACCCAATATCTTTTAAAGAAGCAATCGTTAATTGACTCAATAACTCAGAGCTTTTTTCAGCAATAGGTGACATTAATTCATTGTCAAAGACATTTTCATCCCAATGACCAAACACGCCTTTTTGAACGGGAACAGCAGTTTGTAAAAATGTACCTTTTAATTCTCCATAAGCCCACCCTGCATAGGTATTAGCACTATATGTCGCATCGGAGACATTAATGAAATCGCGTCCGTAATCTGACCAAAGTGTTCCAATTCCTAGAACGTGACCAAATTCATGCACCATCGTTTCTTGTAAGAAACTTGGATTGTTGTTGTATGTATTTGCCAAGCTCGTGTTAATCGTTGAAGCTCCTGATATCGTCATTTGATTACCAAAAGCATCGGAGGCTAAGGCTTTTGGCCCTGCAAAAGCAAGAAATTCATCTTCACCAAAAGTATCCCCCGTAACATCAATGGTTAGAATTTGGGAATCGCTAAAGGTGCTGTAGGGAATAATTTTTTCCCAAACTTTTGCAGCTTCTGTAATAGCATTGAGAGCTTCTGTACTCAAACTACCCAAGCCTTGACCAAAATTGACTTTGATTGAAAAACTGAGAGGATCGCTGGTAGCAGCAGTAAAGGTAGTCGCCACAGAATAGTTAGCAGCTTGGTTGTTGTAGCTCATTACTTGCAAAAAGTAATTACCAGCACTCAGGAAACGACGGATTGATTCGTTGCTAGTCCCGCGCTCCCATTGCCAACCCAACACTTCGCCTTGATCGATAATGCTGTTGTTGTTGCTGTCTTGAATGAGTCGGACATCGGCATCACCACTCAATGCAGATAAATTAGCGGTAAAGATGCCAGATTGAGCAACATTAAAGCTATAAAAGTCATCGCGATCGCTAGCATTGACTTGTTGGTTGTTTGAGAAAACTGCTAAAGTTTGAGCTTTTGCGGTTCCTAGAGTATTACCGGCATCTAAAGGGTCTGGAATACTTGCGATTTTAGTAGTTAGAGTGTAGCCGCCAGTCGCACCCTTTTCAAAAGTTGTAGCTTGCAGAATATAATCAATTCCCTCAGCAACCGTGAAAGTTAGCTGCGAGTTCGTACCGCTGAAATCATTATTTTCTGCAACAACTGCTCCGGTTCCAGCATTCACCACTTGCAGGTAGGCATTAAAACTAGGCGAATCAAGGTTCACCTGCACCTGCTGACCGGCAACTAAATCGCCTAACACATAGCCATCGTAAAAACTGCCTTCACGAATGGGGTTGCTTGGGTCGCTATTCGCGATCGCGCCGCTAAAGCTTTGGTTTCCACTGATGGGAGACGCTGGTTTGAGGACTCCCAAATTGCTACGAAGAGTATAGTTACCAGTAGCATCTGGTTCATAAGTCGTGGCTCGAACAATGTAATCAATGCCCTGAGCGGCTGTAAAAGTTACTTGAGAGTTCAGACCCTCAAAATCATCGTTGAAGGTAACAACCGCTCCAGTAGAGGCATTTACCACTTGCAGGTAAGCGTCAAATTCTGTGGAGTTTAGTTTCACCTCCACCTGCTCTCCGGCGCTAATGCCAGTCAACAGATAGTCATCCCGAAGGCTACCGCCACGGATGGGGTTTTTCAGGTCGGTGGTGTCAATTGTACCGCCGACCTCACTGACGGTAGAAGCCGCAGCGATCGCGCTACTTTTAAATAGACTTCTTTGCTGTAGCAGATCGCCCAGCCCTCTAAATCCTGACCAGATTCCGGCTATTTTTGAATCAAACTCTAGCGGTGCAAAATTAGCGAAATCTGCACTTAAAAACTGGCGCTCATTTGAGAATTTAAATCCATTTAACATTTGCTTGCTTTCTCCACGATGGAGCATCGTAAGACTGATATATTACCAATTTTAAGTCTTCACAAAATTGTGCAACAACGGGGTAATTCCTTAAATCTAGAGACAGAACATTTTTAAGAATGCTAAGATCGCAAGCGCAATAAATAAAGTTATATTAATTGACTAAACAGTGGTTTTTAAATTATCTGAACGCAACAACTAGCACTTTCTCTCAAGCCATGAATGCAAAAATTGAAGTTGCGCCAATTGCCAATGGTGAGGTAATCGAAATTATTGAATATCTGAGGATTTGCCGCGATATGTCGATGCCAAGCGTATCTAAGGTCTTGCTCACCACATTCACAGTTTTAAATGCACCCAACAATTCAAAAAAGTATCTTATATATAACTCGATCAAAATCTCTCTAAGGGGAGAAGGACAATAGTTTTTCGCGTAAATTTACTTACAATTACAATAACTTACGCCAAAATTCTTAATTTTCGACAATCCATTGCCGGATTCAGTCGATAGAATCACAGCTAGAGTGTCTCTCTGCCCGCTCAAAGCATTTGAGTCAAAATTTTATGCGATCGCCCTTAGCGTCAACACCTGCTCAAGCTCGTCAAACAAGACAGCAACTAGCGAATCCAGAGGATTCTCTTTCCTATGAATTAGGGAAAGCAGTGCAAGAGCTGCCGCCACTGTACACGCGGTTATTGGCAGCAAGCATTAGCTTACTGGTATTTGGGGCGATCGCTTGGGCACACTACAGCCAAGTGGATGAAGTCGCGATCGCTTCCGGCGAACTGATTGCCTCAACGCAAGTGCGACCCCTGCGATCGCTAGGAGGAGGCGCGATCAAAACCGTAAAAGTCAAAGAAGGCGATCGCGTTAAAAAAGGCGATATCCTGATCGAACGCGACCCCGACCTGCCGCAAGCAGAAGTTGACCGCCTCGCCAAATCTACCCAACTGATTCGAGAAGACTTAGGACGACTGGAAGCCGAACGCGCTGGATCGGCAACTGCCGGAACCGCTTTGCAAGACCAGCTCTTAACCGCTCGGCTACAAGATTTTGAAGCAAAAAGAGCTACTGCTGTCGCAGAAGCGAATCGCCAAATTGCGGTGATCGATGAAGCCAAAGTTCGTCTTACCCGTCTGCAAGAAAACCTCGCCAACGCCAAAACCAACCGAGTCAACGCCGAGACCAACCTCGCCAACAGCAAAAGCCTTCTCAACAAAGCGAACAACAGCCTCGCTTTAGCCGAAAAAAGAGAAAAGGCACTCACGACTCTACTGGTTTCCGGTGCTGTCCCTCGACTCGATTACGTTGACGCACAAGAGAGAGTCGTCAGAGCGCAAGCCGAAGTTACTACGGCACAAGATAATATTACGAATGTTCAAAACAAAGTCACGGAAGCTCAGGACAAAATAACCTCCTTGGAAAAAGATATCGCTGCTCAAGGGCAAACTATTCGCCAAGCTGAACAAGCGTATCAATCTGTTCGCAATCAGGCAGACCAATTAAAGTCTGTGCGTCAAAGTGAAATTCTAAGTGAGTTTAACCAGCGCCAAGAAGAACTAACCACTGTTGCTGGTCAGTTGGAGGTAGCGAAAAAGCAGCGAGAAGTAGAAACTATTGAGTCTCCAGTTACGGGGACAGTCTACAGCATCAAAGCAACCAACGGGCCTGTACAAGCGGGAGAGGAGTTGTTATCAATTCTTCCCGAATCCGAAGAATTGTTGGTAGAAGTCAAAGTCCTCAACCGCGATATTGGCTTTATCCGTAAGGGAATGAAGGCAAAAGTCAAAATGGCTACTTTCCCGTTTCAGGAATTTGGCACTGTTGAGGGTGAAGTGGTGCAAGTGAGTCCGAATGCGATCGCTGACAAAGAATTAGGCTTAGTTTTCCCTACCCGAATTCGGCTTAAACAGCATTCACTTCAGGTGCAAAGTCAGAAGGTTGCTTTTACTCCAGGTATGGCGGCAACTGGAGAAATTATTACTCGAAAAAAATCAGTTCTCACTTTTTTAATTGAGCCGGTGACTCGCCGCTTTAGCGAGGCTTTTTCGGTCAGTTCTTAGCTTGGCTTTCTCCATTTGCACCAACAACAGGCAGTGATGAATAAAAATTGGGTATCTAAGAGTTAATAAAAGAAATTAATCGTTATGGGCATAAAAATCCAATTGAGAGTGCTAACGAGCGGGGACACTATCCAATTTCACTTCTAGGAGTAGAGTTAGGAATTTGGCAGGGTGAATATCAAAATGCTACGCTGCCCTGGTTGCGCTGGTGGGATCGAGAAGGAAATCTCTTGTTGACGGGTTACGAACGCGCTGAGCAAGAAAGTCAACGCGCCGAGCGATTAGCAGCACAGTTACGGGCGCTTGGAGTTGAACCGGAAGCTTAAAAACGGACGGAGATACCTATCTAAAAGCCGTGAACACCGATCCTAAGAGTGTAGCCAGTCTACTTACAATGACTGATAGGGACAGCCATAAGTGGGATGAACTGCAAATTTCTGTATGTTATGGGTGTCTCTAGGGTTTATTAATTGAGTAACTCCTTATGCAACCAACCAACCCCAACCAATTTACAGAAAAAGCCTGGGAAGCCATCACTCGCACCCCAGATATTGTTAAATCTGCCCAGCATCAACAAATCGAAAGCGAACACTTGATGAAATCACTGCTGGAGCAAGAAGGACTCGTCAGCAGTATTCTGAACAAAGCGGGCGTAAATGTGTCGCGAGTCAGAGAACGCACCGAAGATTTCATCAAGCGTCAGCCAAAAACTTCCGGCAGTAGCACCTCAGTTTATGTCGGACGTAGCTTAGATTCTCTGCTGGATCGGGCTGAAGCATTTCGCAAAGAGTATGGAGACGATTTTATCTCCATCGAACACATGATGCTGGCTTATCCCAAAGACGATCGCTTTGGTAAGGCTTTGTTTCAAGAATTTAAGCTGGACGAAAACAAGCTAAGAACTATCATCGCCCAAGTTCGCGGGAGCCAAAAAGTGACTGACCAAAATCCAGAAGGCAAGTACGAATCCTTAGAAAAATACGGGCGCGACTTGACAGAATTCGCTCGCCAAGGGAAGTTAGACCCGGTAATTGGGCGCGATGATGAGATTCGCCGCACGATTCAGATTCTGTCGCGCCGCACCAAGAATAACCCGGTGCTGATTGGGGAACCGGGGGTAGGTAAAACAGCGATCGCTGAAGGTTTGGCACAACGAATTGTCAGCGGAGATGTGCCGGAGTCGTTGCGCGATCGCAAACTGATTGCGCTGGATATGGGTGCGTTGATTGCGGGTGCCAAATATCGGGGTGAATTTGAAGAACGCTTAAAAGCGGTTCTTAAGGAAGTCACCGATTCTCAGGGCAGCATTATCATGTTCATCGATGAGATCCACACCGTTGTTGGTGCGGGTGCGACTCAAGGCGCGATGGATGCGGGTAACTTGCTCAAACCGATGCTGGCGCGGGGTGAATTGCGCTGTATCGGTGCAACAACCCTGGATGAATATCGCAAATACATTGAAAAAGATGCCGCGCTAGAGCGTCGTTTCCAACAAGTTTATATCGATCAGCCCAGCGTTGAAGATACGGTTTCGATTCTGCGGGGTTTGAAAGATCGCTACGAAACGCACCATAACGTGAAAATCTCTGATAGTGCGTTAGTGGCAGCGGCTACTTTGTCTACTCGATATATTAGCGATCGCTTCCTTCCAGATAAAGCGATTGACTTGGTAGATGAAGCGGCGGCACGGTTGAAGATGGAAAGTACCTCCAAACCAGAGGAACTCGACGAAATCGACCGCAAAATCCTCCAGTTAGAAATGGAACGGCTATCTCTGCAAAAAGAAAGCGATCCTGCTTCTAGAGAACGGTTACAAAGACTGGAAAAAGAACTTGCCGATCTCAAAGAGGATCAACGAACCCTGAATGCACAGTGGCAAGCTGAAAAAGATGTTCTCGAACGCCGCAAAACCCTGAAAGAAGAAATTGACCGGGTGAATGTGGAAATTCAACAAGCGGAACGAGAATACGATCTTAACCGAGCGGCTGAGCTGAAATTTGGCAAGTTAACCGAGTTGCAACATCAGCTAGAAGAGACAGAAGCCCAACTCGTTCAAACTCAGCATAGTGGTAAGTCACTTTTACGGGAAGAAGTCACCGAGTCCGACATTGCTGAAATCATTTCCAAGTGGACTGGTATCCCCATCAGCAAACTCGTGGAATCGGAGAAAGAAAAACTTCTGCAATTGGAAGATGAACTGCACAAGCGCGTGATTGGGCAAGCCGAAGCGGTGACAGCAGTTGCCGATGCCATCCAGCGGGCGCGTGCTGGTTTAGCCGATCCGAATCGCCCAACGGCTAGTTTCATTTTCCTCGGTCCCACGGGCGTCGGGAAGACAGAACTCGCAAAAGCCTTGGCAGCTTACCTGTTCGATACAGAAGAAGCCCTGGTACGGATCGATATGTCCGAGTATATGGAGAAGCACAGCGTCTCTCGCTTAATTGGTGCGCCTCCCGGCTATGTCGGTTATGACGAAGGCGGACAGCTGACAGAATCCATCCGGCGTCGTCCCTACGCGGTGTTGCTGTTCGACGAAATCGAAAAGGCACACCCGGATGTGTTCAACATCATGCTGCAAATTCTTGATGATGGTCGCGTCACCGATTCTCACGGTCACACCGTAGACTTCAAGAACACGATTATTATCATGACCAGCAATATCGGATCGCAGTTTATCCTAGATGTTGCTAGCGATGAATCCCGTTACGAAGAAATGCGGAGTCGGGTGATGGATGCGATGCGGACGAGTTTCCGTCCGGAGTTCCTGAACCGGATCGACGAGATTATCATCTTCCACGGCTTGAACAAGCAGGAATTGCGGCAGATTGTGCAGTTGCAAGTCAAGCGGCTCGAATCACGGTTGAGCGATCGCAAGATGTCTCTGAAACTTTCCGATGCTTCCCTTTACTTCTTAGCGGAAGTCGGATATGACCCCGTTTATGGAGCGCGTCCGCTCAAGCGTGCGATTCAGCGGGAACTGGAAACGCAAATCGCTAAAGGGATCTTGCGAGGCGAATTCAACGACGGCGACACCATCTTTGTTGATGTGGAAAATGAGCGCCTTGCCTTCAAGCGTCTCCCTGCTGATTTACTAGCCACTCAGTCCAGCTAATTGACGCTCAGTTAACCCTTTCCCAACGAGGGAAGGGGCAATCGATAGGGGAATGGCAGTGCCATTCCCCTACAAAACGTGAATTTTGCCTTTTATTGAATCCACAATCCTAAGGAACCTCACCCCCAACCCCTCTCCGTAAACGGAGAGGGGCGAATATTGAACCCCTGCCCGTTCGCCGAAAGGGCAGGGGTGGGGTGAAACTTTACTACATCTCATAGAGAACTGCTGTAGATAATTCCCCCAATATGAGCTAGCTCAAAGACTTACTTGAACCTTCCTGTCAAAGTGAAGATATCACCACACAGGAGGGTCAAGGAAATGACCAACGCTACCCTCGACTTCCAAACCGCCACCGGACATCAAGTTCTAGCCGCAGCCGGCAAGAAAATGTTGCGACCCGGCGGACGAATTGCGACAGAGCAATTGTTTGAGTGGGCAGACTTCCAAGTAGGTGAGACAGTTCTGGAATTAGCTTCTAGTTTTGGCTACAGCGCGATCGCTCTGGCTCAACGCTACGGCGTGCGGGTGGTCGGCGTAGAGAAAAACCCCGAAAGTGTAGCCCGTGCCCGTGCCAACATTGAGGCGGCAGGGTTAACAGGTCAGGTGGAAATCATTGAGGGCGATGTGTTCCACCTAGATGCTATCTCCGAACAGTTTGATTATGTTTTGGCAGAAGCGATTCTAACCATGCAATCTGTACCGGGGAAAGCCAGGATTTTGGCTGGGGTGCGCGATCGCTTGAAGCCAGGAGGCAAATTTCTTTGCCACGAATTACTCGCCCGTAACCAGGAAGCAGAGATTCATCAAGCTTTAGCACAGGTAATTCGGGTCAATTCTACCCCGTTATCCCAGGCAAATTGGCTGGCTGCTTGTGAAGCTGCCGGACTGCAAGTACAACAGCATCAAACCGGGTCAATGGGTTTGTTGAATCTGCATCGGGTACTTCAAGACGAAGGCGTTATGGATACCCTCCGGATTCTGTGGAATGTTCTGACGCGCCCAGCGCTGCGGAAACGAGTTTTGGCAATGCGCCGTGTCTTCCAGCAATATCAACAGGATTTGGGTTACATCGTCCTACGTGCAAAACGCGCCTAAAAAAGTGAATCAATCATGACTAATACACTGATACCTCATCCATCTTTAGCGATTCAATTGTCAGAAAAGATTGAGTATCCCCAGCAGGGAGTCCTCAGCAAAGTTTTGCTTAAAGATTCCTGCTGTCAATACACGCTGTTGTGTCTAGCCGCAGGTACAAATATTTCGGAACACTCCTCGCCTCGAAATGCAACCGTCCACGTCATTGAAGGGCGAGGGCTATTAACTTTGCAAAGGCAAGAAATAGCACTTGAACCGGGTGGTTTTATCTTCATGCCTGCCAATGCTCCCCACGCTTTGAAAGCCGAAGAAAATCTAGCTTTTCTGCTGACGCTTTCGGAAAATCCCCAACAAAAATAAGTGGCGACTAACTGAGGTAGCTCATAGTCCCACCATCTTCAAACTGCAATACTAATACTCAGTCACCAAGAAATTAACCATGCTGAATACTTTTACTCAACACCTCAACCTATCGACTTCTGAAGTAGAAACGCTACTCTCATTCAGCTTGCAGGATTTGCTCAACTCGCCTGCAATTCAGCAGAAACTAGATAGTTTAAATATCGCGTTGCTGCAACAAACTTTGCCTATAGCAAAGACCGTTTTGGAAGACAAGCTACCGCCTTTTTATGATTGGCTCAAAAACGAGTTAAAGGTGCAGCGCGTCCCAGATGGCCCCGATCATACGACTCAATGGGTGGTTAATTTCCTAAAGCGTCAGGAAAGCCTGATGCGCTTAGTTGAGCTGCATCGTCCCGTTCCCCGTCTCGCTCTAGAACGCTCAACTCCTCGCCTGGTAGGATTATTTGAGGCTGTAGAGGATGCCCAAGTGCGTCAGGAATGGCAAACAGCGATCGCTGCTTTGTGTCTCGTACTTGCAGTTGATGCCCGCGATCGCGATCGAGTTGGCGTTGGCGATCGCTCATTAGTTTCCTAATTTTGTTAAGGGTGGCTGCACTGTAGTCGCCCTCTTTCAGACTTCGCTCTTACCTCCAGTGTGGAAAGGAGAACAAACCATGAAACCAGTAAGCGATCGCATCTCAACCACGCCGTCGGAAGCTAAAAAGCGTCCCTCTCTCAACTTGCAAACTTGGTACAGGCCGAGGTTTTACTGATGCGTCGATGACACAGCACAATCGTGATTCTTTTATCTAGTTTCTAATTCTTGGCTCAGTTTCTCTGGTTTGTTCTGGCAATTTTCCCCTCAATTAACACCCATAAAATCAACTCGTCTTTGAAAATTTGTCTCAACAGCAATGCAAGTATTTAATACATCTAATATGTTTTTGCGGAGCGCTCGCTCTAAAGAGTATTTGCGCTCTTTGTGTTGAAATCTTGATAGTTGATAAACAAACAGAGTAGCTGCTTGATAAATTACTTTTAATTCATAGAGTGAATCAACTTGAGATATCTTAATTGCTAAAACCCGAAGTTGATAACATATTTCTTTCGCTTCTTCTTTTGTTGCGATGTGGTCTTGATAGTAATAGTTAAAGGTTTCTGCTAAATACTGTGCGTATTTAGCTGTATTTTGAATTTGATGCTGTGCATTCTCAACAGGAGCAAGAAATTTATCAAGTAAAAGCTGCTGTACATAAGCATCACGAAGGCTAGAGTCAGAAATAATTTGAAGTTCTTTCATTCGCTGTTCGTGTTTTCTTTGTTTTTCAGCATAAACTTCTTTGATAAGAGCCTCAAACAAGCCTGCCAAAGGATAAAATGCGCTAGCAGCCATATTTTCTATCATATTTAAAGACTTATAGAATTATCGGTTAACTAAGTAGCGCGATCGCTCCCACCGTTCATTCAAAATTGGAGATTTTTTGATAGGAGCTGAGTGCGTATAAACTGAGTTTAACAAAGAGCGATCGCTTCTCACATCGCGTCAAAATTTAAGACTGATTGCTCAATGTTTTGTATAAATTTTTCCAGTTCTTCAGTAATGCCAAAGAGCTTATCCGCACGGATGAAAATTTCCCAGGCGCGAACGCACATGAAGCCGATACCAATCACTGCAAGAGGAATAGCAGCGTAACCAAGTAGAGCCGCAATTGGTGGAAAAATCATACAGATGACCATCAAAATAGCTGTAACTACACCACCAGCTAATCCAGCTTTTGCTGTTGCAACTGCAACGTTACGAATTAGCTCATCTTGCGTAATTTTTCCTTCAGCAAAGGACAGTGAATTTTCTAAAGTTGAGAAGACAAGCTCAATCACCGCTGCTACCAAAGCACCTTGAACAACGGCTCCAATTACTTGCTCTAAACTTACTTTAAAAGCTGCATCGCCAAGCACTTTACGTGCTGCTGCAAGTTCTTCAGGAGTCATATCAACTCCACCACGAGATCGGTTGATTCGGAAGTTCTCGAAGATGCCGTTTGAAGCTTCTTTTCCTCCACCGTTAACGTGTGCTTTTATATGGCTCCAATCCTTATCACTGCAAAACTCGCGAATCGCCTCATATCCTTGAGCGCGAATTTGTGCTGGAATCGTCTCATACACCTTGGCAGCTTCTTGAACATTATGAATGCCTTCGCGTACCCCAGCTCGGTGAAATTTCAGTTGTAAGTTGTGAGGTAAGTTCTCAAATTTAATATTATGAGCAACTTTGAATGCCTCTTGTGCAGCAATTGTTGCAGCGCCGGTAACGGCGCTAGAAGTTTGTTGAGCCTCAATAATTAAATTACTCGCAGCTTCTTGGGTTGTTGATATCGCCTCTGATACTGCATTTTGAGTATTTGAAACAATCTCTGATGCTGTTTTTTGAAACGTAGAAGCTATGGAAGTGACTGAGTTGGAAACCTCTTGAATTGCACTATCTGTAGCCTCTTGGGTTGTTGAGATTGCCTCTGATACTGCACCTTGAGTATTTGAAACAATCTCTGAGGCTGTTTCTTGGAACCTAGAACTTACAGCTTCTATTTCCTGGATATTAATTTTAAACATTTATTCGCTAAGTAAAAAACTCAAAACAATTAATATGTATAACCAGTATCTATACAATGCAGCTTAAATGAAAGAGGCGCGAACGCCTCTTTCATTCCCTGGAAATACTGGGCAATTTCACTCTAGCCTTGTAACATCCAACACGAGTTAACTATATTGAAAGCTACTATTTGTGAAACCGTCAAGGACGGCAAATCAAACTTCATTAAAACTTCTAAAATATTGAATTATGTACGGAAATTATCCGCCTAAGTAAAATTTCCGTGAAGCAAAGCTATCCCGCAGGGAATCGCCCATCTTCTCTTGTGCAAGGATAAGCGCGATCGCTATTTATCCATGTCTGCAATGCATGGAAGCGATCGCGCTTATATCGCTCTTATACCCACCACGATAGGGCGAACAGACTTAGCACTCCAAGCTGATGTCGCAACAAGGAAAACACAGCCACTTGCAAGGTAAGCTTTGCACTGCGATCGCTTCTTCTGAGAATCTGCCCAAATTAATTTGTCGCCACCTCGCTTACGGTGCTACTTATTTTTCCTGGGTGAAGCGATCGCAACAGTAGGGACAGCAAATCCCTTGCTGATAATCAGGCGAAGTTTTATCCGCGTCGGAGATAGGATGACCGCAACGAGAGCACATATCATGAGTTCCTATCTCCAAACCCTCGCGTACAGCAACCCGTTGATCGAAGACAAAACATTCCCCCTGCCAGAGACTGTCTTCTGGGGGAACTTCCTCTAAATACTTGAGAATGCCACCTTTGAGGTGATAGACCTCTTGGAACCCTTGAGCCATCATAAATGATGTCGCTTTTTCGCAGCGAATCCCGCCAGTGCAGAATAAAGCTACCTTTTTATGTTTTCTGGGATCGAGGTTATTGCGAACATAGGCGGGAAACTGCCGGAATGAAGCGGTTTTGGGATTTTGCGCTCCTTGAAAAGTGCCAATTGTCACCTCATAATCGTTGCGGGTGTCAATAATCGTCACCTCTGGATCGGAAATCAGTTGATTCCACGCTTGCGGACTGACATAAGTGCCAACGCGATCGCTCGGATCGATTTCCGGCAATCCCAAGGTGACAATTTCTTTCTTCAACCGCACCTTCATCCGGTCAAACGGCGGAGAATCGGCATAAGACTCTTTATGCTCCAAGTCAACTAGGCGCGGATCGGAGCGTAAAAATGATAAAACTGAGTCGATTGCTTCACGAGAACCCGCGATCGTCCCGTTAATACCTTCTGCTGCCAGCAGAATTGTCCCTCTAATACCCTGTCTTTTGCAGTGCGACAATAAGGGGTCTTGCTTATCGGCAAAATCTGGCAACTTGACAAATTTATAGAAAGCTACAACAACTTGGGTCATTTCCCCACTCAACAGCAATGAGTAAAAATGTTTTACGCTGATTCATCACCTAACCTAACAGAGTAAGCTTCTGTGATGATATGCATCTAAATATTTCTTCCTCTACCCCCTTCCCTAATGGAAGCAGATGAGCTAATATAACAAAAGTGTCTGAAGTTCCAACTTCAAGTTTGGGGGTTTAGCTCAGTTGGTAGAGCGCCTGCTTTGCAAGCAGGATGTCAGCGGTTCGAGTCCGCTAACCTCCATTTATTTTGTCAATTAACACATTATTTGTCGTCGTTAACAGATTAATGTCGTTTAACGACGTTTTAAACCAATTCGTGTCATTTAATTAATTCTGACAACGATGAACGCTGTCTTAGGACAGGTTGTGGGTTTTTGTCGCCGCAGTGATGCGGAATTAAGCGATCGCGAAGTGAAGTACCTAGATATACCACCATTTTCTCTAAATTCTTCCTTCCGCGCTTCCAAAGTATCTGTTACTACAAGCAAGCCTCAATTGAGTCAAGAGAGTTACTCTCCGAGTTGAACAATCACCCTTGTTATCATGCCACCTAAAAAAGAAAATAATGGATGTGGATGTGCGAGTATTCCATTTTCATTAATCATCGTTTTGTTTGGAGTTGGTTATTGGGGTTTTAGGCAGCTAGATCGTCTAAATATCAGCCAATTTTTGCCTAATAATCAACAAAATAATCAACAACCAATGACTCCTATTTTGACCCCTGCGCCTAGCCAGGGTGTAACGGTTGTCAAATCGCCCCTTCCACAAGCAATTCCGACTGGCACACCAACAACAAAGCCACAAGTTATACCATTACCTGTTACAAATTCCCCCCTTCCGCAAGCGACTCCGGCTGGCACACCAACAACCAAACCACAAGTTTCAGCATTACCCGTAACCCCCAAAAATTCACCATCACCTCAAAATCCTTGGGAGAAGAAGAAAATAAGGGGAATTTATTTAAGTCGATATCAAGTAACTAATAATGCTAACGAAAGAACGATTCGCGAACGAGTTCGTTATTACCGCTCTCAAGGAATCAATACAATTATTCATGGAGTGTGGGGGAATGGTTGCACGATGTATAACAGTGAGGTGATGCAGCAAACCCTCGGATATAAAAGTTGTCCTAACCAATTTCAAGATCGATGGTTAGATTGGCTGATTGATGAGGCGCACAAGCAGGGAATGCAAGTTCACGCCTATTTTGAGAAGGGCATTAAAATTGATAAAAATAGCCCAATTTTCGACTTGGCAATTTCTAAACGATGGATTGTGCCTGGGGTGGATAAAACCTATGCTGGCATCGATCACTACTTACTGGATGTGGAACTCCCAGAAGTTGCTAACTTCTTCAAAAAGATATCAGTAGAATTTGTTAAAAAGTATCCAAACATCGATGCGGTTCAGTGGGATGATTACCTTGGTTATCATGCTGAATTACCTGGAAAAGTCGATCGCACCGCCCATTTGACTAATTTTGTGCGGCAAATGAGAGCTGATATGAAGAAAGCTAACCCCACTGTTAGTTTCGATCTTTGCCATCATAATCCTTATTGGGGTAAACGTTATTTTGCGGCTGATTGGCAGAATTGGAATATCGATCGAGTTTTCATTCAAATTTATAACGATGCTAACTTCAACCAGGAGCTAGATTATGCCGAAAAGTATGAGGGAGTAGCCATCTCAGATAAGCAGTTATATCGCTTAAAAGAATTGGTTAATAACCCCAAAATTAAGAGTATTTTGGTTTTTCCATCCTCTGGAAAACCCGAAGAGACTGCTGCTCTTCTCAAAAATGCTATTCCAGTCACTAAGTAAGGCAATGATTTCCGCAGTTTGCCTCTAACTTCTTGACGATACATGATTGAATAATTTAAGCTTTCTCAGCAGCCCCAAAACGGAAAACTGAGAGAATGTTTACCTAACGCCTGCTTCCAATGGTTCTGTAACTGTGAAAAGTAACGTAAGAAGCAAGTGCGATCGCCCTTCTTTCTGCCCAAGGATGATTGCGGATCTTCAATAATTTTAGGCGTAGAAGGACGCGATCGCATCTTTCTATAAATGTTTCAAAACGTGTGGGCAGAAGCCCACCATACAACAAAACTAGCTATTTCTTCCAGGGAAGTTTAGTCCCCATTTCAGTCAGCGCCGAGAAGATGAGATAGAAGACGAGTACGCCAACACCGGCAAGAAAAAGAACGATATCGTTGTCCATTCTGATAGCAGGGTAAATAGTAAGTACCAGAATCAATAATCGCAAAAAAGGTAACTCTAATAACTGCTTTAAGCTTTTCTTTTCACGGATAAAGTGTCCCGGTGTCACATTCATTCGGTTAACCCCATAAACTAAGGATAGCCATGCAAAGCTATACCAGTCATGCCAGAAGCTCAACTACCGAATATCGATCTCACACAAGAAAAAGTTTGGAAGCAGCTTGTCCTAAACGCACCTGTACTCTCAAGTAATACTTCTGCGTGGTCAGGTATTCACTTCGCTTATCATCGACAGTCTGCTCACGAACTTCCTGAATGTTGCTTTGCCCAGCATATTATCACCATCTGTGTTGGGCAATTCGAGATAAGACTAAAAAGAAATGGACACTGGCAGAGTGAGCGCTATACAGATGGTGATGTTGGTATTTTTCCCGCCAATCAATCAGATTTAATCGCTAAATGCGATCGCAAAGCTGAGTTTATTAATCTTTATCTTGAACCAGCAACATTTGCTCGTGTTGCGTATGAATCAGTTGATGCAGATCGAGTAGAGATAGTGCCGCAATTCAAAGTACACGATCCGCTGATTCAGCAAATTGGTTTATCACTGAAAACTGAACTTGAATCAGGTGGAGTAGATAGTCGTCTGTACGCTGAGTCTATGGCAACTGCTCTCTCGGCTCATTTGCTACAGCGATACTCTGTCAAGAGATCGCTCATGTCAGACTACACCGGAGGATTACCTCTTCACAAGTTAAGAGAAGCGATCGCTTACATCAACGACTATTTAGATCAAGACTTGATGTTGGCTGAAATTGCCGCCACCGTTCAGATGAGTCCACATTACTTTGCCAGCTTGTTCAAACAATCTACCGGATTTGCACCGCATCAATATGTAACCAAATGTCGGATTGAGAAAGCTAAATTGCTGCTAGCTAGGCAAGAGTTGACAATTGCAGAAATACTTCAGCAAGTAGGTTTTAAGAGTCAGAGCCACTTTACCAGAGTCTTTCGTCAATATACTACAACTACGCCAAAAGCCTATAGGGACGCTCTCTAAGATTTTTGGAAGATTAGAACATTTTCAGAAGAATAGGCAAGACAGCAATATCAAGCGATCGCTAAACTGAACAGCCATAAGCAAATAACTCGCTTTACATGGCAGCAGTGGAGTTTGTGATATGACAGGAATCAAGAAGAAACCCGATCTGAGCGATCCAAAACTGCGGGCAAAGCTAGCTCAAGGGATGGGGCATAACTACTATGGAGAACCAGCTTGGCCTAACGATCTGCTTTATATTTTTCCAGTAGTGATTTTAGGAACCATTGCATTGTGTGTAGGGCTGGCAGTTCTCGATCCGGCGATGATAGGAGAACCGGCAAATCCTTTTGCGACCCCTCAAGAGATTTTGCCAGAGTGGTATCTCTATCCAACGTTTCAAATATTTCGCGTTGTTCCTAACAAACTATTGGGAGTTGTACTCAATGCTTCGATTCCCTTGGGCTTAATCGTAATTCCTTTCATCGAAAACGTTAACAAGTTCCAAAACCCATTCCGTCGCCCAGTTGCCACAGTTGTTTTCTTAGTGGGTACCTTAGTTACACTCTGGCTAGGAATTGGTGCTACTTTACCGATTGACAAATCCCTGACTTTGGGTTTGTTCTAAAGTTGCTGAAGCGTGGCAGTTATTTCAAAGCGATCGCCTCCAGCACCGAAATCTAGCAGAGAAAACGCGATCGCTAATTATTCTAAACTTCCTAAGCTTGGTATCTGTAAAAAATTGAGCGATGAGACTGGGGACTGAATTTCAGACTTTTAGAAGATTCAATCACTATCAGAGGATAGAGGCTACTGAGTCTTTGCCTTTTATAAAGTAGGTTTCAGTCTAAAGTTTAAAAGTGACCAAAATCTATGGCAGTACCAGGCAAACAAGGTTCAAGCACAGACCCAATGAGTGAAGCGATCGCTACAGCAATTCAGTTTGCTAAATTAGCTTCTGATACATTGCAGTCTACTGCTGAAAACGTTACCAGCACGACTACTGCCGTAGGAGAAACGGTTGGATCTGCGGCTGTGCGCTTCGTGGAGCAGGGGACGGAAAACGTAGGCAAAATCGTCACCCCAATCGCTGAAAATCCAGTCGTGAAGTTTGCTGCCAAGGTTCCAGGCATCAATTGGTTAACGACTGCATTGGGTCAAGTTGATGCCCAAAAAGCTCAGAATGAGGTAAACAAGCTCCGACAAGAATATCCTCTAGAAAGCTCTGAGCAGTTGGCTCACCGAATTATTGTTGACACTTCCCTGAAAGGCGGGGGAGTTGGATTACTCACTAACTTCGTGCCTCCGATAGCGCTCACTCTGTTTGCAGTCGATGTGGCAGCGGTTACAGCACTGCAAGCAGAGATGATCTACCGCATTGCGGCTGCATACGGTTTTCCGTTAGAAGATCCAACTCGACGAGGCGAAGTTCTAGCCATTTTCGGTTTGTCTGTTGGCGGTTCTGGAGTCCTGAAAGTTGGACTAGGCTTTATCGAACTCTTGCCTGTAATCGGTGCTGTAGTTGGAGCGTCGAATAACGCTGCATTGCTTTACTCGCTGGGATCTGTCGCCTGTCGATTCTACGAAGCGAAAAGAAAGTTCAAAGCTCAAGCTGAGGGGAATGGTGTTAGGAGTATTGCTAGCTAGCTCCTAAAAGCGCTTGTTCAGTAAAGAAAAAAAGATTTCATGACTCTCCTGGTTGGGCGATCGCAAAATAGCTACCAACTCCAGATTGGGCAAACTTCACCCCCCACTTATTCGTTACTCGTTAATCATGCCAGAAGCGATCGCTTCCAATTTCTGTGCATCATGCACTGTAATTTTTCCACCGCGACTGTAAGCCATAACCGGCTTCAAACTTTTAAATAGTCGCACGCACTCCTCATAGGTAATCCCAATACTGCGAGCCATTTGATAATAAGAAAGCTTCTCCTTCAAACACTGACCTTCCACCGCTGGAGAGGTACCATATCGAGTTGCAGAATACTGAATCAATCTAGCTAAGCGCACAATTGCCCGCTCAGAAACCAATCCATGCACCGTTTCATGGAGTTGTTGCAGCCTAGAATTGAAAACCATCAGCATTCGTAAGGCAATTTCCGGGGTTTGTTGAATCGCTTCTAGGAGTGCATCTCGTTTTACCGTCAGAATCTGAGAATCACACTCAGCAGTGACTGTCGCTGGAGCAATTCCATCACCTAATAAAGCGGGAGCCGCAAAGATTTCTCCTGGTGGCAAAGTACGGAGAATGGTTTCCTTGCCGGTTATTGCCGTTTTAACGACTTGTAAGGAGCCGCTCAGGAGAGCATATAGCTTTGCAGGAAGGCGATCGCCTTCCTGCATGACAATCTCTGTTTGGCTGTAGTGCTGCACCTGCGTGTGGGGTTGTAAACGCTCTAATTCTGGCAAAGTTAAATCTACAAAAACCAAAATCCGAGAAAGTTGTTCGACCGTTGCCTGCATTTTTTCTGAGCTTCAAGAAGACGAGAAGACGACTAGAAAATCATGGGAGCATCCCACCCAATGTATACGCCATGTATACGCCCACACCCTTCAGGGCGGGGCTGGCGCGTCCAAAGACTGCTGGGAGCCTGAAGAATTTTAGCCTGCCCAGAGCAGGCTTCGTTTATGTAGCCCCACCTTCAGAGCCAGGTTGCCCAGTTTTACCGAATTTTTCTCTAGCTATGAAAGCGAGTTAAAAAAGTCTTTGCCTTGACAAGCTGTAGTCATAATGAGTACGCTTAGTAGAAGTTCATCATTCGGATCGCTTGTAGTCAAGGAGTGAAATTCATGTTTCCTAATCGAGAAGGACAAAAAGTTCCCAACGTCACCTTCCGTACTCGCCGTGACAACGAGTGGGTGAATGTGACGACTAACGACTTATTTGCTGGGAAGACAGTGGTTGTTTTCTCTCTACCGGGTGCTTTTACTCCGACGTGTTCATCAACCCATCTCCCTGGCTACAACGAGTTGGCTAAGGTCTTTCATGAAAATGGCGTTGATGACATTATCTGTATTTCCGTCAATGATGCCTTTGTGATGAATGAATGGGCTAAATCCCAAGAAGCAGAGAATCTAACTCTGCTTCCCGATGGGAATGGTGAATTCAGCGAAGGCATGGGAATGCTGGTTGATAAAGCTGATTTAGGGTTTGGGAAGCGGTCGTGGCGTTATTCCATGCTGGTGAAGGATGGCACCATTGAAAAGATGTTCATTGAGCCAGTCGTGGAGGGAGACCCCTTTGAGGTGTCTGATGCCCAGACAATGCTTAACTATATCAATCCTGAAGCAGCAAAGCCTCAGATCGTTTCCCTGTTTACAAAAGTAGGTTGTCCTTTCTGCGCTCGTGCAAAGGTGATGCTGAAGGAGCATGGATTGGATTACGAAGAAATTGTCTTAGGTAAAGAGATTACTACTCGCTCTTTACGGGCTGTCAGTGGCGGAACAACGGTTCCCCAAGTATTTATTGATGGCAAGTTGATTGGGGGTTCTGAGAAGCTAGAAGCTTACCTCAGTGCTCGATAGAAGAAGGCAAAAAATAGCCAGTCACCTCAAGTAAGCGATTCTGTCCTTAACTGAGAAAAGAGCGATCGCTTCTAGACTTTGGTTTTAGGGGCGATCGCTTCTGCTCTTAAGTTGGTAAGCGATCGCTTCGGGAAGAGTAACGTGATGTGAATGCGAGGGTTTACCTACACCAAAACCCCTGAAAGCTAACGATAACTTGTTAGAGTAAACAATAAGGGGTTAGGAAATTAGGATATGGATACACAATTCCAACACCGGATGTTACCTCAAGCGACCCATGACGAGTTAGCACGCCAAAACTTTGTCAATAGCTTAAAAGGCTACCTGACCAGTCAGATTACCCCAGGAAATAAAGCAATTTACGAGAAGCGGCTTAAACCGCAGTTTGAGCAGGAGCATCAGCGATCGCCTCAAGATCGGCATGAAGTTCGCCGTCTGATGCAGCACGAACCCTATTACCGAATGTGGGGTGCATTGCGGCGTACCACTCAAGAAATGATGTGGGATTCAGTCAATACTAGCGTCGATCGGCAGCTTGCCGATTTGATTGAGCAGGCGCAGGACAAGGTTACCCCTTTGGGTTCTTTAACCTTAAATGCAGATTTAAAAATACCCGCCTATCACACCGCAGTCGATATTCACTGTATGCCGGGTGGATACCACAGCGAATATACCGAAAACGACATCGCAGCAGGGGCTGTCTACGACCGCGGTGTTTACGTTTATGTAATGGGTCGTCTAGGACCAATGAATGACGACTTAGGGCAGTCTGTGGTTCGCAATTACTTACAGCCGCAGTATCCCAACTTCCATCCTCGGAAAATTCTCGACATCGGATGTTCCGTCGGTCACAGCACGCTTCCTTATGTGGATGCTTACCCAGAAGCTGAAGTTTATGCGATTGATGTAGCGGCACCGATGCTGCGGTACGCTCATGCAAGAGCGGAGGCTTTGGGTAAGCGAGTACACTTCTCGCAGCAGAATGGTGAGTCTACAGATTTCCCCGATGAGTCGTTCGATCTGATCGTCTCCCATATTTTGTTGCACGAAGCATCGCCACCAGCGATCGCGAATATTCTGCGCGAATGCTATCGACTATTAGCACCGGGTGGACTGATGGTTCATGTGGAAGCTCCCCTTTATCAAAACATGGAACCCTACAGCGCCTTCATGTTTGATTGGGAAACGCAAAATAACAACGAACCTTGGTGGAGTGCCATGCGCGATCTAGACTTGGTAGCGCTGACTAGCCAAGCTGGTTTTGAAGCAGATAAAATTACCCCAACTGTTGCTGCTACAGGTGGCTGGAAAGGCACATCCCAAGGAGGCGGTTTTGGCAGTCGGGGCAATTGGTTTCTCTTGGTTGCCAGTAAATAAGTCACCAGTGATTAGCGATCGGTCATCAGTGATGAGTGAGTAACGACTGACTAAAGACTCGTCATGAGACTTCTGGTAAAAATCATCGACTGGTTGATTTGATTGGGTAAAAAAGAAGGAAAAAATAGTTACTTTAACCTTTCCCCGACTTCTATAAAAAGTCTATTTCCAGCATTTTTTACCCATTTGTCAAAAACGAAGAAATACAAATAAAGTTATTCAAGAGAATTTGTAGTAATGGCAAAAAAAGCTAAGGGAAAAAAACCTATTTATTTTGAAAATCCCGAAAGCGACAAGTTACTGGCAATGGTTTTGGCGCTAACTGGGGAAGTCTCTGTTCTACACGAACGTCTCGATACAGTTGAACGGTTGGCTCAAACAAAAGGTCTGATTTCGATTGAAGAAATTGAGAATTACCAGCCAAGTGAGCAGGTAGAACAAGAGAGAGAACAGTGGCGACAAGCCTATCTCGATCGAATTCTACGGGTTGTCAAAGAGGAACTGGATACATTAACTGAATAAGCAGAATATAAAAGTCACAAATCCTAAATTTATAGATTGAGATTGAGCAGATTTAAACTTGTTCCAGGTATCTTGATGATGAAACGTTGGTTGAACTGGGTTGTATTTGGCACTAGCCTACTGGTGACGCTGCCGCTAGGAGCGATCGCTTCTGCTCAAAGTGTCATTAACAAAGCCACTTGCACCTACAATGGCAAGCCACTTTACGGCAAAATAAAAATTGTTGAAAGCTTGCCAGATATCAAGGTAAAGATTGTCTCATCCTCCCCGGATTTAATCGTCGAACCTGTCACCGCTTTTCCCCAACGGTGCGGTCAGTGGCAATTTGTTGAGTCTTTTCCCGATCTCAAGGTGCAGATTGTCGAGAATTTTCCCGATATCCAGATTCAGTTTGTCAATAGCTTTCCTGGTGTTCGTTAAGAAACTAACGCGGCGTGCAACTCTCTGTATTTCTGCCTCCCTTGCCAAGGGAGGTTAAGAAAAAGTTGCACACCGCGTGAACTTAAGAATTAAAAATTGAGGCTTTTTAATTTTTAATTGTTCCCTAGCCTGGATATTGTGCTTGCCAGCGTCGCTGGGGACCCATGTCCAGATGCAGCATATAGGGCACATACATATAGGTCGCTAAACCGCCTTCCCACCAATCCAGCATCTTTGCAAGCTGTCGCCCGGTGTAGCCCTCCACCCTGAAATCAACAGCACCGCCCGTCATCGGTTGATTTTTGGACGCGCCATGAACCTTAGCCCCAAAGGGTTTGTGATGATACCAACTGGTGATCAGGAAAGGCTTACCAATCTGGTCTCTGGCAACTTGTAGCTGCTTGGCAAGAGCGATAATATTCTCCACGACTTCTAGATTTTCGGGGAGATGGCGATCGCCATTAGGAATCGCGTCTGCCCACGTCAAGTCACCACCCGCAATGATCGGATCGTTCAGATGAATTTCTGACGAAGACGAATAGGTTGCCAAAGCCAACGGTTGGCTACTTTTGAATGTCAGTTTCTCCATCGCCTCCGGCGCAAGATCGGGGCTAGGGCCATTTAATAAAGCTTGGTGAAACTTCTCTAACTGCTCTGGGTGATTATCTTTGAACCATTGCTCAAGCTCATCAATCGCTTGATTTTGATGCTCTAAATTCTGATAAAACTTAAAGGCATTTGTTAGTTTGAACTCCATCTCGGTCGATCCCTCCAGCGGGCAATTCCCTAAATACCAGCCTACCGCGCAACCTGTACCACTATTCTCTTGTTTCCCATCTGTAGGTCAGGGAAAACCCGCTCTGGAAGATTATAGAGACTTTTATAAAACTGGCATCTGCTCTTGTAGAACAGCTGCCTCCTCCTTAAGAGGTAACTTTTCTCGGGGTTGCGGGGATGGATGAGCGCCAAAACTGGTTAAAACACTTTCCAAAGTTGGCAGGCATTGAGTGACCTTTTTCGCCCGAATGATCCCGTCCCAAACTGGCTCCAACTTCTTCCACGCCCCAGCATAGACCAAATGCCGCATCCGGTCAGACCAACGATCCTTAGCCCAAGCACCTTGGAAAATATTACTCCAACGATAAAAATCTCGATACGCTTGCCAGTAGCCTGCCTCTAGCACCTCCGGTGTCATCTTAGTTGGCTTGTAGACAACATGACGAGTATCGTATAAATCCCAGTTGGAATGAGTAATTCGTCCCTGCGCTGCCATGCGTTTGTACAAAGCAGTATCGGGATAAGGCGTCAAAATGTGAAACGTGGCAGTTTCCAATCCCTGTTGCACCGCCCATTCTACCGTGCGCGCAAACACGGTTTCATCATCGTCATCCATGCCAAAAACGAAGCTAGCATTCACCATCACGCCCAAATCCCGCAAACGGCGAATCGCAGCGCTGTAATCTCGATTGAGATTTTGATATTTATGCTGTTCTTTGAGATTCGTCGGGTTAAGGGTTTCAAAGCCAACAAACAAGCTGCGTAAGCCACATTCAACTGCTTTTTCCAACAATCCCGGCTGCAAGATAGATTGTACCGTTGCGGCTGCTTGCCACACGCGCCCCATCCCCTTCATCCCCTCAAACAACGCGGCGGCGAATTCAGCGTTGCCAAACAGATGATCGTCGAGAAAATAAAGATGATGCCCTGGTAGCCGCTCAATCTCAGCCAGTGCATCGTCTACAGGTTGCGTGTAGAAAGATTTGCCGCCTTTAAAGAAAGCTTCTTTGTAGCAAAAATCGCAGGTGTGAGGACAACCCCGCGAAACGACAATGGAGTTCGGAATTAAGTACAGATGGCGCTTAATTAAATCGCGGCGAATGGGAGGAACGCCGAGGAGCGATCGCAGTTTCGACTGATACACTTTACCAGGATGACCTGCCCGGAAATCCTGGAGAAATTCAGGCCAGGTATCTTCACCAGGACCTAGGAAAATTGTATCCGCATGAGTCGCAGCTTCTTCTGGAAGGGAGGTAACGTGCAATCCACCCAGACAAATGTATGCGCCTTTTTTACGGTAGTGGTCGGCTAATTCGTAAGCTCGGTAAGCTGAGGTGATATAAACCTGAATCACCACCAAATCTGGCTCATCATCTAAATCCAGTCGCTCAACGTGTTCGTCTTGCAGGATAATTTCATCATCTTCGCTGAAAAAACTGGCAATCGTCGCTAATCCCAGTGGCGGAAACAGTGAATATTTAATCGGTCGCCAATGGGGGCTGAGTGCTTCAGTCAAAGCCGGTAAAATCATCTTGACCTTCATTCAGAAAGCTCCTGCGACGATTGGATTGGGTTTCTGGGCACCGATTCTAACCGGCAATGTGCTTAACAGTCGCTTACGATGACGATAGTCAGGTTAATTCTTCATATCTATGACAATTACTCAATTATTCAACGGCGCGAATCTGTTTGTTCTGCCTTTCTGGGCGCTAATGATTTTCCTACCCAACTGGGGCGTGACGAAACGGGTGATGGAATCTTATCTCCCCTTCGTAGCTTTAGCAGCTTTATACGTGTATTGGTTTTTTACATCCATTACACCGGAATCTGCTCAAGCAATGTCCAATCCTCAGCTCGCTGATATTGCTCAATTCTTTGCAGACGAGAAAGCTGCTGCGATTGGGTGGGTTCATTTTCTGGTAATGGATTTATTCGTCGGTCGCTATATCTACTGGGAAGGACAGCGTACTGGTGTCTGGACAATCCACTCGCTGGTGTTGTGCTTATTTGCAGGGCCAATGGGACTGTTGTCTCATATTTTGACAAAGTGGGTGACAAATAAATTTTTCTTTCCAACTGGAACCGATTCCGTAGCTGCCTCGACTCCAACTTCACAGGCGTAAGAGAATTTTGGATTTTGGATTACAATCTAGCGGTGTAAAAAGGTTAGTTTTAACATTTGCACGAGTCGTAAATTGTCAATCTAAAATTCGCAATCAATTCATTATCAAATAGAGAGAATAGATGTATGCGTACCCTAGCGGTTGACATTGGCGGCAGTGGCATCAAGGTGATAGTCTTAGACGAAGCTGGAGAGCCACAGACCGAACGTAGTCGAGTAGAGACTCCAGCTCCAGCCAAACCGGAGGCTGTGATTGATGCGATCGCAAGTCTTGCTGCTGGAGCCGGTGAATTTGACCGCGTATCAGTAGGTTTTCCAGGTGTTGTGCGCGACGGGGTGACGAAAACGGCGGTTAATCTAACTCCAGAGTGGATTGGATTCGATCTGGCAACCGTGCTGAGCGATCGCTTGGGCAAGCCGGTGCGGGTGGCAAATGATGCCGATATTCAGGGAATGGGGGCAATTTCCGGCAAGGGTGTTGAGTTGGTCATTACCCTTGGCACCGGCTTTGGTTCCGCCTTGTTTGTAGACGGGAAACTGGTACCCAATCTGGAACTGGGTCATCATCCGTTTCGCAAAGGGGAAACCTACGAAGAGCAGATGGGGCGTGCTGCTTTGGATAAAGTCGGTAAGGAAAAATGGAATAATCGTCTAGAAAAAGCGCTCGCATCTCTTCAACATTTGTTTAATTACGATTCTCTTTATATCGGCGGCGGCGAAGCGAAAAAAATCGCGTTTGAGTTACCGTCAAACACGAAAATCGTGCCCAATGTGACAGGTTTATTGGGTGGAATTGCTTTATGGCGGGATTAGAATGAATTAGAAATGTAAAATTAAAAAAGAGTCTTTTTGCATTTAATTTTACATTTTTAGTTTTTAATTGGAGATCGCTATGGTACAAGCTCCTGCACCCATTTCTGAGGTTAAAACCCCAGGCTATACGACTGAATTGAGCGAACTCGCGATCAACCTGATTCGGAAAGCTGGGTGCGAGTACGGAGATGTCCGCTTTTGCTCCTACCGAACTCAGAATCTTTATGCACGCGATCGCTCTTTGAGCAATTTGTCAGACAATGTCAATTCTGGTTTTGGGGTGCGGGTGCTGCTAGATGGCGCTTGGGGTTTCGCTGCCAGCCATAACAAAACTCCGGCAGAAGTTGCCAGAATTGTTGCTTTAGCGGTAGACATCGCCAAAGCCAGTCGCCTTTCCCAACTAACGCGGGTGCAGTTAGTTCCTGTTGAAGCGCACCGGGATACTTACATCACTCCGATCCAGATTGACCCCTTTACGGTGCCAATTGCTGAAAAGGCAGAACTGCTGCTGAATGTGAACGAGCAGTTGTTGAATTATGGCGATCGCGGCATCAAAAAAGCCTATTCTTACCTCAGCTTCAGCCGCGAAGACAAAACCTTCGCTTCTACAGAAGGCTCTCTCATTCACCAAACAATCTACCGTAGCTATCCGGGATTTGGCTGTACAGCGATCGCCAATGGCGATGCTCAAAGCCGCAGTTACGAACGCCCACCCTTGAACATCGGGTATGAGCATATCGATCGATCGGATATCCTTAGCCAAGTCGATCGGGTTGCGGAAGAAGCGATTGAGAAAGTTCACGCGCCTGTTGGTCCTTCGGGGATTCGTTCGACTTTAATTCTCAAGCCGACTAACTTATTTTTGACCATTCACGAATCAGTCGGACATCCCACAGAACTCGATCGCGTGTACGGCTACGAATCCAACTTTGCAGGCACTAGCTTTGCCACAACTGATAAATTAGGCAAACTGCAATATGCCGCACCTTGGGTGAATTTTAAATGCGATCGCACTCAGCCGGGAGGACGCAGTACCGCAGGCTACGACGATGAAGGCGTTGCTTCACAAGATTGGTACGTTGTCAAAGATGGTACTTTAGTAGACTATCTAACAGACCGCGAAACTGCCCATCGACTCGGACGCCCCAGCAGTAACGGTTGCGCCTATGCTGATAGTTGGTCAAGCGTGCCGATGGTTCGCATTCCCAACTTAGGGCTAGAACCAGGGCCAGAGGGAGGCAGCCACACCGCCACTTTAGCCCAGATGATTGCTGACACCGAAGACGGGATTTTAATCGACGGGATTGGCAGTTTCTCCATCGATCAACAGCGCCGCAATTTCCAATTTGGCGGCGATGCTTTCTGGAAAGTCGAGAAAGGGAAAGTGGTAGGGATGCTCAAAAATGTTACCTACCATTCAATGACAACTGACTTCTGGAATAGCGTGGATGCAGTTGGTCCCGCCTCAGAATGGATGCAGTGCGGTGCTAACAATTGCGGCAAAGGCGAACCGATCCAAATTGCCCAAATGACTCACGCCTGCGTACCCGTGCGAGTGCGCGATATTCAGATTGGCAGTTCCTCGTGATTTGAAATGGAGATGCGATCGCATCCCTATCATCTTCAATTTCTAAGGCGATCGCTATCTTCCTACAGAAAAAGTAGATTATTTTTTCTAATTTTAGATAATTTAACAGCAAAATTCCCGAAAACTCTGCCAATAATTTAAGAATTTTGCTCTGAATGAATCGGTGCTAGCGATATTTCAGAACTAGCCATATTATTAATTTCTGGAATAGCAGATAAAACTGCCGAGATAAATTTTTGAAATAAACGTTTAAATTCTTCTGGTGCGATCGCATCCAGCATCCAATGATGAACTGCCACCAGTAAATCGCGATCGCCAACAGATGCGATCGCAAAACTCAGGCTAGAAACCTGTTCCGCATAAAATTGCCTGTGCAATAAAGCGTCTAAAAATTCTCGGCTTAGTTGACCGTGAACCGCTGCTAAAGGTGATAACAAAGTAAAAAACTCACCGGTTTTTGCCATTCTTATTTCTACCTGCAACTGTCCTCCCGACAACTTAACGATTGAAGGAGGAAAGGGGAGCGAAATAGTGCAGCCACCTGATTCATCTAAAATTAATTTAGGTGAAGTATCTGGCTTACTTATTGCTGCTAAACCAGCATTTACATCGTCTTTCAGCAAAATTTTGACCTGAATAAAATATAGTTTTTCCTACTATTGACAGCAGAAAAAGCAAATTCAAATCATTAAGTAGAAACGCGATCGCTAATCGAACGAACCTACCTACCCCTACGTCTTCTAGAGTTATTACCCATTTGCTCTAATTCTGCTAACCTTTCGGGATCAATATTAGATAAAACTTGGTTAGCTCGCTTGTCTTGGATATCTTCCCGTCCGCTTAAGTCTTCAGCAATTTTATCGCTAACAGCGGGAACATAATTCCCGACAAAACCATGTCCCTTAGTTTTACCCACGCTATGAACTGTTGATTTAGCGTGTCCTCCCGTACCAATAGCAGAGTCTATCCTGCTACCAATGTGGCTATAAGTCCCGACGGCAAAACTAACTGGGTCAAATCCACCCACATATAGGTCGGTTTTTAATATTGAAGACGGATGCTGTACAGCATTTCCGGCAAAAATTAATTGGATATAAGTATTCATATCCTCCTTAGCGCGATCGCTAGCCATCCTCTTAGCGGCTTCCTCTCGCGCCGCCGCCGCTAATATTTCTGGGTCTATACCTAGTCCCATATCATTTTCTTGATAGAACAGAGCAAAATCTTGATATATTTTGAGAACTGCGGGGTCTTGTCTTGCTAATAATAGATATTCTTGTTTCAAAACTTCGTGTACATTTCTAACTGCATTGTCAGTTTTAATCGTTCCTCGGCTGTGAGCAGAAACAGTAACCCGTGTTTTGCGGCGCACCGCATCTAGCATGATTTCTTCCTGCTTCTCTGTTGCTTCGTCGTCAACTTGGACTTTTCCTTTAAGGCAGTCAATCAGATCGGCTACCACACCACCCCGTTGAGCGCTGTAGGTGTAAAGAACATCTATGGCATTCTGTCCTAATGCGGCATCGTCTTGACCATCTAGCGCTTCGTTGACTGATTCTTGCAATGCTGCGGCGCTTAAAAGTCCCGATTTTGGCGCTACTTGCATACCATTGATATGAGTGACAGATGGGTACCAATCTCCCAGAGAGACGGGTTGTGGATAGGGTGCTACGCGAGGTGCTTTGCCGTTAAAACCAGTCACCAAACCCATTGCGAAATAAACGACTTTCCCATTTCCTAATTGAGTGCGCTTAACTTCCTCAATTATCCGATTTGGCGATCGCCCTGACACTCGATATTGCTTGCTGTCAAAATCACTAAAATTGCTGCCTTTGCCAACACTTTGTTTCTCAGCAGAAAAAGCTCCACTTCGGCTTCTTCCTTCCGCTGGAGCCTGCTGGTCATTATCTTGAAGGTTCAGGCTAATTTCTGTCTGCTGTTCTATAACTTGGTCGCGCAAGCTAATAACGCCCGATCTTCTAGGATGCAGATCTGAGAATTTATCTAGACAGCGATCGATTGCCTCTAATAACTCACCCAGCAGAATGCTATCTGTACCTGCCTGTTGTACTTTCTTCAGTGCTTCATCAACTTTTTTTAGTTCGGATGGACGACGGGAGAAGGAAACCGAAGTTGCTGCTTGAAACGCTTTCACTCCCATAATTTCTTTTGCTTGAATGAGTGGCAGTTCCCCAGTCTGCGTATCATTCAATCTCATGATTTGAGAGCCAGGGGACAATTCAGATGATTTCTGTATTTGCCGCTGTACCTGACCCCCATTCTGCTGCACCACATGAGTTAACTCGTGCGCCAACAATTCTTGTCCCCCGCGGCTCCCTGGATTGTATTCCCCCTGCCGAAAAAAGATATCTTGACCTGTAGTGAAAGCTTTGGCTTGAATTGATTGATTTAGCTGGTGAGATTGGGCATCAGTATGGATTTTGACACTGCTGAAGTCTGCGCCAAATGCCTTTTCCATTGGTTCTCGGATGCTTTCGGAGAGGGATTGTCCGCTACCTTTGGCTTGTTGGATGGATGTTTCCAGCTCCGCTGTTGCAGCCATTCCATCCGCTCCAGACTGACGCTGCACTATTGGCTTCATCTGGAGTTCGTCTTCTTCATCGAGTTGGGGCGTATCTTGCCGCTGGATGCTGCCTTCTGGTTTCTGCTGGAGTTTTTCCTCCTCATCCATCTGGGGCATTTCGTCTCGCTGGACAGTTTCACCCGAAGCTGACTGTTTAGGCGCAGGTGCGTTATTAATCTGACTCACGACTTGAGCCGCTACTCGATCTGCCTCTTGTTCGTACCGATCCCCTGGTTCTCCAATCGTCAGTTTTGCCTGAATTGGTTGGGGTGTCGATATTTGGCGGGGAGCAAATAGGTTGGGGATTTCTAATAAGTTAATGCCTTGGCGTTGCGTACTTTCTCTTTTCTGCTGCCAAAAGGCATCCATCTTTGCCTGTAATACCGTTAGTCGTTCCTGTCCCTCTGGCGTTATGCTGCCGTGTTTTGCCTGTATTTCTAGCCCGGTCGCCTCAAACTTATGCTGGTCAAATGCTTGATTTTCTATTTCCTGCTGGGTAGGAGGCAGCTGCGAATCAGGTTTTGGTTGGATTGCAAAAGGGCGCGACTGAATGCTGTGGCTGTTTTTCTGGCTAGAAGCGGGATTCCAAGAAGAAGATTTTCGTATTCTTTCGTAGGTCATCTCTCGCCTCTATTCCAGAATTGCAAAATAATATTTCTTTCTTGTCAATACTATCTTTAGTACCTTGTTTTAGCATAAATGTAATATTTTGTAACTAGAATAAAGCAAGCTGGGATAACCTATTGGGATGTAAAGATAGAAAACTCACGGACATCAGAACGACTGACTGTTGCAGCGTTGCTGAATTTACGAATAATCTGGCACTCTGGAATAGAGGTTTTAATTATTTTGTTGATTGGCATTTGAAAAGCCTCGCACCCGAAATCAAAACGCGATCGCATCGCTTCATCCCAGACTCAACCATCCACAAATCTCAGAATTATCGTGACTCTAGCAACAGCACCCAGTTTAATCAGTAAAGATCGGGCGATCTCTCTATTAGAAGAAGTTATTAAACAGTCGGAAGCAGAGGAGGTATTTGTCAGCCTCAGCACTGGTGAAGAATCCCTCAGCCGCTTCTCGGAAAATCAAATTAGCCAAAATATTAGTAGCACTCAGTTTAAGCTCACCATCACCAGTTACTTCGGACGCAAGAGTGCCTCTAGTTCTACGACAGATTTAGATTCAGATGCGATCGCATCTGCCATCAAACGCTCGGAAGAACTTGCCCGTTTCGCCCCAGAAGATCCGGAGTGGGTGCCACTGCTAGAACCTCAAGTTTACGAAGAGCGCACCCCAGCCTTCGATCGAGCAACAGCAACCCTTTCACCGCTAGCACGGGGCGAAATTATCCAGCGTGTCTGCGCCATGAGTGCGAAGGCGGGAGTGGATGGTTCGGGAACGTTGAGTACAGAGACGAACTTATATGCGATCGCGAATTCGCGGGGACTACGCGCTTGCAATCAAACTACAGAGGCAGATTTCAGCTTTACCGCTCGCATTGGCGATGGTTCCTCCTGGTGTAATCGCTCCGCTTGGGCGCTAGAACAGTTGCCAATTGAGGAATTAACCCAGCAGCTAATTGAGCGGGCAATCAAGTCGCGCCAACCCCGCGAAGTCCATCCTGGCGCGTATCCAGTTGTCTTTGATGGAGCCGCTTTCGCCGCTTTGCTCCCTTGGCTCGTCTGGAATTTGGATGCACGCGCAGCAGATGAAGGGCGGTCGTTTATGTCTCGCACTGATGAGTCAGGCAAACCCGCTGGCAACCGTTTAGGCGAAGCAATGTTTAGCCCTATCGTGCAAGTACAGCGAAATGCCGCTCATCCTCTGTTGCGGTTAGGCACTTTCTTTGGCGATGGATTAAGCAACGACTACAAAGAAGTCATTCAGGACGGCATCCCTCAAACGCTTTCCTATAGCCGCTACTGGGCGGCACAGCAGGGCAAAAAGCCGACAGGCGCGATGTATCCAATTGTGATGACTGGCTCAGATCGAAGTCTAGCTGACCTAATCGCCCAGACAGAGCGAGGAATTTTGGTGAGTCGGGCTTGGTACGTGCGCTATGTGAATCCTCGATCATTAGTCGTAACGGGAATGAGTCGTGATGGCACCTTCTGGATCGAGGATGGTCAAATTGCTTACCCAATTAAGAACTTGCGCTTTAACCAGAGTTTGCCTGAAATGCTGCGGGATGTGGATGCTCTGAGTACAGTCCAACGCTATGGCAGCAGTGTTGTGCCTGGGGTGCGAGTGGGGGCGTTTAATTTTAGCAGCGTGACTGACAGCGTTTGATTTATAGAGGTTCTGGGCAGCAGTTTAGAATCCAAAACAAGCAGCGATAGGAATAACGCGCGATCGCAAAGTATATCGCGCCGATGATTCGGTTCCTTGTGTTTGTCGCCTAAATGTCCGCTAAACCATCAATATCAACCGTTTCTAGTTAATATTGAAATTCGCAGACATTCTATCAAAGCCGAGTTTCAATTTGACCTTGTCCCACCTCAATTTTTATGACCCCGAACAGCGCCCCTGGCCCAATTCCCGTCTCGAGTGTGCCAGCATCATTGGACATACTACTCCCACTAGCACCCGCCTGTGGTTCCGGGCGTCTTCTCCTGGAGATTACTGGCTAGTATTTTCTCGCCATCGAATTCCTACCAATGGCACTCCGGAGATAATCAACGACGAAAAAGGGCATTGGTTGCGATTAACCTCTCCAAGTACTTCCCAAGAAATTTATAGCGTTACTCTTGTCCCACTCCAACTTAATCAAGAGCATGACTTAACAGGTGTAGTAGACCTAAAAAATCTCCAACCCGATACTCGCTATTATTACGCTCTATTTCACTTGGATAGAGAAAAACCCTGGGAACTGGGCAACGAACAAAACCTGTCATTTCAAACCTTTCCAGAACATCCCACAGAGGTGAATTTTGGGATGTTCAGTTGCCATATGCCTTACGACGAGCATCAGCTCCTCAATTTGGAAATGTGGGATAAATTTAAGCAAGAATTATTGGATACAAATGCAATTTTTTTGATAGGTACTGGCGACCAAGTATATGTGGATGGAGAAGGAAATAAACAATTAAATATCTGGAGCTGGTTGAAGAAGAACAAAAAACAAAACCCTTCTAAAATCGATATGATTTCCTGGTATCGAGATATCTATCGGGGTTATTGGGGCATCCCCCAGGTGCAACAACTTTTTCAAACTTTTTCCACATATATGATCTGGGATGACCATGAAATTATGGATGGTTGGGGTTCTTATACACCCAACGAATTAGCCGCACAGCTAGATACTTCATGGCAGTTGCGAAATACTCAAGAACATTTGCGGCTAGCAAATGAAATGTTTGAGGCGGCTAAGCAAGTTTATCAAGAATACGAACATTCTCATAATCCTCCTACAGATACCAGTATTGATCAATTTGACTATCAGTTCAATTGTGGATTCTGTAGTTTTTATGTATTAGATATGAGGGGACATCATGATTATAATCGGCAAGAGCTGCGTCTTTTAGGTGCCGAGCAGTGGAAACGTTTTGACGGTTGGCTAAATTCCCAATATGATTCTGAATCCCGCGTTTTATTTATTGTGTCGCCAGTTCCAGTCGTTCACTTTAAGAGCTTTGCTGTTAATAATTTAGACATCCCCTATTGGAAGTACACTGATGATTTACGAGATCATTGGGATCATAAATCTAATTGGGCAGAACGAGATCAACTATTAAAGAAGGTTTTTGAGGTTTCCCAAAAAACCAAGAAACCTATTGTATTTTTGAGCGGAGATGTACACATGGGAGCTGCTTTCAAGTTATCCCACGAGCAATCTCCATCGGCTAAAGTGTTTCAGCTTACTTCTAGCGGTATCGCCTATGCATCTTTAAGTAAATTTGCTATGAACATATTACAAAAGATAGTCATTGATGAAAATTTTATTGAAAGTAATGAAACTAAAAGTCCCTACAAAATAGAAAAAATATATGTATGTACTAAAAATAATTTTAGCTTGCTTCATGTAAAACAACTTGCCGATGGAGCGTTATCTATTATTTTTGATTTGTTTAGTAGTGACTACGGAAATAAAACTTTTGATAGAGAAAGAATCGAGTTAAACAAGGTTTCATAGAAGTAGCGAATTGTTAAAATTAACGCCGTGGTTTAGCGTTCCCAAAACATTCTGGAGACGCTAAAAGACTGTTGTTGAGACACAATGATAAAAATAATTAAAGGAAAAGAAGGTTAGCTTTATCTGAAAAGGATTGGTTTTCGATATCATTACATCAACGACATTTTCCATCAGATAGATATGTTTGAAGAATTATTTACAACCCCTACCGAGACTAATCTTGACTTAGCGATCGCTCGTCGTCCCCGGAAGGGAGTCATTATTGGTGCAGGTCAGGTAGGAATGGCTTGCGCTTACTCAATCCTGATTCAAAACACCTTGGATGAAATGGTGATTGTTGATGTTAATCGAGAAAAGCTAGAAGGGGAAGTCATGGATTTAGTCCACGGACTACCCTTTGTCGAACCTAGCCTAGTACGAGCGGGAACCCTAGAAGATGGGGAAAATGCCGATATTGTAATTGTCACAGCAGGAGCAAAACAAAAGCCTGGAGAAAATCGGTTAAGTTTGGTGCAGCGCAACATCGAAATCTTTAAAAATTTGATTCCAGAAATCGTGAGATGTTCTCCAGGAGCGATTCTCTTAATTGTCTCGAATCCAGTAGATATCATGACCTATGTTTCCTGGAAGCTTTCTGGGTTGCCGAGTTCTAGTGTGATTGGTTCGGGCACGGTGTTAGATACAGCTCGTTTTCGCTATCTGTTAGCCCAAAAGTTACAAGTTGACCCGCGTAGTTTGCACGCATACATTATTGGGGAACATGGAGACAGTGAAGTTCCCGTTTGGAGCAAAGCCAATATTGCGGGAATGAATTTATTAGATGTTCATGACAATAATGATTTTACGAAAACTGCACAAATTGACGAGATTTTCCAACAGGTCAAGAACGCCGCCTATGAGATTATCCAACGCAAAGGAGCAACTTGCTACGCGATTGGTTTAGGGGTTACTCAGATTGTGCAAGCAATTTTACGCAATCAAAACAGAGTTTTGACTGTTAGTAGTTTGATAAATGGTCTTCACGGAATTAATGATGTTTGTCTGAGTTTGCCTGCGGTCGTAAATCGTCAGGGTGTTACCAGGGTTCTGAATTTCTCTTTGACCCCTACAGAGTCAGAACAATTGCAACGATCAAGTCAAATCCTGCGCCAAACGATTCAGCAAGTCAACCTTTAATCTCTCAGATATCAGTTTAAGAGGATATTTGAAAAGTAGTATAGCCATCTTAAATCGAATGGCACTGACATAAGAGCCTTGAGATAAATCTCTCACCTTAAAGCTTTTAACCTGTTTTCACAGGTTGAAAGCTTTTGTTCTGGCAGTATTTTAGTCAGTTTTAATTGACCTTAGCTCTTAGCCCAAACTTTAGTTTAGGGTTTTAGTTCAGGGCTTAAGTCAGCGCCATTCATCTTAAATCATTCATGAAATCTTCCATCTCTCTTCTTTCCCTTCCTTAGCGCTATGCAGTGCGAAGGCGCGAGCTGAGCGCCATACAGCCCCACTACGAGATCGCCAACGCGATTAATTCTGACAACCCTTGAGGATTGCTCGATGAGCCTATCGTAGGGGCGGCTACCGCATGAGTCGCCCAAATGCAGAAAAGGGGTACAGATGGATGGTGCCATAACCGAGTTCTCAGACATCCTCTGGGCGGGTAGAGTCACTTGGGAGAGCAAATGTTTTGAATGCAATGTGTTTAGGGAACTGTATTGCGTCTTTACTGGCTGAAGAGCGGCACTGCTATGGCTTAGTAAGTATATTTACTTAGCCGTTTGTTCGTGATGAGCAATTTTCCCTCCAACAACTTGCTAAAACTACCTCAACCCTAGATGAAACTTTCTGGGTGCATATTCCATCTTTGGGATCAACTGAAGTATACACAAAGAAAGATGGGCATTTTGTCAAATTATTGTTATCTTTCGTAATAACAGGGAAATGGTTAGACGGTTCAGCGATGTTCAGCCCTTACCCTGTGAGTGCTTCAGCGATTGATAAACATACACTCTCTCTAAAGTCGGAGCTTACCATGAACCAACCTATCGAACTGTCTCTCGAACAACAATTCAGCATCCGTTCCTTTGAAAGCCAAGTGGAGAATATGAGCCGCGAACAAGCTCAGCACTTCTTGGTCAAACTCTATGAACAAATGGTGATGCGCGAAGCTACATACAAGCATCTTCTGAAGCACCAATGGGGCTTAGAGCCAAATCCTCAGGAATAGAGTATCCGTGTCGCAGTGGGCGACCTCCGTCTCTTGCTTTGTTCCTCAGGGGAAAGAAGCTGGGGGTGCTGGGGCGTCAACTTCAGTTTCAAGAACGTTGAGTTTTAGGAAATTGCTTACGGTTGGAAGCGTTGTCTATTTAAATATCCGAAGGACAAAGATAATATCTTGTAGTAAGGAAGCGTGTTTAAGTAGATGAACGTAGACCAAGATTTCTCGGTTGGCGTGTCAAGCTTGCTGAATTGGTACCGATTTTTCAGAGTTTTGACATGAAGTTGAATAGTTTATGACAAGTTTGGCAGTACTGGCATAAGAGAAATTGGTTTTTGAGTTTAGGTTTTCGTACTACAAAAATTTTCATACTACAAAAATAAATGCGACAGCTTGATCGCTGTGCAGACATGAGCGAAAGCGAGAACCGCTAGTGAATAGACGCTTTGCAGGCACTCCTGCGGGCATAGGCGACGCGATCGCAATCAAGTGTAAAATTAAAAATAATCAAGCGCGAGTCTATTGGACTCTCCATGAACTCCTGACTCTCTTGCCCTAACTCAGCACCCAGACTAGCCTGAGATATCCGAAGAATAATCTCCGGTCTGAACAGATTCCAGCTTCATCAAAATCTTGGGCTTTAGCTTCTCAAACTCTTGCTTGAGCAGACTTTTACTCATTTGGGGCTGAGCCACTGAGGGTAAGGTTTGGCTTGTATTTGCCCACTCTTGCAACATTTGGCGTTGGACAGGGGCAATTGTGGAAATCATTACATTCGCGCACCGATGCGGTTCCTCCAAAGCAAAGAACAAAATCCGGTAAATCCCGTTTTCTCCCAGTTGTCGCACAATATCCTGACCCATAGAAGTTTTTAGATCCAGGTAGCAACTGAGCCAGCGAGGGCCTTGTTCGCGGTTGTGCAGGGCGGTAATCCACAGCAGCATGGGATGAGGAGACATCAAAAACAGAAACTGATTGTAGCGAGTGCTGATCAGGCGATTCTGAATTTCCGGTTTGTGAAGCATGACCCACAGGGTAGGTAAAACTTCGCGGCTAGTGCGAAGCAGATGGGGAAATACAATCTCTGCAATTGGTTTGTTTTTAGGCCAGGAAGTTAAGCGGCAGACTTCATCGGCTGTCGGGGCGTTCTTAGGTTTGGGATCGGCTACGACGGGCAGTTTAGATAAAACTTCTCCAATCCGCTGACCTAATTGCCGACCTTGACCAAAACGTTGCTCCAATGGCTCTAATGCTTGCAACACTTGAGCCGCATTTTGGGGGCGATCGCTAGGGACTTTTGCCAAACAGCTCATCACTAAGCTTTCTAGAGATTTTGGCAATTTTAGATCGGGATTAACCGAATCAAAAGTTCTTGGGGGGATAAAGTGATGAGCTTTATACCAGCCGCCAAACGAGTGAGTCTCTGCCATCAAGGGCATCTCAGCCGTCAGCATCTCAAACATCATTACGCCCAGACTATAAATGTCAGAGCGTTTATCTAGTTCTCTGCCCTCCATTTGTTCTGGAGAACAATAAGCTAAAGTGCCCATAAACGAGTTAGTCTGAGCGATGTCGGACTGGAGCAGCTTGGCGATGCCAAAATCCAGAATCTTGACTAACTCACCTAAAGTCGTATCTTGAACGACTGTAATATTACTAGGCTTTATATCCCGATGAATAATCGGACAGACTTCACCATCTATGAGGATGCCCTGGTGAGCGCATTGTAGCCCTAAACAAATTTGGCGAGTGATATTCAAAAATCGGGGCAAGGACAGGGGCCGGTCTTTGAGAACCTCGCTCAGACTCTCCCCTTGGAGAAATTCCATGACGTAGAACGGGATTTCGTTCTCGTCCACGCCATAATCCCTGACTCGGACAATGTGAATACTTTTTTCTCCCAAAACAGCGCAGATGGTTGCTTCTCGCTCAAAGCGATCGCGCATTTTTTGGTTTAGTAGCGTCTGAGAGAGGAACTTAACCGCGACGGTGACACCTCCCAGTAACATATCCCTGGCTTGATACACTCGACCCATTGCGCCTTTGCCTACCAACCCTAAGAGTTGATAGCGATTGGCGAGTAAGCGATCGGTGTTGGGGTCTGTCATCATAATTTGGCTCCTAAAATCGGGAGCATTTGTAATATTTACCTATAGGGAACTATTAACTTTATCTCAAAGGATGAAGTCTTATGTCTTCAGGATGGAGTTTTAAGCCTTCAAGCGAAAACAGATATTGAGTTCCACGCAAGAAACCGGAAAGACCAGTAAACGTTCTTTCCTACTTCATACCTCTTACTTTATATTTCCCAAATTCCACTTCATATTTCACACTTTATACTTCTTACTGACCATCTAGAGCCTGAAGCTGAATTTCTAGAGCGATCAAGAATATGATTGTGGCTGACGCTCCATCGTTGCTTCCATCGTGCTAGTCAAATAATGACCCGCCATGATGCCACTAGAAAGGTAGTAGGTATTCTCATTGAGACGGTGCAAGGTATCGAAACCAGTGCGCCGCTGGCGATCGCCTAATACCCAGTAACGCTGAACGATTGAATCTGGCGTAACCCAGCCCTCGCCCTCAACACGACCTAAAAGATTGTGCTGTAGTACATAGGTATATTGGCGTTCCCCAGCATCAAATCGCCCACGATATTGTAAAGAAATTTCCTCGCGGGCGCTGCCTGGAAAGCTCAGCTTTGTCACCATTGTGAACCAGTTTTCTCGACCCCAGGCCACTAATGTTCTGCCACTCACGGTGATTGGCATCTCGTGACGCTCCAGCCAATTTCCTTGGAGCGTCCATCGTCCTGCCTCCATTAAAAAGGTGTGACCCACGGTTGTCACCTTGCTGCCTGCTTGAAACGCCGCCTTTAAACGATTCTTCCCTTCCAGGATGAATATTCAAGGCGACAAGTAAGTTTAGTATAACCGGAGTCTTGGGACGTAAAGTAGAATACGCTTGTGCGGCTTTATCCCAAAATCAAACTAAGGAATCTTTTATAATTCTAGTCCCTCGATCCCCAGGACAGTTTATCAATGTTATCTGTGATATCGAAAGATTTTCAGGTGAAATCCGGCCTTATATTCCGGCTCTTCTACTCCTAGACACCTCTGCACCTCGGTTCTTCGGTTCCGGAAGTATCGCGGGAACGAAAGATTGAGACTTTGAAGAGTCTGCAATCTTCAAAGCAGAATGAGTCCAAGCATCATTGGACAAAGGCCCTTCGGATACTTTAAATTCAAATGGATGAGGGGGGTCTTGAACAAGCGACAGGGAACCCCGGTCGTGCGCTTTCACCAAGCTGACGACCCAAGGTAGAAAGTCTAAGATTTCCTCTGGTAGTACAGTTAACTCGAAGTACCAACCCTGATTAAGTCCTCGACATTCTCTTCCCCATTGTGCCGTTGTAACTCTACCAGCGCTCTTATTAATCGCCACTCGTAGAAGAAATGGGCGTTGAGGAATTAACTTGTCTGGTGCAGTGTATGCGTAAATACTTATATAGTTCACTTGGCTCCGATTGTCTATCCAAGATGCAATCGGAAAATTACTACTATAGGAACTTCCAGTAACTCTCACTGGCACATTCATAGCAGTAGCAAAGAGAGAATAAAACTCACGCCTTAGGTCAGCGATAATACGTATTGCTTCTGGGGTCATGCTTGCTAAAATTTGTAGAGAAAAATACAAGAAATGGCTCTATTTCAAAACTTGTGATGGTGATGCCTTCAAATTTTGCTTTAAAGCCTCACCAGCTTTTGAAATAGAGCCTAAGCAAAGATCGCTTGATAGCAAGCTGTTAAACGCTCTTGAGGCTGCGTTGTGCTGAAGAATGTTACAGATGAAGTTATTAATCTGTCTTAAACTCGATTTTCGGACGGTAAGACTTAATAACGGAAACGCTTCTTACGCCTTCTCGCGATCGCTTTGCGCTTGCGTTTTTCCAAAGGAGTCTCAAAGTGACGTTGCCGTCTTATATCTGGAAAAATCCCTGCTTTAGAGACTTGACGCTTAAATCGGCGCAGGGCTGACTCAATGCCTTCATTTTCGCCTACAACTACTTGGGTCATCCGGTGTCCTCCTAAACTATTTGATTAATTGCATTAGTAGCGTCGATAGCCGCCACCGCCACCGCCGCCGCCGCCACCGCCACCGCCTCTATTGTTGCCGCCCCAGCCACCACCAGGACGACCTCCGCCTCCTTTATCCTCACGAGGCTTAGCTTTGTTCACTTTTAGCTCTCGTCCCATCCACTCAGCGCCGTTGAGAGCTTCAATGGCGGCAGTTTCTTCAGTTTCTGTATCCATTTCCACAAAAGCAAAACCACGCATCCGACCTGTCTCGCGATCGGTTGGCAACTGAACCCGCTTAACGGTTCCATACTCAGCAAAAACATTGCTGAGGTCGTCTTGCGTAACTTCGTAGGATAGGTTGCCTACATAGATTGACATGGAATGTCTCCAGAATCAAAAAAGTGGTGTAGAGAGTTAGATCCGGAGAAACTGCCTGTCAGTAGAAATAACAAACACTACAGCCGAATATAAGTCTATGTTTAAGGATTTTAACACACCATTTAGTCCCTGACTCTGAAGCCGATCGTAGATGCCATGTTGTGCTGACCAGTCAAAACAATTCTATTTTGGCTGCTGCGATACCAGTAAAGGGGCGGCTTGTAGCAACGTCTGGGTGTAGGGGTGCTGGGGATTCGTAAAAATCTCGTGGGTTGAGCCGAGTTCGACAATACGACCGGCATTCATAACTGCAATGCGATCGCACAAAAATCTTGCCACAGAGAGGTCGTGAGTAATAAACAAATACGTTAAATCGAATTCCCGCTTTAACTCTAACATTAACTCCAGTACTTGTGTCTGGACGCTAGCATCTAGCATACTCACCGGTTCATCGCAGATTAGCAGTTTGGGTCGAGTAATCAAAGCACGAGCGATCGCAACCCGTTGCTGCTGTCCCCCCGACAAATCGGAGGGATACCGCTGATCATAATCGCTTGTAGGCGTTAAACCCACTCGCTCTAGCATCTGCATTACCTGCACTTTCGCTTCATCGGGGCTAGCCAGTTTGTGGATAAACAGGGGATCGGCAATACTTTCACCGACTGTCATCAGCGGATTGAGACAAGCATGGGGATCTTGAAACACCATTTGCATTTGCCGTCGCGATGCCCTCACGGCTTTAGTAGACATCTGAGCTAAATCCTGTCCCAGAAACTCAACGCTTCCTTTCGTTGGGCGAATTAACTGCAAGATCGTCCGGGACAAGGTACTTTTGCCGCATCCAGATTCTCCCACTAAGCCTAAAATTTCCCCTGGATAAAGTTCCAAGTTGATATCATCTACCGCTTTAATAACGGGGACATTCTTGGAAAGAAACTGTCCGATAAAATTGCTCTCTAAGGTGTAGTACTGCTGCAAATTTTTGATTCGCAGAAGGGGAGTTGGTAATGAATGATTGCTCTTCGGCTCCTCAACTTCCGTGTCATATTTCCTGATGTGAAAAGCCGCGTCCAAAAGCGATCGCGTATATTCATGTTGCGGTTGCCGAAAGATAGACTGGGGTGAGCCAGTTTCTACCATTTTCCCGCCATACATCACCGCAATGCGATCGCAATACTCTCCCACCATTGCCAAATCGTGAGAAATCAGCAACAGTGCCATCTCCCGTTCCCGGCACAGTCGCGTCAATTCTTGTAAAATCTGTGCGGCTACGGTTACGTCCAAACTGGTCGTAGGTTCATCTGCCACAATTAACTTTGGGTTGAGAAGCAAAGCCAGCGCGATCGCGACTCGTTGCCGCATTCCTCCACTAAACTCGTGAGGATACTGCGACCATCGACTTGCCGGGATCTTCACCGCATCCAAGGTTTCGAGTACCTTTTCCTTCATCTGCTGCCGTGACAGATGAGGTTGATGACTCTGAAGCGTTTCCAGACAGTGCTTCCCAATCGTCATCAGGGGATCGAGGCGCGTCATCGGATCTTGAAACACCAGCGCCACCGCTTCCCCCCGAAACCGCCGTAACTGTGCCGGAGTCAGATCGAACACGGAATTCCCAGCAAACGTCACCCGCCCCTCAACGCGAGATGAAGCTGGTAACAAGCGCATCGCCGCCCTTCCCAGAGTAGATTTACCGCAGCCCGATTCTCCCACTAATCCCAGTTTCTCTCCAGGTTCTAAAGTGAAAGAGACATCATCCACTGCCCAAGAAGGCATAGCAGTAGATCGACGGCTGGGATAAGCAACCCGCAGATTTTCTACACAAAACAGGCTCTCAGTCATTCGGTAACGGGGAATAAGGAATGGGTGATGAACAATTAGTAATCCAACAAGGTCGCAATTTCCGCTATTTTGTGACGCCTACTTGCCGCATCAGATAGGCGACACCAAAATCTCCATTCGGATGTTTTGCTAACTGTTCCGCCAGCTCAAACACACGCGCTGCCAATTCGGGACCCAGTTTTTCCATTGTGGCTTCACGTTCTTTCTCGGATTGTTGCTGTTTTTCCACCTTGATCTGCCATTCACTGGAAAACAGCTGCTCAATCGTCGTGTGCAACCCTAATTGAGATAGTACCTCCCACTCTCCGCGATCGCACCAAATCCCATTACAATTCAGGCAACGCTCTACATAAAACGGCGTTTTCAGCCTTACCTTGGCGCGAGATAAATAACGACCGCACTCCGGACACAGTGCTGCTTTGGTATCAAAGGGAGACTGCACAAAATCCACATTTAGGATTTGAGCGATAGATTCCGGATCTGCGGGAGTCAGTTCCGGTTGCTGTGCTTGCCATGCTTCGTATTCCGCAGAGGGAATCCAGGTTCCCTTGCAATCGGTGCAGTGTTTTACAGCTAAATTTCCCGCCAAGGTGCCATCGAGTAGCGATACACTCTTACATTTTGGACAGTTCACCAGTTTTTCTTCCTCTCCTAGTTTAATTTTTTATTAATTTACTCTGTTTTTTCGGACATCTTGCACTTGCACCAGGACAGCGACTCCTGCGATCCCTTGCTGTCAAAGCGGGTGGGTTTATCAAGGCAATCTGCGAGATACCAGAGAAAGCCGGTGAAATCCGCCCCTATATTTCTCCCTGGCTTTCCCGATCTCCGTCTGCTTGCAGGAGGGCTTGACAGTAGCCAATCAGGGTTGATAAGCGATCGCTTATCGCCGCTTGTCGAGGATTAGCGGTTGCCGAACGGCGAGACGCCTGCAAAAATGTCATATCCATCTCTAAAAGTCGCAGCGCTCGATAGATTTCCGTCTGGAAAGACCTCCACCGAGGCTCAATCTCTGGGTCTAATTCATCACCCGTCAAACTGGTAATTTGCTGTGCAAAAACTTGTTTGACGTGTTGAAATTTTTCACCGATCCCTTCTTGTTCTTGATTAGCGGCTGTCATTGTATGCAGCAGCTGTTCTAGAGCTGTCAAAAGTTCCTGATAACGTTGTTGGTAAGACTGAGGCAACATTGGCACGTTGTTCCGCTAGAATCAATGTAAAGAATTTTGTCTATTCAACAAGGCAATTGCTAAGCACCAGCTAACTGGTGTAGGCTTGCAATCTTCAAGCAAGCTTTAGGTAAGGGCAAGAGCGATACGTCGCACCGGAAGCGCGACGCGCAGTAAGCGTAGGCATTAGCCAAGCGGTATCTTGGTGGATCGCTCTATTTCTGACAATATTCTTACCCTCGACCCTTGACAATTGAAAATCCAAAATTCAGCGAACCTAGGGACTCTTCAATGCAGACACTAGGAGATGCCCTTTTAGCCTCTAGACAAAATCATTTTCCACGTCAGCACAACTCCTCGCTATTTTTACTCTTTATGCTCGACCTGCTCAACACTATGAACTCACAAGCTCCAACTTCTACAATTAGTTGTGTCATTCCTGACTGGCTACAGGAATGTTTGATTGCACGCCATGAGGACAATCAAACCACCAAACAGCCCACAACGTCCGAAGGGGGAAGTGTCAAAGTTTTCCCAACGCCTGCGGATGCTGATTTAATCTGTCGCGCCTTTGAATTTGCTTATCAGTTACACGAAGGTCAGACTCGTAAATCAGGGGAAGCTTACATCTGTCACCCGGTCGCCGTTGCTGGTCTTTTGCGAGACCTAGGCGGTGGCGCTGCCATGATTGCGGCTGGCTTTCTGCACGATGTGGTAGAAGATACGCCCGTCACCCTCGACGAAATCGAACAGCGCTTTGGCTCAGAAGTGCGGCTGCTGGTAGACGGTGTCACCAAACTTTCTAAATTTTCAGAAACCTTTTCCAGCAAGACCGAACGCCAAGCTGAGAACTTCCGCCGAATGTTTCTGGCAATGGCTCAAGATATCCGGGTAATTGTGGTGAAGCTAGCCGACCGGCTGCATAATATGCGGACGCTAGAACACCTGCCTGATGCCAAACGGCGGCGAATTGCCCAGGAAACGCGAGAAATCTTCGCACCGCTGGCAAATCGCTTGGGGATCGGACGATTTAAGTGGGAACTGGAAGATCTGACGTTTAAGTATCTCGAACCCGAAGCCTACCGGCAAATACAAGAGTTGGTGGCAGAAAAACGGGCAGACAGAGAGATTCGATTGGCGAACGTCAAAGAAATTCTGCGGCAGGGACTCGCCTCATCTAGTATTACCTGCCTTGACATCAGCGGGCGTCCCAAGCATTTGTATGGGATTTACCAGAAGATGCAGCGGCAACAGAAGGAATTTCACGAAATCTACGATTTAGCAGCAATTCGGATGATTGTCCAGACAAATGAAGAATGCTACCGCGCCTTAGCTGTCGTTCACGATGCCTTCCGACCGATCCCCGGTCGGTTTAAAGACTACATTGGGTTACCTAAGCCCAACCGCTATCAGTCTCTGCATACGGTAGTTCTCGGAATTACGGGTCGTCCCTTAGAGGTGCAAATTCGGACTTTGGAAATGCATCACATTGCCGAGTACGGGATTGCGGCTCATTGGAAATATAAGGAAACGGGGAATTCCAACCGTACCCAAATGACCGCAACCGATGAGAAGTTTACCTGGCTGCGGCAGCTCTTGGAATGGCAAAGCGATCTCAAGGATGCTCAGGAATATCTGGAAAACGTCAAAGACAACTTATTTGACGATGATGTTTATGTGTTTACGCCCCAAGGGGATGTGGTGCCTCTAACTGGGGGTAGCACTCCCGTCGATTTCGCTTACCGGATTCATACAGAAGTGGGGAATCACTGTGCAGGGGCGCGGGTCAACGGACGGATGGTGACGCTGGACACGCTGCTGAGGAATGGAGACATTGTTGAAATTATCACTCAGAAAAATAGCCGTCCCAGTTTAGATTGGCTGAATTTTGTGGTGACAACCGGGGCGAAAAACCGGATTCGTCAATGGTACAAGCGATCGCATCGGGATGAAAATATTACTCGCGGTCGAGAACTCCTAGAAAAAGAATTGGGCAAAAGTGGCTTTGAATCTCTGCTGAAGTCAACCCCCATGCAGTCGGTCGCGGAACGATGTAATTACCACAGCGTTGATGATTTATTGGCTGCTCTGGGTTACGGGGAAGTCACTCTCAACCTGGTAGTCAATCGCATTCGAGAAGCCGTGAAAGCAACTCAAACGATTGCGACTGCCCCCGACCCAATAAAAGATTTTGCAGCGGCTGTTGCACTTCCCACCTCGAAAAGTCCCATCCCAGCTCCCAGCACCAAAACGCCTATCGCTGGTGTGGAAGGGTTACTGTATCATCGTGCTGGATGTTGCGGGCCGCTCCCTGGTGAAGCGATTATTGGTGCAGTCACACGCGATCGCGGAATTTCCATTCACCGCCAAGGGTGCAATAATGTGGCGAATGTCCTAGGCGATCGCTTAGTGCCCGTTAGCTGGAACCCCACTGACTCAAGCGGACGTCCTCAAACCTATCAAGTTAGCATTCAAATTGAAGTGCTTGACCGCGTCGGAGTCTTTAACGATATCCTGTCCCGTTTAAGCGATGACAATATTAATGTGCGGGGTGCAGGCGTGAAAACATCCGACGGGCGACCGGCAATCATCGACCTATGCATTGATATCCGAGATCTCCAACAACTGGAGCGGTGTTTTACCCAAATTCGCCAAATCAGCGACGTTCTCAATTTACGTCGCTTCGGTCAAGGATGTGAATAGAGATACTGCGGTGATTCGTCATTCGCCACTGGTAATAGACTCATACAGTAGGCGAATGACAACGACTCTCCGCTGATCACAACGGACTAATGACTAATGACTAATGACATAAAACGCTCTGCCTGTCTCATCTTTAATCCAGTTGCCGGTCAAAGCGATCCCGATCAAGATTTGGCAAAAATCCGGGCACTTTTAGAGCCGGAAATTGACCTAGATATTTATCTGACAACGCCTGAAATTGACGCTGCTCAACTGGCAAGAGAAGCAGTGGAACGCGGTGCCAGTACCATCATTGCCTCTGGTGGTGACGGTACCCTCTCAGCCGCCGCCGATGCCTTGGTGGGGACGAACATTCCAATGGGCGTGATTTCAAGAGGAACCGCAAATGCCCTGGCGTCTGCTTTAGGGCTACCGGATACGATAGAGGCCGCCTGCGAGACAATTTTGGGGGGTATAACGCGGGTCGTGGATGCCGCCTACTGCAACGGCAAACCGATGATATTACTCGCGGGGATTGGTTTTGAGGCAGAAGCCGTCGAACGGGCGGACAGAGAGACGAAGAACCGCTTGGGGATGATGGCATACATCCTGGCAGGAATTCAACAGTTGCGGCAGTTCAACACGTTTGAGGTTGAGATTGAGACGGAAGACAAAATCGTGAAACTAACCGCTGCTGCTGTAACAATTGCCAATGCTGCACCCCCCACATCCATTTTGGCTCAAGGTCCAGCGGGCATTCTTTTTGATGATGGGTTGCTCGATTTAACCGTCGTGGCACCGAGTAATGTTGCCGGAGCGATCGCTGCCTCCTATCATTTACTTCAAACTGCCCTAAGCGGCAGTGCCACAGAACGAGATGACATCGGCTATCTGCGAGCCAGACGGATTCAGGTACGAACCAATCCACTGCAAAAAGTTGTCGTAGATGGGGAAATTATCGGCACCACTCCGATTGATGTCGAGTGCATTCCTGGCGGCCTAACGCTCTTAGTCCCCCTTCTCGAAGAATTGCCAGTTACAGAAAAACTTGAAGGTTTACCCAGTGTAATCATTGAATCCAAGCAGGACTTAATTCCGCCTGAAGAGGTTGATTAGTCTGTCACTCGTCACGATAGCGGTTCTCGCTTTGTTGCAATATATCCTCGTAACCTCACCCTAAAGCCCTCATCGAAAAGCAGTGAAGGGTTTGGGGTGGGGTTAAACTCTTAAGAGCGTTGAGGAGCATGGATTTGAGGGACGAAACTCATCATTAACAAGAGGTTGATGTTAACGAAAAGCGCTCTACCTATCCTCCAAATCATTAACTTTGTCTGTTAGGGCAGTCGTAACCAACCAAGGACTCGTAACTAAGCGCTAAAAACGACTCACAAGTGAGCGATCGCCAGCGCCAACGAATATGCTTTCTTAAATGTAAGGGCAGCTTATATTGGACACAGGTTTAAGTGGGAGTTATCTGCCTGCCCGGAAAGTTAACCTGGAAGCCGAACAACCGCTCGCAAAAGCCAGACAGACCTTCAGGGGATGAAAGCCCGCAAACATCAAAGGAAGAGTTTCTGGGGCTGTATCGGCTCTAGTTCATATTGATGATGAAAATCCTCCGTCCTATCCTGCGATCGCTATCCAGACACCTTAGCAAGCCGCCTCTACGGTATTTGCTGTTTCAGCAACCAAAAAAAAACCCAAGTCTTCTGCCTCAAGGGGAGAGCGAATATTCCTCTTTTGAGCGGCACCCATTCTTGCCCCTAAACAGCGACGCAGCCAGCCTTGACGCTGAAGCAAATCGGCTCAAAGCACTTTATCGCTATGAAATTCTCGATACTCCGGCAGAACAGGCATTTGACGATCTGACTGCTCTAGCTTCCCATATTTGTGACACTCCCATTGCCCTCATCAGCTTGGTTGATGGCAATCGCCAGTGGTTTAAGTCAAACATCGGTCTGAAAGCAACAGAAACAGCAAAGTATTTAGCATTCTGCGCTCACACAATTTTAAAACCAGACGAATTATTAATTGTACGCAATACGTTAGTCGATGAACGCTTTGCCAGAAATCCTCTGGTGACATCTGACCCTTATATCCGGTTTTATGCCGGAGTTCCCTTGGTAACGCCCGATGGCTTTGTTTTGGGCAGCTTATGCGTAATTGACCAGATTCCTCGAAAGCTCATGAGCCAACAAATTGAAGCGCTCAAAGCGTTGGCGCGGCAAGCGATCGCTCAGATGGAACTCCGAATTCATCTCAATCAATTAGAACGCACTGTTTCTCAGCATCAACAGGTAGTGGAAGCGTTAGGAGAAAGCGATAAAAAATATCGCTCTGTCGTCGATAACGTCAAAGAAGTAATTTTTCAAACAGACGTCACGGGTTTGTGGACCTTTCTGAATCCGGCTTGGACAGAAATCACCAAATTCTCGATTGCCCAAAGTCTTGGCACTCACGTTCTAAACTACGTTCATCCTGAAGATCGCCAACGCAATATAAAACTGTTTCAAGCTCTGATTCAATCCCAAACAAAATTTTACCGACAGGAGATCCGCATCCTAACCGCTGATGGCAGCTTTTGCTGGCTTGACGTTTATGCCTGCGCGACACTGGACGCTAGCGGAAGTATCGTGGGTATTTCCGGCACCTTGAATGACATTACGGATCGCAAGCAAACTGAAGAGGAACTTCAAAAGACAACCAGCTTGCAGCGGGCAATTTTGGATAGTGCCAACTACACGATCGTATCTACAACACCAGATGGCACAATTTGCACCTTTAATGCCGCCGCCGAGAGATATTTAGGATACGCTGCTGCTGAAGTTGTGGGCAAAACAACACCCCTGCGATTTCACGATTCACGCGAAGTATTCCGGCGTGCCCAAGAATTGTCACAGGAGTTGGGAATCCCCATCGATCCAAGGTTTGAGGTTTTTGTTGCCAAGGCGCGTCGTGGAGAAGTGGACGAGCGCGAATGGACGTTTATCCGCAAAGATGGTAGTCGTTTTCCCGTGCTGGTGTCGATGACGGCGTTACGGGATACTGAGGGCAACATTACTGGGTTTCTCGGAATTGGCAGCGACATCACGCAGCGCCAGCAAGCGGAACACGAACTGCGAGAGAGCGAGGCAGGGTTACGAGCGCTGTATGAAGTGACGGCAGCTCAAGGCGGAAAAGGAACGCCGCTACACTTCGACCAACGCATCCAGCGGATGCTGAAAATGGGATGCTGGCGATTTGGCTTAGAAATCGGGACGCTAGCGAAGATTGAAGGGGATAAATATTACCTGATTGCTGCTCAGGTGCCCGAAAACTCACCCATTCATCTTGCCAAAGGAAATCTTTTCGATGTTAAGCAGACTTATTGCGGTGAAGCACTGCGCTGCGACGAACCGATTTGCTTTGAGTCCGTTGAGCGATCGCAATGGTACCAGTATCCGGCAAATACCCCTTTCAGAATAGAGGCATATATTGGTACTAGGGTAGTGGCAGGCGGGATTGTTTACGGTACCCTCAGTTTCTCCAGTTTAAAGGTGCGATCGCACCAGTTTACAGTAGTAGACAAAGAGCTAGTGAAGCTCATGGCACAGTGGGTAGGGGGTGAAGTTGAACGTGCGAAAGCCCAAGAAGCCCTGCAACAGCAAGTTACCAGGACTTTGCTGCTTAAACGGATTACTCAAGAGATTCGCGCCAAGCTAGAAACACAAGAAATTTTTCAAACGACTTGTAAGTTATTGGGCGAAACATTCGCCGTGAATCGCTGTTTGATTTACTCATACATCGCCACCCCTAAACCACAAATTCCCCTAGTGGCGGAGTATTTGGAGCCTGGGTATGATTCGATCATGGATGTACAAATCCCCGTTGTTGGCAATCCCCATGCCGAACAAACAATTGCTCAAGATCGCGCGATCGCTTCCTCAAATGTCTATGCCGATCCGCTGCTCAAAGAAACTGTTTCTCTGTGTCAGCAAATTCAACTCAAATCGATGCTGGCGATTCGCACTTCCTATCAAGGAGAAACTAACGGTGTGATTGGCTTGCATCAATGTAACACCTTCCGTGAGTGGACTAAAGAGGAAATTGAATTACTCGAAGCAGTGGCAGATCAAGTCGGTATTGCTCTGGCTCAAGCTTGCCTATTAGAGCAAGAAACCCGCCAACGCGAACAATTAGCTCAGCAAAATGTTGCCTTAGAAAAAGCAAAACAAGAGGCAGAAGCAGCTAACCGTGCTAAGAGTGAATTTTTAGCTACCATGAGCCACGAAATCCGCACTCCCATGAATGCGGTAATTGGCATGACTGGGTTGCTACTAGATACCGAACTCAAGCCACAACAGCGAGACTTTGTAGAAACCATTCGCAACAGCGGCGATGGCTTACTCACAATTATTAATGACATCCTTGACTTCTCTAAAATTGAGTCCGGTAAGCTGGAACTGGAACAGCAACCTTTCAATCTGCGAGATTGTATCGAAGAATCGCTTGATTTGCTGGCTCACAAGGCGGCAGAAAAAAACTTGGAATTAGCGTATTTGATAGATCCTTCTGTACCGAAAATGATTGTGGGGGATGTGACGCGACTCCGCCAAATTCTGGTAAATCTAATTGCGAATGCAGTTAAATTTACACACCAAGGGGAAGTTGTGATTTCGGTAAAAGCTCGTCAACTGGGAGAACGAGGCAGAGGGACAGGGGGGCTGGCGAGCTGGGGAGCGAATTTAGAACAAGAAATTGCTCATCTTACCGATGAGACGAACAAACCGATTTCTGTTGAAGAACTAGAAGAAAAAGCTGCAATCCAACATCGAAAACCCAAAATAAAAAATCACAAATATGCGATTCGTTTTGCCGTTAAAGATACCGGAATTGGGATTCCTTCTGACCGTATAGACCGTCTATTTAAACCCTTCAGCCAGGTTGACTCCTCTACAACTCGCAACTATGGCGGTACGGGGTTGGGATTAGCGATTAGCCGACAATTAACAGAAATGATGGGCGGGAGAATTTGGGTGGAAAGTGAAGGGGGTCAGGGTTCCACATTTTATTTCGCCGTTGTCGCCACCTCCGTTCCCACTTCAACGCTTGCTGACAGCCGCGACTCCCAACAACTATTAGCTGGAAAACGGTTGCTGATTGTGGATGATAACGCGACCAATCGGCAAATTTTGACTTTGCAGGCGATCGCGTGGGGAATGATCTCCCGCGCCGCCACCTCTGGGGAAGAAGCCCTGAACTGGCTGAGCAATCAGGAGACCTTTGATATTGCGATTCTGGATATGCAAATGCCGCAGATGGATGGCTTGAATTTAGCCGCAGAAATTCGCAAACTACCCAATACTCGGACGTTGCCATTGGTGATGTTAACTTCTCTAGGCAAGTCGGAGATAGAGCTACAAGCCCAGCAAGCAAATTTTGCCGCCTTCCTGAATAAACCGATTAAACAATCTCAGCTCTACAATGTCTTGAGCGGTCTGCTTGGCGAACCCGCTGCGCTGCCAAGTCCGCGTCCCCATCCCGAACCGATTGACCCGAATCTAGCGCAACGGCTACCGCTGCGAATTCTGTTAGCCGAAGACAATGTCGTCAACCAAAAGGTGGCGCTGCATCTATTGGGGCGTCTGGGATATCGAGCGGATATCGCCAGCAACGGTTTGGAAGTGCTGCAAGCGCTGCAACGCCAGCCCTATGATGTTGTTCTGATGGATGTGCAAATGCCAGAAATGGACGGATTGAGCGCTACGCGACGGATCTGTGAGGAATGGCCCTACGAGCAACGTCCCTGGATTATTGCCATGACGGCGAATGCGATGCAGAGCGATCGCGAGGAGTGTTTGAGCGCGGGGATGGATAATTACGTCAGCAAGCCGATCCAGATGGAGGCGCTGCTGAAGGCACTCGCTGCTTTGCAGCCGCTTCCCCGCCTCCCCATCTCCACCTCTGCCGTTGATTTCCAGGCAATCCAAGGGCTTTGCGATATGTTTGGAGAGAATGCTTCATCCGTTCTGGTGGAAGTCATTGATAGCTTTTTGGAAGATACACCCCAAATATTGCAAGTCATTCGGAATGCAGTAGATGCTGGAGATGCCGTGGCGCTGCGACAGGCGACTCACACGCTTAAGTCAACCAGTGCGACGCTGGGTGCTATGACCCTATCCAATTTGTGTAAGCAACTCGAAGCGATCGCGAAAGACGATACTCTAGCAGGAGCACCGGAAATCGCATCGCAGATGGAGGCGGAGTATGAGCGCGTGCGCTGTGCGTTGCAAGATTTCCATCTTTGATCGAGATTGAAACCTCCGTCCGGGGTACATCCTATACCAATTAACGGATAGGTCTAATAAAAATGCTTTCCCTTCCCCAAGAACCCTCTATCGTCCTCGTGGTAGACGACGACAGAATCATGCGTCAGCTACTGTGTCAAGCAATGCAACAGGAAGGATACCAGGTTGTTGAAGCGAGCAATGGAGAGGAGTGCTTGAGTGCTTATGTTCGCTTTCAGCCGCATATTGTCTTGCTCGATGCCATGATGCCGGTAATGGATGGCTTCACTTGCTGCTCCAGGCTACAAGACATCCCTTCATGCGATCGCACTCCCGTATTGATGATTACAGGTCTTGACGACAAAGAATCCGTTGACCGAGCTTTTGAAGTCGGAGCCATTGATTTCGTTACCAAACCTATTCACTGGCCCGTACTGCGTCAGCGGGTGAGGCGTTTAATCCAACAATTTCAACTTTATCAACAACTGGAGGTGGCAAACCGAGACTTGCAGCGACTTGCGACCTTCGACAGTCTGACGGGGCTGGCAAACCGCCGTCGATTTGATGAGTATCTTGGTCAAGAGTGGCGGCGAATGTTGCGCGAACAACTGCCCCTGTCTCTCATCTTCTGCGATATCGATTTTTTCAAAACCTACAACGATACTTACGGGCATCAAGCTGGAGATATTTGTTTACAAACTGTTGCTAGTGCCCTGTTTCGGGTGGTCAAGCGCTCGACAGATTTAGTCGCACGCTATGGCGGCGAAGAATTTGCAGTGATTTTGCCTAATACCTCTGCTGCGGGTGGGTTGCAAGTCGCAACGGAAATTCGACAGGCTGTGAAATCTTTAGAAATTGTTCATACCAAGTCTGCTGTTAGCCAGTATGTAACGCTGAGTTTGGGTGTCGCTGGCGCGATTCCTTTGCATGACGCCTCGCCAGAAGCGTTACTTAAGGAAGCTGATGAGGCGTTGTATCGGGCAAAAGCAGGGGGACGCGATCGCGTATGCTCCTAGACGCAGCTTCTGGCGATGATGCATCGGTGGATACAATCAGCCACGCAGATATAAAGGGCGATTTTAAAGTGCGATCGCTTAATCAAGTTAATATGCACAAATCATCTGAAAAAATTAAAACTGCAAAATCAAATTAGTAATTTTTAATTTTTCATTTCTACAAGAGGTGAGCAGTGAAAAGTCGTAGAGCATTCGTGTCTCTCCTGCTGTTGGTGGCTCTCTTAAGCATCGGTACAGACTCAGTGGCAAAACCTTTGCAGGTTCGACTCAACCGACGGTTAGAAGTCGTTTCCTATGCAGGTAAAGTCACTTATAAACTTAGAGACGCTGCTGGGTCGGTTAGGGTCGGCTTGCGCCTTGAGGAGGTGGGCGATACTATCACGACGGGCGACGAGTCTAAAGCCGTCCTAGCCGTCGATACCGGCGTTGGCTTCGTGAATGTCTCAGAAAATACCACTCTGCAAGTACAACAATTGCAGACAATGCCTGATGGGGGAAGAATTACGCGACTTCAAGTAAAGGGGGGACAAGCTCGCCTGGAGGTACGACCGTTTACGAATCCTAATTCGCGGTTTGAAATTGAAACACCTGCCGGTTTGAGTGGCGTTCGCGGGACGCAATTTGGTGTGAGCGTCAAACCCAATGGCAAAACGAGCGTTGCCACCCTAGAAGGGAGCGTGGTCGAGGAAGCTCAGGGGCAAGCGGTAGAAGTCAATGCTGGGTTTCGGACTTTAGTGATTCCTGGCGAACCCCCTTCCCAACCAATTCCTTTGAAAGAAGAGGGTGAATTAGAGATCCGAGTTCTGGCGGCGATAGAGGGCGATCGCGTACGCATTCGCGGTCTAATCGATCCGTTCAATCTGTTGATCGTGGCGTCTACTTTACAGAATGTGGAGCGCACGGGTGAATTTGATATTACAGTCCCACTGCCTAAGCAACGGAAAATTCAAGCGGTTGTGGTAACTCCTTTGGGACAACGGCAGGCGTATGAACTGCTGGTTCCGTAAGGTTGCTCGTTAGACTTGCTCAGTGCATTTTATCTGCAACCCTTCTCCCTAAAATCGCCTCGCTTTTGCCAACGCATTTTATGTTCGCAAAAGCGAATTACGCGATCGCTTAAACCTTTCGACAATAATAGAATTTAGAACCTTGGGGCATCTCAACTGACTTTTTTGGATGACCGGGGAGTGTCGTTTTGATTTAAACCCCCGGTAGATTGAGACTCTTTAAAACACCCCTCTTAAACAACAAACTCAAATGCGCTTTGATTGCCCAGCTTCCTGGCATGATTTCCAGGATGAAGCCTTCGTGCTTACGTTCCAGCAACCCCAATCGCATCTAGAACGTCGCCAACTAGAGAAAGCGCTGCGTCAAAAGGTAGGGAAATTGAAGCAATATTTTAGCACCCTCTTCCAACCTGCCTCGATGTACTTCATCCCAGTGCAGGTTGGGACAAATCAACCGCAAGTTTGGAATGCAGGCACATTCGCAGCCGAAGGCAGGAAAAATAAAGCATTCTTCACGGATGCCAACAAAGCGTGCGGGCTGTGTTGGGACAACTTTTTAAAAGTTTTTGCCGATTTATTTACGGGCGCGATCGCTTTATGACGGACATGACTCCTGCTCACCAGGCAGAGGAACGCTATGTCCTAGCCGTTAATGCCGGTCAAGTAGGACTTTGGGACTGGGATCTCCAAACTGGTGAAATGTATCTCACCGCTAGCTGGAAAGCGATGCTGGGCTATCGCGAAGACGAAATTGACAACCGTATAGAGGCTTGGCTCCATCTGGTACATCCGGATCAGCGGGAATGGGTGATGACGGCTGCAAGTATTTATCTCGAAGGGTTGACACCCCAGTATGAAATCGAACATCGGATGATCCACAAGAATGGCAATATCCGGTGGTTTCTCTGTCGGGGGATTGCATTTCGAGATGAGCAAGGCATACCTTATCGTATGGCAGGGTCAATCACTGATATCACCGAGCGCAAGCGAACCGAGGAAGCCCTTCAGGAAAGTGAGTATCGGTATTACACCTTAGCTAAAATGTCGCCGGTAGGGATTTTCCACACAGATGTAGAAGGGAACTGTTTGTATGTCAACGAGCGCTGGCGCGAACTGGCAGGATTGACCCTGGCGGAAGCACTCGGAGAAGGTTGGACGAGAGCGCTGCATCCCGACGATCGCGATCGCGTCATCAGCGAATGGAAGCAGGCGATAATAGAAAACCGGCGGTTTGCCTCAGAGTATCGGTTTGGGCGTGCGGATGGAGTCGTCACCTGGGTGTTTGGTCAGGCGGTGGCGGAACAAGGAGTAGCCGGTACGACAGTTGGTTTTATTGGCACGCTCACCGATATCACCGAACGCAAGCAGGCGGAGGAGGCACTGCGACTGCAAGTTCTCAGGGAGCAACTGATAGGGGCGATGCTAGAGCGCATCCGTCAGTCTCTCAATCTCAGCGAGATTCTGAACACGACGGTGGCAGAAGTGCGGCAATTTCTAGCGTGCGACCGGGTGATTATTTATCGTTTCGAGGCAGGCTGGCGCGGGGTTGTGGCGGTGGAGTCTGTAGACCCCAATTGGACTTCGATGCTGGGAACTCCCGTCTACGATCCCTGTTTTAAGGAAAAGTACGCCCAGCTGTATCAGCAGAGTCGGGTTCAAGCAATCGCAGATATTTACAACTCAGGACTGGGTCAGTGTCATATCGATGTGCTGGAGCAGTTTCAGGTTAAAGCGAACTTAGTCGTTCCGATTCTGCAAGGGCAACAGTTGTGGGGGTTGCTGATTGCTCATCATTGTTCGCAACCCCGACATTGGCAACCGTGGGAAATCGATCTGCTCTCTTCTTTGGCGATGCAGGTGGGTATTGCGATTCAACAAGGGCAACTCTATGAACAATTGGAGGCAGCTAACCAAAAGTTGCAGCGCCTTGCGACTTTGGACGGTCTGACGGGTCTGCCGAACCGACGCCGGTTTGATGAGTACCTGGATCAGGAGTGGCGGCGTCTGAGACGAGAAAAAGTCCCCCTGTCTCTGATCTTGTGCGATATTGACTTTTTCAAACTCTACAATGACACCTATGGTCATCAAGCCGGGGATACTTGTTTAATTACCGTCGCCAGTGCGATCGCTCAAGCTGTCAAGCGACCAGCGGATTTAGTCGCTCGATACGGGGGCGAAGAATTTGCCGTAATTTTGCCCAACACTACACAAAATGGGGCATTGCAAGTGGCAGAAGAGATTCGAGTGGCAGTGCAAGACTTAAAGATTGTCCATAGCCATTCTTTAGTTAGTCAGTATGTGACGCTGAGTTTGGGCGTTGCGACTACGGTTCCCGACTGCGATACTTCACCAGAAATATTGTTAAAGACAGCGGATGAGGCGCTTTATCAGGCAAAAGCTCTGGGACGCGATCGCGTTAGCCGATGCTGCTCTTAGCCACTCTTCGGGTTAGTGTCTGCGGTTCTTAACAGCTATAACCATCCGGCACTTTCCCGATGACCTGTGATGAGTGAAGTTTAGTCTATTTTTAAAAATATCGTTACAATTATAACTTTTTAAAGTTGTTTTCCCTAATCCAGCCAGCTCCCAACTTCTTAGCTTTATAGAGCAATTTGATAGGGTTATGAGACTTTACGATTACTTTTTTTTGATGAAAATTGCCCTTAAATTTTAGACTGCTAAGACAACAAAATAGTTCCTCAAATTTTTCATGGATTTGTGCCACTTTCCAAACAGTCCACTGGCAGGAAGCCTCTATTTGAGGAAATGCTATTTCAACCCATTGCCAGAGGTAAAAACATTATTCAGGCACTAAAATATTTACTGTTATTTTGGGATTTAAAGAGCTTGAAGCCATTGCCCGTAGGGGAATGCTGAGACTTAAAAGCTTTAGCAATCCTTGATTTGAGCGGGCGAAAAATTTTTTTATGGATTCCTGGAACCTTTTGCTTTGGCTAACGACTTTGAATGTAACAAAGCAACTGAAAACCAGAGAATTGAAGGAAGTAATTATGAATCGCGCTCTCAAATCCGTAGCTAAGATTTCCGTACTATCTGCACTAGCGATCGCTCCTGTTTTAATGTCTAGTTTGGATGCCTCTGCAAAACCCACTGGAACACGAGCAAATTATGTCGGAGTTGGTGGTTCTGCTAGCGTTACAAATGGCGGACAAGATGGCGATGCTGCCGCAGTCGGCGGTGTGATTCAAGGTCGCTATGCGGTTCCCAAGACGCCAGTTTCTATTAGAGGTTCCGTGCAGTTCACTAACGAAACCAGCACAATCATTCCGATGGTTACTTATGATGTGCCTGTTACCAATAAAGCCAACTTCTACGTTGGTGGTGGCTACGGTTTGCATGAATCGGAAGGCAAACCATCTACCTTCGGCAACCGCAATGCGCCTGTAGTCACGGCTGGCGTCGAAGCAGAAGTTGCCAAGAACGTTGTAGTCTTCAGCGATGCCAAACTGGGAATCAAGCCTTACGAAAACAGTCCCGCTTCTTCTGTTAGCGTCCAGCTAGGAGTCGGCTACGGATTCTAAGATTAACGCTCTCTCTATCGTTCTTGGCGGTGTTTGGTTCGAGATATTTTGACTTAAGTGACTTCTAACAAAGTGGGACAGGTTGATAAAGCCTGTCCCACTTTGTTTTTATAGCGGTTCTCACTTGGGTTTGATACACCGCACAGTAGGGTAGCTATGCTAACCTACCGATGGAGCTGATTCAATGGACGGCTTAAGACTGCTTGGCTCAAAAATCGGGTTAGGCACGAAAGACTTGACGCTCTTACTTGCATCACTGCATCACTGCATCAAGGTGTGGCAAACCCAAGGGCGTCCTCTGGGGATATCCCTTTCTGCAAGAATTGTTAAAATCTAGGGATTTTCTCACCTATCGCTAAAGATTAAGAATGGTGATAGTACCATGAATGTATACGCCGTAATCCCGATAGATTTTCCGGTGATCCAGTTCAACCGTTCAGCCCCCTAGTTTCCGATGGTTAAATCTCCGATTTCCCCTGTTCAAAAGCTTTCTAAAGTAGAAGGACTCAAAGAACGCAGCAACTTTTTACGCGAACCTGTGGCAACTGAGCTACTGGAAGACACCAACAGCTTCACAGAAGATGCCACCCAGATTCTCAAATTTCACGGATCGTACCAGCAGGATAACCGGGACAACCGGGTGAAGGGTCAGGAAAAAGATTACCAGTTCATGCTGCGTACCCGTAATCCGGGGGGCTTCATTCCACCACAACTGTATCTGACCTTAGACCGACTGGCTGAGGAATATGGCAATGGAACGCTACGCGCTACGACTCGCCAGGGTTTTCAGCTGCATGGAATTTTAAAGAAAAATCTCAAAGCATCCATCGCTGCCATCATTAAAAACATGGGGTCAACGCTGGGAGCCTGCGGCGACCTCAACCGCAATGTGATGACGCCCCCAGCGCCTTATAAAAATCGCCGGGACTACGAATATACCTGGGAGTATGCCAACAATATTGCTGACCTACTGGCACCGCAAACAGGTGCATATTATGAAATTTGGCTAGATGGCGAAAAGTCCATTAGCGCGGAAGAAAACCCAGAGGTAAAGGCGGCGCGGCAACGCAACGGCAACGGCACCGTCGTTCACGGGAAAGAAGAACCGCTATATGGCGATCGCTATATGCCCCGGAAATTTAAGTGTGCCGTAACGGTACCAGGGGATAATTCGGTTGACCTCTATTCCCAAGATGTCAGCTTGGTGGTGATTACCAACACCGAGGGAGAACTAGAGGGATTTAATGTCTTTGCGGGTGGTGGTTTAGGACGCACTCACAACAAAGAAGAGACATTTCCCCGGATGGCAGATCCCATCGGGTATGTAGAGAAACAAGATATCTACGATCTGATCAAAGCAATTGTCGCCACTCAAAGAGATTATGGCGATCGCACTAACCGCCGTCATGCGCGGATGAAATACCTAATCGAAGATTGGGGCGTCGAGAAGTTCCGCGCCAAAGTCGAAGAATACTTTGGCAAACCGCTGGCAGCTTTTAAAGAGTTACCGCCCTTTAAATACAAAGATTTCTTGGGATGGAACGAACAAGGCGACGGCAAGCTGTTTCTAGGAATTCCGATTGAAAATGGTCGGGTAAAGGACGAAGGTAACTTCAAGCTAAGAACTGCACTGCGGGAAATCGTGCAGAAGTTCTCGCTACCGATTCGCCTGACACCCAACCAAAACTTGCTGTTTTACGAAATTGACCCGGCGCAGAAAACCGAAATTCAGCAGATTCTTGACCGCTGTGGCGTTCAGGCAGACCCCAATCAACTTGACCCATTGGTGCGCTATTCGATGGCTTGCCCCGCAATGCCGACTTGCGGCTTGGCGATTACCGAATCGGAACGGATCATGCCGGATCTCTTGAATCGGGTTCGGGCGCTGCTGAAAAAAGTGGGATTGGAAAACGAACACTTTATCGTGCGGATGACGGGTTGCCCGAATGGTTGCGCTCGTCCCTATCTGGCAGAATTAGGATTTGTCGGGAGTGCGGCTGAATCTTATCAGATTTGGCTAGGGGCTTCACGCGACCAAACGCGACTCTCTAGAGCCTATATGGATCGGCTGCACATCAACGAGCTAGAAACCGAATTAGAGCCGATTTTCGTTTACTTCAAGCAGTCGCGGCAACCCCAAGAAGGTTTTGGGGATTTCTGCGATCGCGTTGGTTTTGATGCGATTCGTCAATTTACAGTTGACTATGAGTCAGAAGCAGTCTCTCCTCAGTCAGATACCGGGTTGATTAATGAGGTGGTGCTGCCAGAAGAATCAGAAATTGCAGTTGCAGCTAAAATCCGTCGTCGGATCAATGTCCGGGATGATGTTTACAGCCGCTTGAAAGCAGAAGCAGCCCGTCAGGGTAAGCCCATGACTCAATTGGCAACTGAGGTAATCGAGGCTTTCTTGCAGGCGAATCAAAAGCCTAACGAGTAATCCGGCTGGCGACTCAGTAATCTTAAAGTCTGGTTGATTCCCCTAATTTCCCAGAACCCCAACCCTTTCCCGCTTGCGGGGAGGGGTTCTTTATATTACAGGCAAGTAGACGGATTTGAGATGAGTCTTCAATCATTCAACTCAGCCGTAACAAAACGCCCGGAGAGACTCTACCTCCGAGTTACATCTAGGGATTGATGGATCTAGTAGCAGAAAATACCAAAATTTCAACATCAAGGATTAAAAAATCAATTCTGCATTTGTGGATTCGCGATGCAGATATGGCAATCGGAGGGAAAAATGACTGTAGCTGAAAATAAGCGTGCTGTGGGGGTATTTTCTAATCGTCAAGATGCAGAAACTGCACTCGATGAAGTTAACAAAGCTGGCTTCCCAATAGATAGGGTTTCGGTAATTACCACACAAGCAAAACCTGACGATCAACTTGCCGGTGCGAATATGAGCGATCGCATTGGTGATGAAGCTAGCGTCACTGCTGCCACAAAAGCCAACGCAAATACTAACGTTGGGCTGTTTGGTGGCATATTCACCAGTCTTAGCACTTTAGCAGTTCCTGGTGTGGGGGCTGTAATGGCAGCGGGTGGTCTGGGCTTGACACTAGCCGGTACGATTGCTGGTGTTGGGATTGGAACAGCGGCAACGAATCGCCTGATTGAGGCATTAACCGATCTCGGCATTCATGAAGATGACGCTAAAGTTTATAGCGATCGCCTGTTCTACAATTACTATTTGGTAATTGTGGATGGAACAGCCGAGGAAATCGCCAAAGTTGAAGGAGTTTTTCGCGAGCGGGGAATTCAGGATTGGGCTGTTTATAACCGACCCAACGATTCACCTGTCTTGTCCTAAATTTCCAAGAATACCAAGATCCAATTTTCACCAAGTTAGGTGAATCTAGATTTGAGAAAGTTTCACTAAACTTTTCTCAAATCTATTTTGTCCTTACTTTTTTGTTGATCGGTAGTGGGGAATTGTGCCCTAACTTTCCCCCTAAACTGATTGCTCAATCAATTCCTACGATGGTTGCGGTGATTGTTGGATCGGAATCTCGATCGCAAATTCTGCTCCTTGTCCGGGTGCCGAAATGCACCGCAACTGTCCCCCATGTGTCTCTGTCACTATCTGATAGCTAATCGCTAATCCCATCCCGGTTCCCTTTCCAACCGCCTTGGTGGTGAAGAACGGGTCAAATAATCGTTGTTGAATCTCTTCAGCAATACCTGCGCCATTATCTGCAATCCGAATCGCAATTTGTTTTGATGCCAAAACTTGCGTGCGAATTGTAATTCGGCTGGGCGAAGCTTGCCTATCTTGATAGCTACGCTTGGCGTTGAACTCCTCTATGGCATCAATCGCATTGCTGAGGAGGTTCATAAATACCTGGTTGAGTTGTCCGGCATGGCACTCAATTTTAGGTAACTGACCATACTCCTTGACAACTTCAATGGCTGGATGATCTGGCTTCGCCTTAAGACGGTTTTGCAAAAGCATCAGCGTGCTATCAATGCCCTGGTGAATATCCACATCCTTGACTTCTGATTCATCCAAACGGGAAAACACACGCAGCGAGTAAACAATATCACGAATACGCTGAGCGCCAACTTGCATCGAGGCAAGGAGTTTGGATAAATCTTCTTTGAGAAATTCCAGTTCCATGTCCTCTGCTTTGTCTTGAATCTGGGGCGTGGGCTGAGGATACTGCTCTTGGTACAGCTGAATCAACTCTAGTAAATCTTGGATGTAAGAGCTGGCATGAATGAGATTGCCGTAGATAAAGTTGACTGGATTATTGATTTCGTGGGCAATGCCTGCCACCATCTGACCCAAACTAGACATTTTCTCGCTCTGCACCAGATGGAGTTGGGTCTGGTTAAGTTTCCTCAGCGTTTGGTTGAGCAGTGTAATCTGTTGTTGGGTTTGGTTGTACAGCTGAGCCTGAGTAATAGCAACTGCTAACTGATCGACAACTGCTTTGAGTAATTCCCGATCTAGTGGACTTAGGGAATGAGCGTGCAAACCAATGAGATAGCCGCAGCAGCCATCTAGAAGCGGGATAGGGAGTGCAAGGTAGGCGTGAGCTTTTAACTCTAGAGGTGTTTGCTCTAACTCAGCATCAACAAACAACAGATGAAGTGCTTCTGTCTGCTGTAGACAAGCTGCTATGTCTATACACGAATTGGACTGAAACTTTCTTGGCTGAATCGTCAATGTTTGGGCGTGAGAGTCGCCAACCAGCTCAAGGGTTTGGGATTGGGGATCGTACCAGCCAAACAGCACTCTATCAAGCTGTGTTAAGGTTGCCAGTTCTGTAACCGTCGTCTGAACAATGGTTTGTAGCTCTAAAGATTCTCGAATGCGACGCACCAAACGGTTGAGTAGAGCTTCCTGTTCGGCACGAGTGCGAGTTTGCTCAAACAGCTGCACCTGTCGCCATGCACCAATTAGGGCAATCAGCAACAATCCGCCTAAAACGGTCGCTAGGAGGTTGAGTGCGCCTAAGTTAGATTCGATGTTCTGGCGAGGAATAACCAGTGCAATTGACCAATCCGCTTCCTTTAGGGGCACGTAGGCAACGTAGTTCCAGCTGTCATTGACTCGTATTAGTTTAATCCCTGCTTGTTTGGCAACCATTGACTGGGCGATCGCTGCCAGTGCCGGATTGGAAGATTGTAAGAAGCTGGGTGCCTCATGCTCTGCGGAGCCAATCATCTTGGGGTCAGGATGGGCAATCGCCACCCCTGTGGAGTTGAGTGCAAAGGCATAGCTGCCAGCTCCCTCTTGGAGCCTGCTGACTACCTGAATCACTCGGTCAACTTTAATCGCTCCACCCATTGCTCCCAGCACTTGAGTCCCTGAATCCCCCATAATTGGAGCGCTGATATTGATTTGTAGAAGGCCTGTGGTGCGACTGACTACGGGATTCGCGGCACTGACTTGCCCTGACATTGCCTTGATAAACCATTCCCGGTCTTTAATATTTTTGCGATGAGGACCGACGCTGGTATTCGCACCCCAACCCTCGGAGTTGACAATTGACAGCTGGTGAATTTCTTTAAACCGTTGCAATTCCGACTTTAAATAAGGCTGGGCGACTGACCAATCTATAGAGCGCACGAGGGGACTGTTCGCCAGCATCTCTACCTCAGTCTTCCGATTAGATAGCCACTGGTCAATCTCATCTCGTCCCTGCTGGACTTTCAGTAAGGCTTGTTGCTGGAGGTTCTCCAGAATCAGTCCCCGCACAACCTGATAGCTAACTACAGCGATCGCACTCACCCCCAAAGTTGACCCTGCCAGTATCGATAAAACAATTAGGTCACGAGGTTGCCATCTTTGCTTGTAGCGATGCTGCTTTTTTGGCAGCCTTAACCAAAACGCTTTAGAAAAATTGAATTTCCCCAATTTGGGAAATGCTTCCCGGCTACTTTTTTGGCTAGCTGAGTTAGCCTGGTTGTTTAGGATGGACACTCTTACTGCTACCTGCTATCGACTTGAGAAATAGGAGATTTCCAAGGAATTTAAGATTGCAAAAGTTGAAAGAGTTCAATGTTATGCTCCACAATCAGCTAGTTTTCTCTAAGAATCATATGGAGATGTTCTGCTCTCGCAACTCTTTTACCTGTAAATTTAGATACTACCACCGGATAATTGAACCAGCATTGGCACAATTGCTGAATCTTCATCCTGTTAAAAATCTCAAGTTTAAAGGTCAATTGAATAAATTCGATTCTTCCTCAAGTCGCGAGCAATGAGCGTGTCGAGGGAACTCAAGCTCAGTGCGGCTTAGGGTTAACAATGGATTCGCAAGTTAAGCTCGCATCTTTTCCCTTTTCGGGCAGGGCATTGGGAAAGGATACCTATATTTTCCAGCTTTACAGATATATCGCACATTCTGCACCCCTACTGTCACAATCGGTTATTTCGGTTTTTTTATCTAACAAAGGTGATTTATGATACAAAAAAAATGTAAATATGTTTTGCGATCGCAAGCCCAAAATTTTTAAATGTCGAAAATTCGGAGTATGGCAGTTTAGGTTGTGGAATGGGGGTTAAATCAGCGTGCAGATAGCGGCTGGTTGTGCAAGCAGCATTCTTCCGCTCCAGGGTCGCCTGCATTAGATGGTACGGGGAGAGATCGCCTGTGAAAATTGACCTGTTCAAAGACAGTTACTTAGTGATAAAAATCCTTTCTGTCAATGACTAGGAGGGGAAGAGAATGAAGAGAAACTAGCCCCATTCTGGCTAATAGATGGAAGGATATCGCACCGGCTATCGTTCAATTTTACGCATTAAGATAGAGGGATTTGTGCCCAAGAACCACACTTGAACAGCTAGAGGTGGCGGGGTTAGTCCGCGAGACTCGCCCGCGGCTTGAACTTTCACAGGAAAAGTTCGCAACGCTACTTGGGGTATCGTTCCATAGTGTGAATCGATGGGAAAACAAACGAACGTGCCCCTTACCACTCGGTTGGAAGCAGATTGAAACACTGCTGCAATCATAATGGGGGAACAGGTCGAAGACGACTAGCCAGGTATTTCGAGGAGCAGGAGTTGCGCCAGTGACATTTGCAGACAAAGGAAGGGCTGCTGACAGCATTTTTGTTGCAGGCGGCGAAATGGGGAATTTGATGCGATCGCTCGATTGGTCGCAGACTCCCTTAGGAGATGTAACCTACTGGCCCCAAAGTTTGCGGAGCGCTGTCAGCATTTTGCTGCCTTCAAAAGCTCAGATTTGCCTGTTCTGGGGAACTGAATTGATCGCGCTCTACAACGATGCTTATCGCCCTGCTTTGGCATCGAAGCATCCTTGGGCGCTGGGTCGCCCTGCTCGTGAGCTGTGGAGCGAAGTTTGGGACGCGCTCAAACCCTTGCTAGATGGAGTTGTCACGAGTGGAGAAGCATTCTGGGCGCGAGATCATTTGTTCTTTCTCAATCGCTACGGGTACAGCGAGGAAACTTACTTTGATGTATCCTATGACCCCGTGCGGGACGAGAGCGGGGAAGTCGGCGGCGTTTTTTGCATCGTCAGCGAGACAACCGGGCGGGTTCTGGGCGATCGCCGCTTACAAACATTAAGCTTACTGGCGAGCAAAACAGCTCAAGCCAAGACGGTTGAAGCTGCCTGTAGAACGGCAATTCAGGCTTTAGCCACCAATGCTCACGATATTCCGTTTGCCCTGCTCTATCGAGTGGAGGCAGATGGCAAGCAAGCGACTCTGGTGGAAACGGCTGGATTCGAGGCAGAAACTGTTTCAACGCCAGCAATCGTAGACCTGACTCAAGACAATGACCGATGGGGATTGAGACGAATTCATCAGACTGGGCAAGCCGTTATTGTTGATGTCGCAACTCGCTTCGGGACGTTACCGAAGGGCACCTGGGACAAGTCGCCTGCTGCTGCTTGGGTTGTGCCGGTGACTCAATCAGGACAACCTCAGATTGTTGGGTTTTTGGTGTTGGGAATCAATCCCCATCGAGCCTTTGAGAATGAGTACCGAGAATTTTTTGATTTAGTAGCAGGCAATGTCACGAATGCGATCGCGAATGCCCGTGCGTTTGAAGAAGAACGCCAGCGAGTGGAAGCACTGGCAGAACTGGATCGCGCCAAAACGTCCTTCTTCAACAATATCAGCCACGAATTCCGTACTCCCCTGACGCTGATGCTATCGCCGCTAGAGCAGACGCTAGCCGAATTAGAGGGAAGCATTCCGACCAAAGCGCGATCGCAACTCGAACTGGTGCAGCGCAACGGGAAGCGCTTGCTGAAGCTCGTCAATACCCTGCTCGATTTTTCGCGCATTGAAGCCGGACGCGCTCAGGCAAACTACCAGCCAACCGATTTGGCAACCTATACGGCTGAATTAACGAGTCTATTTCGTTCTACCGTTGAGCAAGCGGGACTGAAACTTACGGTTGATTGTCCTCCCTTACCAGAACCGATTTATGTAGATCGGGATATGTGGGAGAAGATTGTGTTGAATCTGCTCTCGAATGCCTTTAAGTTTACGTTTGAAGGAGAAATTGCGGTGGTTCTGCGTCCGGTCGGCGACCATGTGGAACTGATGGTGCGCGACACGGGTACGGGTATCCCATCTGCCGAGCTTCCCAAACTGTTTGAGCGGTTTCATCGCGTTGAGGGGGCACGGGGACGCACCTTTGAAGGTACAGGAATCGGGCTATCGTTGGTGCAGGAACTCGTGCAGTTGCAAGGTGGAGCGATCGCTGTTGACAGTACGCTGGGTCGGGGCAGTACCTTCACGGTTCGATTGCCAATGGGAACGGCTCATTTGCCGAGTGATGACATTCACTCCAGACGCGCCCAAGCCTCCACCGCTTTTGGTGCAATTCCTTATGTTGAAGAAGCTTTAGGTTGGCTACCCGAAGAAAATGCAGCGCCGAGGTTGCAGACCGCAGAAAACGCTCAACGAACCTCAGATGCTCCAATCTCGACGGCTACCGCCCGGATTCTGCTAGTCGATGATAACGCCGATATGCGCGACTATCTGCACCGCCTCCTCAGCCAGTTTTATCAGGTGGAAATGGCGAAAGATGGCGAAACCGCTCTAACTGCCGTATATAATCGTGCGCCTGACCTGATCCTCAGCGATGTGATGATGCCAGGAATGGATGGTTTTGAGTTGCTCAGGCGGTTAAGAGCTGATGCCAAAACTCGCGAAATTCCATTTTTGCTACTATCTGCTCGCGCCGGAGAAGAATCGGCTATCGCAGGACTGGAAGCTGGAGCCGATGATTATCTGGTGAAGCCCTTTAGCTCCGGTGAATTGCTTGCCCGCGTCGCTGCCAATTTAGAACTCGGGCGATCGCGCCAAGCAGCTAATCAGCAGCGCTTTCGCTTCCTGGCTGAATCTATTCCCCAAATGGTTTGGACGGCTGATGCCAGCGGTTGGGTAGATTATTACAGCCCCGGCTGGTTTGACTACACCGGATTGACGTTGGAGCAAATCCAGGGGAGCGGTTGGCAAAACACACTCCATCCAGACGATCGGCTCCGGACTATTGAAGCGTGGACTCAATCCACTGAAATGGGCACAAACTACGATATCGAACATCGTTTGAGAAGGGCAGATGGAATTTATTGTTGGCATCTCACCCGCGCCCTACCCATGCGCGACGAAAACGGTCAAGTCATTCGCTGGTTTGGTACCTGCACGGATATTACCGAGCGCAAACAAGCAGAAGAAGCTTTGCGAGAAAGTGAGGAGCTAAAGCAAAGCATTCTAGAGAGCAGTACTGACTGCATCAAAGTCTTAGCGTTGAACGGTGAAATTCTCTACATCAATCCTGGTGGGCTGTGTCTTTTAGAAATCGACGAGCCGAAATCTATCCTTTATCGCGTCTGGGCTGATTTGTGGGAGAGCGAAGATTATGAAAAAGCCCAAGCTGCGATCGCCGCTGCCACAATTGGCAACATCTCTCAATTTCAAGGCTATCGCCCTACCACCAAGGGCACACCGAAATGGTGGGATATCATTATTACGCCGGTGCGAGATGCCCAGGGACAGGTGGTGCAACTGCTTGCTATTTCACGGGATATTACGGAAGCGAAGCGCATTGAAGCCGAACGCCAACAAGCTGAACTAGCGCTGAGAGAAGCCCATGTGCAGTTAGAATCTGCTTTGGCAGCGGGAGCCGTCTACACTTGGCGCTGGAGTATTCCCGGCGATCGCGTCAGGGTCAATGCTGCGTTTGCTCGCCTGTTTGCTGTAGACCCGGTGAGTGCGACATCAGAAGGCTTGCCGATCGAGTTCTTTATCAACTCCATGCACGAGGAAGACCGTCCTCGCGTTTCAGTTGCAATTGAGCAGGCGATCCACACAGGTGAGGAATATGCTGCTGAGTACCGCGTTCGGACTGTCAGTGGTGAGGAACGTTGGCTAACGGCACGGGGTCGAGTTGAGTATGATGCAGCAGGGAAACCTGTTTCTTTTCCTGGCGCACTCGTCGATATTACCGAGCGCAAACAAGCAGAAGTGGCCTTGCGCCAATCAGAGGAACGCTATCGAACGCTGTTTGAGTCCATTGACGAAGGCTTTTGCCTCATCGAAATGCAGTTTGATGCAAATAACAAGCCGATCGATTACCGCTTTTTGGAGACTAATCCGGCGTTTGGGAAACAAACGGGACTCGAACAGGCAGCGGGCAAAACGGCGCGTCAGCTCATTCCAAATCTTGAAAAGCACTGGTACGAGATTTACGGCAAAGTCGCCCTAACAGGTGAATCCATTCGCTTCGAGAATGGTTCCCAAGTGATGAACCGTTGGTTCGATGTTTATGCGTTCCGCGTTGGGCAGCCGGAGAGCCGAAAAGTTGCCGTACTGTTCAAAGATATTAGCGATCGCAAGCGTAGTGAAATCGAACGAGAACAAATTCTGCAACGAGAACAAGCCGCACGGGAAGCTGCCGAACAGGCAAATCGCATTAAAGATGAGTTTCTAGCCGTACTGTCTCACGAGTTGCGATCGCCTCTCAACCCGATCTTGGGCTGGTCTCAGCTACTGCAAAACCACAAGATGGATCAAGTGCGAACGACTTATGCCCTACAGATCATCGAACGCAATGCCAAACTGCAAGTGCAGCTCATTGATGATTTGCTCGATGTTTCTCGAATTCTCCAAGGCAAACTCAGCCTCAATGTCGATCCGGTCAATCTAGCAACCACCATCACCGCCGCACTAGAAACTGTGCAGTTAGCCGCCGCCGCCAAATCGATTCAAATTCAAACAATTTTGGAACCAGAGGTTGGGCAAGTTTTAGGCGATTCAGGTCGCTTGCAGCAAGTCATTTGGAACTTGTTATCCAACGCCGTCAAGTTTACCCCGTCAGGAGGACGAGTTGAAATTCGCTTAGAGCAGATTGAGGCTGAAGCTCAAATTACGGTCAGCGACACAGGTAAAGGGATTCTCCCCCAATTTCTGCCCCATGTCTTTGAATACTTTCGCCAAGCTGATAGCGCCACGACTCGACAATTTGGTGGATTAGGATTGGGCTTAGCGATCGTCCGTCAAATCGTTGAATTACACGGTGGCAGTGTTCGTGCAGATAGCGCTGGGGAAGAGCAGGGAGCCACTTTTACGGTGAAATTTCCGTTGATGTCGCAGCACTCAACCATTCCTCAAATCGTTCGCGAGTCCAAATCTCTCTCAGGCTTGCAAGGTATCAAAGTGTTAGTGGTAGATGACACGACAGATATGCGCGAGTATGTCGCCTTTGTCTTAGAACAGGAAGGGGCAGAGGTTGTGGCTGTCGGTTCAGCAGGGGAAGCTCTTGCCACGTTAGCTCAGTTTCAGCCAGCGGTGTTGGTGAGTGACATCGGGATGCCCGAAATGGATGGGTATATGCTGTTGCGGCAAGTGAGACGGTTGCCCGCAGAGCAAGGCGGTGAGATTCCGGCGATCGCTCTCACGGCGTATGTGGGGGAACTAAATCAACAACAAGCGATCGCTGCCGGATTCCAGCGGCACCTTTCTAAGCCGATCGAGTCAGCCGCGTTAATTGCAGCGATCGTCGATCTCATAAAGAATGCAAATTAAGACTGCTTGCTTAGTGGTTCAATACTGCCCCTTCTGGGCTTTTTGGTGAGGGATTAGGAGTGAAGTTTCAAATGTATTTCACTCAAGCGACTGCTATCGCAATCCTATTTAAGTTGTGAGCCAGTCCTTCCGATACCCGACTTCTATCTCGAAGTCGGGTATCTCAGCTTTAGGAATTATTTAGGAGTGCTATATATATTTTCTTTTTTCTGGACAAGGGTAGCAGCGGATTGTGGATATTAGAGGTCGGTAAAGTTTGTTGCGACAGGTTTTCTAGGAACGTGGGCGTGTCAAGTGCCGGTTTAAAGACGAGGGGGGAAAATCAAAATTTTCTTCTATTTTTGTTTTATTTAGGCGATGATTCGCACTCTTTAAAGCTTCCTTTGTCGGGGGGTGAGTGCAGGTGTCTTAGAAACCTCTTGCCAAGAGCTTAATCTGGTTTACCCAGGTTAAACACCTGCTAAAAATTTTTGCCCCCCGGAGTCCGGATACCGTACCAGGAGATGATCCCCAGGATAGATGAACAAAACCTATGTTCAGTTCTATCTTTATTTATCAGAGCGGTCAACACGCTTAATATTCGGTCTTAGGGCATTAGCATCTCGCAACCAAAAAGTTTCATTAACCACATCTTTTTTTAAGGTTCGGGAAGCTCAAAGTTAATTTATTTTTTCAGATTGTGTTCGCCTATACATTCGCTTGAGTGACCAAGGCTTCAGGGGTGTACTTTTTGTGAATAAGGAGTTTAATAAAATGCGAATGAATACTTGCCATTGTTGCGGCAGTCCTCTTCTACGTCATGCGCGCCAAAATGGGGTTTATTGGTTTTGTACTTCATGCCGACAAGAAATGCTGCCTGTAGCCCTGGATCAAACACTTCCACTTCATCAAGCGGTTCAGGGAGCGCGATCGCTTTCTCTGAAACTGGTAAAACCATAAAACAGTTCCCTTCCCTTATTTGGGAAGGAAAAAATACCTAACTGTTAGATAAAGAAAAACTGAAAAGTCCGTTTTTAGCCTGGTTCTACTGTTCCCAAGCTGAACCTGGAAACCAATTTGCCGTCATGTCAGGCGTCAAAATTCATCTGCCCTGATAAAATCAGCTTGGACTCGGTTAGGGGCAGTGTTTCATGCTGGCAGCGGTACTTTACGGACAAACGGATCTACGCCTAGAACAGGTCGCTGACCCTACTCCCTCTGCTGGTGAGGTGGTGATTCAAGTGGCAGCGGCAACGACTTGCGGCACCGACCTGAAGGTTTGGCGGCGCGGCGGTCATGCAAAGATGCTGAAGCCTCCCACCTTGTTTGGTCATGAGGCAGCGGGGCAGATTGTGGCGGTAGGAAGCGGAGTCCAAGGTTGGCAAGTAGGCGAAGCCCCAAGGGGGCGACTCCGGGAAGGAGTTCGCGTCGTTGCGAATAATTCTGCTCCTTGCATGAATTGTTTCTTTTGTCAACGTCAAGAATATTCTCTTTGCCCTAACTTGACGTGGAATAACGGCACGTTCGCACAGTATTTAAAAATTCCCGCCCCGATTGTGCAACACAACCTGTTGCCCATCCCAGATGACTTGCCCGATGCCTTGGCATCGATGACTGAACCATTAGCCTGCGTGCTGCATGGGGTAGCACGTTCTAATGTAAAGTCTGGCGATCGCGTTGTGGTGCTGGGAGATGGGGCAATTGGGCTGATGTTTGTGGCGGTACTGGCGCATCAATCGGCGTCAGTGTTGCTCTTTGGGGGAAATGACCAACGGCTGGAAATTGGGAAAAAGCTAGGCGCTGTGGAAACGTTTAACTATCATCATCTGACAGATATACCGAGTGCGGTAAAAGAGCGAACCGACGGCTGGGGCGCAGATGTGGTGATAGAAGCGACGGGTGTACCCGCAGTTTGGGAGAGTGCGATCGCGTGTGCCCGTCCGGGTGCTACCGTGAATCTATTCGGGGGATGTCCGCGCGATACCACCATTACCGTCAATACCGAACAACTCCACTACAGCGAACTCACTCTAAAAGGCGTTTTTCACAACACCCCAAAATATGTACGAGATGCCTTATCTCTATTGGCGAGTCGCGCCATCCCCTTGGAATTGCTCATCAGCGAACATCAGCCTTTAAAGCATTTAGAGCAAGTGTTCCAAGATATGAAGAATCGTAAGGTAATTAAGGTTGCTATCGACCCCAGCATGGCATCTTAAGAATAGGGATAGCTAAGAACAGGGTGCTGATTGGTGAAGTGTGTTTGCAGGTTTAAGGTCTAAATGAAAAGCGTTAAATTTTGGTCAGTTCTGTCACTGGGAATTTTACTAGCATTAGGAGCCACTAAAAGTGCTGACGCCCTACCCGGACAGAAAACAGAAGAAGTGATTGCCTGGATTAATTCTAATCCCACTCTTCGACCTTCTACAGGCGATGGTCTATTAGTGCAAAAGACCAATACAGCCGCCCAGCGATTTACTTTTCTCGCAACTGTCCTTCCTCCCGGTAGAGTCACTTTTCTTAAAGATCGAGGCACGATTCGCAGCGAACGCTTTTCTTTTTTTGACATGGTTAATGGCGTAACGCCACAACGTCTAAAAGAATCGCTGCGGGTAATCTATGGCCCAGATATTTATCAAGACTACGACCGTTCCCGAATTGTCTACGAATATCCCACACCACAAACTGTAGACTTAGCTCGTCGGCAGCGGCTTCCGCTTTTGGCGGCACAACAGGGTGAACTGCGCTTAGGAGATCGATTTGGCTACTGGATGGAAATTGCCCAAACCAAGGAAGGGAAGGCGTATAACGGTCAAATGGTCATTTTCTTGAGAGAGGATTTAGACAAGTTGGAGACGGAACTGCGCGATCGCTAAATTACAGAAATGGCAAATTGCGAATGACTAAATGCCTTAAAAAATTAGCAATTTGTCATCTTAATTGAGTTGCGACCGACCTAAAAAAATAGAGACGCGATTTATTGCGTCTCTACTAAATCATGAGTGTAATCCGTAGCGGCATTGGTCGTTTACAAGGACTAGTTATTTTTACCCTTGTCTTTGTTCTTTCCTTTTCCTTTGCCATCAAATTGTGTAGTGCCAGTGTTTTCAGGAGTTAATACCTGTTGGCTTGGTGTCTCTATCGATGGCGCAGTGGATGCGGCTGGTGATGGCTTTGGAACTTCCGCTGGCTTTAGCGCTACAACCAAGCCGGTTACAGCAGTGAGAATGGCAGCAGTTGCGGTCATAATGCCCGGAACGGTATGAAACCATCCCTGTGATTTTGGTTCTTCAGACATCGGTGAATTTCTAGAATTTCCTGTTAATTTAATACGGCTAATTACTCGGATTTCCGAATAAACGGTGCGAGTATAACAAATGCGATCGCGTCCGGCAAACGGGAAATATACCAGATTTCACGCTATCTATCGCTTTCCTCTCCCGCCTGCAAATCAGGGAGATGCACGCCAAAACTTGATTTTGTTTTCTGGTTCTTCGTGGCTACTGCCAACAGTGGGGGTGAAACTCTCTCCGAGGGTCGCTAGAGTAGATGGTATCCCAACACGGCTAAATCAGGATAAAGCGACAAGGCTAGGAATCGCTAACCAACGAGAAGACCTGATATTTTTGGGTTCTGATAGAAGGTGTATTCATGAGCAGCAAACAAGACTACACTGCACAAATGCTTGACGGATGGATTTACCAAATCGTACCGGGACGCTACGGGCATCATCTGGAGATTTGGAACCCGCAAGGCAATTCATATCGCAGCTTAAAGGCTTTTGTGCAATACGAGGAAGCTGTAGCATTTGTCGAATCCCTAATTGCTTTGAGTAATCACGAAAGCCATTGGGTTCCTAACAACGAGGACAGCGTTCGCTTTGACGGGATGATGCAACAGCTAGTTTGCGTCGAATGCGACGACTTTATCTATCAAGAGTGGCACGTTAAACCTTATGAAGATTCTGACAACAACTGGAATCTTTATGCCATTAATCCAGTCATTGGGAAAACCGAGATTTTACTGAAGCGACAAGCAGATTTACAGGAAGCGATCGCTCTGGTTAAGGCTAAGATTGATGCAATTGAACCGGGTGGCGTGCCAGCAAGCGATCGCGCTAACGTCGTAGCAACCAGATGCTAAGCCTGAAGCAAAGAGAGCACCGCTACACCAAGGCAAAACTAGAGCTATTTTGCTTGTTTCGTTTATTGGGTTTGTTTCAAAATTCAAAATATTGTTCGCGCACTACTATCACTCTGGTAAAATAATAAAACCAGAGTGATAGAAGAAAGTTAATCAGAAATCAAAATACTTTCTAAGCCCATTTCTGGTTTTGGATATTGTGGATTCATTGCTTCAAGGGTGTCAGCAATTGTCCTGGCAATCACTAAATTGCGATACCATTTATTGTTAGCAGGCACCACATACCAAGGGGCATACTCAGTCGAGCAATTATTAATTGCATCCTCAAACGCCTTCTGGTATTCATCCCAAAACAGACGCTCCTTCAAGTCGTTGCTAGAAAATTTCCAATGCTTATCTGGATCTTCTAAACGACTTTGTAACCGTCGTTTTTGCTCGTCTTTAGAAATGTGCAGAAAAAACTTGATTACCGCAATGTTATTAAGCGCGAGCATATGCTCAAACTCATTAATAATGTGATAGCGCTCCCGCCATACATTCTCCGGTACCAGTTGTTTCACCCGGACAATTAACACATCTTCGTAATGCGAGCGATTGAAGATAGTAATCATTCCTCGTAACGGCGTCCGCTGGTGATAACGCCAGAGAAAATCATGACCTGCTTCTTCTTCACTAGGTTTTTTGAATGACCAAACCTGGCAACCTTGCGGATTTACACCACCAAATACGTGTTTAATGGTGCCATCTTTGCCTCCTGTATCCATCGCTTGCAGGACAATGAGTAGGCTGCGCTGATGTTCAGCATATAGACGTTCTTGTAAACTTTGAAGGCGCTGGCGCTGATGTTGCAGTTCCTGCTCAATATCTTTCTTATTTTTATAGTCTTCCGAAGCATTCGGATCGACAGATGCTAAGACAAACTGCTCTCCAGGATGAACCCGATAGTGGGGATAATTGGGTTTTGGGGGTGGAGAGTCAACGACAATTTTTTCGGGTGCCATTTCAAAAGCAACTTTGGCTGTTGCTTTTGCAGCCGCTTGTTGAGTCTTATGTTCTTCTCCTGTAGACGCATCGGTAGTTATCGAACTATTGTTTGGTAGATTGCTTGATTGGCTCATGGTATCTCCTTATTAAAAAGCTTTCACAGCAGCACATTTAATCTTCAGGAAATGGACTTGACAACGTCTGGGAAATTGTGAATTTTGAAATTCTCATGAAAACTTTTTGCCTATTTGCTTTGGTTATTTACCAGACGGGTAATGTTTTCAGAAGGGATATCAGGCTGCTATTTCTATTTTTAGCTCTAGAGATTCGTTAAAATTAGATAAGCGCTGTAAATACATTCAAAAATGATGTAAAATTCCGCAACAAAACGATTTCTTCCATCAATCTGAATTGATGGTGTAACTGGGAAATGTTTTGTTTGTTACATTATCAGTGTTGAACTTTTACCGGGTGTCTACATCAGTCTGACGGTGTAAAGGTTGAGTTTTCCTCAGCATCACCTTAATGTCCGTCGTACTGAGGCACTAATCATATCTACGATAAAAGTGAGGGCGAGAAACACAATTAGAGTTGTCAGGAGACCTTTGTAGTCAAAGCTACTCAGTTGTTCCGCGAGCAAGCGACCTAATCCACCCGCACCCACTAATCCGACGATGACGGTGGCGCGGATGCAGACTTCCCAACGGTAGAGGATATAAGCGATAAAGCGGGGCAAAGTGCGGGGTAAGACGCCGTAGAGGAAGACTTGGGAACCACTCGCGCCCAATGCTTTAAGCGATCGCAAGGGACGTTCATTTAGATTTTCCGTCACTTCCGCCATCAGACGCCCTAGGATACCTAAGTTGTGTAAACCGAGGGCGATCGCTCCCGGTAAGATACCTGGAAACAATACAAATAGAAAGATTAACGCCCAAATAGGTTCGGGGACGGCACGGGCAAACAGTAGTAGGAAGCGGGTAAAAATCAGTACAGCAGTTGCTCGTAGATCCCCCCTAGCCCCCCTTAAAAAGGCGGGTATTAGAGTCGCTGTCCCCTTTGATGAGGGGAGTTTGCTGGATCTTCTGCCAGTATCTAAAATCCCTCCTGGCAACAGGAAATTATTTGCGGCTGGAAAAGATAATAAAATGCCGCCTAATCCAGCCCCAGTCATTGCCAGGATTGACATGGCAAGGGTTTGCGCCGAAAGGGTAAATAGTTGACTTACCTGACTCCCATGCGGTGGGAAGACATCCTGAAACACTCCTGCCAATAGCTGTGCGGTTCGCGGTGCCCAAAGTTTTGAGAAATCAGCTTGGACGTACCAGAAGGAGAAGATAACTAAAACAATGCCGCCGAGAAAGGACACCTGCACGACGGGATCTTTTTGATAAAATCGCTGTTTGCGCCCTTGGAGATTTAGGACATTCAAATCCAGGCGACTCGGCGCACCCAAACGGTGGCGTAGCAAAGCACTCCAAAAATCCGTAGCACCATTTAATACAATCAGGGCAATCAAAAACGTCCACATCTGCTCATAGCGCAGAGATTGGAGGCTGAGGAGAATTTGATACCCCAGCCCACCTGCACCGATAATCCCCAATACGGCGGCGGAACGAATCGAACACTCAAACCGATAGAAAGCGTAAGACAGCAGATTTAGAAAAGCTTGGGGAATCAAGCTATAGGCAAAAGCATTCAGAGGGGGGACGCCACTATTGAGGAGTGCCATGAGTGGCTGGCGGGGGGTTTCGTCTAGAATTTCCGAGAAGACTTTGGCAGTAATCGCACCAAAAGGAATTGCGATCGCTAACACGGCTACTAGCGGATCGAGTCCAAAAATATTGACAAAAAATAATCCCCAAATTAACTCGTGAATTGCTCTGGGGATTGCCAAAACTCCTCGTACCACCACCCAAGGAGGCTGAGGTTTAAGTTTTGAGTTTTGAGTTTTGAGTTTTGAATTTGAAACAGATTGCCACCATATCTCGGAAGAAAAAACACCCCCCACCAACCCAATCAGCACGCTGAAGAAAGTGCCACACACGGCATAAGCGAGGGTTTTCAGAGTGGAATCTAGAGTGAGTTGGAGAAATTCCGGGCTGAGATCGGGTGAAAATGCAGCTACGAGAAAGCGCCAGACGAGGTTCCAGCCGCCTGAGTTGATTAAATTCCCTTGGAATACGCCTGCTACGTGCAACGACCAAATGAGGGACGCGACAAACAGCAATCCCCATGCAGTACGCCAGTTAAGCGGGGAGGGGCGCTGAGGGAGGTTTGTTAGTTTGCGATCGCTTGTTTGTGGCACGCTTTAGATATCAAACCGCTACAGATGCAAAAAATGCAGAGGAATTTAAATAGAAATATTTAGGATTACCCCGTGGTTTTATAGAGAGTTTCAATCATGGCATCCGAGAGGTCTTCAGCGGGAATATCAAACAAAATACGCCCATGTTGCAGACCAATAATTCGCTGATAATGACTCCGAGCAAATTCAATCGCGTGGACACTGGTGACTAAAGTTTTCCCGGTTTCTATACTCAACTGGCGCAATAAGTCCATAATCTCGCGGCTGCGTTCGGGGTCGAGGCTGGAAATGGGTTCGTCGGCAAGGATGGCGGTGGGATTTTGCACGAGGACGCGAGCGATCGCTACCCGTTGCTGTTGACCGCCAGAAAGGCTATCAGTACGTTCGTAAAGTTTTTCTGGAATCCCCACCTGTGCCAAAGCTTGATGAGCAGTTTCGACTTCTAAAGGATAAATCAGCGAAACTACTGCTTTGAAAAACGACCAGCGCCCTAGATGTCCAGCATTGACATTGTGAATCACCTGCAAATTATCAACTAAGTGAAATTGTTGGTAAATCGTACCAATCTGGCGCTGGACTTGACGCAGCGACTTTGGACGCAGATGAGCAAGGTTTCGACCCAGTACCCAGACTTCTCCTTGAGTGGGTAGCAGCGTACCGTTGAGTAAATTAATCAGCGTACTTTTTCCCGCGCCGCTAGAACCAACCAGCGCCACGCGATCGCCTGCCCAAATCTGCAAGTTAATATCAGCGAGAGATTCAAAACGTCCAAATTGCTTAGAAACGTTTTTCAGTTCAAATACGGGCGCAGATGAGTTCCTTTCTCTGCTTAGTTTGCTATCCATTTAGTCATGAGATAGCGATCGCGATCTTTAGAACCAACCTTCTGATACAAATTTTGTGCTGCTGTCTTTTTCCGCTCGACTTCTAAATAAAGTGCTTGAATTTCTGGAGAAGGGCAAACACTTTCTATAAACTGAATTACGCTCATGCCTACCCCTTGCCCCCGATAACTCTCTCGGATGTAAAGTTCATCAATAAATGCATCACGTCCTCGAAATTCCAAACTGTAGCCAAAGGTCAGGACGATGTAGCCAATCGCTTTGTTGCCATGCTAGATCGGCCACACTCGTCCTAGAGAATCATCCTGCAAAATCTTTGCTAACCCCTTGCAAACAAGGGATTTATCAAATTTTAGGTGTTCAAATTTGTAGAATTCCCAGATAAACTCCACTAGAGTTTCACTAGCGGAGTTTTCTGCAATTTTAAAGTTAGCTTCTGTCATTTACATCACTTTATTTTGCCAATTCCCCGACCAATTTCCTCAATTTGAGCATAATTGGAGTTTTGGGTAGGAATAAATTTAGTTGCTTGTAAAAGGTCAAGAATTTCTTTTTGCTCTGGTACCTTGGGGTCTAGTTTTAAAAAGGCGTTTTGCACTTTTTCAACAAAATCTTCACCGTAGTACTCTTTGACATCGGGATGAATGACCCAGTGATAGTCGTAGTAAGCGGGTGTCTCCCAAAGGACTTCTACTTTGTTCAAGTCTACTTCTTTGGCATCGACTCGCTTTTTCCAGACGCTTTCATTCACAGCACCGACATCGTAGGTGCCTGCTTCCACCAATTTAATCGTCTTATCGTGATCGCCAGAAAAACCAGCTTGACCTTTCAAATCTTCAAGCTTAAGTCCAGCTTGTTGCAAGAAATATTGAGGCATTAAACGCCCGGATGTTGAAGATTCGCTGCCAAAAGTGAAGCTATGTTTTTTTAGTTGTTGTAAACCAGAAATATCTTTAAATGGCTTCAGCCCAGCCTTTTTGTTGGCGATGAAGAGACTGTGAAATTGGGCGTCTACGTCGCGTTGCGCGATCGCTTCCGCACCGGGCACCTGCAACCGTGCCTGCACCCCTGTCAATCCCCCAAACCAAACCAAATCCAAATCCCCTACTTTAAAGACAGTAACCGCCGCCGTATAGTCAGTAACCGGCTTATACTCCACCGGCACACCCAGTTCCTTTTCCAGATAGGCAGCTAGCTTGTCATACTGACGCTGTAACTTTTGCGGATCTTGATCGGGAATGGCACCGATTGCCAGAGGCTTTGCCTCAGTTCCACCGTTCGTCACGGAAGTCCCGGATGGGCTGGGCGAACACGCTGCTAGCGGTAGCAACAACAAACCGGACAACAATATTTTTTTCATCCCTGACTTGGCTCTCCTCATTTTGACTGGCGATACAAACCTACGCTAGAAGCGACCCCTACTGAAAATGGGGTGTAGCGCAGGTGCCAGAAGTCAGTGTAAGCGAACGGCTACCCTTATGCCAAAATTAACCCTAGTGTCGAGGCGGCTTTAGCAATGGTTTGGCATCCTGGGCAGAAGTTGCAGGGCGGGCGATATATTATTGAGAGGCATTTGGGTAAAGGTGGCTTTGAGATCACCTATCTTGCTGAGAATAAATGCAATCAAAAGAAGGGCAAGCGATCGCATTCTCTATTCGCGCCTGTCTTCAAGCCAATCTTGCCCGCCCGGTAACTGAGTTAAATACTCATCAATCATGTCTGGTAAAATACTTGCTGAATGAGCATACGTCAAAGCAAGTAATTGTTGAGCTGTCAGGATTATCTGAGTTCTATCCACCTTTTCTTCATCCAATCCAGCCCCCCTAAAATCGTCAAAGTTTCTTTGTCGCGTCCCTCAATGATGCTATTTCGTAAATCCATGAGTTCCTGAGTCATAACAATTGCCTTCATCTAGGCGTTTCTACGCCGAATATAGCACTCAAAAATAAGAGCGATCGCTCTTCTCTCACCTTTGTTTCCTTCCGTTATGGAGCCTTCTAGAATAGGTCAAATACTTAACAAAACTGGCACCAAGGGTATGGCAAAATTAGCCTAAGTGTCAGGGAAAGTGTGAGGAATGGTTTGGGCCTCTGGGCAGATGTTGCATGGTGGAAGATACATCGTTGAAAGGGTGCTAGGAGAAGGAGGCTATGGCATCACTTTTCTAGCTAGGGACAAAAAAGGGAATTTTGTCGTCATCAAGACGCTGAATGAACGGGTACTGACTAAACGCGAATTTACAGCGTACCGAGACAAATTTAATCGAGATTTCCAGAAAGAAGCGCTGCGACTCGCTGTGTGCCGACACCCTAATATTGTGCAGATTGACAATGCCTTCTCTGAAGGACAGTTACCTTGCATGGCGATGGAGTATGTTGAAGGAGAAAACTTAGAGCAGCGCGTACTTAATCTGGGTGTTTTGTCGGAAACCGAAGCATTACACTACATCCGCCAGATTGGTGACGCACTAACTTTCATCCACGACAGGGGCTTTTTGCATCGGGATGTGAAGCCATCTAATATCATGGTGCGTGCCGAAGAATTCCAGGCGGTACTGATTGATTTTGGCATTGCTAGGGAATTTATCCCCGATATAACGCAGACTCATACGCAAACCTTTACTCCAGGCTTTGCTCCAATTGAACAGTATGCTCAGCAAGCAAGACGGGGCGAGTATACGGATGTTTATGCACTCGCGGCGACGCTCTACTATTTGCTGACTGGAGAAGTCCCGCTACCTGCGCCTGCGAGAGCTGCGGGGATTCGGTTAAATTCACCGCAACGCCTCAATTCCAGTATTAGTAATTTAGCCAATCAGGCAATTCTTAAAGGGATGGAATTTCAAGCGGAGGAACGCCCTCAGTCGGTGCAGGAGTGGCTAGAATTGCTTAATCTTAATAAGATTTCTACTTACAGTTTTAAGCAGCCAGTATCTAGCAATATTCCGGTTTCAAAAACTTATAATGCCAGTTCGATCGCTACAAATCGGAATTTTTTAACAAATCGGCAAAGTTCAGCGTCAAAGATAGATTACCGGCAACTACAGACTTTTTTAGCGTTAGGAAAGTGGCAAGAAGCGGATGAAGAAACCACGACGGTTATGCTGAAAATTTCTGGTCGAGAAACAGAAGGTTGGCTGAGAGTGGAAGATATCAAAAATTTTCCAATGTCAGACCTTCGGATCATTAACCAACTTTGGATAAAACACAGCAAAGGACGCTTTGGTTTTAGCGTCCAAAAATATATCTGGGAAAGGATCGGAGGGACGAGAAGCGCAAATTATGAGATTTTGTGTATTTTAGGCGATCGCGTCGGATGGCGGATTGATGGCGCTTGGGTTCCTTATGAAGAATTTATCTTTGATTGCGATCGCGCTCCCGCAGGTCATCTTCCTAGCGGATATGTTTTTTGTGAAGTTGGTTGGTGGGTCGGGTTATTGAACCTCTTCTATCGCCTTGAGTAGATGATTATAAAAAATTAATATTTTTATGAAGTCTTATTGATTATTTTATGAAGTTAAGAGCTGTGTGAATATAATAAATGCTGCCTACGCTAAGTCGCTCTATTAACCAGCAAAAATGCCGGATATTATTTTAATAAAATAAACTTAAACTCAAGATTTTTTCTACATTCAAACAAAATTTTAGCAGAGCAAAATTTTATGTATCCCATTACTACGAAAACTCAACTTGAAAATTTACGTCCAGGCGATCGCATAAAATATTATGGCGTTCAGTGGCAGATTAAAGAATACAGCACTTATGACGATTCCTATGGATATGAAACAACGGAGTGGTTGCTAAAATCTCAGGCAGGAAAAGAATACTACTTGCTACGAGAAATTGATCCGCAAAATCCTGAATCCTTAGTCAATTGGTATCTTGCCGAAGAAATTTCAGACCCTAAGATATTTGAACCAGAATCACTGAATAATTTGGCTATTCGTTTTTGGCACGATATGCAAGGAGGAAAAATGCCTTACCCAGAATTACAAGCCTTGGGTAAACGCTATTACTTTGAATCATCAACCAAGGGTAATTATGAAGGAGATGAAGAGGAGACATCTCGAATTACGTGGGATTATTGGGACAAGGATCATCAATGGAATTTAGCAATTGAAGCTTGGCCTGATGGCAAACGACATATTTACTCTACCAAAATAGTAAAACCAGAAGATTTTTCTCACATTGAACGAGGAGCGAAGAAGAGTTTTTTGGAAAGCGTGATTTTCCAAGCATTAGTAGCCAGTTTCATGATGGCTTGCGGAATATTGTTGATGGTATTCGGATAGTAAAAAAATGCCTACATCTTTATTTATTGAACAACATAACAACGGATTGGCTTTTTATATCAATGGTGATTTGCAATTTGATACCGCTGATGAAGCCATTTATCACGAGTATTTAGTGATCCCATCGGTAGCGCTGGCAGTCAAACGATTTCCTCACACAGAGTTGCAAGTCTTGATTTGTGGCGGCGGAGATGGATTAGCTGCACGGGATGTGTTGCGATTTCCTGAAGTGAGTCACGTTGATTTAGTAGATTACAATCCAGAAGTTTTAGAACTCGGTAAAAATGTATTTAAGGAATTTAATGATGGCAGCTTAGAAAGCGATCGCTTGACAATCTACACGCAAGAAGCTTTTGAGTTTTTATCGACAATTAAAGAAAAATCTTATCACGTCATTATTTGCGATTTTACTTATCCTAGTTGTACAGAAGATACGGCGATATACAGCCAAGAATGGTTTAAAACGATTAGTCGGGTTCTTTATCCAGGTGGAATTATTAGCACGAATGGTGTTTCTCCAGAAAATCGGACAACAGGTTTTTGGTGTTTATATCAAACCTTGTTAGCTGCCGGATTGATGGCAAAGCCTTTACAACTAGCAATTCCATCCTTTCAGCGGCATGATTACGGCAATTGGGGGTTCTTCTTAGCGTCTCCAGTTACAATTCAACGTGCTGAACTAGAAGGAATTACCCTACCTGAAAATTTACAAGCGATCGCGCTTAAAAATCTGCTAAAAGTGTTTGAGTTTGAGAATGCGATCGCGCATAGCCGCCACAGCGTCAATATTCACACTCTGGATTGCCCGCAGCTATTTTACTACTTACTAAATCCTCATATTCAATCGCCTCAAATTATCGAAGCAATTGATGAAAAAACCATTAATTTTTTAGACATTGAAGAAGCTGGAACTGGACTGATAGGGTTGCGGGATCTCCTTCAGCTAGAATCAACCGCCCAAAGGTGGTTAGAAGAAGTTCAGGGTAATGAGATAGATACTAGCAAACTATTGCCGGTACAACATCCTTATCACAACCCAAAGATGACAGCAGAATGGTTAGCCCACCTTCAAAAATTACTATCAGAAATCGATTTATCACGTTTATTGGGAAGTATTTTAGAACGTGCTCAAGAACTGCCGCCTCAGATTGCCGCTGAACTAAAACAATTGTCTGATAAAATCCGCACTGGACAGCAAATTTTAACGCTATCACCACGAGCAGCAGAATTTATTATGATGCTCTCAGTAACTTTATTAATGGCCAATTTAGCATCTCCAGATGCTGTGTTTGCCAAGGGATACTATTCAGGAAGTAGCCATTCTCCTGGCTCTAGCGGCTATTCGGGAGGAAATACTTATTATAGCGAAGGAGACTGGAGTTGGTTTAATAGAACTATAGGATTTGTTTTGACGGCGGCTGGTGGTATTTGGTTGATAAACTTATTAACAAATCGCTCGAATAATGACTGACATTTTAGATGTAAATAATGGGCACAAAATTCAATTAGAGGAATTATCTTTAACCCTTAGACTACTAAATTCAGAAGAACGCCATCATTGGGACTTGCTTGTGCAAACTGCTCCCGCAGGATGCTTTATGCAGTCTTGGGCTTGGGCAGATTTCAAAGAATTGGAAGGATACAAAACCTTCCGTTATGGTTTATTTTACAAGCAAGAATTATTGGGAGGATGCATTTTTTATTTTTATCCCCATCCTAATAAAGCCAATTTATTAGTTGCTCCCGGTGCCCCTCTGCTACCTGAAAAATTGGAAAAAGAAGGAATGCAGATATTAGTGAAAGAAGCGGTATCTTTAGCTGAAAAAATAGGAGCGGTTGCCCTACGAATTGAACCTTTATGGCAGCAAAAACTAGATTGCCTTTCCGGGTTTATGCGTGCCCCTGCTGATTTATTGCCCTCGGAAACTCTGTTAATTGATTTACAATTAACAGAAACTGAAATGTTAGCAACTATGAAGCCAAAAGGACGATATAATTTGCGTTTGAGTTGGCGTCATGGTGTAGAAACTGAATTTAGAACAGACTCACAGGCAATTCCTGTGTTTTACGATATTTTTTGGGAAACGGTAAAACGCCAGCAGTTTTTTGGTGAACCCTACAAATTTTTCATTAATCTTTGCCAAACCTTATTTAAGGCAAATATGGCAGAGCTAGGTTTCGCAATCTGGCAAGGAAAAATATTAGCAGCTATCTTAGTTGTTTATTGGGGCGATCGCGCAACTTATCTCTACGGCGGACGTAGTTTTGAACATCCGGAAGTCATGGCAACTTACAGTTTACACTGGGCTGCAATGCAACGGGCAAAATCACGCGGTTGCACTTTCTATGATTTCTATGGTTTTACTCACGATCCTAATCATAGCTATGCAAAATTTTCCCGTTTTAAAAGTCAGTTTGGTGGCGTACCAGTAAAAACTATTGGTGCTCATGATTACTTTTTTTATGGCCAACTAGCAGATACAATGATTGGCTTATTAAAACACTTAAAAATATAAAATTAATTAAATAATAAAGAAATATTGAGAAGGAGTTAAGTAGTGGAACAAGTTAGTCAATTAGGATTTATTCTTCTAGAGCTAGTTGTAGGCTTTGGGTTGTTCTGGCTGGGACAACTCGCTTACCAAAAACTATTTCGTCGCATAGAATTAAACTTGGAACTATTTGTTAAGGATAATCCAGCCGTAGCGATCGCTCTTGTCGGATATTACCTCGGTATCGTCATTGCGCTGGGTGGTGTTTTAGGACAACCTTCAGGCAATTGGCAGGACAAATTACTCAATTTGGTAAGCTATGGCGCAACAGTCATTTTATTCATGTTGGCTGGCGCTTGGGTAGGCGATCGCTTAATTTTGCGTTGCTTTGATTGTAAGCGCGAAATTCTTGAAGAACGGAACACAGGCGCTGCTGCTGTAGAATTTGGCAATCACATCGCTAATGGACTCATTCTCAGCGCCGCACTCGGCGGGGAAAGTGGCACTTGGCTGGTAGGGTTTGTCTGCTGGATCGTTGGCTTAGGCGTACTCGTTTTGGTGAGCGTTCTCTATCCTCGTGTCACTAAATACAATGTATTTGGAGAGATTGAAAGGCGCCATAATCCTGCTGCTGGTGTGGCGTTAGCGGGCTTACTTATTGCCACAGGTAATATCGTGCGCGTAGCATTTGCCGCCGAGTTTCAAAATTGGGTAATTAGTTTTACTCAATATGGTTTAACACTCCTATTTTGCTTAGCCTCACTGATTGTAATTCGCTGGGTAGCAGATTTAATTTTAGTGCCAGGAGTAAAAATATCAGACGAAATTGCACGTCAACAAATCCCGAACTTGGGTGCTGGACTAATTGAAGCTTTTGCTTATATTGCGGCTTCATTTTTAATCGCTTGGGCTGTTTAAATTAACTAGTAACGCAGAAATATTTCCACTGCTCATTATTGGAATTGTCGCCAATCTCCAAAGTAAGTAATTCAGCAAGAGTTTTTGCTTTTTCGTAATTATCCTGCTGATAATCACACACATGGATATCAACGGTAACTTTCCCTTCTTCAGGCCAAAAATGCAAGGCGACGTGAGATTCTTCCAGTAAGAGAACTGCTGATACTCCCTGTGGTTGAAAAGTAAAAGAAAGCTGACCAACGGGAGTTAGATGGGCATCTTGAGCCGCACTTTTTAATGAATCTAAGAAATCGGCTTCTGTCCAATCAAAAATAGATGGAGAAGCGATGAGAATCGCTGAAAAATGATGGGATCTAAGCACCGCTTGTCCTTTTAGCCAGCACCTTGAACAAAGTCAAATAAAGCGTGAGCCATCTGCAATTTACTACAGGGTTCAATCTCTACTTTGCGCCCTTGATTGTCAAGAAATACGGCTTGGTTGTTGTCGCTGCCAAAACCAGCATCGGCTTGATCGATGGGATTGGCAACAATGGCATCCAAATTTTTCTTCTGCAACTTCTCCAAGGCTGGCGTAACAATATCCCCAGTCTGGGCGGCAAATCCAATTAACTTTTGATGCGGCTGTTTGAGACTCGCCAATTCTGCCACGATATCGGGTACAGATTCTAGAGGTAATGAAGCAGGAAGCGATCGCTTCGGCAATTTCTGGGTACTATACTCGGCGGGTTTCACATCTGCCACCGCCGCCGACATCACGATCAAATCAGCATCTGGAAAACACTCTAACATCGCCTGCTGCATCTGGTGAGCGCTCATCACACCAATCGATTTCGCCTTTTGTAGAGATTGTAAAGAGGCAATTAATTGCGTCTCCATTGGCCCATGCACCAGCGTCACAGATGCGCCGCGATGCAGTGCCGCTTGTGCCAATGCGAATCCCATTTTGCCAGTAGAAGGATTTCCGATAAAGCGCACCGGATCGAGATGCTCTCGCGTTCCTCCAGCACTAATTAAAACTCGTTTCCCGGCTAAATCTTGCTTACCGCCAGTGTGCAATAGGGATGTAATTTGCGGCAAGATTTCAGCAGGTTCTGCCATGCGTCCAGCACCAACGCGATCGCAAGCTAACAGTCCAGCACCGGGACCAACACCGTGATAACGTTTATCTGCGAATACCTGTTGCCAATTGCGTTGCACTGCCACCTGTTCCCACATATCCGTATTCATTGCCGGTGCTAACAGCACCGGACACGTGGAAGCGAGGACGGTATTCGTGAGCAGATTGTCAGCGAAACCATAAGCCAACTTGCCTAAGGTATTCGCAGTTAGAGGAGCGATCGCAAAAACCTCTGCCCATTCTCCTAACTCAATATGCAAAGGCCGTCCGCGTGTCGGTTGCCAGAAATTTTCATCCGTATAAGCAGGATGACGGGACAGCGTTGCCACGGTTAGGGGAGTGATAAATGCTTGAGCAGAATCAGTAAGAATTGCGCGAACTTCCACCCCAGTTTTCGCAAGCGCCGAAATTACCTCACAAACTTTATAGGCGGCGATACCGCCGCCTATCCCTATGAGAACTCGTCTGCCACTTTGCATTTAAGCTTCATCGAAGGGTTGAAAATCCAGTAGGTAGAGGTAGGGTTCAACTAAATCTGGACGTTGAAAAGCGATCGCTCTGAGCAAATGCCAATCATCCAATCCTTCAAAAGGATTGGTGTAATTATCTTGCTCTAGCCGTACAGCCAGATGTTCCACTTCAGTTGCCGTTACAGCAGAAATATCCCGGTTGGAAATGCTAACAGTTGTCATTGACCGCGCCTCCCTCAATCTGCATCTGTGCCATGTATTATACAGATGCAACAAACCATTTTATCTTAACGCCATTACTGGCGATCGCTTAATATAAAAAACGTCAAGTTAGCGGGTCTACTAGCTTTAAACCGGAGATTTCACCGAGTGGGAATGGGGAATGGAAGGGAAGACTCGACACCCACTACCCATTTCACTTTGACGACTGCTATTAGCGGCTAGCGCCGATCAGATATTTGCCTTGACAAACTTCCGCATCACTTCTAAAGCTGCCGGTTGAACCTCATGCCCCATATCAAATTCCTGGTATTGTACCGATATTCCTAGTGCTGTTAAAGCGTCCCGTGCCTTCTGGGCAGCACTCAGCGGCACCACAGAATCTTGTCTCCCATGCAAAATTAATACAGGTGGATAAGTCGCATCAGGTTTTGGAGAGAGAGGATGCAAATAGCCGCTCAACACGACTAAACCCGCTAAAGGTAAATTCAATCCTACATCCAGCGTCATTGCTCCGCCTTGAGAAAATCCACACAAAATTGTGCGTGAAAGAGGGACTCCGGTACAACTTTCTAAAGATTTGAGCCACTCAGTTAGCATTTGCTGACTTTTGACTAAATCCGCAGACTGCGAACCTCCTGGCTTTCCAAATTCGTACCACATTCGCCCCCCCGCTACATAGGGATTTGTAAAAGGGGCATCGGGCACCAAAAACTGATACTCCGGTAAATTCAAAAATGGGGCTAAGGATGCCAACTGTTGGGCATTCCCTCCAAAGCCATGCAATACGACAATCAACCCAGCGGGCTGTTGATTCGTTGCCGATGGAACCGAAATTACTGAGAGAGACAGAAGCTTACTCCTAACAAATGCGACTCACCAATCAGAGATGCTGGCAAAGCTCTCATCTTTTAGGATAATGTGGCGATCGCAATCCAGGCTAATCGATCCCTGTTGCTGTAGCTTGCTGAGCAATCGCGTGATTGTCACGCGGGTGGTACCGATGGCACTGGCGATATGTTGATGGGTGAGGCGTGCCCCCAGACGAGTTCCACCCGCCACAGGTTGACCGATTTCTTTTTTTAACAGCAACAACAGTCGCTGCAAGCGATCTTCGACCCGTCGCTGTCCGACAATGGCTAAAAGTGCCTCTGCTTGCCGCATCCGTCGTCCCATTTGCGGCAAAATCATCTGAGCTAGACGTGGGGAAGCTTCAATTTCTGTGACTGAAAACCATCTTAAGTAGACATCACAGAGCGCCGTTGCCTGATAGGCTTGCAGCAAGGTCATCCAAAGACCAAAGAATGTTGCAGTTCCTGCCCAACCCAGCAACACTTCTTCACCATTCGGGCAAAGGGTACTCAGCTGCACCAAACCTCGATCGATCTGCCAAATGCCCTGTGGCACGAGGGGAATTAGGTCTCCCTTGGCATAAAAATGCAAACGACGCCCTTCATTGGGATCGTATTGATCGATTGCTAGAACTGCTTTGGAAGTTGGAGGCATGGCTGTAATTATTTCCAGCTATGAAAATTTGGCGATGGATAGCCACTGCCACTGTAACCCCCAAAGGTAAAGGATAAGTAATCTTTTGATTACTAAAGGCTTAAAAAACAGTGTGCGAATCCTTTTAGATGGTGCCATCGCACCTTTGAAAGGTAAAGGCGATCGCATCTAAATTGTTCCAGATTCACCCTAAAAATAAAGAGACTGGCGATTGATAGCCAGTCTCTGTTTAATACTCCAAAGGAAAAAATCGGTAATCCAAACGCTAAGAATCCATCAGCAATTGGTCAAAAACTCATCACCAATCACTGATTACCCTTAGATTTTGGTGCCGCAATCCGGACAGAAGTTGTTGCTGGCGATGTTTTTCGCACCGCAACCGCTGCAATAGACTAGCTCTGTGGCTTTTTCCAACTTGCGGCGTTCTGGCAAGCCAATCATTTGAGCGTTACTCTTGCCAGGAGCCACCATTGGGTAACAGTTTTCGTCCCGTTTAACTCGGGCTTCCAGCAAAACGGGGCCATTGTGAGCCAACATTTCGGCGATCGCATCTTTCAGTTCCGAGCGATCGCGGATCGACATTCCTTTAATCCCGAATGCCTTTGCCAGCATCACAAAATCCGGCATCCCCACTTCCATATTTGAGGACGAGTAACGCTCTCCGTAGAACGCCTCTTGCCACTGACGCACCATTCCCTGCCAGCCATTATTGATAATAACAGTCTTGACATTTATGCCGTATTGTGCCAGTGTGCCCAGTTCCTGTAAATTCATCTGGAAACTGGCATCGCCGCTAATACAAATCACCTGTTCGTTTGGCAGCGCTACCTTAGCACCCATCGCCGCTGGCATCCCGTACCCCATCGTGCCTAAACCGGCACTAGAAATCCACCGACGCGGCCCATTTTTGAGAAATTGCGCCGCCCACATTTGGTGCTGACCTACGTCTGTCGTGTAGTAGGCTTGGGGAGCTTGATTCGCTAGTTCTGAAATCACCTCTTGCGGTGCCAGACTATCGGGGTATTGGGGCACCACGAGGGGATAGTCTTCCCGCCAGCGATTAATGCGTTCCAGCCATGCTTTCGTTTGATTTGGCTCAAAAGCCGCGTTGGTTTCCTGACATCGGCGCAGCAAGTCAATCAACACGTTCCGCACATCGCCGACAATGGGAACTTCCGGAGCGCGATTTTTTCCGACTTCTGCGGGGTCGATGTCAATATGAATGACCTTGGCGTGAGAAGCAAATTCATCCAACTTACCCGCCACTCGGTCATCAAATCTAGCTCCCACCGCAATCAGCAAGTCGCACTCGCTCACTGAAAAGTTAGCGTAGGCGGTGCCGTGCATCCCCAACATTCCCAGTGAGAGGGGATGGTTCTCGTCAAATGCACCAATGCCCATCAACGTCGTTGTTACGGGGATTTGGAAGAGTTCCGCCAGTTCCTGAATTTCTGCATGGGCACCAGATGTAATCGCGCCTCCCCCCACATACAGCAACGGCTGCCGTGCTTGCCGAAGTAAGGTACACGCTGCATTGATCTGACGAGGATTGCCCTTCACTGTAGGACGATATCCCGGCAATCTCACCGTATCCGGCTCCACCGGCACATAGTCAAATTCCGCTAATGCCACATCTTTGGGCACATCAATCAACACGGGTCCCGGACGTCCCGTACTGGCGATGTGGAACGCTTCTGCCACAATCCGCGCCATGTCTTCGGGATCGCGCACAACATAGGAGTGTTTCACAATCGGCAGCGTAATTCCGAAAATATCGGTTTCCTGAAACGCATCGCTGCCAATCGCGTTAAGAGCCACCTGCCCCGTGACTACCACCATTGGAATCGAGTCCATGTGGGCTGTTGCAATGCCTGTCACTAGGTTCGTTGCCCCAGGGCCAGACGTGGCAAAACAGACACCTACCTTGCCAGTGGCACGAGCATAACCATCCGCCGCGTGAGCCGCGCCTTGCTCGTGTCTTGCCAGAATGTGATGAATCCCGCCATCCGTTTGTGCCCGATACAGTTCATCGTATATCGGCAGAATTGCACCACCCGGATAGCCAAAAATATGTTCAACACCGTGACGCTTCAGACTGTCAATCAGGGCAAAGGCACCTGTTCTGCGGCTGCTCATTTGACGTATTGATTCTTTTTCCGAGACGCTTTGCGATCGCACCATGAAACCTCTCACTATAGCTACGTTCTTTTTTAAGATTTCTATCTAATTCAGCATTAGAAATAGGGGTTTAATTCTTAAGTCTAATCCTGATATCAATTCCTGTCGAGGGATTAACCCCCCAAAAACTCGCGAGTGTTTATTTTCTGTGACTTTAAGGTTTATTGTTTCGGTTCACGCCGCCAAGAAGGAGGTGCGCCAAGGATACTGGCTAAGGGCGGCTGACTTAATGAACGCGCCTTCAATCGGGTTGTAACGCTGAGCGCGTCCCCTTACCCAGCAAAAGGCAAAGGCGTTTCTAGGAAGGACTGGCTACAAGATGTTACTCCTCAGTCCTCTCAAGCTAGATGACATCTTCCAAAACATTACGGGTACTGAGCCACGCCCAGACACCAACGATATTCACAATAATGCTCATTCCCAAAAGAACGCCTCGCAAACCAAATTGATCCGTAAGTGGGCCAGCGATCGCTAGCGGCGCACTCAGCGCAATATTGACAGCATTATTCTGAAACCCAAAGACTTTGCCGCGCATATTTTCTGGCGTTGAGGCTTGAATCAGAGTTTGCATGGGTACGCCAATGAGCGAGGCACCCAGCCCCAACAGCGCACTTAATCCTAAGCCCATCCAGAGATTTGTCGTCAACGTAAACACACCCAACACAAAGCCCATACTCAAAAAACCCAATAGAGGCAAAGGCTTGTGGTGGAAGCGATCGCCCCAATGCCCCAACACCCCCGCACCAAAGACCATACCCACCCCAGCAGCGGATAATAAAAAGCTAAATTGACCCGGCTCATTGAGACCAATTTCCTTTGCCAGCTCAATTGCCAGTACAGTTAAAGCCGCAAACACCGAATATAGAATCGTCAGTTGTACCATCGCAGTCCGAACCAGGCGTTTTTTCCATAAATAACGGAAGCCTTCTTTAAGATCATTCCAAGGATGAACTGCGATCGACTCAATCGGAATCGGAGCTTCTACGACTTTCACTAACTGGCTGAGACCAGCAGCCAACAGGTACAGAAGCGCCACCAAGAATTCTTGACCATAGGTTCCCCCCCAAGTTCCGGCTAGACTCAACAGCGGCTCGCCCACAGAGAAACCGACAATCAGAGACCCCATCATGGTGGTTGTAAACAGCGCGTTTGCTGTCATTAAATTTTCGCGCTTGACCAATAGGGGAATCGCCGCCTGCTCTGCTGGGGCAAAAAATTGCGTAACTGTCGAGAGCAAAAACGTAATTACTAAGAGAACTAAAAACTGCTTTGGCAATATCGGAAGCAATAGTATCAATAAAGCGCGAATCCAATCAGAAGCCACCATAATTTGCTTCTTTGGAAAGCGATCTACAAAAATACCGGCAGCTGAGCCAAAGAAGATTGCAGGTAGTGTGAAAGCTACCATGATGGCGGAACGCATAGAATTTGCCCCCATCAGCGACGTCTGATAGTTTTCCAGCAACGCAATCAACAAAATGAAGAAGACCTTGTCTGCTACCTGAGACACGATCTGCCCTACCCAAAGAATGAGAAAAGGCCGATTCTTCATCAGAGCGCGAAAGCCGCTACCAGAAGCCGGAGGTTCAGCTGGAAACATAAGAAGAGTTCAGGAGCCTCTTGAGTACATCTTTAAGTGTGCGCTGGCGAGAGTCACTTGTGCCAGTCGAGTAGCCACTTTTTGTCAAAGTTCTTAAAAGCCACATCTGCCATAATCGCTATCCCACTCTATATGCTAAGAAGCATCCAGTCTCGTAAAGATTCCAAAACCCATGACTTTTCCCGCATCCGTAGCGGTTAGAACCCCTGTATAGCTGTTGTTTTTACCTTGTGTATAAACCGCAATGCTTCGCAGAAAATTGTCACTCTTTAAATTACGAAATCATTCCCTTGACAAATTTCATATTGTTTTCCTTGATGGCGAATGCCTGAAGCCCGATCCTGTGCTAAGTTAATCACTGAGAATTTAATTCGGCTAAGTGAGTTGGTTGTCTACGTTGACAGGCGTCTCTCCGAATCTAAGTCTCTACACCATCTGCAGAAAGCGAGATACTTCCATGTCAATCTATGTAGGCAACCTATCCTACGACGTCACCCAAGAAGACCTCAGCCAAGTTTTTGCCGAATACGGAACTGTTAAGCGGGTTCAGCTACCCACTGACCGCGAGACAGGCCGCCCACGGGGTTTCGGTTTTGTAGAAATGGAAACTGAAGCTGAAGAAACGGCTGCCATTGAAGCTCTAGATGGAGCGGAGTGGATGGGTCGAGATTTGAAAGTTAACAAAGCCAAACCTCGTGAAGATAGAGGACCCTCTGGCGGCGGCGGTGGTAATCGCAGACCCAGTAGCGGTGGCTTCTCTCGGCGCTACTAAGTTTTAAGACAAAAACATTAACAAGTCTAGTCTCCAGCAGATTGACACTTCCACTGCTCCACGCTGTTTTTACTTTCTATATATAGAATGGGCGTTCTAGCAGTGGATTTTTATTTAAAAATGCTGACATTTCTAAAATCCTGAATTGTTAACCTTCCTTTACATTTTTGTTGGCATCAGGTATTAAATAGTGCTGATTCAATAAAATTTTGACGGGTTTTAGAAACTTTTTAGTCGCAAATTCCCTACTCCTTTAATTAAGATTGACAGAGCCGTAAGGGGAAAAGCTAATTAAATACATTGCTCCCAACCCCAAGACCTAGTCAGTAAGTAGGATTAATTATTTGTGGGATGGGCTAAGCGATCGCGTCACCCCTGTAAGTGTTGGGCTTGCTAGGTCAATCCCACCTCCAAAAATCTTCAATTGAATTACATTCGCTTACTTACCCAGCCGTTAATTCAGTCAGTCAGGACGGGGGGGTAATTCAGAGGGCGAGAGCGAACCTGGTTCGCTGGGGGTTGGTACGGTAGCAGGATTGGCAGGAGTACCAGCGGCAGGACTAGCAGTGGCAGTACCGGCAGCAGGAGTACCGGCAGCAGGGGCACCCGTGCCAGAAGCCTCTGGGGTACCAGGGGCAGAGGTTGCGGCGGGGGCACCCGCTGCTCCGGGAGGGGGCGCTGGGGGCAGCGGCGGTGGGACGATTGGAGCCGGGGCTAAGGTAGGTGGAGCGGGGACTAAGGTAGGTAGAGCCGGGGCTAAGGCAGCAGGTGGCGGTGGGGGTGGCGGTTCAAAAGTTTCAATGGTAACCGCTCTGCTAATTTGTTCGCCAGCTCCATTGGTGACTTGCAGCGTAATCGTTTCACTACCCGGTTTCTGACTGAGAGTGTAGGGGATACTGCCCTGAACGGGAACCGTACCGGGTGCCGGAAGCAGCTCAACTTTAATATTGCTGCCGCCTTCTACTTTCCAAGATATTTTAATAATTTCACCAGGTTTTACCTGATTGACTGGAACAATATATTTGGGTAAAGCTTCTTGATTGTTGATTTTAAAATTAACAATTCTCGAAGGTTGGGCTGTAATTTTAATCGCATCCGTCTTCTTGGAATCTGATGGTTCCTGTTGTCCTGTATTGGGAACGACCATCATTTCAAAGATGTAGTCTCCTGGTTTGCGGGCATCTGTAGGCACATTTTTACAGATTAGCGCTGCTTCGGCAGTACAGTATTTTGCCAAACCCTTTGCAACACCTTTGCTGAAGTCAAACCGCTTCAATACACTATTTACCGTACCGTCAGGCGAGCGCCCGATCAACTGCAACTCTTTGATCTGCTCTGGATTCACGACTCTCCAATTGAGGTGAATTTTATTGGCATTGGTGGGCTTACCAGGGACTTCTGCATAAATCGGTCTTGTAGAGGAAAACTCGATAATTTTTGGGGGAGGCTCCGGTTCAATTTTGATCGGACTCGTCTTCAGAGTATCCGATGCGACATCTTTTCCTTTTTTGGAGAAGACTTTCAGTTCAAAAACATAGTCACCGGCTTTGCGGGCATCTGTCCGCACATTTTTGCAGATTAAAACCTGACGAATCGCGCAAAATGACTTGAGTTGCTCTGGAACACCCTGGCGGAAATCGTAAGAAATGGGTTCAACGGTAGCTGTACCGTCAGGCGATTGCCCGGTGAGCAAGAGCGACTGGATCTGATTTGGGTGGCGAATTTGCCAACTCAGACGAATTAAGTCATCTTCAGAGGCTTGATAGAGAGCATCTGAAGAGCTAAATTGAAGAATTTTTGGCGACGGCTTTGGCTTAAAGAAGATCAACCAAATCAGGAAAGCGATCGCTACCAGAATTCCTAAAGAAAGCAGTAGTACCAACAGGAACTGCCACCAAGGACGGGGTTCCCAATACAACGTCCCTTGTGGGGCATCATTAATTAAGGGCAACTGCTGCGTATCTTCAACTTCAACGCCGAAGCCGATCAACCTCCCTCCCCCATACAGAGGGCGACGCCACCACTTAAGCGGTTTCACCTGAACTTCGGCGATGGCTAAGGAAAAAGGCGCTATCCGTATCAAGGAAGGCGAGACCGTGTAAGAACACACATCCTCCTCATCCAAACTTTTGGCTCGCAGGATAACCTCGCGCGAGGTGTTGCCCCCATTGTTTAATCTGAGTTCGTACAATCCGGATAGGCGTCTCACCTTACCGACCAGGGTGCGGAATTCTACGGTCAGAAGGTAAGTCGGGAGAATCTCTAGGTAAATGACATCCAGCAATACCAAGTCTGGATTGTTAACAGAATATAAGCGAACGGTAGGATAGTAAGTTCCTGCCAGCGCGTCCATTGGCGGGTTTAACACCAGCAGAATTTGCCCAGTATCTCCGGGGTTGAGGTCTAATCCTGTCGTCGTTGTCACCAGTCCCGGCGACTCTAGCCCTTCCGGATAACGCACGCTAAACCATTTCTCGTCCAAATCCGGGCACATCAGCCGAAACCGATCGACTCTGGCAGAGCGGTTGTGTACATTCACTACAACTTGCAACAGCGAACCGGGTTGGAGACGAGCCGGAACCGCAGAACTGGTGATTGGCTGAAGACTAAAGGTAGGATCGCTAACCCGAATGGCAGTCTCAATCGGCGGTAAAACCTGAAGTCGCGCTTGATGGCGGATCGGGGTATCTTCCGGGTAGTGCTGCGGCGCATCGACGACCAACAGGTAGGGGTAGGTGCCCGGTTTCGTCTCGACTGGCACCTGAAACTGAAAGATGACCTCGCTGGTAGAGTTGGAACCTAACGCCAGTCGCTGATGGGGAGAAGTACACCACTGATGGAGCGGTTGGGATACTTCATCGATAAAAATATCAATTAAGGCGCTTTGATTGCCCTTGTTGCTGACCGTGATGCAGAGATCGAAGGTCGCTCCGGCGACGAGGGCGTAGTCTCCGGAAGGATTGAGGATCACCGCGAGGGGATTACCGGGAGCCAGCGCTTGGTGGATGGTTTTAGGCAACTGCTGAGCGCCTCGTTTGGCAGCAAGACGCATCCGATAGCGTAATTCGCCTGCTACTTCCGTTTCCTGTACAAAGCCTTGAGCAACCAGATCGTCCAACAGCGCGATCGCTACGTCTTCCCCTGAGCCTGTACGATCTGCCACCTCAGCCAGACTAACTTCGGATTTTTTACGCATCATCCATTGCACGATCTGTCGCTGGGACTCAGGCAGCGTCAGGACATCGACCATTGTGAGACCACCGGCTTTTTCATCCTGTCTCTCTAAGGAACCAGCATCGAACGGTTGTCTCGTTGTCATTGTTTCCCTCCCCAGAAATAAGGACTGAGGAGACGCGATAAATCGGCGTCTCTACACGGCTGAAAACTCAGTGAGGCTTCTCGCTCAGTTCTCCGTTTTTTCACCTCAGTTTTGTTGGTCGCACTGTAGTTGGGGTAGCCGATCCGCACGTTTTAACCTCACTTCAGTATCGTCACTACCACTCAGCACAAAGATAGAGTTTCCGACCGTCTTAATATCTACACTATTAATATGCCAAGACTGACCAAACGAGCCATCGATTTTTCTGCCTTTTAACTGAGAATCCCGCTTACCTTCAGCAGTCAGAGGCCAAAGCATCACTCGTCCGTCATCCCCTCCACTCACCAAGTAGCAACCATTTGCGCTCAATGCTACCGAGCGAACTGACTTGCCGCCATGACCATCCGACCATTCATCCAAAACTTCACAAGGTCCCTGCTCGGCAAGACATTTTTGCATATTCCATAAGGTAATGTACCCCTGGTTATCAGCAGTGACTAAAAGATTCGGCTTGTATTCAGCACTATCCAAGCTGACGATGTAATCTTCCTGACCTCCTTGGCGAGGATAGGATACGCGCCCCCACTTGTCTTTTGCCAAATTCCAGACGACAAATTGGTTGAAGCGTCCTGCGATCGCTAGGTTTTTATCCGCTTTTCCCACCAATGCCAGAGCATTCACGACAAAATCAAATTTCTTCCCTCGCAGCGGTTGATTGGTAGCGTTAGGATTGTCGAGGTCGCGTTCCACATCCCACACTGCAACTAAACCACTCCCGTGACCGCTTAATAGATAACGCGAGTCTTTGGTGAATTCTAGAGCTAAAACCCGATCGTCCTTTTGGAACGAGAAAGAATTTATCGGTTGCTTTCTTTCTCCCGATACATTCCATAGCTGGATCTCTCCATTCTCCAAGCCTGCGGCAACCACATCATTGTCTACTGGTTTATAGCGGATGACCCGCACAGCTTTACCCGCCTTTCCCACAACTCCCATTTGTTGATTAAGCAAGGGATTCAGAAAGCCTGAAGTGCGCCATCTAATTGCGGTTTGGTCATTCGAGCCAGTAATGAGTTGCTCTCCGAGTCCATTAAATTGCACCGACGTGACAGAAGCTTTGTGTCCCCAAAATGGGTTGTAAGGGTTTAGCCACGACAGCGCCCAGAGCAAGAAAAGCAGCAAGATTAATCCAGTTAACTGCATCCAGATAGGGAGAACTGGCCGGACAAGCAGTTTCAAGATTTGGGTGTCATTTCGGACATCTAAGCGCTCATCCGACACAATCGCCTTAACTTCCAAAAGAAATCTTTGAACTGAACCCAACCAGCGCCGCTTCCTCGTACAGACTAGCTGTAATTGAGTCGTCTCACCTGGCTTCAGGTCTGCCACTTCAGGGATGATCTGCAAATGGAATCTCCGCCGATCTTCCGCATTGACTTCGCAACTTACTTGCTGAGTTAAATTGCTGGCGTTCTCAAAATTGAGGTTGTAAGTTGCGGAGTTAGACTTCCATCTCGGCAGCCAATTCCGCGATGGAGGGATTTGCTGTAAGGCTGGGGTGCAACTGAAATCTATAAATCCCGCAGCAACAACCTTAATGGCTCCTGCATTCTTTGATGGAGGACCATTGTGCTGAGCACATTCAACGGAAAAAGGGTATACCTGGCTGGGGGCAAGGGTGGCAATGGGTATTTGGCATAAGAAACTTGTTTCTACCTTGCTACCGGGTGCAACTTGCAGCCGTCGTTCGGCACTCTCGGCTAGCCAAGTCGGCTCTATGCCCACAAAATGTAGCACGACGTTGGTGGACAGTTGGCTGGGATTGTATACCCAGACTGGTATTTCGATCAAATCTGTCGGATGAACAACAAATTCTCGGACTGGCAGCTCAACCTGCATGGGGATAGAGCCAGTTCCCTGCTCAATGGATATCCTCAGAAGTTGTCTTTCTTCTTCCCGCAGCTCCATCGAGAAGATGCGGACGGTGATATTCATTTTGCCGACAAACCCAGGAACGGGCGTGTCAGTAATCGCTACATAAAACTTTGTACTATCTCCAGGGGGTGTTTTGGCGCTAATTCCTGGAGATAGTTTATACCAGGAATTAGATAAACTAGAGTCAGCACCAGCGGCTAGTAGTTCTACTTGAAAAGTTGCAAATTGGGTACTTTCATTCGTAACTGTTACTTCAAAGGCAGCGGGTATACCTCCCGGTTTGTATCGAAGTAGCTGGGTGGATAATTTAGCGTAGATTAAACTTTTATTTACCATCGAAAATATACCTTTTTAGCGATAGCAGTCTTATTTAATTGAGGAAAGCTACCTTTTTTTATGAACCACAAAGACACAAAGAGCGCTAAGGAAGAAGGAAAGAAGAGAGGATTTTATGAGTTCATTAGAATTACTTTAGTACCTAGATATCTAAATAACTGTTAGCCGTTGCTAGCAAAAAATAAGAACACCGGAAACATGCCTAGTTTGTGTTTGAAGTAGAGAATCTTTTAAAATTGTAGTTTGTCAAAAATCGCTTGTTTGACAGATGGTTTAGCAACGGTTGACACAGGATTGTCTGCCCTTAATAATTGGGTGAGTTGCCGCTTGCGCCATGCGAAATGCAGAAGGTTTATTCCTAATTCTTGGGCGGTACGAATCGTTTCTCGCGGTAGTAAAAGCTTGTCATCTAATCCCCATGCTGCTGAGAGATTGCCAACGACTAAGATAATTCCTCCTCCATAGCCGAGTTGAATGGGCTGTTGATTTAAACTAGGTAAGGCTGCAAACAAGAAAGGCTGTGTCCGCAAGGGATGATTTCGGCTCAAGCGTTTGATATCCTCTAAAGGAGTTCCGAGTTGTTGAGCGATCGCCATGATGCTCTCAATCAGTTCTATGGCATCGGTGGCAGCATCGACTAGCAGGATACCCCCTGTCTCTAAATAATTTTTCAGGGCTTCAAATTCTCGATCGTTCAGATAGAGTGCCTGACGACCCGTGAAGTAAAGTAGGTCATAGCCTAAAGCGGCAAGCGGCAAAGACTTTTCGGCACCCAAAAAGGGAACTTGTCCAATCTGATCCGCTCCCTGTAAGCTTGGGTAAAGCGCAGGAACCGAATTGAGTAAGTACGAAAGATTGGAAAAACTGCGCCCATCGGCAGGTTGTTGCTGCGTGACTTGGGCAACGCGGACAACTGCTTGAGGACGCGATCGCGCGATCGCTCGATAACGTAAATCTAAGCTATTAACTGTCGGAAAAAATACATCCTTGGGATTCTCTAATTCCTCGGACTCAGATTGCAGAAAAATTCGGCACAATTCCACTTCCATTTCACTCGGTGGAGTGGTCTTTTCATCTAACCGGAAGGTTTCCTTTTCAAATTCACGAGACTCTTTCCGGCGCAATTTCTCCGGATCTACATAACTAATCGCTAGATAAACCATCTGAGGATTTTCTGTCAGCGTCTCACCCGACACCCGAAATTCAATCGGTTCGGAAACAACAATCGGGTTTCCCGCTAAATCAATCGCAATTCCCGGCTGAATTTGTACCCAACGTCCATCCCGGAATTGCGGCGCGACTTCCGCTGGTGCTGCGATCAAGCGCACGCCTAAACCGCAGACAATTCCTGGCTGATTGAGCGACTGATAATGGATATTCTGTCTCTGTCGGTGGTACTCATGTGCCCGACGCCAACGGTCGGCATTCATCAACAGACCATCAGTAACTTGGAGACGTTCTAAAGGATTCGTTGGGGGTGGTGGAAACATAATGATTAATGGCTAATTAATGATTGCTAATTATTAATGACTCATGGTTTTTTTACTCAGATTACCCACTACCGATTACCTCTGCGATATCCAGATCGTAAGTGCAGAAAGCAGGTTTTTCTTGGTCGATGATGTGCCGTACCAATCCTTCATCAACTTGACCAGGTCGCTCAGGTCGCAGGCGTACAATGAAGTGATAAGGACGCCCACCGCCCAACATGGAGTCTTCGCCAAGGCGGGTTTCCCCTAAAAGGAAACCTTTACCAAAGATTTCTTCAATACTAATGTGCTTATCAGCTTCTTCAGGGAGATGCTCATCGAGTGGCAAGTCTGTATAGAGATGTAGATAGAGCCGCAACCCCCGTCGCGTTCCTCGCCAGCGATAAAGTTCTACCGCCTGACGAATCAGATATCGCTGCCGATTTAGACTCCATCGAGGGTCCATCGGCCATGCTACCCAGTGGGCTAGAAAGGGTAGCATCGTCGTCGGCGCAGTCAAAGGATCTAAGTAAGCCCACAACAGATCCATCGACTGCACTGCGGGTTCAAAAGTCTCCTCAAAAATCTTTAAAAAGCGACCAATAAAGTCTACTTCCCGATAGAGACTGGGCAAAAAATCCAGGTAGAGACTGCGGGGACGTACATAAAGGTTGAAAGCTGCGGATTCAATTAGTTGCCGACCTGGTGTAGCAATCCCTCCAGTTCCTCCTAGCTCTGTGTAGTACACATAAAGGCGGCTATGATAATCAACGACTAGGGTTTCGCCCGACTCCAAAGACTGGTTATTCTCAAAGAAGTTGGTTGGGATTTGGAAATATAACACCGCATCCATCTGCTGACCTGGAGCAATTTCATGCCCCTCCATCCCAATGCGACACCATTGGCTTGGAAAGTTGCCCTCAAGTTGCAGGCTCACGTCTAGGATTCGGGTTCCCAGGTTTTTTAGCTGCACCACCATTTCACTGGGTTCGCCTGGATACACGAGCAATTGATTGCTCGTCATGCCTTCGGTACTGACACTGCCACTGAGTGCCAGGGCATTAGCCGTGCTACTCGCCCCCACTGGCTGAACTGCCTCGGCAAGCTGCATGGGGGTGAGTGTCAGGTGTAAGATTTTACCGTGCGACGTGCTTTGAGTCATGGTCTGTGGTGAGTGCTGAAAATCAGGGGTGAGGGCGGAAAACTCAGTGAAAAATCAGACAGTGGAAAGCCAGAAGCCAGCAGTTAAAAATTGAGAAGAACTGATACTACTTTCTCATTCTGTTCACACTTGCACTGAGTCCGTGCTTCGCACCGCTTCGCTAACAGTCCTCATCCCTCAGTCCTTTATTGAATGAGGTTGACGACATGACCGGAGCGCAGGCGAGTGTTCAGCCAGGAACAGACTAGCCCTAAAGGGCCGGGATCGATGACCGGATTTTGAGGCAGTGTACGAACCCAGGTTTGTTCCTGCTGACGCAACTCAAACAGCTGCACCACACCTAAATAGCGAACGCCTGGAATTTGCTGGAATAAGGTGACAATGTCTGAAGGATAAACGGGGCGTCCAAAAGGCCAGCCTTTCCCATCCATTCCGCCAGTAAGTGGGTTGAGGAAGCGGTACAACGCTACCCGTAATTTCAGCAGAATTTCTTCTTGGGCACGGGGGTTATTGTACTCTGGCTCCAGTGCCACTTCAGTTTGAACAGACACTCCGACATATTCGGGTGCTTGCAGACGCACTTGCACTCCCAGCAGCCGTCGCTCGTTCAGGTAAGCATGGATTTGCTCGCTCAGTTGAGGGCTGAGGGAAAATAGGTCTGGGTGAATGCCTTCGCCTCGCGCGATCGCATCGGTATTCGCCTGGGGCACCAGCATCAGTCGAACGGTTCCTGCTTCGCTACTATCGGTAGGAGTCAGACAACGGGCACGAGCAACGCCACCACCTGCTGCCTGTAGCGCCAGTACCTCAAAATCTTCGGGGGTGACGGCGCGATCGCGGGTGCGGAGCATTGCTGGCACTCGGATGACGGCATCTTCCAATGATTCGGCGTCAGCACCGTTGCGGGCGGGGGTATGGTTAATGACTCTGGCAACGTAGGGAACGGCTGACTTGGGGATGGTAATGGTTCCCCGTTGAACATTGCCTTTTCGACCTCCTCCCGTGCGGTAAGCGACCATCCGAATCGCGGAGCCTTTGGGCGGCACTGCACCATATTGACGCTCTAGCGATCGCACTTCTTCGGGACGGGCGCTAGCATTCAACAGGCGATCGCTCACAAGGTTCTGCATCTGCGTTCTTGCGCGCAACTGAGTCTGCTGCTGGAGTTGGGCGGGTTCTCGAATCAGGGGGCCAAACTGAACCATCCCAGTCCGCGAGTCAATCGTGTAGTGAAGATCCTGAGGGCCAGAATCAGCAAAGTCATTGACTTCTGTCCATATTTGAGGCAAGGCTCCAGGCGGACTTACCAAAATGTATTCATCTTCCCGCCGTGTCAAGACAGGAACGCCTTGCAATTGGAAAGTTTGACCAGGCGTACCCTCGCTTTCTCCCAAAAGTTCATTTCTAATCTGTTCGCATTGAGAAGCAAGGACGGTGCCACCAATCGCCCTCGCCGACAAACTCACAATCCGCGGAGAACTACTGTAACCTGGTTGCGTAGGGTCGATGTGACTATAAACGCAGCGCAGCCAGCGACCCTGGTAGGTGAGGAAGTGGCTCACAGGCCAGCGTTGGGGCAGATGTAGCACGACGTCCCCACTTTGGAGGGGATTGCTTCCAGTCCGAGCGAATTCGCTGAAACTAAATCCTTTCGTGCCATCATCAGCTTCCTGCAACAAAACCGGCTGCCAGTACGCGCCATTCCAAGCTTCCCAGCGGCGAGGAGGCGCGTCGGGATTAATCCCAGTAGATGTCGCAACTTCTCCTTTAAACTTGACTGCCAAAACATTCCCTTCGCATTCGTCCTCCGGGTCGAATACCAGATAAAAGCAATTTCCCGACTGGGGTTGCTCATCAAAAAAGGCTAATTCTCTGCCCATCCACTCACCGTCAGGGCGCAGAGTCCAAAGGTTCGTGAAGCGATCGCGTAACATTTGGGGAGTATCTTCAACCGTCTGAGCGGTTAGAAAATGTCGGATACTCGGTTTGCCAATCACCAGGGGCTGGTTGGTACTGAAGACAATCGCTTGCTCAGTTTCTGTCCTGACGGTCGCAATTTCCACCCCAGATGGAATCGTATACGGTTCGGGCAAAGCAGCACTCAGATAAAAAGTCAGGTCTGTCTGAGCGGGAACCGGAGCTTGCAGGCGAACCCCTAGCAACTCTAAAAAAGCAACGTAGTTACGACGGGGAACTTGGTTAAACCGCAGCAACATTTGATCGGTCAGCCACGCAAATAGCTCAATCAGCGTGATGCCAGGATCGCTAGGGTTATAATTCGTCCACTCCGGACAATAGCGAGGAATCCGTAGAATGCACTCATCTACTAAATCTTTGAATGTCCGATCATCTAAATCAGACTTCGGTAACTTGGGTAAAAAATCAAAGTCCATTATTAATAAATAATCGGTAACTAGGAATTGGTAATTAGTAATTGGGCAAAAGTTATAGAAATGCGATAAATGAGTAGGGATTTTGAATTAAAGAATTCTCTTGTTACTCAAAACCCTCATGAACCATCACTCCTCTTTGCCGTTCAGATAGAAAGGATAGACCAAGCTCCGAGCATCATAAGTGCCCTTAGGATGGTATTCCACAATAATATCCACTCGACCTCGGATGGGATCGGGGTCAGTCCGCACCAAATCGATGACAATGCGCGGCTCCCACATTTCTAGAGCTTCTTGGACGTGCAAGCGCAACAGGAGAAGGGTTTGAGTATTCATAGGCGCAAAGACCATCTCCGATAAGCGCGACCCAAAATTGGGTCGATACACCCTTTCTCCGATTTCAGTCCGCAGGATAATCCGAATAGATTCTTCGATATTCCGTTCTGCCGAACTGAGTTGAAGCCCTCCCTGTACGTTCACCCGTAGTGGGAAAGACCATCCCGTACCCAAGTGGCTGCGCTGCTTATCCGATCCTTCTGGCATAAAAGTGACTCTGTGCCTAGTATCGCAGCTACTTTACTAAAGCTGAAAGTCCCCGACTATTCGCCAAAAGTCGAGTTATCCCAAGCTGTCTGTAGTCCTAGGTTCTAGAGGCGGTGCCCTTCTACCTCAAAGCGGGTTGTAGCCGAAGGCAACAGTCGCCAAGCGCAGCCAGTCACCAGCACATACAACATTGCTTAAATGACCTGAATCAGTTTGACACTGCGGGAGCTACCCCGTGTTTAGTGGCTGACTAATCGTTGACTCTCTACCCAGTATCCTGTTTTTGATGGAAATGGAGGTTTTATAAAACCGGGATGCTCTTTGTGTGCGAGACATACTCCAAGAATTAGTAATGTAATAAGTCGTGCTTGGACAGCACCCCAGAGCAAGTGGTTGGAGCGAATTGGTCAGCAGTTAAAGACAGAGGTTATTGTATATCGGGATGCTTTTTATCGCGCAGCGTTTAAGGTTTAGGACGAGAAACTTTAGCGACTGAACAAGACTTTTGAGGGGTGATTAGAAGAGATTTTGCTGAAAATTAACATTATTCTTTGGGAAAGTTCAAGCTAAATCTGTGGGTTTCTTACAGATATGATTTAGACCTCGAATTTAAGGTTTTTTTATTGTTATGACAGAGCAAATAAGGGAAAAATTCATCTATAACGGAGAAATATACTATTTAGCTGGCTTAGAGCCTTCTTTAAAATATCCGGTTGATGGGATTAATTATACAGCAGAAGAATCTGTAAATTTTGATGAAATAGAAGATAAAATATTTGATTTGATAAATGAGGAATTAGTTCTCTCAAATGTAATAAAAGAAGGATTTTTAATTAGACCGCACGACTATGGGATGAAAGAGATTCTATTTTCTACAGCTTGCCGGAGAGGATTTTATTCAACCTATGAAATTGTTAATGAAGAATTGTTTTTGAAGGAAATGACTGTCGGTAGTGTTACTGGTGGTCATAAACCTATAAAAGGAGTTATGCCAACCTACGATAACCGTAGTGGTTTTTGTTATCGGAATCTTAAAGTTTTTACCCGTTTTACTGGGAGAATCACCTTAGGTAAAGACTTCATTGATGGAATCTTCTTAAAACCTCTTTTGGAGATGACATTTTATCAAGGCAAATTAGTTGCAATTCAAGACTTTTCATTAGACATTTCCATTAGTCTTGCTGTTATCTTTGGCGGGTTAGAAGCTGTTAAGAGACGCTTGGCTAGTGCAGTGTCAGCGCAAAGAATTCTTGCATTAAGCGGTGCCCTCTATTATGGCGAGTCAGGCTTAGATTTGGTGATTCCTGCTTTGCTGGATGAATCGGCACAGGTAATGTGGGCTGCGTACTCGCTACTGCGGACAAGGACAGAAACGAAAGTCAAAATTGCCTTGCAAGAATTCAATCCTTATCAATTTTTTGAATGTCTTTGTACCTTTGAGGGGCATTCTGACTATGTTAGTTCGGTAGCGATCGCGCCGGATGGTAAAACCATTGTTAGTGGCAGTGGCGATATGAATATCAAAGTGTGGAATATTCTGACGGGCAAGTGTAGGGGCACCTTCGAGGGGCATTTAGGCTGGGTTGATTCTGTAGCAATAGCGCCAGATGGTAAGACTTTTGTCAGTGCTAGTAGGGACAACAACTTCTGTGGTAGAGGGGGCTTAACGAGTATCAACGTATGGGATATTCTGACGGGCAAGTGTCAGCGCAGCCTACAAATACTAGGAATATTCCCAGATGGTAAAACTTTGATTCATGGTCGTCAGTATAAAACCATCAAAGCGTTAGATAAAGAGACGAGGGAGTGCCTCCGCATGGTAAATAAGTTTTTATGGGATGTTTATTTCGTAGCAATAGCCCCGAACGATCAAACGATTGTTAGTAGCAATGATGACAACATCCTCAAAGTGTGGGATATCGAAGCAGGTAAGTGGAAGGGTTCGCTACAGGGGCATTCACGCCGAGTTTATTCCTTAGCAATAGCCCTGGATGGAAGGACGATTGTTAGTGGCAGTAAGGACAATACTATTAAAGTGTGGGATCTCGTGACGTGCGAGTGTAAGGGCACACTAGAGGGACATTCAGACTATGTTCTTTGCGTAGCAATAGCGACGGATGGTAAAACTATTGTCAGTGGCAGTAAAGACAACACCATCAAAGTGTGGGATCTTGAGACGTGCGAGTGCAGAGGTACGCTAGAGGGGCATTCAAACGCAGTGAGTTCCGTAGCAATAACCCCAGATGGAAGGACGATTGCTAGTGGCAGTTACGACAACACCATCAAAGTCTGGGGAATTCGATAAGGGAAGTTTGAAGTATTCCCTGGCGAGGATGATTTGGGCAATTCAGGGCTGCCCTCGTCGGGATTTGCCGACGCACCTTGGGGAATAAACGATCGCTAACCCAAACTAGAAATAACGAATTCTACCTCTTATAGTTGCTCATTAAGGAGCAACTAATACAGTGACTCCTGTGGCAATCACAGGTAAAGAAATGGGAACTGGAGGCACAGTAGGAGTTGCTCCCACTGCCATTGTGCCCATATGCGCCACTGGACGCCCGCAAGCCAGAACGGTGACAGAACAAGGCATCGCGAGAGCGCCAGCAATTGACGGACCCGTGACAGCATCTCCCAGACAAGCGATAGGTCGCCCCATAACTAAAACGGTTGGTGCCCCCGGTCCGATAATGGGACTACCACTAGCGACATCGCCCAATACGGCTACTGGTAACATAGAACCTTCCTTAATCGTTAATCGAGAATGGCTAATTGTGTACCACGTTCCTATGGTTAGGCATTAGCCATTGGTCGCGATCGCAATTGCTTCTTGCCCGCTCCCCTCAATTGTTAACAATTCAGCCGAATCAGCGGTGCGGTCATACTCGCTGTGGCAGCTGCCATAATCGCCACCGCAGCACCTGCTTGCAGGTTCAACGCTGCGCCAGACTGTACGCTTACAGCAGCAGCCGACTGCGCCGACAAAGCACCGCCGGATTGTAGCGACAACGCCGCACCAGCTTTCATAGTGGCAGCACCCCCAGACTTCAAGTCTAAAACTCCGCCTGCTTGAGCGCTTAACTTGGCTGCGGTTTGAAGTTCTATGCCAGCAGGTGCGAGTTTTATACTACTAGGGCCTGATTGCAGCAGAATTTCCATTGGTGCTGAAATACTCACTTTTTGCACTGCCTGCATCGTGATGGTGTTGGTCATGTCATTCATCAGCAACTTCTGACCGCCAGTTGTTGTGATATCCAGCTTCTTATTGAGATCGTCGATGAGGATCTTATGACCGCCTTTGGTTTTAATTTCGATCTTCTTATTTTGATCGTCTAGGCGCACATAATGACCGTCAGTCGTTTTAATTTCCACAAACTTTTCGCTGTCATTCATGTGACATTTATGAGCGCCTATCGTCTCAATGTAGACACCAGCCTTGCTAGTATCTTTATCCTCTTCCACAAACTGTAATTTATGCCCAGTACGGGTTTTAAATGTCCGAAGTCGGACTTTGCCTTCACCTGAAATTGTATTATCAACATCTTCCGGCGGTGCATCTGTACCGTTCCAGACACCGCCAATGACGTAGGGGCGATGAATATCGCCGTGTTCAAAGGCAACCAATACCTCGTCATTGACCTCCGGCAGACAATCAAACCCGCGATTTACACCAGCTCCGGCTCCCACCACTCTGGCCCAGTTACTTTCGTGTTCCTCTGTTAAAGTGGGAAACTTTACTCTCACTCGACCCCATTTTTTGGGATCTTTGTTATTCGTGACAATTCCTACTAACAATGTTTGTCCTGCTTGGAGATGGGTTCGGGGAGACAGGGTTGCCAGAAGATCGTCTCCCCGCAATCCCCGCACGCTAAATTCGGTAGTGTAGAACCGTTCCTGATAAACGTGACGGGTTGTCGTGACGTAATACTTGCCGCTGTATTTGCCCATACTTGCCAAGTCCACGACCCGTCCCGGTCGAATTCGAGGATCGCCTTCAGCTTTGGCATCAGCGTAGACAAATTCCCCCGATAACTCGTTATACAAAGCTTGCGCGATCGCGTCTGATTCTGCCTGAGAAGAGACTGGCTGATCGACAACAATCATCTTGGGGGTACTGCTAAAGCTAGTGCTAGTTGCTTTGCCCTTGCCTTGTTTGGTATCGGTAATGACTTGTGTTGTTTGACTGCTTTTAGTAGATGCAATCACCTGTTTACTTTTATAATCCCAAGCTCTTACCTCAACAGAATCTACCTGTTCGGCACTTGTTACCCGAACTTGGAAACTATGTATTTCTTGTAACCACTTGAGAGCCAAAGAAGCACCCGCTACCGGCTTGCGGAAGTGCAGTTTCCCATCTTGCACAAACAACTCAAAACCGTTCCGGGCTGCCCGTTCTCGCAAGAATTCCATGTTGGTTTGATTTTCTTGGAAAATATAGCCAACGGGATCGCCAAAGCCATAAGGCCCGCCACTTTCGTCAATGGTGCCCGCTGTAATCCCCAATTCACCGATAATTTGCCGAACAATGTCGGTGTCGGTCATGTTTTGGAAAGAGCGGTTGTAGCGTCCCCGATGTAGGCGATGAGAAACGTCATACCCGCGAATCACGACCGGAGCTTGAGAACCACTGGTAAAGTGGGTTTCAATTGCTGTAATCTCGCCATTCAGAATGTTGCCCTGCTGTGGATCGTCAAAATCAGCATCTTCTGTAGTGCTGGATTTAAAGCCAATCTGGACGGGTTTACCAATTGTTAATAAGTTTTCGTAGCGCCAAAGTTCATCTCCTTCGCGCCCTGGGAAGTAGTCGTTCCGGATAACTAGGGTAAACATGGCTGGAAGATGGAGGCTTTCTTCTACGGAGATTTGAAGAATATCTTCCATCAAACTCGCAGGAGCATCATCTCCATCAATTTTTATTTGAGGATAGGATATATACTTTGGCATTTGTAGGCAACACGTAAATGATTTTAGCTTCTAAATTTTAGATTTTGGATGAAATCCTGACTGGCATTTTTTTTCAAATTTTTTATTCTTTGGTATTTGAACTATAGGGGTCTTTTGCCTTGTTGCCTGACAAATCTCGAATTTTTAGGCTAGATTTTGTAATCTCAAATTAGAACTGTGAGCTTAGTTTGGTAAAAAAACTCTCTGTCAAAACTAAGATTTTTTAAAATTATCAGGCGTTTTGTTAGTCAAGCAAGGTAATCTACACGCGGATAATTTCTCAATCACCGAGAGGATATTTAAACCCATGCAGACGTTCATCCAAATTCAAAATTTAGAACGCAAGTTTCAGCTAGTTTAGAAGAAACTCTACGCCCCCGCCCATTCTCCAAAGGTCGAACTACAATTTTTTTCTAACCTTCTGGTTCAGCGCAATCCAACAAATGATGACCGTTCATGTAGCTTTTCGAGTCTTGCTGCCTCGACTTTCCCCGACGCGATTCACACTAGAAGGAGCTTCTGGAGAGCCTGGGGGGATAAGTACATCTACTTCGTGGAGGGTCAGGCTAGCTGAAGCACGCACGGGAGTCCCATCAGGTAGAAACATGGTCAGTTCGTAACTGAGTGATTGCACAAAGCAACGGAGGTATTCTTGGGCACCCCAAGTAAAGACATAGACGGGCGGGACATCTTGACCATCGGGAAATTCAACAGCTTTTTTTAGTTTGTTGATGTACCAGAGGACGCTGGTTCCTTCCTCATAGGTATCAAACAAAATCTCTGAGATAGTGAGTTTATAAGGATCTATACTTTGGAAGCTGACTTTCGGCAGTCCTCTAGCAGTACGTGCGCCTTGAGGGGCATTGATTTGAACACTCCGGCTGAAGGAAAGCTTGGTGGGGTTGAACATGAACTCAATCGTGTCCACACCCTGTGCTGGAACCTTTGGAATAAGTTTTGCTTTGACCAAACGAGTGGTTGACATATTATTCTCCTTAATAATGGCAGTGACTTTACCAGGGCAGGCGTCCAGAATAGTTATTTCCTCGACGCTCTCGCTCTATTTCCAACCGTTGCCGGATAAAACTATAGACTTCACGAGCTAGAAGCTCTAAGTTGTCGGTGGCTTCTTCACTAGAGAAATTATCAACGGTAGATACGCTTTGATCGATTGCTCCTACTTGGCTATCAGCGTCCCCCATTAACTGTATAAGAGCTTCCATTCCAGAGGCTGATGTGCGACGCGAGGGCATGGAATAGGTCTGAATAACATTGCCCAAACTATTGTTTTGTGGGGAATTTATCAGGGGCTGGGAAACATTTGATTGGGAGCTGTTAGAGTCGGATGGTTTGGAAATTATCGGCTTTTGCGGTGCCTCCCACGTCCTCTGTTCTGAGAGAGGTTGTACAACGATTGATTCGCTTGCTTTAGGCGTATTCTCCCCTATTAATTCAGAAATACTTGACCAAGATGTTGGTATCTCTCTGGTGTTTGTAGAACTGTTTAAGGAAGGTAGAGTTTCAGGGGAAGAGGAAAAGGAAGAAGGTGCCATTTGCACTTGTTCTACACTGCTTGAAAATGCTGTAGCTTCTTGGTTATTCTGCCCTGAATCTTCTGGCATTCTCTGGATAGGAATAGGCGGCTCCGAAGCAGACGAGAAGTTTAAGGAGAGCGGTGCAAGAAAGGATTCCTCAACCTTATTGCTGCCCATGTCTGGAAATGGGGAAGCGAGAAGACTGGATTGTTGAGCTAGAGGGCTGAGAATGGATAGATTAGTCAGCACTTGAGGCAATTGAGGCAGTTCTTCGCTCTCGTCAAGCGACTCTGTTTCCACCAAAGGTCGTATAACGGTGGGTTCAATTTGTGTGCTTTGAGGCACCTCTACAGGGGGATTGGCAAAGGATGTAGAAGCGATCGCTGCTGGTGCCAAGCCAGCCAAATTTTCACGTGCTGGTTCGGTTTCTAATTTCGGTTGAATGAGTGTAGCGTCTGGCGTTGTTGTACTTTCAGGTACTTGTATGGAATCGGTAAAAGCGATCGCGTCTGGTGCCAATCCAGCCAAATTTTCACTTACCGATTCAGGTTCTAATTTCGGTTGAAGGACTGTAGCGTCTGGCGTTGTTGTACTTTCAGGTACTTGTCTGGAGTCGGTGGAAGCGATGCCTTGTTTTGTATCAACCGGAAAATCTTCACTTGTTGGTACGGTTTCTAATTTCGGTTGAATGACTGTAGCGTCTGGCGTTGTTGTACTTCCAGGGACTTGTCTGGAGTCGGTAGAAGCGATCGCTTCTGGTGCCAAGCCAGCCAAATTTTCACGTGCTGGTACGGTTTCTAATTTCGGTTGAATGACTGTAGCTTCTGGCGTTGTTGTACTTTCAGGGACTTGTATGGAATCGGTGAAAGCGATCGCTTCTGGTGCCAATCCAGCCAAATTTTCACTGACTGGTTCGGGTTCTAATTTCGGTTGAATGACTGTAGCTTCTGGCGTTGTTGTACTTTCAGGTACTTGTATGGAATCGGTGGAAGCGAGCGCGTCTGGTGCCAAGCCAGCCAAATTTTCACTTACCGATTCAGGTTCTAATTTCGGTTGAATGACTGTAGCGTCTGGCGTTGTTGTACTTCCAGGGACTTGTCTGGAGTCGGTAGAAGCGATCGCGTCTGGTGCTAGCCCAGCAACCTTTTCACTTACCGATTCAGGTTCTAATTTCGGTTGAATGACTGTAGCGTCTGGCGTTGTTGTACTTTCAGGTACTTGTCTGGAGTCGGTGGAAGCGATCGCTTTTGGTGCTAACCGAGTCAAATCTTCACTTGCCGATACGGTTTCTAATTTCGGTTGAATGACTGTAGCGCCTATAATCGGCGTACTTTCGGGCATCTGTAGAGGAGAGTCGGTTGATTCAGTAGGTGAAAGCGCCAAGTTGAACGCTTCAGGCTCTTTTACCGATGATTCTATTGGGAGTGGTAATTCAGCGATGGGTGCCAGGAATTCCGGCAACACTTCTGCCTTTGTTTGTGGAGATAATTCCCCCATCGGTTGTATTAGCGTGGATTCTGTAGGCGTCGTTTCTTCGCGTACAGATTTTGGAGCGATCGCAGAGGTGGAAATCGGGGGAGATGAGCTTACCTGTGATGGAAATTCAGCCTTTAACTGCACCGCAGGCTCAAATGGTTCCAGGACATCTGACACTGGTGATGTTGAGTCAGACGGCTGTGAATTTAAGCTGGCTTGTACAAGGGTTGATATGTTAGGTGTGGTTTCAGGTGGCGCAGTAGCTGGTGTGGAAAGCGAGGGTGTGGGGGCGAAGTTGTCAGTTACTTCTGAAGAGAAATTTTCCTCCATCCTTTGTACCAGTGGGGGTTCACCTGGTTCTGTGGCTGTTGAAAGCGCTGGTGCCTTTTGAACTAGGGATTCTACCTTTGTTACAGGCGCTGTGCTATCCGAACGGTCAACTGTTATATTCTCAGAAGCGATCGCTGGCATTTCAACTGATTCCGCCTCTGTCATCCCAGAAAATGACATTGGTGACTCAATCGATTCCGTAACCTTCGATAACGTAGTTTCTGTGTGGTTTGCTGCTTTTGTTTCCGACAGAGGTTGTACAACAACTCGATCTGTAGTGGCTTCTGGCACAGTCTTGGAAGTGGTCAAATTAGAGACTGCGGCTAAGTTTTCGTTTACTGCTGAAGTAAGTTCTAACTCTGTCTCTGGTGGCACCGATGCCGCTTGCGGTGCAGTTAACGGAGGCATTTGTACCTTTTGAACTTGCAGTTCAGCTTGTAACAGCGGTTGTTCTACGGTTGGTGCGATGGCGGCTGTATCTGGCTGCACAGATGAAGGCATAGTGGGTGAGGACGAATCAGCCAGAGGGTTTTTCACCTGAGTCATCTGTTCTGGCGCTGGTGCTGTAATAGATGACGTGAATTCCTCAACCGCTGGTGCCCTTTGAACTTGTGGTTCTGTATGCGAAAGGGTTTGTCCCAAAGTTGGTTGGCTATCAATGGGATCTCGCTGGCTAGCAATGGTGTCTCGGGGTGCTGATGCTACGTTTGGTGCTATTTGTTCGTTAATTGCTGGTGCTTTTTGAACTTGTGGTTCTGTATCCAAAAAGGCTTGTCCTAACCTTGCTTCGGTTGCGGCTGTCTTAGTTGGCACCGATGAAGGTGTGGTTGAAGAGGGTAAACTGATCTCGTTGCTTCTTTCAGTTCCTAGTGCTGCATCTGGTTCCGTGGCAACCTCAATCGCCACTGTCCTTTGAATTATGCTGGCTGAGGGTGAACTAGCAATCGCATTGCTTATCTCAGTTGCTGGTGCTTCAATGGGTGCCGTGATAGCGTCAATTGTTGGTGCCCTTTGAATTGTCCTGGGTGAGGGCGAACTAGCAATTTCATTGCTTATCTCAGAAGTTTGTGCTGCGATAAGTGTTGTTGGTTCGTTAATTTCTGCTGTCCGTTGAATTGAGCTGGGTGAGGGCGAACTAGCAATTTCATTGCTTATTTCAGTTCCGGCTGCTTCAAGGGGTGCCGTGATAGTCTCAATCGCTTCTGTCCGTTGAATTGAGCTGGGTGAGGGCGAATTAGCGCTCTCATTGCTTATTTCAGTTGTTGGTGTTACACCCGGTGTGGAAGCCTCAATCGCTTCTGTCCGTTGAATTGAGCTGGGTGAGGGCGAATTAGCGCTCTCATTACTTATTTCAGTTGCTGGTGTTGAATCTGATGCCGTGGAAGCCTCAAGCGCTGCTGTCCGTTGAATTGTTCTGGCTGAGGGCGAACTAGCGCTCTCATTACTTATTTCAGTACCTGTTGCTTCAAGGGGTATTGTGCTGGCTGAGGGCGAATTAGCGATCGCATTGCTTCTCTCAGTTGTTGGTGTTACATCCGGTGTGGAAGCCTCAATTTCTGCTGTCCGTTGAATTGGGGTGGATGAGGGCGAATTAGCAATTTCATTGCTTATTTCGATTCCTGCTGCTTCAAGGGGTGCCGTCTGTTCGTCAATTGTTGCTGCCCTTTGAATTGTGCTAGGTGAGGGCGAATTAGCAATTTCATTGCTTCTCTCAGTTGTTGGTGTTACACCCGGTGTGGAAGCCTCAAATGCTGCTGCCCTTTGAATTGTGCTAGCTGAGGGCGAATTAGCAATTTCATTGCTTATTTCAGTGCCTGCTGCTTCAAGGGGTGCCGTGAGAGCATCTATTGGTGACTGAATTGTGTTGGGTGAGGGCGAACTAGCGCTCTCATTGCTTATTTCAGTTCTTGGTGCTGCAATGGTTGCTGGTGTTGAATCTGGTGCCGTGGAAGCCTCAATCGTTACTGCCCTTTGAATTGTGCTGGGTGAGGGCGAACTAGCGATCGCATTGCTTCTCTCAGTTGTTGGTGTTATACCCGGTGTGGAAGCCTCAATTGCTGCTGCCCTTTGAATTGTACTGGCTGAGGGCGAATTAGCGATCTCATTGGTTATTTTAGTTTCTGCTACTTCAATGGGTGCCCTGAGAGCATCTATTGATGACTCAATTGTGCTGGGTGAGGGCGAACTAGCGCTATCGTTACTTCTCTCAGTTGTTGGTGTTACACCCGGTGTAGAAGCCTCAATCGATGCTGCCCTTTGAATTGTACTGGGTGAGGGCGAACTAGCAATCGCATTGCTTATTTCAATTCCTGCTGCTTCAAGAGGTGCCGTGAGAGCAGCTATGGGTGGCTGAATTGTGCTGGCTGAGGGCGAATTAGCGATCGCATTGCTTATTTCAGTTGCTGGTGCTGCAATGGGTGTCCTGACAGGACCAATCCCTACTGCTTTAGCTGGTAGTTCGGTAGCTAAAACGGGTTGCACTAATGTTGGATCGGTTGCCCGCATAACTGGCAAAGCAGCCTCTGCCGAGATCGGTGCCGTGTCAACATCGACCGATTCACTTAATTGTGAGCCTTGGGATTCTGCAAAAAAGGGTGAATTCTTGAAAGGATTATCTGGCGGAAATTCATCCGCCACTTCCTCAGAGAAAAAACCAGAAGGATTGAAAACGGTAATCGATCTTGCTCCCAGCGGGTGCAAAAATTTAGGATTTAGTAAGTTCTGCCCTAACGGATTAGGTGGAAGCAAGGGGTTTTTGATACCAAGGGGTTCCTGGGGTATCGTTTCTCCATCGGGAAAATTGTTCCTTGCTTCTGTGCCCTCATGTTCCGCCATATTTTTGTTGTGTTAATTTCTAGGCAAAGTATCCCAAACTATCGCGTCCACCGGAAATTGAAGATCCGCCATTGCGTGACTTATCAACCTGTAAACTCTCGTATGAAAGTGTTAACTCTTCAATTGCCACTGCATTGGAATCCGCGCTTAATGAGGCTGACTTCCAGGCAACAGGAACGGCACCAATTAGTGTCCAACACTGCATTGTTTCTCCTGCTGGGTTGAATACCAAAATATTAATGTTACGACGTTCTTTTTTCGGTAGATTATTGCCTTGATTACGCCCAACATCGCTTAATATTTTACTAATCCAATCCCAAAAAACTAAATCATTAGTGATACCCCGCTTGAGGGTCACATCTGAAAATTCTGCCTGACCTAGAAAAATTCTCTGTTGATCGTTGACACCGCCTTCATAGTGTTTTTGAGCCTTGATCGTCACGCCCAAGCCTTGGCACTCGGTGAAACAGGCAGTAATATTACTTTGAATTTCTACATAAAAACGATTGGCAGTAACGTAGTTTAGTTCGCGGACGCTAGTGCCATTTTTGTTCTGTCCATTATTGCGACTTGACGCAGACGACTGTGCTGGTGGCAGTGGGGCGGGCATCAGAAGTATCCTCCGTAGTTTCTACTGCGTTCCCTTTGACGACGTAAATCTTCAAGCATCAATTCATAAACGCGATCGCTCAATTGCCTCAGCAATAAAGGATCGCGCAGAACTTTAGCGGCTGTCTTTGAAACCGCAGTTTGGTTATCTTTATCGTTACTGGGAACTAAACCCGGTGCTGCGTACCCAGCCGGACGAGTGCTACTCCCAATGGGTTGTAGATAAGATTGTGTCCCCAGATTAGCGAGCGCGCCGGAAACCGCTTGTTGGGAAGAATACCTGTTCATAAAAAACCAAAACTTCCTGTTATCTTAGGGCATCCGTTTTTGGCTGATTGCTAGACAAAGGTCTAAATTCAGCTAATAGCTATTCGCCATTAACCTCTAAGAATCTAATTCACTCTAATCCAGCAGGTAATTATCTAAAAACTATTCTAGCGGTTGTAACGGCACCAGTCCGGCTTTGCTCAGCAATCGCTGTGCCTCAAGAGTTCTCAGCAGCTCGGCGAACTTTTGACCGGCAGGGATACGGCGGTTATCTCCAGAATAAATAACGGTTATCGGATATGCCAAGGGGTAGGTGCTATTTTTGAAAAATTCTATATTAGGATGATAACTTCCTTTATCATCACAGAGGTCTGTTGTTGGCTCTACAGGCTTCCCATTATCTTGAATTAACGCCTGGATTGCTAGTTTATTTCCGTCTTTTAAAGCTAAGGGATAAGCCGAACATTGACCGAAAACTTTGCTGATTGTGCCAAAGGCAATTCCCCCAACCTCATCATCCTCAAAATCCCGAATCACCTGTCGTAGAGTCTCGAAGGTTGACAAAGGCTTAATTTCTGGCTCGAAAGAATTTTTAAACAAAGGAGGTGGTTGCTCGCTCTTTTGAATTAATTTTCTAAACAGAGCAATTTTTTGCTCATCTTTAAGAACTCGTTGCTCAAATATTCGTACCGCCTCAGTTTCTTTCGGAATATAGAGTTTTACAGGTAAATCAGGTCCTCCTAAGACTTGCCAATTAGTAATTTCGCCAGTGTAAAGCTGACGCAATTGCTCAAAAGTGATTTGACCATTGAGAGCCTGAGGAAGGCTTTTCTCTCGTTTGGCGTAGCTGAAGGCAACAAACACGACCAGCCCATCGTAGGCAACTGGTTTATACTTCAATTCGCTGGTCAAATCACTCACCAAGCTAGAAATCGCAAAGTCTACTTGCTGCGAACTGACTTTCGCGATCGCGTCCTCTCCGGAAGGCTCAGCTTGATAATTCAACTCTAATTTTGGCTGACGTTCTCTGAGCTTGTCTTCTAAAGTTTTATTCTTTGAGATGAGATTGGACTGGCGCAGGATATAGCTCCATGTTCCGTCTTTTTCTGCTGTGTAAGTAAACTTACCCGCAGGAATACCAGGGATTTCCTTGATGCAACAAACCAGAAAATCATCATCGGCGGCACGATTACCCGCTTGGGACTTCGGAATCAAAAACCAGATGAGTATTCCCAACAAAGTCACTCCCAAAGCACCCAACAGCAGCCAGGGAAGACGGCGCAGCTTGGTTTTTTGCTCTTCTAGCGGCACTGTGTCTACAACTACTAGATCGACTGGTTTCTCTGGCGGCAACTTCAACAGTGCTTGTCGTGCTTCCTCAGCACTCTCAAAACTGACATCTAGCCCTAAAAGGCGAAAAATAAACATTTTGAGGTGAGGTTCCACTACAGGCCATTGCTGTTCATCCTTGGGGTCAAGCAGCTGACCGGAAACGGGGTGAGTAGAGCGTCCTACTAACAGGTAAAAAGCCACGTATCCCAAAGCGATTAAGTCTTGGGTAACTGTAGGGATAATGGTTTGGGCAGTTGGCAGATCGAACAGACGTTCCCAAAGCGCCAAATCGCATACATGGATAAAAAATTTCTGGTCGTCTGTCACCATCAGCAGACTATCCAAACTAATATTGCCGTGAGCGATTCCCTGCTGCACCTGACCGGAGGGCAGACTGAACTTTTGACCGTGGAGAAACTCCAGAGTTTGCAGGACTTGGTTGAGGACTTGGCGCACTTGCCGACTGGTCATCGCACCATTGGCGGCAAGGCAGGCGTTTAGAGTTGGATGCGTATCTAAATTGCTCGTGGTAACAAGATAGCAGCGTTCCTGAATCGGGTCAGAAATGGCGTCCCAAGGGTGACGCAAGCGAACATCTTGGACTCTTCCATCTGCTAGAGTCAAACCGGCTGCTAACTCGAAGGTTTGCTGACGCAGGCGGATTTCTTCCTCGTTGAAACAACGGTCGGGAAGCAGGTACTCTTTAATCACAACTGGCTGCTGATCGGCAACCTGAATTCCCTTATACAGTCGCCCCATTCCCCGGCGTCCCAACAAGCCTTCGATCCGATATCTTCCCCGACGCCCCCGGATCTCACTTTTCTCGGCTAAGGTAGCTGGGAAACTACATTCTGAGCAATATTTGGCGGTTGGATCTTGCTGAACCGTTTGTAGCGGTAAGGTGCAGCTTAAGGCTTCACTATACTTGCAACGGTACTGTCTGTAGAGGTGGTCAACTCCCTGAACCTGCGGGGTAAATTGAGGCGGCGGTACTTCTGTTAGGTCTGATGGAGTCGTTGGTTCTTCTAGCGTTAGCGGATCGAGTTCGGTTTTGATTTCATCAACGACAGGCGCAATCCATTGGTATTGACTCAACCAACCGTATTGGTGGAGTCTGAAATGGGGGGGGTTCCGCCTTAGATACTCCCTCAGAACAATTTTGGGAATGTTTGTCAGTGCCACCGAAAATTCTCCGGATAAGCGATAGGTGGATGGTAAGTTAACATTGATTTAACGTACTGGGAATATAAACTTATGGCAAAAGAGGAAGTAATAAAACTTTTTAGAGCTGTTCAAACTGACTCCGGCTTACGGGAAAAGCTCAACTCTGCACCCGACTTGGAAACATTAGTCAAAATGGCTGAAGAATGTGGTTATCACTTTACAGTTGAAGAATGGAAAGATACAACCGGATTTAAGGTAGAAGAGTTGGAAGGGGAATTGTCAGAAATCCCTGGTTTATAAGTTTAATCAGCTGTAAAGAATAATTAGCGCGATAGCGTACAGCCCTTTGGGCATGAAAACAGCGAAGCGAGGCGTTAGCCTAGCGCCGACCTGTCGGTTCGCTTTCTTATTTCACACCCAGCCTTTCACTTCCGCATCGGTGAGAGGTCTTTCCAGTTTGACATATTCGCTTTTTGCTGCTTGCAAAATGTGTTGCATCCCGACCGGCTCATTGGCATCTGCGGCGATAAAGGCTGCATTGAGGGCAATATTGCGAATGTTTCCCCCGGCGACGTTTAGCCGTGCTAGCTTCACAGGATCTAGCCCTTCAGTCGGTGTTTTTCTGGGGAAGATGCGCTGCCAAATCTCGGCTCTTTGGGTGGCATCGGGGAAGGGAAACTGAACGATAAAACGAATCCGGCGCAGAAATGCCTGATCGAGAGAACCTTTTAAATTAGTCGTCAAAATCGCTAAGCCTCGGTAAGCTTCCATGCGTTGTAGCAGGTAGGCAACTTCAATATTGGCATGACGGTCGTGGCTGTCTTTCACTTCAGAACGCTTGCCAAACAGGGCGTCAGCTTCGTCAAACAGCAGAATTGCTCCCCCAGCTTCTGCGGCATCAAATACTCGCCGCAGGTTCTTTTCTGTCTCCCCAATATACTTACTGATGACAGAACTCAGGTCGATGCGATAAAGGTCTAGCTGCAATTCTCCAGCCAGTACATCTGCTGCCATTGTTTTGCCAGTGCCGCTGCCTCCGGCAAATAAGGCGCTAATGCCCAAGCCGCGTCCGCTGCCGCCAAATCCCCAGTTTTCGTATACTTTGGCACGTTGCCGAACGTGAGCGGCAATGTCGCGCAACACCTGTCGCTGTGCCTCTGGCAATACCAGCTCATCCCAACTGGCTCCTGGGATAATGGGTTGAGCCAGGTCGTTGAGTCTCTGGCGAGCTTGTGAACGGCAGGTATCCCACAAGAGGTTGCTGAGCGTTTCTTGAGGGCTGAGAGCTGAGGACTGAGGACTGAGGACTGAGGACTGAGGGCTGAGTGAAGAGAGAGATTCTTTATTATCTCCTCTACCTTTTGCCTCAGTACAAACAGCGTAAATAGAAGGGGCGCTAAGGCTGAAATGGGATACCAGCGTATCTAGATGTCCGTTCAAGCTTTCTGCTGCTTCACCCAAGGCATCTTGCCAGATAGCCCGTTGTTCGGGGGCGGTTGGCTTGCTAACATCAATCGTAATTGAGGGACGCTGTCGCGATCGCCGTCTTTCAGGACTGATGACGATTATCGGGCTGGTGATTCCTTCAATCAACGAGGCAATAACATTTTCTCGCGCTGGATCGCTAGTCTCTACATCGTCACAATCCAGTAATAGGACACTCTCGCTTAAAATAGCTTCCCGATTCCATAGGCGCAGGATGCTCGTTAAATCCCTGGGACTGGTGGGAATCGCTTGGGCGGACATCGCATATAAGTTGAGCTGTAAAAGAGCGCAAGTTGCAGATGCGATCGCTCGTTTGCTGGCAGTCTCATCTCCACATAGCTGCACGACAGGTAACGCCGAACCTTGTTGCGATGCCTGCAACCACGTCCCTGCCAGTTGTTCTGCAACTTGTCGGTGCGATGGCACCAAACTTTGAACCGAGCGGTGCAATGGCTCGATAATGCCTATGAGCCGTTCATCTAGATGTTGCACGCCAGCGATGTAGTGCAATATTCGCTCGTCAATTCGCAGGGGGCTGGAGGTGAGTGTAGTACCTGTCCCAACTTCAATCAATTGCCAGCGACGCAAAGATGCCGTGGGGGTGAGTGCATCCCAGTGGGAGGCAGGTAGAATCGCCAGCGCTAAGCTCATTGTCGGATATGCCTGCCGCTCGTTGCCTTGAGCGATCGCGCATAAGGAAGGAAAACTGGGGTCAAGTTCCATCCCCACGCACAACAGCAGGATATCCCGCTCAAAATCTGACAAACCGAAGGTCTTGCACAGTTGTTCTAGTGTTGCTGGAGGCGAAAGGTTCGAGGTCTGAGGTAGAAAATCTTCTTCCTGGACTTTTTCCTCTCCTTGCATCTTTGCAGCTTGGCGTTCTAACGCCTGACGCACGCGAGCAATTTGTCCCATGAAGTAGCGCTGATTAGCTGCTTGCCAGCGATCGCTAGTCGTGGTCATCATACAATCGTTACCTTTGGGTCAATATACTGCTGGAAGGTCGGGCTGTCTTTGTCCGTATCCACGCTCAACATACTTTCCGCTCCATCTACGTGTACCCGCACCAAATACTCTCCTGGCTTCACATCTCGAACCGGAATGATTACCGAGGTTGTATCGGCTCGACGCGGTAAAGCATCAAACAGATAAGCGCCTGGGTTATCGATTGACCGTTCGTTCAGCGCCACCACAACTCGCTGCTTGTTGCCGATAGTAAGATTTACTTGCAGCGTCAGGTTCGCCGAGCGCAGTTCATCTCCACTTCCCTGAATGTCGGTAATACTTACTTCTGTAATCGTTGGACGCAATACAAACGGTGCCACATTCGACTCAACACTGCGTTGGAGAGCCGGCTGGAGGCTTAACGCAGGGGTCGAGTTGCCTCTGGATGTTGCGCCGTTAGATTCGACTCCCCCGTTTGCTACAGGGGCGCTGGGGCTTGAGAGGTGATGAATCACCTGTAGACTTTGTACGCCTGCGCGGAGCAACTCAGCAGAGAAGGCACTTAGGGGCAATGTGACCTGGGTTTCGTGAACTTCTGAAGGCGTCGCTTCCACCTCACCAAGACGAACCCGCGTGATGTTGCTATTCAAATTTTTACCCCGAATCAGCAACGTACTGTCTGCCAAGATTGCCTGAAACCTGCCTGCTTGAGACACTACCTCCTGAATCACCGGCTGATTGGAAAACGGTACCACACCGCTGAACCTATACTCGCGTACGGGTAAAGCTTTCTGGGCTGCTTCTTCCCCTTCTATCATGACGACGGTCGCTCGGTAAGCCACTGATAGGGTGTATGGGGTTTGGAAGAATACCGACCAAACTTTAGATAAATCTTCTAAGGATAAATCCATTGGTACGAAGCTGATTTCTTCGAGCTGTTCGGAGAGGTTAGAGTCCGCTAAGTAGGTAAAGTTAGAATCAGCGATCGTGTCCCAAATCATTTCCTGGGTTAGAGTTGAGCGATCTTTAAGGGTACGGACGACGCTGCCTAAAAGTCGTTGCGGTTCTAACTCAACCTCATTGCCATAGAGACTGATCATGTAATGCAGATCGAGAGCATTGTGCGATCGCTTTGCCATTTCGCCCTTACGATTGCGATTCCGCACATCTGCACTGCTGCGCCACACGGGATTGAGACTCACTTGATACAGGTAGATGTTCACTCCCGTCTCTGGGGTGCCACTCCCTAAGTTACTGGGTCGCACCGTTGTCACTCTTGCGCCATCCAGGTCTATTTGTACAACAGCTTGCAAAGTTCTTTGCAAAGCAGCAGTGACAGTAGCGATCGCTAAATAATTGCTCATAAAAAAAATTCAGCAATCAGCTTCGTAAAAAGCTGATTTATTCGTTTTCACAGTTTAGCTTGACAAAGGTTTCTTTTGATAATGACCAGATTCTGACCATTAAGCACTAACTAATCCCAGTTTTAAGGCTTTTACAATTGCTTGCGTGCGGCTGGTGACACTGAGTTTTTCAAAAATTGCTGTTAAGTGAGCTTTAACTGTAGCGACTGTGATGTAAAGGCGGCGGGCAATTTCTTCATTAGAAGATCCTTCAACGAGCCAGTGTAAGACTTCTCGCTCTCGTTCGGTTAAGTGAATACTCCGACCGGAAAGATGCGATCGCCCTGCATAAAATTGAAACAATCGAAAGAAGCAAGCTGCAACTTCTGGCGATAAATACACTTCATTTTTCATGACGGTGTTAATTGCTTCGCACAGTTGAGTTGCCACCCGGTCTTTAAACACGTACCCGCTAGCACCCGCCTGCATCGCCCGAAACACCCATTCGTCTTCCCGGTGTCCTGAGAGAACTAACACTTTCCCCTTATAGGACATTTCTCCTAAACCGATCAAGGCGGTAATTCCATCTCCAGGGGGCAATTCCATATCCAGCAAAATCATCGCTGGCTTTTGCTCAGCGGTTAATTTTAACGCTTGCTCTACAGAAGCCGCCTCTCCGACAATCTCAAATCGAAAAGAGCCGTTATTACTCAAGAAGTCAAGTAGAGTCCGTATCCCTGCTCGAAAGCGTGGTTCATCATCCACGAGTAAAATCGAAATTGGCGCTGGTGCGGACATTTTAGAGAACCTCAAGGCGACTGTTCGTTTTAGAGGGTGAGTAACTCATTTATCATTCCCACTGACTCACTGAAAATTGCTATCGAGGTAGGGTGAAGGAAAACTGTGCCCCACCAGAAGGCAAGTTTTCTACCCAAATGGTTCCTCGATGGTCGAGGATAATTTTTTTAGCGATCGCCAAACCCAAACCAGTACCGCCTGGACGCTTAGAATAAAAAGGTGTGAATACTTGTTTCAAGTCTTCTTCAGAAAGCCCGGAACCGCAATCGGAAACTTCAACGATTACTTCAGATTGAAAGACTTGCCAATTACAAGTAATCATTCCCCCAGGGGGGCTAAAATGAACTGCATTACTCAACAGGTTGTCAAATACCTGTTTCATCTGCCATCGATCCCCTGCCAGCGTGACCGGCTTCTCCGGATAGCGGATATGCAGTCGTTTTTCTTCTAACCAAGGTTGCAGACCTTGGATACTTTCAGCCAATGTTTTCCGCAGCTCATAAGGTGCTACCTGTAGTTTTGCCTGCTGTCCGCAATAAACCAAATCCGTTAAGTTTTCAATTAACTCATTCACGGTTTCGCGAACAATCCCAGCCTGCTCTTGCAAGCAGCCAGATGGCAACCCTAAACATAAATTTTCGGCGTAAAGACTAATCAGTGCCAAGGGATTTCGCAGTTGATGTTCTGTACGACCTAGCACTTGCTCAAGTAATTGAATCTCAGCTTTTTGACGGGAACACTCGCGAGACATCACCAGGTAGTGACTCAGCAATTGAGCCTGTTTTTCTACGCCTTGTTGTTGCAGCGAAGAAAGGGGATTTTTACTCCATAACAGCAAATACCCAACTTCTTTGGCTTTCTGCTCGCTGAGAGTGCAAACGTAAGTGTTGTAGCTACAAGCGGCGTCAGCAGATGCACTTTTAGCACGCTCGGTTATTTCGCTCAACTTCAGCGCAGGGAGGGAATCTTCCCACTCCACCTCAGCAAAAAATTTGGGCAACTCCGCGTAATTTCCTTGGCGCTCGTCTGAATAATAGGCTACTAATTGACGCTTTTGGGTATCTAAATCTTGGTAAACAATCCAGGCGGCTACAACAGGTAGTTGTGCGCCTATCTGTTCGAGATGGAGCTTGCAAATACTCCTAAGATCGGGAGGGTACGGTGTACCTAGCGAACCGAGTGTGGAGGAAGGTGGATGCACCTGTACAGCAAACCGTTTTATTCCAACCTTCATCTGTAACTCCCCGCCATACAGGATATTTCAGTAACGTTGAATCGGATGTAAGCACCACTGAATTTTCATTTTGCGGAGCTTGTCATCTTCCGCAAGAAATAAATGACAAATCTAGCTTAGTCGGGGATTTCAGTCTTCATCCGTATTTACACACATTTTTTAAAGTTTCGACCAAAGTCTAATAAACACTCTGGGGTTGTCTTCCTAATCTAGACCTATACAGCCTAAACACCCAGTCTTATGATCCCTGCTGCTGCCCAGACTTTGGCAGAAATCCTGGCTGAAGGGACTTCCCTGCTCAGTACAGAGCAAATTGATTTCAACCACCCTAGTATGCGGCAGGATGTAAGACCAGCACTGAACCTGTTCTGCTACAACATCGGGGAAAACAGTCAGGTAGACCACAGGATTAACCAGGAAAAACCGCATCCACCCACTTTTGGGAAGTATTCCCCATTATGGTTTGACATTTCCTTCCTAGTCAGTGCCTGGGATCGTACCGTCCTGGGAGAACAGCGTCTGCTGTCAGAAGCCTTGATGCTGTTGTTACGTTACCGCTGGCTACCAGAAGAGCTGCTAGCGCCTTCACTACGGGGTTATGGCAACTTGTCAATGACCATTTCTGCCGTTGGGCTTATTGATGCCGTCGCTCTATGGCGTGCGCTGGGGGTTCCATTACGTCCAGCTTTATATGTAACCGTGACAGTTCCCTTTAACCAGCTAGGACAAGGAGAACCAATCACACCTATAGAAGTAGTAGGGAATGGGGTAGTAGGTAGTAGGTCGTAACAATTACCTACTACTCTAGGGGCGACCTGCTAGCTCGCCCCTACCAATTACCGATTACCAATTACCGATTACCCACCACTAATCAAGGAAGACTACGCTATGCCAATGGATTATTTTGCTCCTGGTGTCTACGTCGAAGAAGTAGACCGTGGTAGTCGCCCGATTGAAGGCGTAAGCATGAGTGTTGCTGGGTTTGTTGGCTTTACCGAGGATGTACGCGGTGATGCCGAACTGTTCAAACCCATGATGATTACCAACTGGAGCCAATACCTAGAGTATTTTGCCAAACAAGGCTCCGATGGTTACACAGACTTCAACGCCTACCTCCCTTTTGCCGTCAATGGCTGGTTTATGAACGGCGGTGGGCGCTGTTGGGTGACTAGCATTGGTACCAAACTCCCCGGTTCGGAACCACCAGCACCGGAGGAAACAGCCACAAAGCTCAGAACCTCTGGAAATCGTCCCTCTTTGATGTTTGCGATTAAGGCATCCGAAGGCGAAGAGGATGGTAGCTCAGCTCTTGCCTTACCCGGTGGACGAGTCAATGTTTCAATCCTTCCCGATGAACCCAAAGCTCCTGAAGATCCAGAGGCAGAACCCCCACTCAACACGGGTGAATACTTTAAAGTCATCGTTAGTCGCGGTGGAGAGAAACTCGAAGAGTACAGCCACCTGACCATGAACCCGGACGTCGAGGCGCAAGTGGGTACCTATGTCATCACTGCGATTAATGAGGGGATTGGCGACCAAGAGGCATCTCAATTTTTGTCCGTCACCGATATGTCCACCAGCGGACAACCCCTGTCTCGACGACCTGTCAACGGCACCTATGAAGTCAGCCCTCCACCCGTCATTTCTAGCCCTGAACGCTTTCCACGGGATGTAAATGGGGTGCGCGATGACCGCACGGGCGTCCAAGGGATTTTTGAAATTGACGAAGTTTCGATGATTGCTTGCCCCGACCTAATGCTGGCATACCAACGCGGCCTGCTGGATTTGGATCAGGTTCACGGCATCATGGAAATGATGGTTAGCATGTGCGAAAACAACGCACCCAGCCCCAACTATCGCATGGTGGTTCTCGACCCACCACCTTGCAAGGGAGGCGGCGAGCCTGTACCCCCTGAGCAACAAAAGCCTCAGCACGTAGCTCAGTGGTTAAGTAACTTCAATCGTCGTTCCATGTTTGGGGCGTTGTACTATCCCTGGATTAAAGTAGCGAACCCACGCAATGCCGGACGACCGATTTTGGTTCCCCCCTGCGGTCACATGATGGGGATTTGGTGCCGCACCGATGAGACCCGTGGCGTTTTTAAAGCACCCGCCAACGAAGTTCCTCGCGGTGTCTTGGGTCTAGCCTACGAAACTAACTTCCGCGAACAGGAACTGTTGAACCCGGTGGGGATTAACTGTATCCGCAACTTTGCTAACTACAACCGAGGTTTCCAAGTTTGGGGCGCACGGACTCTGGTAGAACCGGCTAATGTCCAGTGGCGCTATATCAGCGTCCGCCGCCTGATTAGCTACATTGAGCGCTCGATTGAAATCGGTACCCAGTGGGTTGTGTTCGAGCCTAACGATCAAGATTTGTGGGCGCGAGTTACTCGCACGGTCAGCAATTTCCTCGAACGACTGTGGCGTGCAGGGGCGTTATTCGGTGGTTCGCCTGGTGAATCTTTCTACGTGAAGTGCGATGCCAGTATCAACACCCATGAGACGGTAATGCTGGGTCGTTTGTATGTCGAAATTGGAGTTTGCCCAGTCCGACCAGCGGAATTTGTGATCTTCCGTATCAGTCAGTGGTCTCCTAACCAGTAGGTTAAAACTCTCAGATATCAGCTCTTGATCAAGAGCTGATATCTGAGCTGATATTGAAAAATTTGTAAGGAGGTTTTGAATAATGGCGATTATTACCGTTGAGAATTTTGAATTAGAAATTAAGGGCGTAGGTGACGGTTTACAGTTTAAAAGTGTTGACTTACCAGCATATAAGACTGACGTTCAACACGGTGATGCCCTAATGTCTGGTGCCAAGGGAGCTGTACGGCAGACTCTTACTAAGAAAAGGGAAGCCGCGGTTCAAATTACTTTAGTAACCCTAGCGAGTGGAGATGCAAAAAGCACTAGCTCACTGATGCGAAAGTGGTTGCTACAGTGTATGCCAAAAGCAGAGGATGGTGGCGGTTTTCCAACGAGTGCCAGGATGGCAGAAGGCGTAATTAAATCTTATAACTCAGCCGGAGAAATGGTGGACTCTTGGAAGATGAGCGGAGTTTGGATTTGTAAATATCAAATCGGGAAACTCAGTGCAGATGGCGGGTTGCTTGAAGAAACCTTTACGCTACAGGTTGACCAATTCGATCCAGCTTGATCTATCTAAGTCTGGGTGTTTGAGACAATATTCTTAATTTTGTTCGCTTTAAGAAGCGATCGCAAAAATCATTCCTTTGCACTTTGTAATTGATTGGAAGGTTATTTATGGCTGATGCTGTTGAGTTACTATCTAGTGATAACTATGATGTAGCAATTGGTGATATCAAAGACATCATTATCAAAGAAGTCAGTGGGATGTCAGTAGATATGTCCCCAAAGGGTGCTGATAATGCCATCGGTTCTGGCCCGAAGGGAAAATCGCTGGTTCTCAGTGTTCCAAGCCAACCGAAGTATGGCGAGATAACGCTCGTTTTGGTGCCAGGAGCGCATCAAGGCGGAAATGACGATAAGCTGTGGGAGTGGTACAAGGATTGCGCCTCGAAAGCTAACCTTGGGGAAGCTGCAAAAGCGCGAACTTTACGCAAAGAAATGACAATTAATGTCTATTACTCCGGTTCAGAGGGGAAGGTGGGGTTAACCTACAGCTTTGTAGGGGTGCTTCCCAATAGTTTTGATGTTCCTAAGCGGGACGCAGGGAGTAGCGAACTGGAAACTTGGACGCTTAAGCTGAACTACGAGCGGATGAAGTTTACTGTATCGGCGTAGAAGGAATTCTAAAGTCAACTCCCTGTAAAACTGCGCTGGTGAGGTGAGATGTTGCACAGTCTTATTCACCAGTCATTGATTTATCAGCTCGAAAGCTCATTGGTTGTAAGGCGGTATCAACTGTGACAGACTTCCCTGAAATTCTTACCACTTGCCGATTTTTTCTAGAACTAAAACTAAATGGCAGCAATGATGCAGTAGACGGCTACTTTATGGATTGTAGTGGTTTTAAGTCTACCCAACAGGTGATAGAAATCTCTGAGGTGACACCTCAAAAGTGGGGAAAAGATGGGGAATCTAAGGGTCGAATTGTCAGTACAAAAATTCCGGGTAAGGTTAGTTACAGCAATATTACTCTGCGCCGGGGTCTGACTTGTTCGATGACGTTATGGAACTGGATTCAAGCTGTCCAGGATGGAGATTGGGCTGAACAACGACGAGATGGTTCTTTGGTGATTTATAATCAAGCGGCGGAAGAACAGTTTAGATTTGAGTTTCAACGGGCGTGGCCTACTAGCTATAAAATTTCTGATGTGAATGCGGCTGGGGGTGAGCTGGAGATTGAAGAAATAGAAATGACAGTTGAACAGTTAAAACGGATTCAAGTAGCAAGGAATGATTCAAACTGAGTTTGAATTTACTTTACCTAAGGGATATCTCGATGCGGATGGCAATCTGCACCGCAAAGGTGTGATGCGTTTGTCGAGGGCGATGGATGAGATTGTCCCTTTGCGAGATCCGCGTGTTAAATCAAATCCTGCCTACGCTACAGTGATTATTTTGTCCCGCGTGATTGTCCGCTTGGGAGCGTTGGAGGAGGTCACGCCTTCAGTTGTTGAAGGCTTTTTTGCTTGTGACCTGAATTATCTCCAGAAATTTTATCGTCAAATTAATGACCTAGAACAGGAAAATGCAGGATTGAAAGAAGCCACGAACCCCTCTGCAAATCCTGCACTGGCTTCTGATTCCGAGTAACCCGACGAGATGGACAGCGATCGCATCCAAACAGAATTTGAATTTGTCCTCCCTAGAGGATTGATCGATGCTCAAGGGGGCGTTCATCGCCAGGGGGTGATGCGTCTGGCAACGGCAAAAGATGAAATGTGCGTCCAAAAAGACCGGGGCGTTCAGGATAATCCAGCTTATGGAGTCTTGGTAATGCTCTCGCGGGTGATTACCTGTATCGGTACTGTAACCGAGGTAACGCCTACGCTGTTGGAGGGTCTTTTCTCGCGAGATCTGGCATATTTGCGGGAGTTTTACAATCGCATTAACCAGGAGGGGGAAGCTTACATTCCGGTTCAGTGTCCCCAGTGCAATCGTCAATTTCAGGTGGAGCTTTCTCTATCGGGGGAATTCTAGGCTACCCCTCGGACATACTACGCCAAGAGGTAGCCTTGATTGCTTTTCACTTTCACTGGTCTTTAGAGGATATCCTCAATCTGGAACATCGCGATCGCCGGGATTGGGTGACAGAAATTAGTCAGCTGGTGCAGCCAGAATAAAGTAGGAGTAAGGGCTTGACCCTTACCCCTAATTCACTGCAATGCTTTCCTTTATCGGGTTGGCTTCTGAGTGATATCTACCACTAAGGGTTCTTCCGCCACTGTGCCGAGATTAACTGACTTTAATAAGTCTTTCCAATCGGTCTCTAAGGTGAAATCGCTAGGATTGGTGTTACGTAAGTCAGCTAGAGATGAGAGGGTGTCAAGCCACATCCCAGCTGCTGCATAAATGGCTGGGCGATCGCGCGGTGCTGCTTTCTTTAGATCATTCCTCAGGGCAACATTTGGTTGGACTCGTTGAATCCACCCTTCTACAGAAATATCTGCTCCCCGATCTTCAGCATCGCAAATCATTGATAACGACCAACGGTATTTTTTGCCAGCAACTAACGAGGGTGCATCCTTTTGAGGAAGGCTAACACTCACAACACCTCCTGTGCTAGGAATCGGCAATGTTGTTTCGTATATTACCTGCTGACTTGTTTCGCCGTCATACAGAATAAACTCTGCGTCTTGGGCGGAAGTTTTAGGAACAGCAACAAATAATGTCGGGCGAGCTGCTACAGTCAAACCTACATTTGTGCTGGGTAACAATGCCATGAGCGACTTTCCTTGGGCGGCGCAGCTGCTGCTACCACGCGATGCTCCCGGTTCTCTAGTTTTGGGTGCCCCAACCCTTGGCAGCCTAAATCTTAAGCGCCCTGCCACACGCATTTCCCTACGGTTCAGGCTGGGTTGTTGAATCGGTTTGCTTTTTGTGGTGGCGGTGGCTGGAAAGCTGGTAGCGATCGCACTAAGCCCCACAAACAAGGCTAAGGAGAGTGTTGTGAAATACACAGAAGACTTGTTCACCATAATCTTTAAGTTGTTGCAGTGGGTTTACCTAGCGAGCAGCAAGCGGAGTGCATACAAAGGGATCGAAACACTTTCCAAAGGGATCGCCTCCATGAGGCATCGTGCTTTGTAAATAAACTCGATCGCGACCGTAGTGGTTTTAGACAAAGACTCTTTAATCTTCAACAAAGTTTCCCACTTTTCCTGGCATATCTCTAGAAATTAGCGATTAATTTTGTCATGTTTCTTGCCTTAGTGGGTACTTAAAATCGCTGGTTTTTGCTTAGTACAAAATTTGATGTTATAACTACTATAAAATTATCTCTCAAGTTGGCACTTTTTCTTTCCTCAATCAAAAAAATTATCTATTTGTCCGATTTCTTCTCAAAAGCTTCATAAAGTTTTGTAGTCAATTAATTTTTTGGTTCTTGACGACTCAATTTGCGGCTTAAACAATTTTCAAGGACACAAGGATACATACAAATTCTTAATCTTAATTTTCTCTGTTTAAGCTACACATTGAGCGAAGATTAAAACTCTAGCCCCTAGAGAGGAGGCGGCAATTATATGGTTTCTCAGCTCAGTTCAAAGATTCGCTCCCTGCTATCAAACACAAACAACCTACGCACAGCAGCTTTAAATTTTGGTGGACAAGTTGTTCTCACCAGTGTGGTGGCGACAAGCTTGGTCGTGGGAGCTAGGCAACTAGGGATACTCCAAGGACAAGAGCTGGGTGCTTTTGACCAGCTGACTCGGATGCGTCGTGATGAAGGTCCAGATAATCGCCTGTTGCTGGTGGAGATTACTGAGGGAGATATCCAAACTGAGAAAGGGTGGCCTATCTCGGATGCCACAATTGCCAAAGCGTTAGAGAAACTAGAGCAGTATGAACCGAGAGCCATCGGTATAGATATTATTCGGGATGTTCCGGTCAAAGAGGGGAATGCCAATTTATTGAAGATCCTCAAAGGAAGCGATCGCATTATTACGATCTGCCAACTCAGTGATGGGAAACAGGCAGGATTTCCGCCACCGCCTGGAATCTCACCAGACCAAGTGGGATTTGCTGATTTCGTCAAAGAACCTGATGGATGGGTTCGCCGCAGTCTCTTAGTTGCAAATCCTCCAGTCCCGAACGCTCCCTTAGAGAACCCACATCTTTGTAGCGATCCCGAAGAGCAACTCACCTCCTTGGATTTGACCCTAGCACTCATGTACCTGCAAGCTGAGGGAATCGAAGCAGAACCTTCAGATGATGGAAACTTGAAGATCGGTTCCACTGTATTCAAAAGCCCCGACCCGAATGCTGGCGGATACCGGAACGCCGACACGGAAGGGTTGCAGATGTTGATTAACTACCGTTCGGCAAATCTGCCTGCCCAAAAGATAACGCTCACAGATGTACTCAAGGGCAAGATAGATCCGGCTTTAGTGAAAGATCGCGTTGTTTTGGTTGGCTACACCGCAGTTAGCGTGAATGACGACTTCAACACGCCCTATAGTGCTGCTCAAGAAGGCACCCAGAAAATGCCCGGAGTGGTCATTCATGCTCAGGTTGTGAGTCAAATCCTCAGTGCAGTTCTGGATAAACGACCGCTATTTTGGTACTGGAATGAGTGGGGCGAAATTGGGTGGATTTGGGTCTGGTCGTTGGTGGGAGGCTTAGTAGCATGGCGGATTCGGCGTCCCTTGCTCTTGGTGATTGCGGGAGGGGGAGCGATCGCCCTCTTGTTTGGAACTTGTTATGTTTTGTTTCTCAAAGCAGGATGGATACCCCTCGTGCCCCCAGCATTGGCACTGGTGACAACGGCAGTCGGCGTCGTTTTGATAGATAGAGGATACGCCAAAGCCATCTATCAAGGCGTCAAAGGGTTTTTAAAAATCGATATTGAGATTGACCAGGAAAAGAAAGAACGCCAAGTAGCGGAAATTACAGAAAGTGACTACTTCCAAGAATTGCAGGAAAAGGCGAAAAATCTCAGGAGTCGAGAAAGCAATCCTTCTGAAAAAACAACTTCTAAATTAAAAGTCGAGAGATCAGAAGCGGCTGAAACAACGGCAGAAACTGACTACTTACAACAGTTGCAGCAAAAGGGAAAAAGTTTCAGGAATCGATCCAATGATGGGGAAGCAGAAGCTACCACTGAGTCAACCGTTGAAATCCCAGAAGCCGCTGAAACAACCACAGAAATCGACTATTTACAGCAGTTGCAGCAAAAGGGGCAAGAGTTAAGAAATCGATCCAATGATGGGGAAGCAGAAGCTACCACTGAGCCAACTGTTGAAATACCAGAAGCTACACAGGCAAGCCAAGCCCCTGAAACAACAGAAGAAATCGACTACTTACAGCAGTTACAGAAAAAGGGTAAAAAGTTAAGAAATCGGCATCATGATGGGCAAGCAGAAGCTGTTGCGGAATCAAACGTTGAAATACCAGAAGTTGCATTGGCAAGCCAAATTCCTTCTCCTGTCGAAGAATTAAGCAATCAGCAGGACGGACAGGGAGAAGCCGCAATTGAGTCCAATACCTCCACCCCAAAAGTCCTCCAGCCAAGCCAAGAAGTTGAAGAAACCGAAGAACTCGACTACTTCCAGCAGTTGCAGCAACGAGCAACCTTGAGAAATTGGGAGGAAGATAGGCAAACCCAAGCTGCCACTGAGTTAAATACCTCAATAGCAGATGTCACACCAGCAAGCCAAGAAACTGAAAGCGAAGAACTCGATTACTTCCAGCAGTTGCAGCAACGAGCAAACTTGAGAAATTCGAGCAGCGACGGGCACGCAGAAACCACTACCGAGTCAAATTCCTCAACAATAGAAGCTCTAGAGACTAGCCAGGAAGCTGAAAGCGAAGAACTCGATTACTTCCAGCAGTTGCAGCAACGGGCAAAAACAGTGAGGAATACAGAGACTGAATCTACCTGATGGCGGCGAGATAAAGCGCTATTAGAGGACATCTATCGATACATCGAACTGAGGATGCTACGCCGGATGCGTAGGCTCGCGATTCACATCATTAGCTGAAGAACAAGGAAGGAAAAGATGAATCAGGATCGAATCGATCAATCACCCACCGATTCCAGCGGACACCAAACTGATATTGGTCTGAATATGCTTGATATGATGAATTTGCCCGATGACCTGCAAAAACTCGTCAACTGGATGATGCGTCAAAAAAACGTGACCTTGCCGGAAGTGGCAGCTCACACTGGCGAAAGTGAGGAAGTTGCCCGCACCCAGTTAGAAGCTCTAGTCGCTCAAGGCGTCGTGCAAGAACTAGAAGAGGGAGAAACACTCCGCTACCGACCTCGCCTTGCCTCTAAACAGCGAAGCAAGCTATCTACAAATATCTGGCAGAACCTGGAGTGAGTAAACGAAATAAGCGTCTATCAAGTTGTGGGAATTAGCCTAAACGCAAGTTTCTACTACCTTGATAAGGTTGTAATCCTATTTGGGTTGTGAGGCGCTAGATTAACCCTTCTTCCAGCCCCTCCCTAACGCTTGAAAAAAGGGCATCTGAGAATCTATATGTTGCAACCAAAAGACAAAATGGTATAGCGTATAAGCCGCACGGTTCATTCCCCGCGCCCTTGAGTGGGCTTTCTCGATTGTTTTCTGTTAAGGATGAAGAATCCTCTCACATATTGAGGTAAACCATGTCAAAAATTGTGTCCATCCACTCATTCCGGGGTGGCACCGGCAAATCAAATTCGACGGCGAATCTGGCAGCTTTAGTGGCTCGCTTTGGGTATCGCGTTGGTATCGTTGATACCGATATTCAATCGCCAGGAATTCACGTGCTTTTCGGTTTCGATGAGCAGAAGATGGAACACTCTCTCAATGACTACCTGTGGGGTCGCTGTTTAATTGAAGAAGCTGCTTATGATGTCACCTCAGTTTTAAGAAAAACTGGCGTTAAAGGCGGCAGCATTCATCTGATTCCTTCTAGTATCAAAGCAGGGGATATTACTAAAGTTCTGCGCGAGGGATTTGATTTTGGTCTCCTCAATGACGGTTTCCAAGAGATAATGGAAACCTTGAATCTGGATTACTTATTTATTGACACCCACCCAGGTCTTAACGAAGAAACTCTACTTTCTATTACTATATCTGATATCTTGGTGCTAATTTTGCGTCCAGACCGCCAGGACTTTCAGGGGACTGCTGTGACGGTGGAGGTGGCTCGGAAATTACAGGTGCCTAAGATGTTGCTGCTAGTAAATAAGGCGCTACCCGTTTTGGATTTTGATGCCTTGAAGCAACAGGTAGAAAAAACCTACAATGCTCCGGTGGCTGGAATTTTGCCGCTTTCAGAAGAGATGATTCAAATGGCAAGCAGCGATCTCTTTTGCCTGCGGTTTCCAGATCATCCCTTGAGTAAGGTAATGGAAAAGGTTGCCAAGATGATTATGGCTTAATAGGTAATTGTCAGTGCAACCGAAAAAACAACTGAATTTGTAGGGACGGGTTTGACAAAATATTGGTGATTAGCTAAGCATATTGATAAACTCCCCTACACTATGGACTTTTGCTATTTAATTAATTGCCCGTAACCATTCGCAAAATAGTTTGGGGAAGTTGGGTTATCTGCTGCCAAAGGTCTTGGGGGCCAATGCCAAAGAAGAGTTGTAAAACGAGAACAACTGCCGCAATTAAAATGGCTGTGCCGATGCTGGCTTTCACTACCTTAATGAGTAAGGTGAAGACTAACCAGGATACGATGAGTGCGGCAATTAGAATGATTAAGTCTACTGGCATGGACGTTACTCTCAAAGGTATTCATCAGGCTGGAGAATTTTGACAAGGTAACAGAATCTTTGCTTGGCTAGCTCGAAAATACAAAGATAGTTTTCGTGAAGTCACCTTTGCGAACTTCATTTACCTGGCTTCAAGCTTTAGTCTGTAGGAAACTTGCTTTTAATTCCCGATCGCCTGTCTAATTTTCCCCGAAATAGCGATACTTTCACTTTGATTTACTCTCCACCGGGCATATAAAGCAGACGCCATTGCCCCTTCACTGTGCCAAAGACGGCTTGATATTCAAGGGGAGAATAAGCAAAGCGATTGGAAATGTAGCCCGGTTTTCCATTTGGCAAAATTACCGCAGTCCACCCGTTGATGGAACTGTAATCTTCGCCTCGTTGCGCCCGTTCTCTGGCGCGTTGTTCTTCGATTTGACGATTGACTTTGACGACTTCGTTTGAGAGTAAGCCGACTACTGGACTCTCTACGCTGGGTTGCGATCGCACGTTCACATTTTCACCAACAACGATGACGCGGCTTAATTCGTAGGAAACCCCATCGGCATTCGGTGCGGGATACTGTCGAGCAAAATCGCGCGGTACGGTGTTACAAGTCCAACCCTGAGGGGAGTCAACATCTGGTTGCCCCTGGTTATTGGTTTGAAAACAACCGGCAGTTAGGGCTTTTTCTAGCCATTCCCATATTGGGGCATTGTGATTTTCCAGCTTTAAATCGGGGAGGGTGCTGATGCCGTGACCAATGCCAATTTGGTTGGGGGGCAAAATGGATTGCAGAAACTCAGCATCGCGCGATCGCACTGCTTCCCGCAACTGTTGCCGAAATTGAGCGAAGTCACTTCCTGGGTTTACTTCATCTACCAGAACGATGCGTTGATGGGGAAAGTTATCCAGCTTTGGCTGTATTGCCACATCCGTTTGAGTCTTTATCTGTGGCGTTGTGGCTTCAACTGCATCGTTGTTGGTTTTAACGGTGGAAGCGATCGCAGTTGCTTGTGAGGTCGAAGTTGATTCCGGTATATTTGTTTCTATGCTTTGTTGGTTCTGTGCCCCAGTTTGGCGACCGGCTGTTGCTAGAGTGGCACCAGTAATTGCCGAAATCGCAACTGCCCCCATAATCAAAAAGTATATTTTTTTCATAACTAATGCCGATAACGTCTTTTTGTTACCTACAGTTGAGACGCTAGGATTTCAGGCAAAGTTATTAAATTTTTGTTTTTAAATACATGAATATGCCGGGAGGCTGATGATTGGCGCTCCCAGCAAAGGTCGTATATTATTTCTCTTCTACATACATTGGAGGCTCAATCGCAAAATTGTTTAGCTGCCCCGCTTCATCCAGGATGTAACCCTCGGTCGTATCTAAACCAGTTCCTTCTTCTTGTTCTCTAGCTGCTTCAACTTGGTGTTTATTCAGCTCTTTGTCCACATTAGATGGAATCACCGCATCTGCTGCATTCACGCCCAATACTGATTGCGATAATTGAACTCCAATGTGGTTGTTTCCTGGTGCCCCTCTTCCCGGTTCTGCTTCGCTGGGATCTTCTGGCAATACTGGATTTTGTTCGTCGCTCATGAATTTTTCTCCTATGTTATTTTAAGTTGAGCGTAGTCTGTTTATTACGATGTTTCTATTTATGAAGGTAGCTTAGTTAGTATCGCTCTTTACTCTTTCGCGGGTATTAAATTGGTAAAGGCAAAGGTAGAGAGCGCAGCGGCATTGCTTGATAGCAGAGGCTTGGCTTGACGCTGGATAGGCGAGATTTCCTCTGACACGGAAAAGACGCGATCGCATTGAACTCCTCTCAGCACGTCGGTAATTATAGGGAAATCGCAGCCAGAACCAAGCTTAATCCTTTCACAGTAAAATAAATTTAAAAAATCCATCTTAGTGCGGATATATCGGTAAGCACAATGAATAGGATTAGCAAATCTGATTGTTCTAAGAAATCGGGTTTGGGGTACTGTAACGCAATTTTCAGTTTATTTCGCTCGTTTTGCGGAAATTGTCTTTCAATTTTCCGGTTTTATAATAAACACGCTAGTAAACAACTCCTTTCATGGCATCAATCGCCCGCAAAAACCTATTTGAGGATATTCCCCGCTTCCTGGCAGCTCAGGCGGGGATTATGTTTGCAGTTAGCTTAGTCACTATTCAAACGGGTATTTTCAATGGATTTACTCGCGCTACGACTTTGCTAATCGACAATTCCAATGCTGATATCTGGGTATCCTCAGCGGATATGATTCACATGGAGCTGACACTACCCATACCCGCGCAGCGAGTTGTTGAGGCTCGACGGGTAGAAGGCGTAGAACAAGCTGAACCGCTGATTGTCCAAGCATCTTTGTGGCGAGATTCTCGGAACAAGATTTCACCGATGAGAATCATCGGATTCAATCCAGCCGGAGAATTATTTAGTCCAGGGAAAGTTATTCAAGGAAGTTTGAGTGCCTTAAAGCAGCCTTACACGGTGATGCTGGATAAATCTAATTTGCGTCCTTTGAACATCAAACAAATTGGCGATGTTGCTGAAGTTGGCTCATTTAAGGCACAGTTAGTTGCTCTGACGCAAGACACTCAATCAATTACATCGAATACTTTTTTGTTCACCTCGTTGGAGACTGCCAACGCTTACGCAAATTCCCGCGTAACGACGAGTTTAAACTGCAAGCTCCAATCGGGTGACATAAAGTGTACCAGTGCGTCGGCGAGTTTTAATAACCCACCCGCTGCGAATAATCTATCTGCTCCTGCACCCCAGAAATTAACTCCTACTGATTTAATCACCTATGTATTGGTGCAGGCAAAGCCCGGTCAAGATTTACAGCAACTCAAGAAAAAGTTAGAAGCAGCACTACCAGATACCCGCGCTTATACGAAGGCTGAAATGGCATCGCAGACGCGGGTTTTCTGGCAGCAGCGCACGGGAATTGGGTTTATTTTGGGCTTGGGTGCCGTTGTTGGCATTATTATCGGGATGGCGATCGCAGGTCAGATCCTCTACGCTTCTGTATCTGACCACTTAAAGGAGTATGGTACGCTCAAGGCGATGGGAGCTTCAGATTGGAAGATTTACGGTGTGATTGTCGAGCAGGCGCTCTGGATGGCGGTTCTGGGCTATATTCCCAGCATGGTTCTTTGCCAGGGGTTGGGAGCTTGGACGTTTGCTACTCAGGGAATCATCATTTTAATCACGCCTGGAAGTGCGATCGCCATCTTTGGGATTACGACTCTGATGTGTGTTGGTTCAGCTATCTTCGCTATCCAAAGAGTGACTCGTGTCGATCCGGCTATTGTTTTTAAGGCATGATTTCAGAATTTTGCCGCTTTAGGATAATAGTCGATGGTTTTCAGGAACCTGATATACTCAATGACCATCAATAATAAATGTAGATGTCTGTTTTATCCTAACTGATAGTGAGTTGAACTTTATATTGGCAACAGGGCGGAACGATTAGAAATTAAAACATTATACAAACCTATTTTGGAGAGTATGCGTACTTTAAGTAGGTGAGTTTAATTCAATCTCACTTGAAACGGTGAGGGGAGCAGTGTTCGTACTACCTGAAGTCACACCTACTATTTAGTCTCTAATGTCAATCTCTATAAAATAGATTGATTCCTGCTTGCTATTCAATAGTCGAACAGCCTTTATCTAGAGTAGGAGGCATTAATGTTCGGTTTCTTCTTAAAGCCTGCATCTGATTCTTTCCTTCGATGCTTCCGTTGAAATTTTGTCCGGAGTATGGTTACTTAAGACAGATTGCATTTAGTAACTCGTTGTAGTTTAGACCTAACGAATAGAAATTTTGATGATTCTTTCCCAAAGCAACCGTACTCAATTTGCCAGTGTCCGAAATCTAGATGCTATTCCTTCTATGAGTTCGCTTCAGGCTCACAGAAAAGCCATTATCGGCATCGGAGTAGAAATGGTATTCCAGTCGGGAGGATCGCGTTTCCAAGCCCTTAAAAGAGTCAATCTGGAAATCTTCAAGGGCGATATTCAACTATTGATGGGGCCATCTGGATCGGGTAAAACGACCTTACTCTCAATTTTGGCTGGGATTTTGACGCCGACTGCTGGCAGCGTACACTTGCTGGGGGAAGAGATTACAAGGATGTCTCGGAGCCAGTTAGCAAAGTTCAGACTGGAAAATATTGGCTTTATTTTTCAAGGATTTAACTTGTTTCCGGCGCTGACTGCGGCTGAGAATATAGAAGTAGCGCTGAATCTGAAAGGGATTCGGGGACGAATGGCACGGCAACAAGCACAAATTTTGCTAGAACAGGTGGGATTGGCGGATAAGGCGAAAAATTTACCCCGCGATTTATCTGGGGGACAAAAACAACGGGTAGCGATCGCTCGTGCTTTAGCTGGCAATCCTCAGTTGATTATGGCAGATGAGCCTACGGCGGCTTTAGATTCTCACTCCGGACACGCTGTGATTGAGTTACTGCGTCAGCTCGCCAAGGAAGGCGGTTGCACGGTTCTGATGGTGACACACGATAGTCGAATTATGGATGTTGCCGATCGAGTTTTGCATCTAGAAGATGGAAGGTTGAAGGCATAAAATCTAATTTGTGAATCGGATCATTGATAGTTTGTTGCTGTTTGGGAATGGGGAATTGGAAATGACATTAGGCGTGCCTTCTTTCCAATTCCCCATTCGTTTTAAGAATTATGAGAGCGATCGCAACTTTAGATTTAGATGAGAAGGCAGCTGAGGTTGGATGCGATCGCTTCAACCGAGTAGTGTCCCTGATGCGATCGCCTTAAATATTATTTCCTGGGAAAAACTCTTTGACGACTGCGGCCACTCCCAACGCCGCAGCTGCTACAGCGCCCCATTTAACCGGCGGATTCTTATCCAGCCAGTCAGTGAAGGAGGGAATCGTTAGATTGCCAAAATCTCCTTCTACTTTGTCATGGCTGAGAATCGGCTCGTAAAGATTATCTGGAGCATCTTCAGACTTTGGCTCGTTGGTTTTCTGAAAATTGAAGCCGATGAGAACCAAAATTTGATCCACCAGTCCCGGTGAGATGCGCTGAACCACGTCTAACATCTTGCCCACATCCCCCACAATAAAGTCACGAGTGGGGTGTTCGGCTACGTAGAGAATCGCATCGGCAACAAGGTTCGGCTCATAGTAAGGCGGTATTCCCGTCGGCTTGACGCCTAATTTCGTGCGACCGTTGTTGTAGAAGGGCGTGTTGATCACGGATGGCTTCACACTCGTTACACTGATGGGGATTCCCTCATGTTGCAGCTCGACGCGCAGAGATTCTAGAAAGCCCTCAACCCCGTGCTTTGCTGAGGAGTAGGCGCTCTGGAGGGGTAATGAACGCCTGCCTTCCATTGAAGAGATGTGGATCAGCGCCCCGCGCCCTTCACGCTTGAGATGAGGTAGCGCCGCCATTGCTCCGTATACCTGCCCCATCAGGCTGATATCGATAATCCGCTTAAACTCTTCCGGTGTTGTGTTGTCGAAAGTGGCAAAAACGCCCGTGGCGGGGCAATGCACCCAGGTATCGAGTCGCCCGTATACCTGCACGGCTTTATCTGCGATCGCTTTTACTTGCTCGAAATCCGTGACATCAGCAACGACTGCGACTGCTTCACCGCCTTGTTGCTGTATCTCATCCACCAAAGACTTTAACCCTGGTTCGCTGCGAGCTGAGACGACTACTTTTGCGCCTCGGTGGGCAAACTGCAAAGCTGTCTCGCGCCCGATGCCGCTAGAAGCGCCAACGACGGCGACGACTTGCTCTGTGATTGGCTTTAATTGCATTGTTGCTCATCCTTTTATTAAAGTTGCTGACGACAAACCATTCACCTTTGCAGCTCAATTGCATCCAGGAACGTTGCCTTAGTTGTCAAATGTTAAGTTCTATTAACTAAATTAATCGACTCACGGCGGGTTACATCAGTCTCAGGGTTGACCTCAAGGTTGACAATGGGGATGGGAGTAGCGCCCTTTGCCTAGATTTTGCGATCGCTGGATAGCTGACTTTTACAGAAGTCAGCTCCGAATTCGTGCAGATAGTCCACGACTGAATTTTCCAGAATGAGAAAAAAAGAAAACAATTTATTTAGCGCCAATACAGAAGCAAGAAGAAGCGAACAAATTTTATAACAGAGCGATAATAGACTAGAAAATATAAGCGAGTTAATACTTTAATAACTTTATGAACACAACAACAATTACTTTACCTTCTACCCTCAAATTAACGATTGATTTGACAGACGAGCAGTTTTTCCAGTTATGTCAGAACAATCGGGATTTGAGATTTGAGCGCACAGCATTGGGAGAATTAATCATTATGCCCCCTACAGGTAGCGAAACTGGAAATCGTAATATCGATTTATCGTATCAACTCCAAGCTTGGAGCCGACAGAGCAATCTAGGGCTTGCCTTCGACTCTTCGAGTGGCTTCAAACTACCGAATGGTGCAGATCGTTCACCTGATGCGTCTTGGGTAAGACGCGATCGCTGGGATGCTTTGACCCCCGAAGAACAACAGGGATTTGCACCGCTATGTCCTGATTTTGTGGTTGAGTTACTCTCTCCTAGCGATTCGCTGAAAATCGCACAGGCGAAAATGAGAGAGTATATGGAAAATGGCGCTCGTTTGGGTTGGTTGATCAACCGGAAAAACCAGCGAGTAGAAATCTATCGTCAAGGGCAGGATGTGGAGATTTTAGAAAATCCGGCAACTTTATCAGGAGAAGATGTGTTACCTGGGTTTTTATTAGATTTAAAACAAATTATGTAGTTTTAGACAAGGTCGTGCAGTTTTAGTGGGAAAGCGATCGCAGTCGTATGTGAATAAATGTGATCAACAGCCGTGAGTGTTTACAGGCGATCGCAAAAAGTCTTGTAAAATCTTGCCATTCGATATAATGAACAGATGTTGGACTTTAATTCCCTCTCTGAGTTTTCACGCGCCCACTGTATCGCCATTTGCGCGTTTCTGGTTCCAGCCAACTTGGGTGCTACCATCTGGACAATGATTCTGGCTGCACTCTGTCGCCCTCAAGTTCAGGTGTGGCGGAGTGCTGGAGTGGCAACCGTCTTTGCTCTGGTGATGGTGCTACACGTCTTTACTTGGTTCCAGGTTGGGGTAGTGTTGCCTCCCACCTATATCCTGCTATGTTTGGGAAGCACCTGCCTGGTCATGAATATTCTAGCGATCGCCTACAACTACAATACAGTTGTCCTCCGCAAACGCTACCCTAACGCTTCTAGCGCTATCAACCACCCCTGAAACAGCTTCATGTCGTCAGTATTGCCTCGCCTTTGGTTTGATGCTTGTAGTAACAACGTTAGGCAATGCTGGCTTCTGATGGATGTGCGTTCACACAGATATCATCCCAGGTTTTGTTAACAAAGATATTTTGTAGCTTGCTAGCCAAACTCCAGGTACTCATCAAAGATTAGTTTATACCTGTGGATTGAATGGCGATCTTAACCAACTGGCAGTAGTTGCTTAACTTTTTATAGCTCCATTTATTACTTAATGATGACTTATGGCTAATTGCTAAGTGTTGAAAAGCAATTAGCCATTTGTTGTTTTTTGTTCAGAAAAACAGTGTTTTTTAAAATTCCGTAAAAACACCTTAGAAAATTATAAATAAATGTAAATGCTTGTCAATGCCTTTGGGTATAATTCTCTTGATAGATCACAAAAGCATAGAGAATGAATTAGCTTTGTTATAGTTATCACCGAGAAAACTATGCTAATTTCATCCAGGCCAGTAAAAGATGTATTCTATTGCCCAGAAGAATCTAATTTTTATTCTCAATGTTTAGAAAGTTTAGTTTTAAATGAGGGCGCTCATGGTAAAACTATTATCGAATTTGGTTCAGGAGATGGAACCCCAGTCATTAACTCCTTAATGAGAACCAGATTTGATGGAATTATACATGGCTTTGAACTCAATGACTTAGCCTGGAAAACTGCTAAATCAAATATTCAGGAATACGAACTTAGCGCCCAATATATCATTCACAATACTTCTTTCTTTGAGGCATCTCTTCCCAAGGCCGATTATCTGATCTCAAATCCACCATACCTTCCAGCGCCAGATGAGAATATTTATCAACCCCTGTTACATGGGGGTACAGATGGGTCTAAAATTGCCAAACGGCTTTTATCTTTAGATTATGAAAACGTCTTACTAATGCTCTCTAGTTATTCTAATCCGGAGGGCTTTATTAATTATGCAATCATGCAAGGCTACTCGATTGCTAATTTTATCGTCTCCCCTCTAAACTTTGGTTATTACAGTTGTGAGCCAAAGGTTAAAAACACAATTAGAGAGTTGCGAGAAAAGAAGATGGCTTTTTACTCAGCGAACATCTATCTTTTAGCTGGTGTTTTGTTTAGGAAGCAGCAGAAATGTCAAGTGGATTTATCTACTGAGCTGATTCAGATCATGACATCTTTGTAAAAGCTTAAACAGGGAGGGGGAGAGCGATCGCTAAAGAATCTTTCCTAAACCCAAAAGCCACTTTAGACGGGAACGAATCAAGGGTATTGAGAAGTTAACAGTTCTCAGTGCCCTATTCTTATTGTTTAATTTCTAACTAAAACTAGAAAAATTCAAATTTATTCTCGTTCTCAGGGTTCAACCTAAAGAACGAGAATGGAAGACGACTGACTGTTAACAAGTCGGCAAGTATTTTAGGCAAAATGTATTTTATCGATTGGCCTCTCGATCCGCTTCTCTTGCCGAACGCGCGATCGCTACACCAGCGCGATCGCCCATTAGCTTCTCTTGGTCATATCCCAGGACAATTTCCCAAGCATCATTCGGGTACTTGTCAACCAACGGCATCGCCACATCATCTAACATCCATTGACCGTGACGTTCGTCTTCCCGAATGTGCAGTTCCCAGTAACCCATTGCTGCATCAGAAAGTTTCAACCGTTGTGCCGCGGCTAGATAAGTTTTGTATGCCGCAGGACCTGCCACTTCAAAATAAGTCAATCCACCGCAGTAACGCAAGAAATAAATTTTGCGCTCGGTAACGAGAAAGTTATGATTGGCGCAGGCTAGCACTTCCCAAGGTACTAAATCGAAGTAGCCTTCTGGCTCTGTGTTCATGCCAAACTCGTCAAGCATCTGGGCAAAAAAGGTAGAGTGCTTGCGGGAAAGGCGACCGTTGCCGTACTCTTCCAACAACACTTTGACGAGGGTACATTGTACTGCGTTGGCGGTGCCTCCCAGAATGCGCGACAGGCGGCTGCCTTCAACTAAGCCATCAAAGGAACCAATTGCCAAGATTCGGCGATAACCAGCCTCTGTTGTCTGCTCCCGCAAGTAGCGACTACCTTCCGATAGGGGAGGATCTAAGTCGGCTGCACCCCGCTCGCTCAGCGCTTGCTTAACATCGGCTGGGGAAAGTTTTTGGAGTGCTTCTACATCAAAGTGTGCCAGTTCCCACTGCTGCCAAGCGGACTCGATTTGGTTGCGAACTTTTTGCAACCAAATTGAGCGTTCGTTGGTGTAATGGCGCAGATCGTCATACCAAAACAGCTTGAGCCGATTGATGCGATACAGCACGCGCTGCAAAAAGAGGTGTGCGGCTTCAACTAGCTCATCACCACTTCCTACCTTGTAAGCCGCCTCAATTGCGGTAGCGATCGCACTTTCAACGTCGCTTGCTAGTTCAGGTTGTGCAGCTAGCTTGTTGTCTAAATCTTCCATTTCGAGCAATTTTATAAATTGCTGCTCAGATTCGTTGTAGCTTGTGGCTGTTTCTTGACTCGTTGCCGTATTCGTTGGTTGAAAATCAGTAATCGCGACCATAATTGCCCATGAATTCCGTCTTTGCACTTTTTTGATGCTAGTGCTGTCCGGTTGGAACAATTGTCGGTCTGTGGGGGGAACTTGCCACAGCCAAACGTATTTCTACCTAAATATATAGGTGTTTGAAGATTAACCACAAAGACACAAAGAAACTTTGTGCTTTCTTTGTGTCTTTGTGGTTCAACAAAACATTTTTTGCTATGGCACTATGCGATCGCTGCCACCGCAGACAGTAATCCTTGGAACAACCCAATGCCATCCGTACCGCCTAAAATCGGATCTGAGGCGCGTTCTGGATGAGGCATCATTCCTAGCACGTTTCCTTTTTTATTGCAAATACCCGCAATATTATTCAAAGAGCCGTTGTGATTCTCGCCGTGATAACGGAAGAGAATTTGATGGTTATCTTCCAGACTTGCCAAAGTATCGGCATCGGCGTAGTATCTCCCCTCACCGTGGGCAATTGGGAGGGTAATGACTTGCCCGGTAGAATAAGCTTGTGTCCAAGGGAGATGGGTGCGTTCGACTTTCAGGGGAATGCGATCGCAAATAAAATGCAATTCTTGATTTCGAGTGAGTGCCCCTGGCAGAAGTCCCGCCTCCGTTAGCACCTGAAACCCGTTGCAGATACCCAAGACAAACTTCCCTTGCTGGGCGTGTTTAATCGTTGCTTGCATCACCGGAGAGAAACGAGCGATCGCGCCACAGCGCAGATAATCGCCGTAGCTGAAGCCACCCGGAATCACTACCACATCGAGATCGGAAATATCCGTGTCTTCATGCCAAACCATCCGCGTTGGCTGATGTAGCAAATCGCGAGTCACATAGGCGACATCGCGATCGCAATTAGAACCCGGAAACACAACAACCCCAAATTTCATATTGCTAATCGCTAATGGAAGACTGGCTAGCCAGAAGTCATCAGTAGCGATTGGTTCTTCACAAATGACCCATCGCTACTAACTACCAACTACCTAGCCCCTATTATCCTAAAAGAATATCTCCGTCTCTATCTGACCCGACATCTCAGTTAGGTCAAACCGATAGTTTTCCGTTACCGGATTCGTCAACAACTGATCGCACATCCGATCTAATTGATGCCGCGCCTCATCCTCACTCTCTGCCATCAGAGTCAGTTCAATATACTTTCCGATTCGCACCTGCTCAACATTGGCATATCCCATATGCCCCAACCCAGACTGTACCGCCGTGCCTGCTGGGTCTAAAACTGAAGGGCGCAGAGTCACGTAGATTTTCGCTTGATATTTCCGATTCACAGCCATTCCTATAAATTATTCCCTTAGATAGGTGATATTTGTTTTATTCTAAGGGGGAAAGGGTGTGAGCTGCGTGAAGTTCTCGCAATTTAAGCTGGAAAGAGATAAAGGTATCAGCGACAACCTGAAACATATTAAGGATATCTAGCAAAACTGAAGACCATGAAAGCCCAACGCACCCGCAGTCAGGAGCGTATTTTGAATCTGCTCAAGACGATGAACCGAGCTGTCTCAGCTCAAGATATTTATGTAGAACTTCGCAATCGTAGCCAAAGCATGGGACTAGCAACCGTCTATCGTTCCCTGGAAGCCTTAAAACTGGATGGTGTCGTCCAGGTACGGACATTGGCAAGTGGCGAATCGCTCTACAGTTCCGTGCAACAAGACAAGCATCACCTGACTTGTTTGCAGTGCGGAGACTCGATTCCCATCAATCAATGTCCAGTCCATGAATTAGAGAGCCAGCTGCAACAATCGCACTCGTTTAAAATTTTCTACCATACTCTGGAGTTTTTTGGACTGTGCGATCGCTGCTGTGTTGCTCAAGTTGCTAGCGATGCCCTGGATTAACTGTCCTCATCTAAATCTAAAAATTGAGCTTGGTTCGTGTCTCCAACAATCGAGCGGATGCCTTCCAACGTTGCTGGAATAGTGCGCGGGTCCATAAACATCACCTTGCTGCTACCGCTCTTGCCAATCGCCATCCCCATTTCCAGATAATTCTGAGCCAGTAGGTACTGGAGAGCTTCCTGAGCATTGGGGTCAGTTTTGAGCGTTTTAGAAATCACTTGCAGCGCTTCAGCAGTAGCCTGAGCCTTGAGAACTTGCTGCTGTCGTTCCGCCTGCGCTTTGAGAACAATCGTCTTTTGTTGCCCTTCTGCCTCCAGAATCGCGGATTTTTGACGGGCTTCTGCTTCCAAAACTTGCGCCTCAGCCTTACCTTTAGCAGAGTTCACGGCTGATTCGCGTTCGCCCTCAGAGGTGAGAATTGCCGCCCGCTTGCGACGTTCCGCCGACATTTGCAATTCCATCGATTCTTGCACAGCCTTGGAGGGAACGATATCTCGCAGTTCTACCCGTGTCACCTTCACTCCCCAAGGATCGGTAGATTCGTCCAGTTCTCTGAGCAAAAGTTCGTTAATTTGAGTCCGGGCAGTAAAGGTTTCATCCAGTTCCAGTTTGCCCATTTCTGAGCGAATCTGCGTCAGCACCAAATTCACCATTGCTGACTGGAGATTTTCCACTTTGTAGTAGGCTTTCTCCAAATCCAGAATGCGCCAGTACACGACAGCATCAGCGGTAATCGAAACGTTGTCGCGGGTAATACATTGTTGGGGAGGAATATCGAGAACTCTTTCCCGGACGGTTGCTTGGTAAGCGACTCTTTCGTAAACCGGGATCACGAAATTCAAACCGGGTTTTAGTTTTTTGCCGCTATATTTACCTAAAGTTTCGACTAAAGCTTCGTTTCCTTGAGTAACCACCTTGACCCCTGAGAGGGCAGATCCGCCTAAAACTAAAGCGATTAGTAACCCAAAAAATCCTTCCATTGTGAACCTCGTTTTTACAATATCGCAGATTGATAAACCCTAAAATTAGGATTTCAATAGGTGTTCTGGCAGCACGATGAGAGTTGTGCCTTCCCGTCTGACGACGTACACTCTTTGATTGGGAGCGATCGCCAGTTTCTCATCTTCACATCGTGCCTTCCAAGAATTTCCTTCGTAGAGTACCCGCCCCATCTCTCCTGGCAAAATCTCTGTTAAAGTCTGACCCTCGGTTGCATCTTCCATCGAAGACACCTTTCGCCTCGGCATCAAGCGATGACCCAGGTAAACGAAAGCAATTGAAAACACTAACCAAAGCACCACTTGTAAAGCCGCCGGTAATGGGAGCAGCATGACTAACAGTGCCACCACGAAGGCGCTGACTCCCATCATGAAAGCGGTAAAAGCTGTTGGTACAACTAGCTCTATCGAGCAAAGGATCGCCCCTACCAGTAACCACAACAAAGTCGGGCTGAATCCGAAAGGCTGGATCGACAGCTGCATCAGTAAAGGAGAATCAAACAACCCTGCTAAAAACCAAATTGTCATAAAACTCAATCCCTGCTTGATATCCCGGTAAGGATAGTTATCAAGGTAAGATGAACTATTCCAATGAAAGCCAGTTAGGATTGGGAAGGCATCTTGCCTTTCTGTTTACTACAACATTTCATCTATAGATTTCCTAGAACCCAGTGGAATTTTTCCTTAAGAATCTCTTGGAAGCTTTTTTATAAAAATTTCAGTTTATGAACAGTTCCCAGTTGAAGAGCGATCGCTATCTTTGGGCAACTGGCTCAGTTGCTGCAACGATCCCGGTCGGAGAATTCGTGCAAGACAGATATCAAGTTGTTGCACCTCAAGTTTGGCTCGATACTCAACCGACACAGCCGCCTCAGATCCCCGAACAGTTCCCGGAAAATCTTTACCCTTACCTGCGCTTATATCCCCAGCGGTTTCATCTCCCCGAAGTCTATGGATATGCAGCAGTGGGAAATTCTCCATCCCCGACTGAGATTCTGTTGCTAGAAAATGTCCCGATGGATGCCACAGGCAAGCTATTTCCTTCCATTTTGGACGCTTTGCCCCAAGCATCGGCAGTCCGCCAGATTTACTGGCTCTGGCAAATTCTGGAACTTTGGACGCCGCTGGCGGAATTTGGGGTAGCTTCTAGCCTTTTAGTTGCGGACAATCTCCGAGTTGAAGGGTGGCGGTTGCGGCTGTTAGAACTTTACGCAGACCCAGTCACCGACCCAGAGATGGAAGTTGCCCATACAAACAATGGGAATGGGATCTCCGACCACAAGCAAGTCGGAGGAAGTCGGCGGGAAGAGAAAAAATTTCTGCCTCTCACCTTGAGCCTTGAACCTTTTGCCGCTCACGCCTTAGCGGAACCGACCGGGGATCAAATGGTCGCGGGGTTTGGCCCAAGTCTCCGGGATCTGGGTCTTGTTATCGCGAGTTGGTGCCGATTAATCCAGGCATCAGCGGTGACGCCACTGTTAGAAATTTGCGAACTGATGCAAGCCGAAGATGCGACCGAAAGCGCGATCGCCGAACGGCTAAATCAGCTATTACTGGAGCAGGCAGCGGAACTACCCTTGCGCTTGCGGGTTGCCGGTGCCACAGATACGGGACCCCAACACGATCACAACGAAGATAGCTGCTATCCCACCGCACGGGATTTGCTAGCCGCAGACTTCACCCAAACAACTGACCCGCTGATTCCCCACTTGAGCATCGTTTGCGATGGGATTGGCGGTCATGAAGGTGGAGAAGTTGCCAGCCAGCTAGCAGTACAATCCCTGAAACTGCAAGTTCGGGCGCTTTTGGCGGAAGTGGCAGAGCAAACGGAAATCGTGCCACCGGAACTGGTGAAAGAGCAACTTGCGGCAAGTATCCGGGTAGTCAATAACCTCATTTGTGCCCGCAATGACGAACAAGGACGAGAGTCTAGGCGGCGGATGGGAACGACGCTGGTGATGGCTCTCCAGCTGCCCCAGAAGGTGACGACGGCTAACTCTGGTGTGGGGAATGCCCACGAACTCTATATTGCCCATGTTGGGGATAGCCGCGCCTACTGGATTACCCCCCATTCTTGCCAGCTGCTGACCGTAGACGATGACGTTGCTACTAGGGAAGTACGAATGGGGCGCAGTCTCTACCGGGAGGCGTTACAGCGACCCGATGCCGGGGCGCTCACCCAAGCGCTAGGCACGCGGGATGCCGAGTTTCTTCGTCCGAATGTGCAACGCTTCATTGTGGAAGAAGACGGACTGCTGCTGCTGTGTTCTGATGGTCTGAGCGACAATAACTGGGTTGAGCGATCCTGGGTAGATTATGTGGAGCCGGTGCTTCAGGCTAAAATTCCCCTGGAGGCGGCAGTCCAGTCCTGGATTGACTTAGCGAATCAGAAGAACGGTCACGATAATACTTCAGTCGTGATTACTTACTGCCGCGTTTCCCCAGAGTATCCGGTGCTACTCAATTTTGGCGAGATCGGGAATCTCACCTTGATGCCGAAAGCTACTCTGCAAGCTGAAGCTGAAGACGTGAAGTATGCTGAAGCGGTGCCGGTAGAGATCGTTCCGGCAAAGCCAAACCGACTGCGCCGAGGGAAAGGGTTGGTCGTCGCACTGGGAGTCTTCCTCCTACTGCTGGGGGGCAGTGCTGCTGGGTTATATGCTTGGTGGAAATACAATCCTCAAGGGTTCCAGCAAATACGCGATCGCTTGTTCAACCCCGCACCGTTGCCCGTTCCAGTCCCCGAAACCCCATCTCCCGCTTCGATGCCACCATCACCGCAAAACTCTCCATCTCCATCCACAGAAGTGCCGTCACCTCCCGAAAATTCAGCGTCGCCAGTTCCGTCAACACCCCCTCCCGAAAATTCGGCGTCGCCAGTTCCGTCAACACCCCCTCCCGAAAATTCAGCATCGCCAGTTCCGTCAGTACCCCCTCCCGGAAATACAGCGTCGCCAGTTCCGTCAGTACCCCCTTCAAGTCCATAAAGAGGAAGTTACCGTCCTGTGCAAGAATATTAAGGTTGTTCACAATAGCACAATGCTTGGGTACTGGTAAGAGCCAAGCGTCTTGATAGGCAACGCTCCCAGCTCACCACGCTTGGTGGAAGCAGTTATTCCTCAAAAGAAGGCTGCACCAGTTTGACTCAGATACCCAACCGGAGATCAAGAAATGAAAGTAGGCGATCGCGTCCGCGTTATCAAATCTGTGATTGTTTACCACCATCCTGAAAATAAGGGTAAGCCTTTTGATGTCAAGGATCGGGAAGGAGAAGTGGTCTCAATCATTCACGAATGGCAAGGCAGACCCGTCAGCGCCAACCTTCCAGTTTTTGTCCAGTTTGACAAAAAATTTAAAGGTCACTTCCGCGAGGATGAGCTAGAAACTCTAAATTAGGCTCATGGTCAATGGCTCATATTCGCAATTAGCTATGAGCCATTGACCATGAGCCATTGACTATCATCGCCTACCGCGATTAAACCAGCCGAATATATTGATGTCACCCCGCATTCTCTGCAACTCTTGCCGGTTAGCTTCCGCTGTCATCTGATACCACTGGCAGTAACGCTCAAGTTCCTTTCGGTACTCAGCTTCCCGGTAAAAGTCATGAGTCATTTGGTAGGTGGCAAAGATGTCCGCTACGGGGGGAGGTGCTGGAATAAAGTGTGGGAATTCTTTTGGCATTTTTGAAGGTTGGAAGGTTGAAGGTTGGAAAAATAATCGCTTCAAACTACTGTCTAAACTTTTTAAAGCCAGCCTTTAAGGCGATAGATCCCTGTTCCAATGTATTCTTTTAACGCTCTGGTTGACCTGTGTAACCGCTCGGCATCTGGTAAAACATTTAGGATTCGAGCTTGCAGGCTCCTGTTGGATTCGAGAAAGTCTGCTTCTGTCACCAAAAAGTCGGTGGGTGCGGGAATGGCTTGAATTCCCTGACGCTTGAAAATCAGGAGCGATCGCGGCATATGCATTGCCGAAGTCACTAATAATACTCGGCGAATCCCCTGCTTTTCTAAAATTTGCCGCACATTCACCGCATTTTCATAAGTGTTTAAAGAGCTAGGATCTTGAAGAATGGCAGATTTAGGGACGCCTAATGTTTCTAAAATTACAGCCATATCCGCAGATTCCGGTGCCCCACTGCCCCGCCAGTCGATGCGTCCGCCGCTAGCAATGACGACAGGAGCTTTGCCTTCGCGGTATAACTGGGCACCATAGAAGACGCGATCGCCTTCTTCGCTCAAATCTACACTCGGTCGAGGCGGCGAAGCCGATTTCGTGGCACCGCCCAAAATGACAATCGCCTCGGCAGTTGGGAGTTCGGCTGGTGGGAGATTTTGCCATTCTAGCGATCGCAATAACGAGTTTTCCACCCAGCCATTACTCCCCACCAGCAAGGCAATCAATGCCAAAACAATCGGCACCGCCGCCCAACGAGGTCGTTTCCACAGTAATACCAGTGCCACAATCATTAGCACGCAGGCAATTCCCAAGGGATAGATAAATAGCGGTAGCAGTTTTGAGAGAAACAAAAACATAGAACAAGGTAATTAGTAATTGCTATACCATTTCACCTTAAAGCCGCTCAAAATCAATGCCTGGGCGTGTCTACGGACACGCCCAGTACGAGCCAAAATCTAAAATCCAGAATCTAAAATCCAAAATCTAAAAGAGGATAACTTCCTGTCCCCCTTTTGCGCCTCTGCTTTTCATCCCCAGCAGAATTATTCTTCCCGGTTATCTTCTGTGTTGTCTTCCCGGCTATCTTCTGTGTTGTAGGCTGTATTGTTTTGTTGGTTATTTCCTAGGTTGCCCCGGTCGCGACGACCACTTAAGCCACGATATTGTTTTTTGGGTTTACCATAGCGTTTTCTGTTTGCCGAATTATTCCGATTCCGCCCATTGGAACCTTCTTTCGTCTCCTCTGAGCGTACCTGCCGGGGTTCATCTTTGGCTTTTGACCAGGCAACTACCCATGCCCCTGCAAAACCCCCAACCGCCCCTAGAAAGATGCTCAAGGGCACCCGATACCCCAGCATTACAAAGCAAATCAGAAAAAACAACCAGTACTTCAACCCAGCAGAGAACCCACTTGAGAGTCCCAGGGATCTGAACCCATTGCCTTTGTTCGTCATAAGTGTCTGGCTAATCCAAGAGTGGCTAATCGAAGAGTGGTTGAATCCTTCAATTAGCCACTTTTCGATTAGCTATTTAATTGTGACTCCCAATCCTGAGTCGTGTCTAAAGTTTTCACGTAGGGTTGTTCGGATTGAGTAAAAGGTTCAGCAGTGGCTTGTTGCTTCGCCAATAGGTCAACGGTAGCATCAGAAACATCACCAGTACGGGAGGCGAGACGATCCTGGCAAACTTCCATTGGTGCCGTGCAGTGGAGGATTTGCAAAGGGATTTGGTGAGCCGTCGCTTGAGCGATCGCATCTTCTCTCAACTTCTGCCGATCGTACTTCGCATCCAAAATCACCGACCAACCCTGGCTTGTCAGCATTATCCCCAATTCCAACAACCGGCTGTAAGTCTTCTGAGTCATCTCATCGGAATAAAGGTCTGCCCCTCCTGGTTGTTCCAAGGGAACGCCGCCTAAATGTTTCCGCAGCGCATCCGAACGGATGTGAATTGCCCCCAAGCGCCGCGCCTGGAGCCGCGCTACCGTACTCTTTCCAGAACCCGATAGACCAGACATCAAAAACAGCTTTCCTTGGCGGGAGGAGCCGCTAGAGGAGCCACTAATAGTGGCATACGCTGGGGACGGCGATCGCGTGTATTCCCACGCCAGTTGGTAATATTGGGCAGCAGTGGCGGCGGCTTTTTCCTTATCCGCTGCGGGAACAGCCGGATCGTCCAACAAGAAAGAAGTCACCTTTGCCCGTACATAAGCTTGACGGCTCAAGTACAAAGGCAACACCTGCAACCCTTCCCAATCTCCCATCTGCTCGACATAAGTATTCAAATAGGCATTGCCGAGGTCTGGACGCGATCGCGCATCCATATCCATCACCGCATAGGCAATGTCGAACATGACATCGACAAAGCGAAACGGCTCGTTAAATTCAATGCAATCAAATAGCAGAATCTTGTCTTGCCAGAGACAAATATTTCTCAGATGTAAATCCCCGTGGCATTCCCGAATCCAATTGTTTTGAATTCTGCTTTTAAATAGCTCCTCTCGCTCGGCGAAGAAAGAGTCTGTATACTGCCTGGTTTCCTCGTAATGTTTCTGAGTTTGCGGCCCACCAATATAGTTTTCAGTTTGCCGATAATTTTCATCAATGGCATCCCGAACTTGAGCCACTTCACCAAATTTACGAATATAGTCATCCGTGTGGGCTTTTTCATGGAATTTGGCAACAACCCGTCCCAAATCCTCCATCAGTTTTTCCGTCAGCAAGCCTTGCTCAAACAGATTGCTGAATAAGCCATCTTGGGGAAATTGGCGCATTTTCAGCACATATTCCACCGGCTCACCCGTGCCATTTAGATGAAATTGGTCGTCTGTCTGAGTAATGGGCAAAATTTCTAAATAAATTTCCGACGCACCGCGCTGATTCAGGCGGATTTCTTCATTACAAAAATGCTGCCTTAGCTCTAAGGTTGAATAGTTTAAAAAGCCAAAATTCATCGGCTTTTTAACTTTATAAACCAAATCACCCGTCAACAACACATAAGAAACGTGTGTTTGAATCAGCTCAATTGGTTGCGTCACCGGATGAGGATAAAAACTCGGCTGCAACATCTGCTGAATTAAAGGGGGAAAAGAAGCTTCTGTCATATTTTTTGCGTTCTATAGCGCGATCGCGCATGGCTTCACTAATGTGTCTTTACGGTTAAAAAAAAGCCAGGGGCTTAACCCCTGGTTTTCAAGGCAATGAGAAACAAACTGGCAAAAAGCCATCGTCTCATGCTTCAGATTCAGTTTCCGACTCAGTTTCTTGATCTTCAGCTTGGACTTGAGGTTGGAGGACACTTACAGTCACTTGATCTGGCTCACCAAGCGCTGTCACCCCAGGTGGCAAAACGAGTTCGCCGATATGCAATTTATCTCCAATATGCAAATTAGAGACATCAATCTCAATCGAATCAGGGATGCTTTCAGGCGCACACCGCACCTGAAGTTCGTTGAGTACGGGGTCTAATACGCCGCCTTCTTGCTTAACACCATAGGCTTCTCCTACATAATGCAGGGGCACTTGCACATCCAGATCGCCATGAGCCGCGACCGCAAAAAAGCTGAGGTGATACAGGGAGGTTCTTTTCCAAGGATGCGTCTGCACTTCTTTGAGCAGTGTTTTACCACTCCAAGAAATCTCAGGAATGTTGAGCTGAATCAAGGTGTTATTAACAGAGGCACCTTTGAGTAAGGTTTCAGCCTTTTTGGCTTCCAAAGTCAACTCAATGGATTCAGTTCCTTTGTGCCCGTATAGGACGGCTGGGACTAATCCACTGCGACGAAGGGCATTCGGCTTGCTCCCTTCAGGGCGCTTTTGACATTCAACTGTATGTTCCATCTTCGTTGTTTGTGAGTTGCTAATAGTGACTTGGTAATTGGCATCTTCATAAAAAATTAGAAATTAAAAATTAGAAAATCGTCTTTCTTCAATTTTTAATTTCTAACTTTTAATTTTTTCGCCTATTACCGATGTGATGTTACCGGCGTGCCATTGGCGTGCAATAGCGCCCGCTTGGGTCCGTGGATCGGATCTTCTACTATAATCGTTTGATCGCGGCTAGCACCGAGGGAGACGATCGCAATTGGGACATCCATCAGCTCTGCCAGGAACTTGAGATAATCCAACGCCTGCTGGGGTAAGTCTTCCAGGGTACGGCAGTCAGCAGTGGATTGTTTCCATCCGGGCAGAGTTTTGTAAACCGGCTGACAGCGGGAAAATTGACGAGAGTTGGTGGGGAAGTCTTCGGTGCGATCGCCATCAATTTCGTAGGCGACGCAGACCTTAATTTCCTCTAGTTCGTCGAGAACATCTAGTTTGGTGATCGCGAGACAGTCGAGACCGTTAATCCGCACGGCATAACGACCGATCACCGCATCAAACCATCCACAGCGGCGCTTGCGCCCCGTCGTGGTGCCAAATTCCGCCCCGCGATCGCACAACATTTCTCCGACGCTGCCATTCTGTTCGGTGGGAAACGGCCCTTCTCCTACCCGCGTCGTGTACGCTTTCGCCACCCCAATCACGCGGTCGATCATCGTTGGTCCAACCCCAGCACCCACGCAAGCTCCCCCGGCGACTGGGTTTGAGGAGGTAACGTAAGGATAGGTTCCGTGATCTAAGTCTAAGAGCGTTCCTTGGGCACCCTCAAACAAAACATTGCGCCGTCGCCCAATCGCGTCGTAAATCTTTAGGGAACTATCCACGATATGCGGACGCAAACGCTCGGCGTACCCCAGGTACTGCTCGATCACGATTTCTGCATCCAGGGGCGGTAAGTTGTAAAGCTTTTCTAAAATGACGTTTTTATAATCGATCGTCCATCGCACCTGTTCGCGCAAACCCTCGGTATCCATCAAGTCTAAGACTCGAATGCCGGTTCGCTCTGACTTATCTGCATAAGTAGGGCCAATCCCACGTCCGGTGGTACCGATTTTATAGCTACCGCGTCGCTCCTCGGATGCCTGGTCAATTAACCTGTGGTAAGGCATCGTGACGTGGGCATTCTGAGAAATCAGTAGATTACGGGTAGATATCTTCAGAGCTTCTAATTGATCCAGTTCTTCAATCAGAACCTGCGGATCGATGACCGTCCCACAACCAATAATGCACTCGGTGTCCGGATATAAAATTCCAGAGGGAATCAGGTGCAGTTTAAAGGTCTGATCCTCCACCACGACGGTGTGCCCAGCGTTGACACCCCCTTGGTAACGTACTACGACATCTGCTGATTTACTCAGTAAATCAGTTATCTTACCTTTGCCTTCATCGCCCCACTGGGCACCGATCACAACTACGTTAGCCAAGGGTTTATTAAAAGAGCTAGAGTTTTCACAAATTACAATTATTAACAGATGGTGCTACCGCTGTCAACTTCAGGTTAACAATTCGCAGCTTCACATCTATAAAAGGGGCGCACCGCGCACCCTTAGCAACTAACAAGATAACAACTCCACAACTACGGCAAGAGGTTCCTGTGTCTTTATATGCTGAATTACATCGCCATCTTGGCGGTTCTGTTGTGCCTCGTATTCTTTGGCGGTATTTCCATCGCAGCGATTCTGAGCTGGCTCAACGATTTCCGAATTATCCAGAGTTTGAAGAATTTTACACGCGACCCCGCAACACGCTGGATGAGTATCTAGAACTACATACACTGGTGGAAAGTACGCAAACGGCCGAAACTTTGCCCTATTTCATCTATCGGCTGATTCGGGGTGCTTATATCTTTGAGAATTTGGCTTATTTGGAATTGCGATATACACCGTATCTGCGAACGTCCGAGCATTTAAGCCAATCAGAACGAATTGACCAAATGGCGACAATTGTGGATATTGTCGGCAAAGCCAGTCGGGTGCCTGAGTATCCGATTGTGACCAGCCAAATTCTGTGTATGCACTCGCGGCTCCCTTATGAGGTGAACCGGGCGATTGTTGATTTGGCAGCACAGAAGAAGGAGTATGTCTGCGCGGTGGACATGGCGGGAGGAGATGCCCAAATTTCCGAGCGTTTGGATGAGTTTGTCCAATTGTATAAGGATGCGCGATCGCTCGGTGTTAAAACCACGGGTCATCTCTACGAAACCCCTTCTGGCTGTTATCCGGAACTGCTGCCGCATTTGATGCGAATCGGTCACGGCATCCAAATCCCCCTGCAATACCCAGAATTATTACCACAATTGGCTCAACAAAATCAGTGTTTGGAAGTATGTCCTACCACGTACTTAAAAACAGGCACGTTGGAGGATATGCGTCAACTCAAACTGGTGTTTGACCGCTGTTTTGAAGCGGGTGTAGATATTGCCATCTGTACTGATAATGCTGGATTACACAATGTGCGTCTGCCTTTTGAGTATGAGAATCTGCTGACACTGGATATTATTGATTTTGAACAGTTGCAAGCTTGTCAAGAGGCGGCATTCCGTCATGCCTTTGCTTGGCCTTACAGCCAACGTCCGGCATCACTTTTGACAGGATTGCTGCATCCTGCATCCACGAATGTTTTAGCAGCCAGTAGTTAGGACATTAATCGAGAAATCGATAGCAATTCTCATTTGAATTAAATACGGCACAAGAACCTAATTTATTCTTCTTCTCGATGCTGACTTATCTCCAAATCGCTAAAGTCGAGTTGTCAGAAATGAGTGAATTCAATACTTGCGAGTTGGAGGAATCAATGAGTGTTTGAGCTGGCGATAAGCGATCGCGCCGTGTCAGCATCGACCGGCTTCGAGAAGAAATATCCTTGAGCGTATTCGCATTGAAGCGATCGCAGTTGAGCCAGTTGCTCTACGGTTTCCACACCCTCTGCGATCGCATTCATTCCCAGATTGTGGGCCAGCATCACGATTGTCCGGACAATCTCCAGACTCTCATTATCTCCTGCCATCTGGGTGACGAAAGATCGGTCAATTTTCAGCTTATCGATCGGAAAACGACGCAAGTAACTTAAGGATGAATAACCCGTCCCGAAGTCATCCATATACAACTGAACGCCCAGCTTTCTCAGTCGCCAAAGCATTGCTGATGCAGATTCAACATTTTCCATAATGGCGCTTTCAGTAATTTCTAGTTTTAAGCTGCTAGCATCCACGCCAGTTTCCGCGAAAATTTCAGCGATGCGTTCCACTAAATCAGGTTGAGAAAACTGTTTACCTGAAAGATTTACGCTGATACTCAAAGGGATAGAACTCGGAAATTGAGTCTGCCATTCGCGCAATTTGGTGCAAGCTTCGCGCAGTACCCACCAGCCAATCCGAGTAATCAATCCGGTTTCTTCTGCAACCGGAATAAACTCTCCCGGAGAAACAAGACCGCGTTCGGGATGTTGCCAACGTAACAGGGCTTCAAAACTAACAACCTGGTTAGTTTGCAGAGATACAATCGGTTGATAGTGAAGAAGAAATTCTCCCCGTTCAGTCGCTCTTTGCAAATCAGTTTCTAACTGAAGCAGCGCCACTGCACGGGCGTGCATATTTTTATCAAAGACCTCATAACGAGCCTTCCCCAGTGCCTTCGCTCGATACATGGCGATATCGGCATCGCGCAGGAGATCCTCTGGATGCTCATAACCCCCATAGTCGGGGTAAGAAGACCCTGCCCCTACAGCAATGCCAATACTGGCGGTGGTAAATACTTCATGCCCGTTTAAATTTAACGGCAAAGTCAGTTCCTGATGGATGCGATCGGCAACATGGGTAGCATCGCCGATCCCATTGATATTTTCCAGCAGAATCGCAAACTCATCTCCACCCAGACGCGCTACCGTATCGCCGTGGCGAAGGCTTTTTTCTAGGCGTTTAGCGATCGCAATCAGCATTTGATCGCCGACAATATGCCCAAGGCTGTCGTTGACATTTTTAAATCGGTCAAGATCCAAAAACAGGACGGCAAATAAATAATTCTCGGAATGCTTTGCTCGCTCAAGCGCCCGATGCAAGCGCTCCATGAACAAAGCTCGGTTGGGCAAATCGGTGAGAACATCATAAAACGCATTGTGCAGCAGTTGCTCTTCCGCTTGTTTGCGCTCCGTAATATCCATTTGAATGCCAACAAAATGAGTAACAACACCCTCGCTGTTGTAAATCGGCGAGACATTTAACTCATTCCAAAAATGGGTGCCATCTTTACGGAAGTTGCGTAAAACAACAGTCGCAGCTTTTCCTAACCGCAGCGCTGTTCGCAGTTCCTGTAACCCCGATTGATTGGTTTCTTCTCCTTGCAGAAAACGGCAATTTCGTCCAGTGACTTCCGCCGCCGTATAACCTGTAATCCGCTCAAAAGCTGGATTCACATAGATAACAGGTAAATCGGGCAGTCTGGCGTCAACGATAACAATCCCATTACTACTAGCAGCGATCGCGCGATCGCGCAATCGGGAAGTTTCCTCGACCCGCTGGCGTTCTGTCACATCCCGAATCACCAACACCCAATTGCTCGTTCCTAAACCCGCCTTGGCGATCAACGGTTGAGCGACGACTTCAAAAACCTGGCGCTGTACTCCCTCCAGCACCACCTCATGGCAAAACTTTCCCTCGCTCGGTGGCTGTAGCAGCATCTCCAAAGACTGCTCTCCTAAAAAAGTCACAATATTGCTCGGAGTAGAACTCTGGTTTTGTAAGAGCGCCAGATACTTCCAAGCCGCCTGGTTTGCCAGAACAATCCGCTGGTTGGCATCCAGTAGCAGCACTCCCTCCGGCAAATTTTCTACCAAGCTCTCTAAATGTTGTTGTTCAGCAGCCAGCAGCGTCCGCAACCGCTGAATAGAGGCAGAAGCCTGGTTCGCCACCGTGTACAGCAATCGTACCTGCTCTTCAGTAAATGCTCCCTCCGCTTGAGCTGCCACGAATAGCAGTCCCACCACTTGGTTGCCTTCAGCATTAATAATCGGCACTTGGAAAGACGAACCCAAACTGTGAATGGGCGATCGCGTTCCATCAAATCCCTGTGGCTCTATCGTTGTAATTGGGCATTGCTCCGCCTCTAGTTGGGTATTTTTCCCCCTCATGCGGACAAAAGTTTTGAGCAGCCGCTGTTGGATTTCCTCCTGAACTTCCGGCGCGAGGGTGCAATTCGGTTGGATGAAAACATGGCACAAGTCTTCAGTCATCAAGATGCTCGCTGAGACATCATGGGGCACGGCACGATGCAGGTGTGCCAACATCAGTCGCACCAATTCTTCGTAGTTTAAGGTGTAACCCAGTTGCCAAAAAAGCTCGTACAGCATCTCCAAAGTGCGGAAGCGCATCTGACTCGCCTCCAACTCTCGTGCCTGCTGTTCCAAAGCACTGACCAAACGCTGTCGCTCCATCACGGACTCTATATACTTCAACTCGGAGCCATCCACGGGTTGCAAGACCCGATAATCCTGAATTTCTATTGGATCTATCTTTAGGAGGAGGTCTTCCTCATCGATTTTTTTCAACATAATACGAGGCTTTTTATAATTCAGCAAAAATTTTAAGGAAAGCAGCAAAGCTACAAGCAGTTAGTCCTCAAGCAAATAAGAAACAGCATCAAGGGCGCTCTTCGCTAGATGCGAAGAAAGCGATCGCCAGTCCGCAAACGTGCGGCAAATCATGGCTAGCAATAGATGCAGCCAAAAATCCCAGAATTTAGCAGACACCCTTGGCGTTGTCTTTACGAAATAACTCCCCGATCGCGGTATTTATCCTGGCAGGTACTCCCTTAGCGCTTTCCGGGAGAGCCTACCAAAGGCTTTTTATTGATTTTGGCGCTTCAACAATCTGACCACGGTCAATTTGTCTAATGATATTGTTCCCTGTTTTGTAGTATTCGTCGATACACTATGTCAAAGATGGGGGGTTCTACCCATACCAGAGGTTGATCGATTTGTTGGAGTAGGATACAGCTTTCCAGCCTTCTTTCTCGTTATCCGTAGGAAGGCTCTTTTTAGTAAAAGCAACCAGATATAAATTTAAATTTCTCCGTAAAAGCCTTCTTGGACGCTAACTCCCTTCCCTTGGCGAATCGTGTAAGGATAGGGGCGGGTGTCAGAGTGAGTCCCTCTAGATTTACGGACTTGAAGTACCCGAAAACCTTGCCCCGTCTGACCCATCTCGCCCCAGTTCGGAACGTACACATCCAGAACGACATCGTAACTATTAAGCAAGCTGTAAAGAATGCTCTCATTGAGTGTTTTGGGGAGAATTGTGTCAAATAATGCCACATCCAGTTGCCGCAGCAGACGATTCTTGCGTTCGATGAAGGTGATGAACTCATCCGGAGCATATTGGACAGCAAGCGGGGTCAGAGAATCTGTAATCAACCGACAGGGTTTGGGCATTGCCCGCAGGTGACGCTCGATATCGTAGAGAAAGCGTTCCATATCAGTCAGGTCAATATATTCTTCGCTAGAGAAAGGATGAGTATCTAAAATACGCAGGTGTTGCGATCGCAAATAGGACTCGATCTCGACTCCGAACACTTCCATTTGTTGGCGTAGCAAGTAGCTAGGAGCCTCCGTCGCAATAAAAAGAGCGCTTTCCCCTCGTTGCAATCCCTCAATCGCAAACTGCTGAGCGAGCGTCGTCTTGCCGACTCCCTGTTCTCCGCGCACCAACCAAGCAGAACCATAGAAAACTCCCTCCCGTGCGATCGCGTTTAACGGCGAGAAAGCCAGCAGTGGCGGTGTCTTTATTCCGCTAGTTTTTTGTTCAGTCGGTGCCAGATATAACACCTCGATGCCCTGATGACCGATTTCCATGCGGTGGCGACCCGGTACATGGTCAGCGGCACGCATTTTGTAAACTTCAATGTAGCGTCGGCGCTGAAGACCATTTACGTCTGTGGAAAGGACAATCGTCCCATCCACCACAGTTTCTTCCACCCCAAAGCGAGAAAGGCGGTTTACTTCGCCTGCGGGAATATTGGAGATGAGAAAACCCACTGCACCAACCCGCTGCACCAGCGTAGACAATTGGAATGTTTTTTCCCGCTGCACTGCCAAATCTTTCACTTTGTGCAGGAAGACAGAAAAGGAATCGACGACAAAGCGCGAAGGCTGGAAACTGGCGATTTCCTGCGCCATGCGCTCTAAGTGTTCCTCGACCCGAATCTCCGTCTGGGGAATAAAAATGATCCGTAACAAGCCTTTGGCTTCCAAATCTTGAGGGTTCCAGCCGAAACCCTCTGCCATTCGGAACAAGCGATCGCGCGTTTCCTCAAAAGAAAACAGCAGTCCCTTCTCTCCCTGAAGAGCGCCATTAACTAGAAACTGCATGGCAAGCGTCGTCTTACCCGTTCCAGAAACACCGGAAAGGAGGATAGACCGCCCCTGAGGGATACCGCCCCGAAGAATGCTATCGAGTCCAGTAATTCCTGTCGATGCCGTCTCGCTCTCCTCCTCCAAACTTGTCTCCCGACGTTTGAGCGTCAGCATTGAACCCAAAACCTGAACCCCCCCATCTGTGAGCGCAAACGGGTAAGGCACCATCTCGGTCGCTCGACCGCGCATTTTATATACCTGGAGAAAACGCTGCTGTTCCCCCTCCTGGAGTGCAATGTTCAGATAAACAATGCCATCAGCTACTGCAAATTCTGCCCCTTCACCAATATCCGAGCGGTCATACTCCCCTAATAAAAAGGCGGTACACCGCGCACTCGCTAGACGAACGGAGAGGTCATAACAGAAGCGACGAAAATCGCTCACGTCGTCAGACAAATCGCGGATGGCTTTAAAGGAATCAATCGCCAGAATTTCCGGTTGGTGTTTTTCTACCCTGGCGAGAATCTCGTCAGCTAATTCGGTCAGGGAATGCTCGCGGATAAAAGGCCCGATATCCTGAAAAAGTACCTGTTCCCCAAAAACTTCTACATCAAAGAAGCTGAAGCACTGCATATAGCGCACCACCTTCAACGTCGGCTCCGAAAGGGTTGTCAGGTAAAGAACTTTGGCAGTGCTGTGATTCCGGATGTGGTTAAAGAGCATTTGCTGCACCAGGATTGTCTTACCTGTCCCCGGTTGTCCAGCAACAATATTCAGTGAATAAACAGGGATGCCTCCGCCCATTACGGCGTCTAAGTTGGGAACACCTGTCGGCATTAGTTTAATATTGCTCATCCCTCAGCCCTTTTCCAGTTGTTGTTTTAACTGCTGCACGAGGGGTTCCACCTTCCGCAACAGGATTCCACCCGTTAAATCGATTAGTAGAGCCATTACGTTATCAGTAAAAGCCATCAGTCCGGCTCGGACGGCTGTACGCTCGAAGGCATCCAAATTGTTCTTCAGTTGCTTAAGGCAAATTCCATCGCTATCGATATTAATTTCTTGGCATAGCGGATGGTCGCGACTTGCTTCTAAGAGGGCACTCCGAAAAACAGCAACCGTCGCCGTCTCGCCAATTAAACCGACAATGCGTTCCCACAGCCGCTCTAAAAGTTCGCTAAAGATGTCTAAAGTCTCCTGTTTGCCTGCTTCTAGCATCTCTGCTTGGGCTTGACGCAGTGTTGTCTTTTGGCTATCTTCATCCGTGGATTCTGTCATCTCCAACCTTCTCACGGCTTCTGTTCGCCGACGCCAGACTCTCAAGTAGACTCCTGTTCAGTCTGCTTGACTGTCTACAGAACCCTAGCCTGGTGGCGTTTTTGTAAAACTTACCGTGCTTGTTATTACTGGTTTCTACCATAGTCCTCACCGCTAGGGTCAATTTAACGGTGATTTCTTTATTTTATGCTCAAAATTCTATCGGAAATGGCAACTGGCGGTGGTTGTGGGGCTGGCTTTGCCTGAGTAAGGAGTAGAAACCCCTCAATTTCCTACGTTTCAGGAGAATTGAGGAGCTTCTCAGTAAATCTGCTCAATTGAGATGCGCTTGATTGGTGGAATTAGATGGCTTGAATCCACTCTTTGACATCGTATTCAGTCCAGATGCCGTTTTGCCAGTAGGGGTCAGCTTCAATTAACTGGCGCACGGCGGCTTCATCTTCCGCCTCATAGATGCCGAACACTTTAGTGATGTCCTTCGTCGGGCCAATCGTCATCAGAATACCCGCTTCTTTTTGGGCAGCAAGACCGTCTAGATGCGCTTGCCGATAAGGCGATCGCTTTTCCAAAACATCCTCGCAATAGCTTCCCCACATTACGTATTTAGGCATGGTTAATAGCAGTAAAGTTTTGAGTTTTGAGTTTTGAGGGTTAAATCAACATTCAACCCTCAAAACTTTATTTAACTTCTCAGATTAACGCCGAATTTTTCGACGAGAGCTTCGCGGACTTTTTGATGCACTGGCTCGACATCTTCATCGGTAAGCGTGCGATCGCTTGCTCTGTAAACTAAGCGAAACGCTAAGCTGCGCTGTCCTTCTGGGACATTTTTCCCTTGATATTCATCAAACAACTCGACGGATTCTAGTAGGGATGTACCCTGGTGTTTGTCCGCAACAGCAGCTTTAGCGATCGCTCGTTTCAAGTCTGAGACAGAAACCTGAATCGAGGCGAACAAAGCCAAATCCCGGCTGGATGCTGGGAAGGTGGAGTAAGGCTTGAAAAGAGGCGTCCGGTTTTCCTCTGCATCCAGGTAATCCAAAACTACATCCAAATCCAGCTCGAAGACGTAGACTTCATCCGGCAAGTCCCGTTCTTGCCGGAGTTGGGGATGGAGTTGCCCAAACGTTCCTAATCGGTTTCCCTGCACCCACAAAGAAGCCGTGCGTCCCGGATGCAGGCGTGGGTCGCGGCGGTCTGGCTGATATTCGACTGGCAGGCTGAGTTGCTCAAATACGCTTTGCAACGCTCCTTTCGCTTCAAACCAAGTCATGGGTTGTGGCTTGCCTCCTCGCGTCCAATTGCCTTGAGTCAAGGAGTCACCGCCTAAAATTCCAGCAACGGAATCAGCTTCGATAAGTCCGTCCTCTTCCCGCCAGAAGATCCGACCCATCTCAAACCCATTCAACGGGCCATTGCCTTGTTCTAAGTTGTACTGGAAGGCGTCAATCAAAGCGGAGATTAGCTCAGTTCGCAGAGACGAATATTCTGCAAACATGGGATTTGCGATCGCGACTTCTGTATCGTTCTTGGTTTTCGCTACGGAGTAAGAGTAATGCATGACTTCTGTCAATCCTGCTGCCCGAAAAGCTTCCCTCATCTGGCGCATCAGCATCTGATCGACAGAAAGGTACCCCGGTTCAGTCTTATCTGGTAGGGTGTCGCAGAATTTGTTGTAGCCGTAGAGGCGAGCAACTTCTTCAATTAAATCGATTTCTCGCTCCAAGTCTCGGTAGCGATAAGGCGGTACTTTCACCGTCCACTTCAGGGATTCCGAAGGCTGAAGCTTAGAATCTTCTCGATCCGTCCGCATTCCACCTTCATCCTGCTTCGTCACTGGCTGTAGCTGACACCCCAGCGCCGTTAGGATGCGCTCAACATCTTCAGCGTGAACTTCCCCTGTAGTTTCAGTGTCTCCCATCTCTACTGGGCCTAAAACGTGATTTACCCGGTCTAGACGCAGTTCAATCGAACGACTCCAAGTTGAGGGGTCGGGTCTGGTGTCGGCAATTTCTTGTGCTACGGGAGTGCCCCCTACAAACTCCGAGAGCAGCGCGATCGCTCGTTGACAAGCAATTCCCAATTCTGCCTGATTGACGCCCCGCTCGTAGCGCCCAGAGGCTTCTGTCCTTAAGTTTTGACTGCGTGCCGACCGGCGGATTGCCACCGGGTCAAACAAAGCGGCTTCTAAAATTAAATTTTCAGTCCCTTCATACACTTCGGTTTCTTCACCGCCCATGACCCCAGCCAGTGCCACCGGGTGGTCGTTGGCAGTAATCAGCAGATTTTGGGGTTGCAAGGTGCGGGTTTGACCGTCCAGGGTTTTGAGGGATTCCCCAGGATTGGCAAAGCGAACCCCGATCTGTAGCGGTGAGGTTCCCCCGGCTCCACCACTTGCCACGGATTGCAAGCGATCGCGGTCAAAGGCGTGGAGCGGCTGACCCCATTCCAGCAAAATATAGTTGGTAATATCTACCACGTTATTAATGGGTCGGACTCCAGCGGCTTGTAATCGCCCCTGCAACCATGTCGGAGAAGGCGCAATTTTGACTTTTTCGATTACCGTCCCGATGTAAGCCGGACACGCTTGACCCGAAGCAATTCGCAACTTCAGACCGCCATCCCCCTGCGGGATTGACACTTCTGGGGCTTTTGGAAGTCGCAGGGCGGCACCCGTCAGCGCCGAGACTTCCCGTGCGACGCCGACCATACTCAAAGCATCAGCACGATTTGCCGTTGATGTCAAGTCTAAAATCACATCATCTAAGCCCAGGAGCGATCGCACATCGCTACCCAGTTGAAGATTTTCCTGCCCAAAAATATGAATTCCTGCGGACTCTTTTGCCAAACCTAATTCCGCTAAAGAGCAAATCATCCCCTCGGAAGGAACGCCCCGGAGTTTAGCCGGTTTAATTTTCAGATCAACAGCAGGTAGATAAGTCCCGATGGTGGCGATAGGCACATAAATATCTGCTCTGGCATTGGATGCCCCGCAGACAATATTTAAGGGGGACGTTCCTCCCACATCGACTGTACACACCCTGAGCTTATCTGCATTCGGATGGGGTTGAATCTCTAGAACTTTCCCGACCACCACCCCATCCGCCCAAGTGCGGCGGTCTTCAATATCTTCTACTTCAAACCCAGCCATTGTTAGCGTGTGCGCCAACTCCGCCGGAGTCATCGTCAAGTCAACCAATTCTTGTAGCCAGTTCAGAGAAATACGCATTTACGCTTAAGCTTTTACTTACCTCAGCCCGATCATTTTACCGTTTTGTACAGCTGAAGCATTCCGGCGACGAGTGGGGAAAGCCAAAGATAGAAATGCCCGCAGACGCAGCCTTCTGGGAGAGTCTTCCGGGAGGGTGAGTGCGATCGCTTCTCCAGGTGAGCGTGTTGCTTAGCACCATCCCCCTCAGCTTCTTTGTTCCTTTGTTCTGCTGTTCTGCCAGAATTTTGCCCTCACTTCCAGATGGCATGAGTGTTTTAGGGGTAACACCAATCACATCTAGCGCTTCTGGATGTGCTATCAAAGATATGGAAACAATTTTTGTGCTTAATCCCGACCCGCTTCTTCTGTTCGCTAGTTGTTTGATTACAATTTAATACCGTCTCTAACTGCAATGTTTGAGAAAAATCTTGGCAGTTGCAGGAGTACATCGTTTTTCAATTCTTTAAGCAAAGATTAATCGTCTTTAGCAACTCTTTAAAGAATTGTCCGTAAATGTACCATGCTTATTGTTTATTAATGCCTCGATAATTTAAGTTAGGGTAGCAATATCCGGTTTCAGCATCCCGGTGAGTCTGAATGAGCTACTGCCTCAATCCCGCCTGTCCAAATCCGCAAAACCACGACCACGCCGAAGTTTGTCGGTCCTGTGGCTCAGAACTCCTATTACGAAAGCGCTATCGAGTCAGTCAAGCGCTGGGGCAAGGAGGTTTTGGAGCGACCTTTTTAGCTGAGGATGAGTCTTTGCCTGGGGAGCCAAGTTGCGTAATCAAGCAACTAAGACCAGCAACGACTGTAGCCCACGTTTTACAAATGGCACGCGAGCTATTTGAACGAGAAGCCAGAACCTTGGGGAAAATCGGCAATCATCCCCAAGTACCACGGCTGCTGGATTACTTTGAAGACAACCAGCAGTTTTACTTAGTGCAGGAGTATATCAGCGGCTTGACGCTACAGCAGGAGGTTAAAGGATCGGGACCTCTAAGCGAAGCTGGTGTCAAGCAATTCTTAAGCGAAATTTTGCCCGTCCTGCACTACATCCACAGCCAGCAGGTGATTCACCGGGACATTAAACCTGCCAACTTGATTCGCCGCGAACAAGACCGCAAACTGGTTCTGATTGACTTTGGAGCAGTGAAAAACCAAGTCAGTCCGACAACGGCAAACAGTAGCTCCGAGCAAACCGCTTTGACGGCTTACGCAATTGGGACACCCGGATTTGCCCCGCCCGAACAGATGGCAATGCGCCCGGTTTATGCTAGCGACCTGTATGCATTGGGGGTCACTTGCGTTTATCTGCTGACTGGAAAATCGCCAAAAGACTTAGATTACAATCCGTCAACGGGCGAAATGCTCTGGCGAAAGCAACTTCAGATCAGCGATCATTTTGCCGATGTTCTCAAGAAATTGCTAGAGGTTTCGGTTCGTCATCGCTATCAGTCTGCTGAGGAAGTGTTGAGAGCGCTTGACCTTGAACCGTATCTCGACAGCTTGGAGCAAGGCTTAACGACTAAACCCAATAGCTCCCAGCGACAACCACAAACAGGCAATCGCTACACCAACTCTGGAGACTTAAGCAGTCCAACGCTTTCCTCAGCCCCTTCGACTGGCACTTCCGCCTCAGAACGTCTGGCGATGGCAATTCGAGCACGTCGAGAAAAGTTAGGCATGACCGGACCGCAAACCGGGGGAAGTATGTATAAACCAAGTCCTGCTACCGGCTCTGGTTATCCGCCGACGATGCTCAAAAATAGCGGTTCTAACGGCAATGCTAAGTCAAAACTTCCTGCCAAGTTGGATGCCGTTGGCGTGTTAACTGCCTACACCAAAGGTAGACGAGACTTTGCCTCTCAAGATTTAAGCGCGCTGAACCTGCAACGAGTTAACCTATCAGGAGGCATTTTTCATCAGGCTAAGTTAGCTAAAACCAACCTTCAGGGCGCTGACTTGTCAAGTGCTGATTTTGGCAGGGCGAATTTAGTTGGGGCAATTCTGAAGGAGGCAAATTTGGGCAGGGCTTACTTCAGCACGGCAAATTTGGAAGGAGCTGACCTACGCGGTGCAGATTTGAGCTTTGCCTATCTCAATCATGCGAATCTCCGAGGCGCAAATTTGTGTGGTGCTAATCTCACGGGGGCAAAAGTTAGCGAGGAACAGCTATCGCAGGCCAAAACGAATTGGGCAACCGTTTTACCCACTGGCAAAAGAGGTTTTTGGTAATTGGAAAAGGGAAGTAAGCGCAATAAGTTTTGAGTTAGAAGAGAGTTCTGTAATTCAAAACTCAAAACTTTAAAGTTTTTACCAATGACTCTTTGGGTTAACCAATTGGTAGAACTTGCACCGGCTCTCCAGATGCAATGAAGGTTTGACCTGCTGGTAAAACAGCCAGACCATTAGTTTGAGCAAGATTAATTAAATTACCGGAACTGTGACTACCGCCAGCCAAATGAAATTCATAAGCACCGTTTACTAAATTCATTTTGCCCCAAAGGTAACTTTCTCGTTTACCGTCTGAACGCAAATCGTGATGCGATCGCGCTTGTACAAACTTTGGCTCCCAGCCATCAGCTAGACCAGCAAGTTTTCTCACGGCTGGCTGCACAAATCGCCAAAAACTCACCAAGGAAGAAACTGGATTTCCCGGTAGACCAAAGTATAGAATCGGACGCTGGGCGTTGGGAAATCTGGCGACGGTTAAAGGTTTACCGGGTTTAACCGCAACAGCACGGATATGAATCTCAGCACCGAGTTGGGCAAGAATTTCATCCACATAATCGTAGTCGCCTACGGAAACGCCGCCAGAAGAAATGACCACGTCAGCGGTAGCGATGGCTTGCGCGATCGCTTTCTTGAGCGCCTCTGGTTCATCCCTGACAATCCCCAGCATCTGAGGTTCTGCGCCCGTCTGTGCCACTAATGCAGCGAGGGCGTATTGATTGGAGTCCACGATCTGACCGGGCTTCAGGGGTCGATCCGGTGTCACCAATTCGTCGCCAGTGGACAGAATTGCCACGCGAGGGCGTCGGTAAACGGGCAATTGAGTACACTGAGCCGCTGCTAAGATAGCGATTTCTGGAGCATTGAGAACAATTCCCCCTGGCAAAAGGGCAGTTCCCGCCTGGTAAAAAGCTGCCCGGTGACGCACAAAGGCTCCTAATTCTGCTGGAGCAGTGAAGATAAACACTTGCTTCTCCTCCCGCCGCGTTACTTCCTGCATCACTACAGTATCAGCGCCCTCTGGCATCACCGCACCCGTCAAAATGCGGGCGGTTTGCCCAGTTTGGAGCGATCGCTGCGGTTGATATCCGGCTGGAATCTCCTCTACAATTTCCAGCACTGCTGGCTGTTCGGTGCTAGCTCTGTTCACATCGGAAAATTGCACCGCATACCCATCCATTGCTGAATTCGTCCAGTGGGGAAAATCCAACTCGCTCGTCACCGCAGCCGCTAGAATCCGACCATTGGCGCTAGAGAGGTCTACAACCTCAGCATCCATCTGGTTATCTAGAGGTTGCACTAAATCGAAAATGATTGCCTCTGCTTCTTTAACCAACAGCATCGCCATCAATCCAGCCTCTTCTCAAGAATTGTCTAAAAAATTGTCAGTTAGTAGAGACGCTGATTCATCGCATCTACAGGTTAGTTGCATTGCCTAGCGGCTCTTTTAACCAAGATATCGGTGAGTCGCTTTTGTCTATCCAATGAAACCCGCCGATGCCAGTTAGTTGGTGGACGCTTTTTTGGAGAGCCGTACCCCTACAGTCATCGCTATCAACACATTCATCGACAACAGACAAAAAGCGGTTAGGTGAAAGCTTAATATGGAAATAGACCGTCGGAAAAGCTATTTTTCATGCGTAACGAACTGACCAACCGCCGATTACCTAAGGTTCCAATTGAGCGACGGTGTATTGCTTTTGCGATTGATTTTCTAATTATTTGGCTGTTTAGCTTGCCCTTTGGAGCAAATACTCCGGGTATCCCGATTGCACAAATCTTGGTTTTCATTATCGCATGGCTAGCTGGGCGAGTGCTTCTGGTTGCGCGAAATCAGGGACAGAGTGTGGGACGCTGGGCTTTGGATATGAAAGTCGTCGATCCTAAATACCGCAAAACTCCTGGGCTTTTTGAGTTATGCAAGCGCGAAGGGATTCTGGGATTCGCTGCTGTTTTGGCGATGGTGGGACTGACCATTGGAGTATCGAACGGGGTCTCTTTGCTGCTGCTGATCAGCCCTCTAGCGGTGGATTGCGGGGTGGCTTTTGCAGATGCTGAGTGGCAACAAGCTTTTCACGATCGCGTTGGGCGAACTTGTATCGTGCAGACGCGCCGAGGTTATTCTTTAGATATCCGCGTCAAAAAATTACTTGCTCAAGTGACTCGTCGTATGAAATAATATTGGTTTGTGTTTAATTTTGTCCTCTTGAATTTTGTAGAAATAGCATTATGGCAAGTAAGAAGGGGGCGCGCCTGATTGTGACGTTGGAATGCACCGACTGTCGCACCAACATCGCCAAGCGATCGCCGGGTGTTTCCCGATACACAACCACCAAGAACCGCCGGAACACGACGGCGCGGATTGAACTGAAAAAGTTTTGCACCCACTGCAACCAACATACCGTCCACAAAGAAATTAAGTAATCATCAGTCCTGAGTCATTAGTTTTTGATTAATGACCAATGACTGCTGAGTGCTGAGTGCTGACAATTAACAACGAATCACCAACGATGACTTACTTCCGTCGCCGCCTTTCCCCAATTAAACCAGACGAACCCATCGACTACAAAGATGTCGATTTGTTGCGGAAATTTATTACAGAGCGGGGTAAAATACTGCCTCGCCGAATTACAGGTTTAACAGCAAAGCAACAACGAGATTTAACCGTAGCAATTAAGCGGGCACGCCTTTTGGCTCTGTTGCCCTTTATTAACCCTGAAGGTTAACTCAATTTTGGATTGGGGATGGGTGGATTTTGGACTTAGATCGAAAATCTACAATTTACAATCGCCACGCCGCTAAACTGGTAGATAGATGGGCTGTCCAATGAATGCTACTGCGTAAGCCAAAAACTTGTGGAGAAAGGAACGTTAATTGAGTTTCGGCTGCATGGAGAGCGGCGTCTTGCTGTTGCAGAACGTCAAGAAGGCAAAACGCACTGGATTGTGGTAGACGAGAAAGGTCAATCCCACACCATCCATCCCCGACAAATGACCTATAAGATTGCAGGTGAAAGCTATAAACCTGCACAAATTTCCAGCTTCCTCCAAGAGGTACAGCCCTATCTGGACCCAACTGGCTTGGAGGTAGCATGGGAATTATTGGTAGAGGATGGAACGAGCGTTACAGATGTGGAAATGGCGTCAGTGCTGTTTTCTGACAAAAGTGCCCCCCTATGTTACGCAGCGTACTATTTGCTATCTGAAGATAGACTTTATTTCAAGCAAAAAGGCGATCGCTACGAGCCGCGTCCTGCTACTCAGGTAGCAGAACTAAAACATCAGATAGAAGTCGAAAAAGAACGGCTCTTGCGGCGGCAAGAATTTGTAGAGCGCGTGCAAAAGGCGCTGGCTGGCGAACAGGTAGAGTGGGAACGCCGCGAACGTCAACGCCTGGAAGCCATTGAAAAATATGCGGCTCTGTTGACAGATGTCGTTCGTGCTGGACTCAATCAAGAATCTCTGAATCGCGCCTATCCCCCTCCAGCACCTGTTTTGGAAACAATGAGCGAGCTTGGACGCCCTGGAACTCCCCAAGCTGCGTTTCAACTGCTGGTGGATTTGGGATTGTGGAGTCCTCACGAAAATCTATATCTGCGGCGCAGTCAGATCCCCGTTCACTTTCCAGACAAGGTGATAGAAGTGGCTAAGCAGTATGCTGAGTTCGCGCCGAACGATTCGGATGAGCACCGATTAGATCTGACTCATTTGAAGGTGTACACGATTGATGATGAAAGTACAAAGGAAATAGACGATGGATTGAGTATGGAAACCCTCGCCGATGGGCGTCAGCGGCTTTGGATACACATTGCCGACCCCTCGCGCTTGGTTTCCCCAGGAGATGAATTAGACTTAGAAGCTAGACGGCGTACCACAACGTTGTATTTACCGACGGGGATGATTCCGATGTTCCCGCCGAGTTTGGCAACCGGGCCGATGAGCTTAGTGCAAGGAAAAATTTGTTGGGCGCTGAGCTTTGGCGTGCTTTTGGATGAAAAAGGTGCCGTAGAGGACTATTGCATAAGTGCCAGCTTAATTAAGCCGACCTATCGCCTGACTTACGACGATGTGGATGAGATGCTGCAACTGGGTATCCAGGCAGAACCAGAGATAACAGCGATCGCTTCTTGGGCGAAACGTCGCCAATCATGGCGGCAGTCCCAAGGATCGATTAACATCCATATGCCAGAGGCGATGATTAAAGTCAATGGTGATGAAATCATCATTGAAATTTTGGAAGACTCACCCGCACGGCAATTGGTGGCAGAGATGATGATTCTCACGGGTGAAGTGGCTGCCCATTACGGCAAAACTCACAATATTCCTCTGCCCTTTCGCAGTCAACCCCAACCCGAACTTCCCTCAGAAGAGGAACTATTGCAGCTGCCCGCAGGACCTGTGAGATTTTGTGCAATGCGGGGATGTATGCCTCGTAGCGAAATGAGCCTCACGCCGGGACGACACGCCGGTTTGGGGCTAGAAACCTACGCTCAGGTAACATCTCCAATCCGCCGCTACAGCGACTTGCTGGCGCATTTCCAAATAAAGGCGCATTTACGCGGCGAACCCACGCCATTCTCAGCGCAAGAGTTACAAGAAGTTATGCTGGGTATCGGCACCGCCTCCCAAGAAGCAAGGTTAGTAGAACGCCAGACAAATCGTTATTGGGGGTTAGAGTACCTGCGGCGTCATGGCGATCAGGTTTGGCAAGCGCTGATGCTGCGATGGTTGCGAGAAGATGACCGATTAGGATTAATTTTGTTAGAAGATTTGGGATTAGAGTTGGCGATGCGGTTCACCCACTCAGTGGCACTTGGCGATCGCTTAGAAGTCCGAGTCAGCCATGCCGATCCCCGGCAAGATGTCATTCAGTTCCGCCAGCTTATCGATCAGGAAGCTCAGCCAGCGGGCACGTAAAAAAATAGTGCAAAGGATTGATTCGACAGGACTGAGTGAGAAAATAGTGCTGAGGACTACCTCAAGAGGAAGAAACAGAAAATAGATTTCACGTTTCCCCTGATGTTTATTTTTTACCTCAACGATCGGTCTTCAGCTTTCAGTCCTCAGTCCTTTCCAGCGGGGCGAGAAAAGACAAGCTATGAATAACATTCGCAAAACTATCGCCATTGTCGGAATCACCACAGTAATTGGTGGAATTCCTACTGCTGTCTACGCTCAGTTGCCGCCCAGCCAGTTACTGAGTGCTGCTGATAATAATAAGGCAACGATGAGCGCGGTTGATTTATACAACCGGGGCGTTGATAAACTAGACGCCGGTGATTATGAGGGGGCGATCGCAGACTTTGACGAAGCGATCCGTCTTGCTCCCCAGGATGCAGAGTCTTATTACAACCGGGGGTATGCCCGTCACATCCTCGGAGCTTATCAGCAAGCGATCGCAGATTACACTGAGGCGATTCGGATTAATCCTGAGTACGGAAATGCTTACGGCAACCGGGGATATTCCTACTATCTTCTCGAAAATTATCAACAAGCGATCGCTGATTCTACAGAGGCGATCCGACTCAATCCCAAAGATGCAAGTGTCTATATTAACCGAGGCAATGCTCGCGACGATCTAGGAGAAACTCAAGCCGCAATTGCCGATTTTAACCAAGCTTTACAAATCGACCCCAAGAATGCCAGAGCTTATTACAATCGGGGTTTAGCTTACAACCGGCTAGGACAACATGCCAAAGCGCTTGACGATTATACTCAGACGGTAAATTTAGATTCTAAATTTGCTGAAGCCTATTACAACCGCGCAATCACCTACTTACGATTGAATAATCGTCAAGCCGCAGTTGCAGATTTTAAGAAATCCGCAGACCTTTTCAAGTCCCAAGGAAGAACAGAAAGTTACCAAGACGCCCTAGAAGCGACAAAAAACCTTCAACGGTAAACCTATGTTCAATTCAAAGTAGAAGGCAAAAGACAAAAAAACGAAATTCTGTTTCTTTTTACGTTTAACTTTTTACTTTTGCCTTATTTCACCCGTTCCTGAAAAGTATCAGGTGGGTGCTTAGCCTACATTGGATGCCGAAATAGCAACAAATATTAAGCTGCTAAGCAAAGCGATCGCGCCAATTCCCATGAAGAGATAGTTGCGCTTTTGATCCTGGGTTGGCGGTTCTGCTTTGTAAACTTTTGGTTCTACTGCAAAATTGTTCAAACGTCCGCCGTCTTCGGTTGTATATCGCATGAATGATATCCTTATCTAGGATTTATTTTGTAAATAATTGTAACAAAGAATCGGGTCAATGTACTCTATCTTTTGCATGAATTATTTACACTACTTCCACCAGAGGAGAGAATCTTGGTACCGACTAAGTGCAGGGGTGCCAAGGAGAGGTTGAACTTACATTCTCCTCAGCCCCTTTAGCCTTTAACTGGTAATCGTGCCAGTCAGGGGAGAACTGGGGTTGGCGTAGACTTTTACAGGGATTCGTCCGGCTTGATAGGCGAGACGCCCAGCCTCAACACCCAGAGCCATTGCGCGACCCATCGCGGCTGGATTTTTTGCCCCAGCGATCGCACTATTGATCAACACGGCATCAGCCCCCATCTCCATTGCCTGCGCTGCCTCACTGGGCGTAGCCAGTCCGGCATCCACCACCACCGGCACCCCAGCATTCTCAATAATGATTTCAATATTCGCTGCATTCTTGATGCCCTGTCCGGAACCAATCGGAGAACCCAAAGGCATCACCGTCGCACAGCCAACCTCTTCCAATCGTTTAGCCAGTAACGGGTCAGCATTGATATAAGGCAGAACCGCAAAGCCTTCCTTCACCAGTTGCTCTGCCGCTCCCAAAGTGCCAATTGGGTCGGGCAGGAGATACTTTAAGTCAGGAATCACCTCTAACTTGACAAAGTTATTGTCTTCTTGACCCAAAAGTTTTGCCATCTCCCGCCCCAGACGCGCCACTCGAATCGCCTCTTCAGCGGTTTTGCAGCCAGCAGTGTTGGGTAGCATCCAGATTTTTGTCCAATCCAGCGCTTCAGCCAGCCCTTCATGTCCGGGCGCTTTTGTTTGTACCCGGCGCACCGCCACTGTCACAATTTCGCAACCGCTAGCAGCAATACTTTGCTGCATTTCTTCGATGCTGCGATACTTGCCGGTACCAGTCATCAGGCGAGAGCGAAAAGTCCGACCCGCAATAATTAAAGGATCGGATGGCAGGGTTTCCAAGGAATGATTCATCTGTAGGGACGAGCCTTGAATTCTCCCGGATTCAGAAGGATGGCTTATTTGAAGCATTTTGGGGGTTGCATTGATGGGTTTAGATCCAGCGTAGAACCTGGAGTAGTGAAAATGGTCTAACAGGGGATCGGACTTTTGCTCCCAAATCAGGTCTGCCACTAAGGAAGCCGTCACGGGTGCCAGCAAAATTCCGTTGCGGTAATGACCCGTTGCCAGCGTTAAATTCTCGCAGGCGCTAGAACCGAGAATCGGCAACTCATCGGGTGTCGCCGGTCGAAATCCCCACCAAAATTCTTGGACGGGAAAGTTCTGCAAGGCGGGATAAAGCCGAATCGCGCTTTCCAGTAAGGTTCTGATTCCGGCTGGAGTGTTATGGGGTGTGAATCCCACATCCTCGCTAGTGGCTCCCACGATCAGTTGTCCATTCCGACGCGGCACGATGTAGATTTCCTCACCAAACAGCACCCGCTTGAGAGGCAATCCCTCCTGGCTGCCACCAGGCACTTGCACGGACAACATTTGACCCTTTTTCGGGCTGACCGGAATTGGCAATAATTCATTTGACCAAGCCCCGGTGGCTAAGACATAGTGTTGAGCGCGAAAATCCCCAGATGCTGTTCTGACGCAGTTGATTCTCCGGTTCTGTTGCTGGAGGGCTTCAGCTGCCACGCCTTCACGGATATCTACACCTAATTCCCTCACTGCCACCCGCAAGGCTTGAACTAAAGCCCGATTGTCTACTTGACCATCTTCGGGATACCACCAACCACCAACAACATCTGAACCCAGTCCGGGTTGAATTTGATGGATTGCATCTTTATCTAACCAATGTGCTGAGGAGTGAGGACTGAGGGCTGAGGACTGAGGACTGAGATAAACGGGTGCCAAGATGCCACTAGGCCAGTAGCCGATAGATACCCCTGCGATCGCTTCCAGTTTGCTTGCCCAGTCCGGATACAAATCCCGACTCCGCCGACATAAATCCAGCATTGCGCCCGTCGGAATCCCTTCTGCTTGGGGTGCTAGCATTCCAGCAGCAGCATGAGCCGCTGCGGAGTTGAAGTCGCGGCACAAGACGGTGACGGTTGCCCCCCGTAAGCGAAGTTCGAGGGCGATCGCTAAGCCAATCGCACCGCCGCCGATGATGAGAATGTCAGTTTCTGTATTCATATAGATATAGCCGCTTTCACTTAAATCCGACTCTAAGGCTTTCCATAAATCAACGCATACGCCTTAGAAAAAATGGCGTCCTAATTTAAGCCTAGTCAAGAAGCGTTGCCAATGAGCGGTAGCGATCGCTTTAGTCTTGGTCATGGCGACGGATTGCTTCGGAACACCAGGCGCTCCGCAAAACCATCCCTCCTCCCCTTTCGGTGATTGATGTTAGCCTCTTCCCGCCCCTCTGCGATCTTCTCCCTGACTGTGAACTCAACTCGGATTCCTAGAAAACAGTCTCTCAAAAATTAATAATTATTCATCAAAATCCCCACTTTACTTGCAGATGCCTCTGTGACCCTTTTAACTAGCCATCTGCTTCAGGCCGTGTAGCCGATTAGGCGAAGTCAATCCGAGTTATAGGTACAGTTTAAGACTTTCTCGACGAGCGCCGTTGTTCGCAGAGTCCTAAATAGCCTCAAATTATCGGTTTCACGTTGTAGCGTGAGCGTCTTCTCTTCGCCCCGAGCTTTTTGTCTTTTGTTCCACATTATTAATTAGGAGAGTACAAAACCTCTTAAAAATTTAAATTGCAGCTTTATAAGCATTTTTAGGAAACGGAAAACATTAAAAACTTATCTATCTTCTCAATAATCGCGATTAGTACCTAATCCATTCCTCCATCCCCTTTATTTTCTGCGGCAGTTGGACAATAATGCAGTTCATACCCAGATAAAAAGCAATCTACGGCTGGCTTTCTTCGGCAGCGACTTTATTCATGCCCTGCCTAACACCAAAGACAACCATCCTGGTTTGAAATGAAACTATAGGAGACGAAGCGCGTGAAACTGTCAGTATACGGAAAAGGCGGAATCGGCAAATCCACAACCAGCTGCAATATCTCTGTGGCTCTAGCCAAGCGCGGCAAGAAAGTCCTGCAAATTGGCTGTGACCCCAAGCACGACAGCACCTTCACCCTGACCGGCTTCCTGATTCCCACAATTATCGACACGCTTCAAGAAAAGGACTACCACTACGAAGATGTCTGGGCTGAAGATGTCATCTACAAAGGCTATGGCGGCGTTGATTGCGTAGAAGCAGGGGGTCCCCCAGCTGGTGCCGGTTGCGGCGGTTACGTGGTAGGCGAAACCGTGAAGTTACTCAAGGAACTGAACGCCTTCGATGAGTACGATATCATTCTGTTTGACGTACTCGGTGACGTGGTATGCGGTGGCTTTGCAGCTCCCCTCAACTATTCGGACTACTGCTTGATTGTCACTGACAATGGCTTTGACGCCTTGTTTGCAGCCAACCGGATTGCCGCTTCTGTCCGTGAAAAAGCTCGGACTCACCCCCTGCGTCTCGCCGGATTGATTGGCAACCGCACTGCTAAGCGCGACCTGATCGAGAAATACATTTCTGCGGTACCGATGCCAGTGCTGGAAGTGTTGCCGCTGATTGAAGACATTCGCGTTTCCCGTGTTAAGGGCAAAACTCTGTTTGAAATGGCAGAGACTGACCCCTCGCTCAACTACGTCTGCGATTACTACCTCAACATTGCCGACCAAATTCTGGCGCGTCCAGAGGGTGTTGTGCCGAACGATGCTCCAGACCGCGAGTTGTTCTCCTTGCTGTCTGATTTCTACCTCAATCCCACCAAGCCAGAGGTGAAGACTGAAGAACAAGAGCTAGATATGATGATGGTTTAGGGAGCTAAGGATGGAGAATGGATCAATGCTTTTAGTGTCAATCTTGACGTGCGTATTGTTATGCACCATTCTCCAAACCAAATTATTTTCACCAGCATCAGCATCAAGCCCAACTGTGAACACCGAGCAGCTATGTCCTGAGCAGCTACGTCCTGAGCAACTACGTCCTGAGCAGCTACGGGAATCGGTCAGAGCCAAATGGCTAGACTACTATCGAAAAAATCACCACTGGCTCAATCGTCTGCAAGTCTGGGTGACATCTGAAGGACAAAGACGCCCTACCTCCAGCTTCATTTTGGCGACGCTATCGACTCTAGACCCGCAATTTAATGAGATGCTTCCCCTGATTGTGGACCTCAATGCAGACCCCGACCGAATTGTGGCGAGCTTTGGGCTAGACTTCGATCCCGACGATGAGCTAGAGGCAATACCGGCGGCTCCCGACGATGAGCTAGAGGCACTATCGGCTGAAAAAACAGATACAGAGGAAGTCAGAATGCTACCTCCGGCTGCTGTCAATGTTGCTCAATCAGCCAGTCGTATCGCTGCTAAGGTGGATGAATCTTGCGAGGGAGTTTATAAAAAGCATCGCTTTCCTTGGCAGCGCTAAAAGTTAACCCAGTATTGGCAGGATGAGCTAACAGAAAGTATGACTTTTTTTGAAAACTTTACATCTGCTTTGAAGCAGAAGTGGTTGGAATATTTTCAAACGAATCGTTCCTGGATCGCTACTGCAAATGAAGGTTAAGGATGCAGAGATTGTCGCTCTAATCCCAGATCCTGAGTAATTTGTCAATAGTTATGAGTCATTAAGTCAAAATTTCTTTGTCTCTGGAATGACTAATAACTAATTACCTTTTGACTAACAATCAATTAAAAATTTGAGAGGAACCCTTTACTATGACCCTTGCTAATACAGAACCGGAAGCGCTTAATTTTGAGTGTGAAACTGGAAATTATCATACATTTTGTCCCATCAGCTGCGTAGCTTGGTTGTACCAAAAGATAGAAGATAGTTTCTTCTTAGTTATTGGCACAAAAACCTGTGGCTACTTCTTACAAAACGCGATGGGGGTGATGATTTTTGCAGAACCCCGCTACGCGATGGCTGAGTTGGAAGAAGGAGATATCTCCGCTCAGTTGAATGACTATGAAGAGTTGAAGCGGCTGTGTTTGCAAATTAAGCGCGATCGCAACCCCAGCGTCATTGTTTGGATTGGCACCTGCACCACCGAAATCATCAAAATGGATTTGGAAGGCTTGGCACCCAAGCTAGAATCCGAAATTGGCATCCCCATTGTGACGGCTCGTGCCAATGGTTTAGACTACGCCTTCACCCAAGGGGAAGACACCGTACTGGCGGCGATGGCTGCCCGTTGTCCCGATAAAGCGCCCGTGGTAGAAACTGAGAAGAAAGAAAGGAATGCGATCGCTTCTCTGCTCAACTTCGGCAAGAAAAAAGAAGATGTTGCCGCCGATGAATCGGAATATGTCAAGCATCCGCCACTGGTTCTCTTCGGTTCTCTCCCCGATCCAGTTGTTACCAATCTGACACTGGAACTGAAAAAGCAAGGCATTAAAGTTTCTGGTTGGTTACCATCCAAGCGTTACACCGAATTGCCAGTTTTAGAAGAAGGCTACTACGTCTCTGGCATGAACCCCTTTCTCAGCCGCACCGCCACTACGCTGATGCGTCGCCGCAAGTGCAAACTCATCGGCGCACCCTTCCCCATTGGTCCCGATGGCACCCGCGCCTGGATTGAGAAAATCTGCTCGGTGTTCGGGATTGAACCCAAAGGGCTAGATGAGCGGGAAGCTCAAATCTGGGAAAATCTGGAAGACTACGTCCAGTTGATTCGCGGCAAATCTGTCTTTTTCATGGGCGATAACTTGCTGGAAATCTCCCTAGCTCGTTTCCTGGTGCGCTGCGGCATGACTTGCCCAGAAATCGGCATCCCCTACATGGATAAGCGTTATCAAGCCGCTGAGTTGGCGCTGCTAGAAAAAACTTGCCACGAAATGGGTGTACCAACGCCTAGGATTGTGGAGAAGCCAGACAACTATAACCAAATTCAGCGTATTTACGAACTCAAGCCAGATTTGGTGATTACTGGTATGGCTCACGCCAACCCGTTAGAAGCACGGGGGATTAACACTAAATGGTCGGTTGAGTTCACTTTTGCTCAGATTCACGGCTTTACAAATGCTCGTGACATCCTGGAATTGGTGACTCGTCCGCTGCGCCGGAATAACAACCTTAAAGATTTGGGTTGGGATAAGTTAGTGAGGGAAGAAGCGAAGATTTAAGAACCTCATCCCTTGCCTCTCTCCGCTTTTAGCTGAGGGGTGTAAGAGATAATCAATAGTAGGAGCGATCTAGATGCGATCGCTCCTATTACTTTTCTCAGTAAAGTTAGGTCATCTTGATAGAAGGGTCGAATTGCGATCGCTTTTTTACCCAACTACAGAGGACGCGAAGGAAGAGAGGAAGCGATCGCAAACACAGGATAACTATATGAGTTCTTTAACTAATAACTACACCAAACTTCAGTAATATTCTGGGTAGGCAATCATCCAAATTCTTAATATGTTCATCCGATAATTCGATTAAGTTGAGCTGGTACTTCTGATATAGCTCCTGCTTAACTCGCTTACGTGCCGCATACTCTTGATCGTTGTCGTATCCCCAATACTCGATATACACTCTCCCTGATGGAAGATAAAAGTCACAGTACGCTTCTTCCTCAATGGGTAGTCGTCGTTCGTAAGCATGAACGATTCCCGAAACATACAACCAATTATCAATCAGAGCTTCAGCCTTTGATCGAACCCAATGCCCATCAGTGGTGCGATGCTGGGCGCTAGCCCGAAACTTCTCGCGAAACCCTTGTTCGCTGGTTGCTTCCTTGGTACTTGTTTCTAAACTATCACCATTGATACTTTGGATAGTCGTGAGGAACGCTTGATTCGTCAGAATCGACTCAGACCAGAGAACGTATAGCGTGCCGTCTTGCGAATAAGTTTTTTGCACCGCACCGAAGTTAATTCCTAACTTGGTAGCAACCCAGCCGTTCTGGTCTTTGCTCAACAATCCTAATTCAGCCAAAATGGGATTAACTTTGTGCTTGGGTATTGCCAGTTTCTCGCTGATGCTGGTAGCGGACAACAGCGATGGGGAAGACGATGGCTGAGGCTTCGGTTTAGGTCTTGGTGTGGGTGACGCTTGAGTGTTGTTAGCCTTCCAATGCTCATAACACAATTTATGACCTGGTTTAGAAACTTGTTTAGTACATCCTGGTTCAGTACAAATTTCCATTGATGAAAGTTCATTAAGCTTAGATACGGCATTGGCTAGCTTCATGAGCGATCGCTCTAAGTTCATATCAATATACACAGCTAAACTGCTGGGTATTTTAACAGCCCTCAAAGACGCTCCGATTCAGGAGTAATACTGAATTTCAACCTAATTGCATGGCACCATCAATAAATGCTTTCCAAGCTTTTGTTAGTTCTTCAGTTTTCAGTTGGTAGTTTGACTGTGCGAATTAGATGGGAAAAGGCATTTGTGTCAGAAGACGTACTGGCTTGAAGTGCTACAAAGCCTTCCGGAAGGGTTGTACAGTTACAAAACCCACTTTAGTTTTAGCTTGTCTGAGTTAGAGCGATCGCACTCCCCTTTTTTGCACTTGCGTAGCATTCAACCCCAGTTTAGTCAGAGGCAGCTAGAATTAAATGAAACTTTGGGCGATCGCTCAGGATCGTTCCCTGCACTAAAACGCGGTAGGAGAAAAAACTGTATGAAAACAAAATTATCTTTGGTTACGATCGCTTCTAGCACTGCGATCGCTAGTAGCATTTTGTTGGGTTCAGTCAGTTCCGCTCAACCCTGTTCGCTTAGGTCTACTTATTATCGAGAACGGTACGAGCAAGCGAGTTGGTTACGTTCTCCATTGGCAGCAGTCATTACATTACCTGGAATCGCCCTCGCAGCAGCACTCTATCTTGGCGGTCGTTCCTACCAGCGCTAGGCAAATTTGAACTGTACCGCAGGCATCTGGCATTGGGTTTTTCGGAGCAAAATTGCTTGAGAAACAAAAGACGCGATCGCTATCCTAGCTCCAACCCAAACCCCGATCGGAACAGCGTTAGAAGCAAGCGATCGCCCCAAGCCCTAACTAAAGACGGCTTTCTCTATGCCGTTGTCAGATAGCACGTTATACTGTGTCGTGTTATTCCTGCTCCACCTGACGCAGCGAGGCTGTCATGGGCGCTACTTTACGACAGATTGCCACGTATCTAGACAATCAAGGTTGGAAATATCATATTGACGAAGAAGCGTACCGGATTCTGACGGGTGTACAAGCTGAAAACGTAGACGAATTCTTGATTGTTGTCCAGCTGGATGAGGATGGGGAATTTTTCAAGGTATTTGCGCCCCAAGTTATATCTGGAGTTAAAGATCATCCTTACAAAGAAGCGATCCTCCAGACAATGCTGTGCATTTCCTGGGAAACCAAAATGCTGCAATGGGAATATGACCCAAACGATGGCGAAATTCGTGCCATCATTGAGTTTCCCTTAGAAGATTCAAGTCTTACCGAAAAACAATTCAACCGTTGTTTGTCAGGTTTAATTCAAATTATTGATAATGTAGCGATGCCTCGACTGAAAGAGGTGATGGAAACCGGCAAAGATCCAGGCGATCGAGAATTGGGAGAAAGGCTACTGCTTACCCTTCAAGAAGAAGCTCCTGGATTACTGCAAATGCTGGAGAGAGCGATGGAAGCGCGTAAGAAGCGGGGACTATTCCCATCTGAGTGAATCTGAATCCGGGCACGAAGATCGCTATACTCCAAAGTAATAACCTTACGATTGAAAAGCGAATTTCCTGGGGCTGGACGACTATGACATCCTATGCAACCTCTTCTGCTAGAGCTGAGATGAGCGAACTCCGGCGGTTAAAAACCTTACTGCCGCCAGAATTGCAAAGCTGGGTAACAGTCGAAGGAACGACTGAAGTGAATCCACCCCTGATCCGCTGTGAAGAAATTGGCAAGGATCAAATTGAGGTTCAAATTGATCTAGTGAAATGGGATCAGCTAGCACTCGATCAGCGGAATTTACTGTTTTGGCACGAAGTCGCCCGAATTCAAAACGACACCATCCCCAGAGATGGCTGGGAAATGGCAGCGCTTGCAATTGGTTTAGGCGGTGCTGTCGGCGAACTGTGGGTGCAGGATGGCTTGCTGTTGATATTAGCCTTGGCATTGTGTGGTGTCTCAGGCTGGAGATTGTATCAAAAAAATAGTGGAGAGAAGCAGGTAAAGGAGATGATTGAAGCGGATGAAAAAGCGATCGCGCTTGCCACCCGCTTTGGTTACTCCCTCCCCAACGCCTACAAAAGTTTGGGTAGCGCTTTGAAAGCTTTGCTAGAGCTAACCCCAAACAAAAGGCAACGGAGCAAATACGAAACGCGGCTTTCTGCCCTCAAGCGTAGTGCTGCCAAAGCCAAAGCTAAAGTCAAAGGCGCACGCGAGGACTCAGTATAAAGACTCTTCCGATGCGATCGCATCCAAATCTTCGTTACCAGGCGTAAGCTGAGTAACGAGATTGAGGAATTCTTCTGTTTTACATGAGTGCCTGTCTTTCCCCAAATTCGGGTGTACCAAAGCTACACCCGAATTTGGGCAATGTTTACATTGCCTTTTTATTGCCGCCGCTTAAGCAACAAACCGCCAAAACCCAGTAGCATTAATCCAGCCGTTGCCGCTGGTTCTGGCACTTTTTCCGGAGGTACAAACCCCTCTAACTCTGTAGCACTAGCTTTGAACGAGTAGAGGTAGCCTGGAAGTAATTTTTGTCCGGCGGGACAGCCGCTATCAATAGATACGAGAGTAAAGGCTGTACCATCTGTGCAAACATCCTGCTGACCAGCATTCCCCTGAGTCACACTAAAGTCGTTATCCGTGCCAAGGATAATTGCGTAGGAACCATCCGTTAGCTTAGGCCCGATTGTCAAACCTTCCAACTTCTCAGGGATTACTTGACCACTCGCCTTCAGCTGCGCTGCAACATCTAAAAACAGAGACTTGCTAACAGGTATTACGCCAGATGGTAAAGTATTTGTACCTATCAAGCTGATGTTGCTGACATCTGTGGCACCTGTGAGATCAATTTTGTAAACCCGCTTACTGGCGACTGGGGCTTTACTTAGAGGATCGGCTTCGCCCACGCCGCGATTATCGCGTTCCAGTACTAGGAACTCATTGTTATTAAGGGCGGTAATGGCGCTAATGCCAATATTACGACCTTGAGAATTCTGCCCAAAATCGTCATCAGTTCCGGGAATGCGATCGTTAATAGCGGCAAGACTTTCTAGCTGGTAAATATATTGGGCAACGCTATCACCTGTTGCCGTATTAAACTCCACAATTCTCAAGTTCTGGCTGCGTCGTCCATCGGGACTTCCCTCAGTTACGAGCGGGTCTTGCAGCATCGCATACAGTTTTTTACCGTCTGGGCTAAGAGTCACTCCCTCAAAGCCTCGGTTATCCTGGCGACCGCTAGTAAGGATTGGGCGACCATCGACATAGTTGGGAACACTTCCAGCTAGAGGAAGTATGTTGCTTGGAGTGGCAAAGGCCCGGATGAACGAACCAGTCGAAGTGAACTCGTAAACAGAGGGTCCATACTCGTCTGAAACGTAGAAGTTGCCGTTGGGTGCAACTGCAAAGCCTTCTGGATCGAAGCTAAGACCCAGAATTCCGGTATCGCCGTTGAGTAACTGGGGGTTCAACCCGTTGAAGTTCTCACCGTCCTTAGTAAATAAAATGGTCTTCAGCAGCTTAAAGTTGCTAATCGTCCCCGTGTTTGGGTCAACATCCAGCGAAAATTTCTGAACTCGGGTTTCGTAGGAAAGTACACCGCCTCCTGGACCGCGATCGCCCAAACCGTAGTACACATTCTCGTAGCGATCGTAATATAGATCCGAGAAAAAACCTAAGCGATTGATGTTAGCACCACCATTGCCGCCATTAGTCGGGAATAGATCCGTACTTTCCCCCGGAATCGCCAGAGTATTAACCAGGGAAGCTGCATAAGTAGAGGTGGTATTTGCCGTGATAGAGAGCGTAGAGAGCGCCAGCGAGCAACTAACCGTCCAAAGCCAATGCTTTGCTTTCATAATGTCTTAGCCTCAGAACGTTTACTATCACGAGCATCAGACGGTTACTTTAAAAGCTGGTTAAAGATAACTTTAAAGCGGTCTTCCACACAGTAATTTCACATAAGTATTCCGGTTCTTCATCAATTCTTTATTCAACTACACAAATTTACTAATCAGGATTCGTGGTTCCTGAGAATTCCTGATGAACCATGAACAATTCTAAAGTTGACCCAGCATTTTGTGAGTCTGTGGCACAACTCGCACTTGTTTGAGACTTCGCTTCATTAATGCCTGCCACTCCAAAACCTGCGCGGGGGTTGGGGCAAACACTGGCAGATGATGGGGCATTTGTAGGGGTGTTACTGGCTGTAAAAACACCGGGATAGCAGGGCTAACTGCTGCCACCAATTCAGATGCCTGTTCCAGCTCAGATGGCTCAGTTTGGCTAGAAATAATTAATTTGACAAAACTATCAACCCGTGAGTCATGGCAAAGCTGGAGAAATTCCCTGTGCGCTTCCCACCTTTGTTCTCCACTGACGCTAGGCAGCTTCATATCCATGCCTACAGAGTCCAGGAAGGGCAAAATCGGGGCTAGTTGTTCTGGACGATGACCGCCAGTTTCTAGGTAGAGTGGCAACCCTGTGGAGTGGCGCAAAACAGGCAGAAATTTAGCTAGGAAGGGAGCATGAAGCAGCGGTTCGCCACCCGTGAGGCTGATGCTGTCGTGCAAACCGGGTTGATTTTGCCGTTCAATCCATTCTAGTAACACCGAGCTAGACACTGGATTGGAGTGGGTTTCAAAATCTCTTTGCCCAGGTGTTCGCTCCACATTACACTTATCTGGCGCTAACCAGGTGTGGGCACTGTCGCAAAAATGGCAGCGCAGGTCGCAGATGGCAAAGCGGATAAATATTTGGCGGGTGCCTACATTCAGTCCTTCCCCTTGAATGGCGGAGAAGACTTCAATTAGCCGCGCAGTGGGATAGTCGGCAGTTTTAGGGGTCATTGTTGCTCTGACTTGAGATGCGACTGGTTCGCTCCGGACTGGGTTTACTCTAAGGGTTCTACTAATCCCATTATCTGCCTTGAATTCCTAGATTAACCACGCGGGAAGGATGCTTGGCTCTGCGCGTGCTGCCAACAACTGCCAACGGCGATCGCTCTTAGCAGGGGGTTTCCCAGTCAGCCTTCTCACCGCTTGATAATTCTGTCAATATTGATGATTCCGGTCGATCCCTGAGGATAACTCACGATAACTACAATTTTTAACCACCGCCAAGCTGTTTGCTCTTTGGTACCCTTAGAAGCAGTTTAAAAAATTCTTGGTACAATTCGCTATTTCAGTGCTACTATGGACACTCGATGAATTTGATTTAAGTAGAATTATATCAAAACAATAAAATAATTCTTTACAAAAACTTTTAATGAAGTTGAATTGACTAATCTCAAATATTTTTCAAAATATAAGATGGCACCTTAGCACTAGGTTTACATGGTTGGACCGATCCCCGATGCAGATTTTCGGATTACGTTCTTCAACGACACTCCTGTAGTCCAGCTACCCCCTCGCCTTACTGTTCTTGAGGCCGTGGCTTTTAAGAAAAGCTGTCAGCAATTCTTACAAGAGAGTGCCGATACCCAGCAATTAGTTTTTGATTTGAGTCAGACCACATTTATTGATAGCAGTGGTATTGGTGCGCTGGTCAGTAATGTAAAGCTAGCGCGGGAGAAACAAGTCGAATTAGTACTTCGGGGTGTCCATCCTCAAGTGATGGCAGTGTTAGCGATGACGGGGCTGGATCAAGTTTTAACGATCGAGCCGCCAAGCCAAAGCGCAACCACAACTCCTGGGAAAAAATCAGAAATTCAGCTACCAACGACTCATCCTTCCGTCCGCTCGTGGATTAAACGTGGTATTGATGTGGTGGGATCGCTGGTGGGTTTAGGGATTACGGCAATTTTGTTTATTCCCATCGTCATTGTGATTAAGCTCGACGATCCAGGCCCGATTTTTTTCAGTCAAATCCGTTGCGGTTGGATGGGAAGACGGTTTCAGGTGTGGAAATTCCGTTCGATGTGCGTAAACGCGGAAGCACTGAAAGACAAAATCGAGAATCAAGCCAGCGGTGCCTTTTTCAAGAATGAAAACGATCCGCGAGTAACACGGGTGGGTCGAATTTTACGGAAGACAAGCCTGGATGAACTGCCGCAGTTTTGGAATGTCCTGAAAGGGGAGATGAGTTTAGTCGGTACGAGACCCCCGACACCTGATGAAGTAGAACGATACGAAGTTCCGGAATGGCAGCGTTTAGATGTGAAACCAGGAATGACGGGTGAGTGGCAGGTGAATGGGCGATCGCAAGTACGCAATTTTGAAGATGTGATTCGCTTAGATTTGCGCTATCAGGAGAACTGGAGCCTGATTTACGACCTCAAGTTAATTGTTAAAACAATCCTAATTTTATTTCGCAAAAACAGTGGTGCTTATTAGGAAACCTCAATTACTTCTGTTAATGACAAAGGAACAACCAATAGCACAATCCCGCCTTCAGGTGGAGACGGATCTAAATGCTTTAACAGAAGTTTTGCAATGGTTTGAGCAACTTACTCTACCGCTACTGCCCTATGAATTATGGTGGCAGTCCCAGGTAGCCTTGACTGAAGGGTTTACGAACGTCATTCGCCACGCTCATTCTTCATTGCCCCCAACCACCCCAATACAGATTGAGGTGAAAGTCTATATTAGCTATCTGGAAATGCGGATTTGGGACTACGGAAAACCGTTTAACTTGCAAGCCAAGCTGCAATCAAAGTTGCAAGTGGTGGGTCAAAAGGATTTTGACCCCCTGGAGAATGAAGGAGGTCGCGGGTTGATATTTATGCAACAATTCACAGATGAACTCGATTACACGCGGATGCCTGACGAACGAAATTGCTTGCTGATGCGAAGAAAAATTCGCTAAAACTGGAGAGTATTCGCTTTCTCCTAGATGTGCTGCTGCTTCTGACAACTGGGAAGAAATCTCATCTACAAGCGCGATCGCACTTATAGACCGAGAAATAGACCGAGAAAAAGCCACATTATTCCTCAAAGAAGATGCGCGATTGTACCAACATACCGCAACCCCCGATTAGACTAGGTAAAAGCTTGGTGCTAAATATTTGGTAAGACCTAGATCATGCGGATATTGATTTACTCCTACAACTACCATCCCGAACCAATCGGCATTGCCCCCTTGATGACCGAACTAGCGGAAGGTTTGGTAGCACAAGGTCATCAAGTGCGAGTTGTCACTGCCATGCCAAACTATCCGCAACGGCGCATCTACGAGAAATATAAGGGGAAATTGTACCTAACAGAACTCGAAAATGGCGTAGCCATTCAGCGCAATTATGTCTGGATTCGCCCCAAACCGGGTTTGATAGATCGAATTCTATTGGATGCTAGCTTTGTCCTGATCAGCTTAGTCCATGCCCTCAAAGGCAGGCGACCAGATGTAATTTTGTTAACCGTACCGCCCCTGCCAGTTTCCGTTCCAGCCGCGCTCCTGGGATGGTTGCACCGCTGTCCGGTAGTCTTGAACCTCCAGGATATTTTGCCGGAAGCCGCAGTTCATACGGGGTTGCTTACCAACAAACGGATGATTGCCATCTTTGAAAAGCTGGAAAATTTTGCTTACCGAACAGCTACGAAGATTAGCGTCATTGCTGATGGATTTGTTGATAATTTAGTTGGTAAAGGAGTCCCAAAAAGTAAAATTAGGTTGATTCCTAACTGGGTTGATGTTAACTTTATACAACCTTTGCCTAAAGAAAATAATTATTTTCGAGCCGTTCACCAACTCGACGGCAAATTTGTGGTTCTGTATTCCGGTAACATTGGTCGCACCCAACCCTTAAAGACCCTGATCGATGCGGCGACTTGCCTGCGACATATTCCCGACATTGCTGTGGTGATTGTGGGAGAAGATAAAGCCTTACAAGACCTGGAGCTTTATTGTCAAAAAGTGGATGCGCCAAACGTTTTGCTACTGCCATTTCAACCCCGCGAAAAATTACCGGAACTACTGGCAGCGGCGGATGTAGGGTTGGTGATGCAAAAGGAAAACGTGATTTCCTTCAATATGCCTTCTAAAATTCAGGTGCTGCTAGCCAGCGGTCGGGCAATTTTGGCTTCTGTTCCTGCTAGTGGTACGGCAGCTAAAGCGGTGCAGCATAGCGGCGGCGGTGTCGTCGTTCCCCCAGAAAATCCTGAGGCTCTGGCAGCAGCAATTTTAGACTTATATAAAAACCCTGACAAAGGGGAAAGACTGGGTCAGCAAGGCAGACAATATGCTATCGAAAATTACTCCTTTAAGCACGCCTTGGAGCAGTATGAGAAGCTGTTTGATGAGGTTAGGCTTCATTGATCTAGAATGAAAGCAAAATGGTTGTCGGGTTGAAGTAGCGATCGCGCGATGCCTAGCGTTTATTATCCTGGGAACTAGCGATCGCCCAAAGCCTTAGGCTTTGCCCTTTGCTTCTGTCCCGATAGCCCTATGGAGTTCCTCGCCCAATGCGCGAACAGGTCTTAGCCTGGTTAGCAGATCGTGTCCCTGCCGCTCGAATCAAACATATATTAGGCGTCGAGCAGATGTCTATTGAGCTAGCGCTGCATTATCAACTCGACGAGAAAAAAGCAGGGACAGCGGGGTTGATGCACGATCTCGCAAAATACTTTAAGCCTTCGCTGCTGTTACAAATGGCACGAGAAGAAGGATTGGAATTAGACCCGGTGGATGAAGAAAATCCGCATTTATTGCACGCAGATGTTAGTGCAATTGTTGCTAGAGACAAATTTGGAATATTTGATGAAGAAATTTTGCAGGCAATCCAGGATCACACCTTAGGCAGACCAGGAATGAGTGAATTGAGTTGTATCGTGTTTTTGGCTGATACTCTGGAACCAGGCAGAGGTAACACTCCTGAGTTAGAAGCTTTAAGACAAGTTGCTTGGCAAAATCTCTACAAAGCTGTTTGGCTAACTTGCGATTATTCCCTGAAATATCTCCTCGAAACTCGTTGCTTAATTCACCCTCGAACGATCCGTAGCCGTAATTGGGCACTTCAAATCGCTAGCAAAAAGCAGCAACCTGAAGCTGAAAGGATGAAGGATAAATGAAATGAAAAGTTAAAAAAAGCCATAAAAAGCTGAGGCTCGAAACTTCAAAAATTAAAATAGAAACTTCAGCATCTCTCTAGTACAGTGCTGTGAGTTGAACCAACTTTGAAGGAATTTATAGGTGTTTTTGAACAAGGAAATCAGGATTTAATGTCAGAACAGTTCAAGATACAGTCCTCCTCTACTGGGAACGAAGCATTCATCTCCAACGGAGACGACGCGAATGCTTCTGCTCGACTGGCTGTCAATGCAGATAAACAAAAAGCAAGCAAAGAGCTGGCTTTGACGGCTGCCAGAGCTGCTGATGACCGCAAAGCGGCTGACATCGTATTGCTACAGGTAGGAGAGGTATCCTATCTGGCGGATTACTTTGCGATCGCAACCGGCTTCTCCAGAGTCCAGGTGAGAGCGATCGCCCAATCCATTGAACAGAAAGTAGAAACGGAGTGGCAACGCCTGCCTCTGCGCGTGGAAGGAAAGGCAGAAGGTAGCTGGATACTGTTGGATTACGGGGATGTCATCATTCACATCTTGTTGCCTCCAGAGCGGGAATTCTATAATCTGGAAGCATTCTGGGGTCATGCTGAAAAAATCGATTTCTCAGCATCGTGAGCCGATGGGAGAGTAAAAACATGATGGAAACTCCAGTTTCAGTTTGCCCAGTTCCCGCCGAACAACAACCGCTCAATGAGTACCAGGAGTTGAAGGATTCTTGGTCTTTTCGCTGGGTGACGCTGGAACTGGGAGGATACATCAAAAAGCTGGCTTGGATTTGGGGTCTCGGCTGGTTCGTCGCAGGTCCAATGGCAGCAGCAAGCTTTGCGCCAGGAAAGTATCCGAGCAAGTTTATCCTCATGGGTGCAGCAGGAGCGAGCTTGGGAGTGGTGTTGGCACTGGTGCGACTGTACTTGGGTTGGTCTTACGTGCGATCGCGCCTAGAGAATCAACAAGTGTTTTATGAAGAATCCGGTTGGTATGACGGTCAGTGCTGGACAAAGCCAGAAGAAATTTTGACACGCGATCGCTTGATCGTCACTTACCAAGTTCAACCAATCCTTCAGCGGTTACAGCGAACCTTTGTCTTGCTTGCCTTATTTTTCTTTGCAGGTAGTCTAACTTGGTATTTTCTGTAATGAGCCATTAGGCATTAGGTCATTGAGCGAGAGGTAGTGGATAGTAAGGAAAGGCTGCACAGTCTACCGAAGACCTCAGAACAAGCGATCGCAGGCTACTGAACAACTAACAAAAAGTGATAAAGTCTTACCCATGACAAGGGGAAAAAGAAATCAATCCGCAGAACTGGAAGTTCGGTTGCTGCGAGAAGGCATTATTGAATCAACGCATCGCGCCCAAGCAGTCGTCTGTGACAACCGAGGGCGCGTCCTATCCGTGGCAGGCAGTTCGGAAACCGCTGCTTTTGTTCGTTCCGCCCTCAAGCCATTCCAGGCGTTGGCAATTACGACTACCGGCACCCTAGAACGCTACAAGCTAACGGATCGAGACTTAGCCATTATCTGTAGCTCCCACCAAGGTACGACTGCCCAAGTCCGACAGGCTTTTAACGTTCTTTGGCGCTCGGATGTTGACCCATCAGCACTTCAGTGTCCAATTCCAGAAGGCAAACGGAGTCCGTTGGAGTATAACTGTTCCGGGAAACACGCTGGAATGCTTGCCGTTTGCCAAGCAAGGCATTGGCCTCTGAATACCTATTTGCAGCGCAACCACCCCGTTCAGCAGCTAATTTTAGGCAAAGTTGCCGAATTGCTGCGAATGCCCGCTGTAGAGTTCATCAGTGCCCACGATGATTGTGGCGCTCCGACTTACTTCATGCAGCTGGGGCAAATGGGTACCTTGTACGGTCAGCTTGCCTCTGGGAATAATTTGGATATGGAGCGCATCGTCCGTGCCATGACCCATCACCCAAATATGGTGGCAGGAGAAGGTTTATTTGATACAGAACTCATGCGTCTGACCGAAGGTGAAATCATCAGCAAAGGGGGTGCTGAAGGGATTCAGTGTATCGGTCGCGTTGGCGAAGGGATGGGACTAGCAATTAAGGTGGCAGATGGAGCAGGACGGGCAAAGTGTGCCGTTGCTATTCATCTACTCAAGCAAATGGGTTGGATTAGTCCTACGGTGGCGGAAACCCTATCGGAAACCTTTATGAGCTTGAGCAAATTCAAGCGCTTAGATGTCGTTGGAGAACTTTCGATGTTGTAGTTGCCACATTCTTGAATTTGCGTTATAGTAAATAAGTTGGCAACGACGCGGGATAGAGCAGCCTGGTAGCTCGTCGGGCTCATAACCCGAAGGTCAGTGGTTCAAATCCACTTCCCGCCACCAAATACAAAAGTAAACAATCCCTGCAATCCCAAAAGGTTGCAGGGATTTGTTGTAGGCTGGTTAGCAGCGATTCGGTTACATTTAAATATTTATGGCTGTGAATTTGCGGCGTCCGATTTTAGTCGGGGGAATTGGTCTATCATTCTCGCTTTGGTTGTTGCAGAGTTTTCATGACTCAGCGGGGACAGTCGGTGAGTTTAGTGTAATTGGCGCGATCGCACTCGGCGCTGGTTTCTGGTTATTTCAGAAACAGACAGCCAAAGAGCTTCATCTGCCAGATGTCAGCCAGATGGACAGGGAAACGGTAGAAAAAGCGATCGCTCAAACCGAAGGTACGATTAGCCAGCTAGAGGCAGAGGCAGAAAACCATCCGGCAAATGCCCCGCTAAGAGAACAACTCGCCAAAATTACGAGTGAAATCGATCGCCGGGAGATGCATCTGGCTGTCACTGGCGGAAAGTCAGTCGGTAAATCTACCTTAATTCAAGTTTTAGAGTCTAACTGGGTTTCTCAACAGCCGCAAAAACTCGGCTTGCAGGAGACACCCGCTTTATTTACTGCAATTGACCCCACCTCCCCGCCCCCTTCCCGAATCGGGGAGAGGTCAGATTTGGTACTATTTCTTACCAATGGAGATTTGACCGATCCGGAATATCAAACCTTACAGCAACTAGCGGCATCTAAACAGCGTGCAGTGCTAGTGCTTAACAAGCAAGATTGGTATTTACCTGAAGAACGCGCCACGGTATTACAGCAATTGCGGCAACGAATGCAAGGAACGCTGAACGGAGAAGACGTTGTAGCGATCGCGGCTTCCCCCAGCGCCATCAAAGTACGTCAGCATCAACCGGATGGTTCGGTGCGGGAGTGGATGGAAACCCCCGCCCCTGAGATGAGTGCGATCGCAAGTCGGTTAAGCCAAATTTTAGCCCAAGAAAGTCAACAGCTGGTTTGGGCAACGGCTTGGAGGGCAGCTTATGCGCTGAAAGCCGAAGCGAAATCCGCCTTAAATGAAGTGAGACGCGATCGCGCCCTTCCCGTTATCGAGCAATATCAGTGGATTGCTGCCGCCACCGCCTTTGCGAACCCTGTACCTGCCTTGGATTTGCTGGCAACTGCTGCCATTAACGGTCAGCTAGTCATGGATCTCGGTAATCTATATCAGCAAAAATTCTCTATTCAACAAGCGCAAGCGATCGCTGGGACAATGGGTAGCTTGATGCTCAAGCTTGGTTTAGTCGAGCTAACGACTCAAACCGTAGGTGGGGTTCTCAAGAGCAATGCGATCACATTTGTCGCCGGAGGAGCGGTTCAGGGGGTCAGCGCTGCCTATCTAACCCGGTTAGCGGGTTTGAGCTTGATTGAATATTTCCAAGCGCAGGAAGCCGCTACGACATCCGAAGGGCGTCCCTTGAATCTGGATCAGTTGCGCGAAACCCTGCAAAAAGTGTTTCAGCAAAATCAACGAGTTGCTTTCTTGCAAGGATTTGTCAAGCAAGCTGTGGCGCGTCTGGTGCCAGAATCACCCCAGCCTGCGATCGCGGGTAACGAGATTGCTAGTTGTTAGCCAAGTAGTAGGTTAGCCCAACAGTAGGGTGAGCAATGCCCACCCTACTATTAAAATGTTTTATTCATATCGAAATCTCTACTAGCTCGAAATCAAGACATCATTATATAGTAATAGTCACTAACGTTCTTGAATTTCCTAATTTAGTCGGAACACACATTCCTTTTGAATTTTGAAAGAAAGTTCAGGAAGCCGAATGTGTAGAATCGCAATCGGCAAATCGAAAAACATCTGGAAAAACTTCTTTAAGCTTATGAATAATTTTTTACCCATTGCTTACTTTCAGAATAAATTTGTCCCTTTTAACGAAGCCAAAGTTTCTATTGCTACCCAAGCTTTGCACTATGGAACTGGCGCAATTGGGGGATTAAGAGGGATTCCCGATCCTCAAAATGATAAGCAAATTTTACTATTTAGATTAGACCGTCATTGCCAAAGGTTAAGTGATAGTGCTAAGTATTTACACTACGATATACCAGCCTCTAAAATTCGAGAAACTATCGTTGATTTTATAAAAAAAAATCAACCAAATAAGTCTTTTTATATCCGCCCTCTCGTATATACTTCGGGGTTAGGAATTGCTCCTAGGCTTCATAATGTTGAGAAAGATTTTTTAGTTTATGGAATTGAACTAGCAGATTATTTATCTCCGGAAGGAGTCAGCTGTCGAATTAGTTCCTGGTATCGACAAGAAGATCGCAGCTTGCCTCTGAGAGGTAAAATCAGCGCCGCATATATTACTTCTGCCTTAGCGAAAACTGAGGCGGTAGAGTCAGGCTTTGATGAGGCAATTATGATGAATTCGCAGGGAAAAATTTGCGAAGCCTCTGGGATGAATATATTTTTAGTGAGAAATGGGCAACTGATTACCCCTGGATTTGAACAGGATATTTTAGAAGGAATTACCAGAGATAGCGTCCTAACAATTGCCAGAAATCTAGGAATTAAAACGATAGAAAGACCCGTTGATAAATCAGAGCTTTTTATCGCTGACGAAGTTTTCTTGAGCGGGACGGCTGCCAAGGTTGCGCCAGTCAAAAAAATTGAAAATTATCAATTACCAGAGAGCAAACCGATTACTACAAAACTGCGAGAAAAACTTATAGCGATTACAGAAAATCGAGATCCCGATTATCAAGATTGGGTAGATGCGATCGCGCTTGAATAAGAAAGTCCGTCAGAAGGCGAAACGCGATAACCCTTGTCTCTACAAACCAAACTGCCTTCGCAGGTTACAAGAACAGCATCAGCGGCGAGACTCGAAGGCGATCGCAACATTGATATCTGATTGCCACTCCCGCGTCACATCCAAGGCTTACGCTTTTATTTGTATCAATGAAACTCCTCAAATCATAAAAGCAATGCTGCCCTCTCACCAGAGAGGGCATTTTTGTTAGCAGAGGAGATCCGCTCATAAACCAACCCTCAATAAGCGCTACGCCTTAACGCCCATCTGTCGCAGGATAGCAGTACACAGATCGCTATTAACATCCAGAAAACCATCAATGGCAGTAAAGTGGTTTTTACCAGGTTGGGGTAGATATTCGCCGTGTAAACCTTTTGCTTTCCAGGCTGCTAGAAACTCATCGGACTGGCGTTGAAATTCTTTGGATTCATCCCCGCCGTAGGTGACAATCAGCGATCCAACTTTGTCGGGAATATGCAGGATGGGGCTGTTGCGGAGAACTTCTCCCCAAGTTAATTGTAAAGCGGGTTGCAGCCAGGTGTAGGGAAAGGGCATCAGGTCAAATAAACCACTAATCGCGCAGCCTCCTTTAATGATATCGGCGGGTAAACCGTAGGTTCCTTCCCAGTCAGTTGCCATCAGCATTGCTGTTAGTTGACCGCCAGCCGAGTGACCAGAGACATAAATTCGATCGCGATCGCCTCCAAAACTAGAAGCATTTTTGTAAATCCAGGCAACCGCTGCTCGACTCTGGCGCACGATTTCATCCATTGTTACGGCAGGACACAAAGCATAGTTGGTAACAACTACTGTCACTCCCGCTTCGACAGGTGCTTTGGCAACTAAACTAAATTCCTGGCTGCTGAGCAGTCGCCAGTAGCCACCGTGAATAAACACCAAGATGGGGGCATCCGGTTGAGCGGCTGGAAAGATATCCAGATGTTCGGCTAGGGTGGGACCAAAGGGAACCTGGAGTTTGCAGTACAACGCAGAGCGTACGCTAGCGCTTGTTTTCACGTAGAAATCTGCGTACACAGTGAAATCTGGTACTGACTTTTCTACGTTATATTCAGCATCCAGCTCGGCTTGCGTTGAGAAATTACGATAGAGCATAGAGCGTTTCTCGGTTGGGTGGAATAGATTGCGGTTCTAACGTTCAGTAGCGGCTTTTTGAATGTCATTGTAGAAGCATGGCATTCAAAAAGCCCTTACTGATGTATCGCACCCAACCCTTGAATGGCTATAGTAGTGAGCCTTTGAGCCTTCTGTTTCTCGCAGTCGAAACGTGCATCTATGGTAGTTTGACGCTGCGTTGACGAGTGCGAATCAGGAACAAGGCGATCGCTACCAACCCGATAATCGCAGACGGTTCGGGTACACTAGCGTTAAAACGATTGTTCTGTTGCCTCAGCTGCTCTTTTCCATCTTCAACCGAACGATTAAAACGGTCTTTCTGAGCTTCCGCAATTTTAAGAGCCTCTCGTTGCTCGTCATTGACCAGTACAATCATGGACGAGTAAGGCGTGACAATTTTGTAAGTTTTAGCGATCGCATGAATGGCATCCAGTTGAGCAATTTGCTTTCCCTTCAGATGTTTGCTTAACCCCAAAACCATTTGCCGCGCCGCTAGAGGTTCAAAACCTTGAGTATTAGAGTTTTGAGTTGCATCAGCACTTTGAGTATTTTTGGGGGCTTTTTCCAGAACCCAAGCATAGCCATCCACTACGCTGACGACAGATGACCCTAACGCTGCCTTCGTTGCCTGTCGCTGCAAAACTTCGGAAATTTTAGTACACACACCGCCACCACTGTCTTGAATGGCTTTAAGAGTTGCATCGTCGTAAGCAGGTGGCAGCGATCCTAGATGCACCATCCACAACGGTGCAGGCATTACTGGCACATCTTTACGATTGTCTGATAACTCGTAACCGCTTTCATCCGTCACCAATAAGATGCCGTCGTAAGGCGTATTCCCTCGCAGTTGCGTAAACTGCCGCAGCATTTCCTTGGGTTGTATGCTGCCGTAGAATGTCATCTTCATGGCATTGAAGCGACTGATATCATCGATGCGCTGTGCTTTTGCACCAGGGGACGCACTGATGTACAAATCAGCATCATTATTCGCGAAGATGTTGTCAGCAAAGCCGTGTTGTTCCAACCAGCTCAATGTTTCCGTCAGTTCTTTGGTGTGTGCTGCCATACTCCGCGAAGCATCGACAATGACCGCAAACCGCTTCCCTTGGGGCATCAAGTAATCTTTTGCAGCCAACGGCTTGGCTGAGATTTGGTAGCCATTTGGCAACTTAACCTGATGTAGACTTGGCTGGTATTGCCCAGCTGCTGGCAAAAATGGTTCCAACCATTCATCACCAACCCGTGCTACAACTTCTCCATTGCGGATACGCTGGGTGTCCTGATTCCAAAAAATGTTGCGCTTCTCTCCTAGCTGAGGTAACGCCCACCCCTTCTCTTGTCGCATGACTTTATAGGTCAGCCACAGATGCATTTCGGTTGGTCGATCTTCTGACTCTGCTTGTTCCTGCGGTGATAAACGGGGAGGAATGGGAAAGGCTCGCAAGCGATATTGAAGTGGCCCAACTTGCTCAAGTAAAGCTGGATCGACGGGACGCCAGCGCCTTACCTGTGAAGTATAAACTTTCTGAGCGGCACCGCGTGGCGAAACCTTAAAGGGGAAGCGCTTGGCTAAGTTCTCGCTGTCGCCCAACCAAACTCCTGTAATTGCAGCGCTTTCTGGCAAAGAAAAGGAATAGAAAATTTCCTCAACATCAGTGGTTTTGTTAGCATATACTTCGTAGAGTTCCACATCTGCCCAATCGCCCTGTGGTTTAACGGTGACTTGTTGCGATCGCAACCACACCTTTTCCTGGTTAATATTCAGCAACCCTGCCTTGGCATCGTCCAAATTTCCACTAGATTGCAAAGCGTGTTGAATTGCTTGTCGTTCTGCTTTTTGAATCGGCTTGTCAAAAAACTGGGCGTACAGCTTTCCAGCTTTTTCCATATCTCTTAGGGAACCGTTATATAAAAACGGCGACATCAAGTGATTGTAGCTGTCTTGAAAGAACTGGGAAACCGATTCTGGAAAGCCAAAGACGCTCTTATACATGAGGCGGATATGGTCATTTTCTTCTGAAGTACCTAAATACCGATAAGAAGAAAAATAAGCGTTAAGGAGTCCATCCCGAATCAAATCCGACTTGGCTACGAGTGCTACCTTTTCCCTGTCTGATGGTGCTGGGTTTTCTAACAGTTTAAATGCTTGAATCTGGGGCTGGGTATTGAATGAAAGGCACAGAATCATCCAAACAGTCACCACTGCCCCCGAACCAATAACAGTGCTATTTCGCCCATACTGAGCCGCAAAAGCGCGTAAGATTCGCTGCCCAGATTGAATATAGTAGCTTGCCAATATCCAAGGCATGAACAGGGATAAGACAACGCTCAACCCAAAAAGCATATAGTATACAGGCAACAACCAGTTTCCAGAATTCCATATATCCCGAAACATCCATCCCCACTGAAATTGGAAGAATTGGTACACGAGAAAGGCAGCTGCGGGTGCGGCATAAAATAGTAGCAGCAACCCCACGTATACACCGACACCCGGCATCAGACTGTGAACCATCATTTGCAACCATGCGAGTCCTTGATGGCGCTTTGCATAGCCGTATAGCACTTCGAGGTAAAAAGCAACGATACAAACGCCCCCCGTGCCCAAAATCAAAGCGCTAGCGGGCGTTAATTCCGCTAGCCTGATGCGGAATCCCTGCCTGAGAAATAAGAAGAGTATGCATAGGAGAATCGGGGGTGCTTCCACGCCATAAAACAGACGGAGGATCTGTGAAGGTTGGTTACGAAACCGCCACAATCCCGACACCGTAATAATCGATATTACAGTTAAAACTACAAGGGGGATGAGGAATTCTCTTTCACCCTGGCTAAGAGATTCACCACTAAGCAGGTGACTTGCAATCTCAGGCAATAGCCCAACACAGACAACCAGGATAAATATAAGATTACAGATCAAGAAGATGCCATAAAATGTGGTGTGAAGCACCAAAGAAATAGTATGAAATGTGGCATGAAGCGAATTTTTCATGATTTAGCTATCTCTAGTAACAAAAGGTAAAGTTTTTAGAAAAGAATCAAATCAAAAATCAACGAATTATCTTTTGTATTCATCTACGCGATCGCTCCCTAAAATGCAAAAAAATAGGCAAAAAATTGTTTAATTATAAACTATTTCCCGGCCTGTTCGGACAACTTTAGCATTTGAGCTTTCACTGTCAAAAAGTATAGAGTATGTAACCCAGGCAAAATCGCACCACCCTCTACATCCGTCATCAATTCCATATCCCCATCTTGTATCATCTACCCTGTACCCATCATGTTCTAAATCAATGCCATAGTTTGTGTCTTTAGTATAAAAATAATTTTCGCCCTTATATGAAGGTTCGCCTAACAATTCCAAGACCTCTTTTCTAGACATACCTACGGATATAGAATTGAATTTATGTACAGAAAATTTTGGTGGATAGATAGTATCTATACCAGGATAAAGTGGAAAATAATTTTCGGTTGCTGCTATTTTTGGATAAAAATAAACCAACAATACAATTAAAACTAAAATACCAGGTAATATTTGTTGCTGTGGTTGTTTGAGATTCATGTTTTTATGCTCTTAAAATTTGATTTGCAGTATACAGAAAACCTGATGTTGGCATTATCGATAGTTAATCTGTAAAACTAGCCCAAAAAAGGGTAAGTATCGGACTACGACGGTGGAACTAATTAATTTGATTGTTTAGCTTTCTCAATTCCTTATGTACGCTGAGTCCAATTTGTAAAGACTCATTGACTAAGTGATTATATTCATTAACCTGATGGCTCATATCAAATGACATCAAAGTAGTGAAATTATTTTCAAGATTTGCAAATAATTCATGATGACTGCTCAAAAACTTACGATGTTTTCTCATGAGCTTTTCCGCTTGCAAAGCGCTGCTCAAAGTTTCTTTAGTAATCCTCAAAGCTTGGATGACTTCTTTTCTAGTGCTGATCTTTGTACGAGAAGAGGAGGAACTTGTTGATTCTAGTTCGTCCATGAGAGCGATCGCTTGAATTACCCGATTGTATTTATCGACTTTGTCTATCAACCTAGCTAAAGATTTGACTTGTTTAACTTGTTGCCACAAACAAAAATTCCAAATCGAAACCCCCAATAGAGAAATAGTAGAAATTAGGGTTAATAATCTGATGACACCATCTGTATTTCCAGGTAAAGTTCCAGCATTGCGGATTAGAATCAGGCTCACCGGCATAACAAAAATTAAGACCAAGATAAAGATCAATATTTCTGTCAGGAGAACTGATAGAATCTGCTTGGGATTTTTGAGGGTCAACCCTCTATAGATATCAACTGCTAAGGCAGTGCTAGTATCTAAATCAACTAGGTTCTCAAGATCCTCTGCTGTTATTTGCAAATTTTCTAAGTCAGCTTGCATATCAGTTGCTTCCTGTTATGTGCTTAACGAAAACCTAGTGCGCTACTAATTACGTGCCAAATGTGAAAATAAAAGTTACTTTCAATATTACGAAATAGCTCGAAAGGTTTATCAGGAGTTCCAAAAAAAGGTCTGAGTGTCCATCCCAGTTGGCTCCCGACAAAGCCATATAGCACTAACCAACCTCGAATCATTCCTGTGCGTTTTTTCGGGTTATCAGAATCTTGGTCGTTGATAAAGATCATGCCTCGGTAAAAACCATTAATGCCTATCAAACCAGTAATCGTAAAAACCAGTACATTCAAAAGTTGAAAAAATTGATAGTCGTTAATGGAAAGACGAAAAAACAGGATAATGGGTGCAAAACTGAACAGCATCACGCCAATGATTGACATAGACGCTAACAGCAAAGCTAGGTATTGTCCAAAGCTGCGCTTAGAGCCAGTAATCACATCGAAAAAATATAAAGTAGGCAAACAAATAGCCAACGTGATTAAATACAAGGCAGGTAGTTTAATTGCTGAAGCAACCATTTGCAATCCGCCACTAAACGAACCGATAATTGCTCCATAAAGTGCAAAAAATGCGGAACTACTAATTAATAAGGAAACAATCTTGTTTTCAAGTCTTATCCCTTTACTAATCTCTTCCAGAAATTTCTGGCGATCGCGCAAAAAGTACATTAGGATTGCGAAGTGATTCATGACATCTTCTCCTATCAATTCAGGTATCGCTCTACAAATCTCTCAGGCACCTGCCTCAAAGTTGTGGGGATATACCCAAAATTTGTTACAAAACTTTACAAAAACCGTGAAGAGCGAAGATGGTTTGGATAGGCTGACCCGACAGCAAGAGGAGAGAATCTTACTTAATTCCCTGCTATGAACGAACGGGATGAGCGGCTAGGCAAACTAATTGAAGCAGTCCGTCAGCATCCATCTGGGAGCCTTAGCTGGCGAAAAGCGATGAATCAGCTGTTGATAGAAATTCAGCAATTGCCAGGATTGGCGAGATCCGCTCACCCGGATTACTTGGAAGCTTTGGATGATACATTGCTGAAATTGGCTGATGAAATACACGAATTTGAACCCAGACAGCCTTCTTTAGAGAAGAGTTTGGTGGCTTGGATTAACCTGAAATTACGCCTGAAATATGAAGTGCGCGACTTGCATTCCTCCCAGCAGACTCGCGCCAAAAATCCCAAGAATCCTCAAGCGGAATTTCAAGAACAACTGAGGAAACCACCCCTCTCGCTTGATGTGCCCTTGGGGGATGAGGGGAGCGAAACTTTTGGCGATCGCTTGGCGGCTTCAGTTCCCTGTACGCTTTTAGAAATAGAAGCACAAACCCGGCGAGAACAGGAACAGCGGAAAAATCAAAGAATTGGGGTTCAGCTAAAGCAATATATTGACCGAGATCCGGAAGGCAAACTTCGGCGTTGCCATCCCCAAGCTTATCCAGAGTGTAACTGCCAAATCCTCAGCCAGCGCTTGCTCTTAAAGTATCCACCCGACAAACTCGCTCTTGTAGCACGGGATCTCAACATTAATTACAACACCCTGAACTGGCATTGGAAAAACAAGGGAGTCCCGCTTCTCCAAGCGATCGCTAGAAGTTTGGGCTATCAACCAAATGTAGAAGAAGACTTATGAATAGCACCGCACCTGTTTCTCTTAACGTTCCCCTGAGTGACACCGCCCATCAGCTGGCGCGACAATTTGCACAAGAGCAAGCGACTCCTGAAAAAGGGGTACGGGTATATCTCAATACCCTGGCTGTCTGGGCAGTTCACCGCTATCTAAAATGGCTGAGATACGAACCAAATCTCACCTCAAGCGACAGCTGGCATCCTGGTATGCGAGCCATGTTTGATGTAGCGGATCTGGTGTTGCCTAACTTAGGTAGATTAGAGTGCCGTCCCGTCCTGCCTGGGGAGACATCAGTTACGCTACCGCCAGAAGTGATGCAAGATCGAGTTGGCTATGTGGCAGTTCAGTTTGGATCGCATTCTACTCCCACAGAACCAGTCTACTTGCAGGAAGCACATCTAATAGGATTTGCCCCCGCGATCGCTACTGAAAATCCGCCAGAGGAACTGCAAATCCCTGACTTGCAATCTTTGGATGCACTGATGGAGTATCTAGATCAACTCGAATCGGCGCTGTCAGATGCACCCGACAAGACGCGATCGCAGCTAAACAACTGGTTACAAAATTTCTTCGAGTCTGGTTGGCAAACAGTGGAGGAGGTATTGACGCCACAAACGCCCCTTTTAGCATTACGCAGATCGACTGTGAGACGGGCAAAGCGGATCGAGTTGGAAACAAATGCAGTTGTTTTAATAGTCACCCTCCAGCCAGAAACCCCAGAAAGATTGAGCATCCATCTGCAAGTTTGTTCTGTAAATCCACAAATAACACTGCCACCTCAACTGAAGTTGATGGTATTAACAGAATCTGGGGAGGTATTCAGAGAAATTATCGCTAGCGGGACTGACACCTTCATGCAGTATGAATTCAGAGGACAAGTGGGGGAACAATTTAGTGTCAAAGTAGCGTTAGGAGATACTAGCATCACAGAAGCCTTTGTCATCTAGCAGGCAGCAATGGAAAAGTTAGTCATCTTGGATATCGATGGTGGCTTGCATCAGGGAGCAATAGCAACGCTGGAAATTCGGGGAGAAGGCAACCATGCTGTTACCACCCGTGCCAAAGGTAAATTGCCCCCAGCAACTCAGTTACTGGAACAATACGAACACTGGCAGTCTATTTATCGCAGTCTGTCGTTCCTGTTTCGCTTGGAAGAAAGAGGAGGACAAATTATTCAGGGTTCTCCAAAAGATTTACTTGACGCTTGCCGCCAGTCTGCTCAAACCTTAGCAGATAGTTTGACAATCTGGCTCAAAGCTGAGTCATTTCGCCCCATTCGAGAAAAATTACTCGAAAAATTATTACCAACTGATACAGTGCGGTTGATTCTGCAAATAGAAAACAACCAACTGCGACGACTCCCTTGGCATTTTTGGGATTTTTTCGAGCGTTACCCCAAGGCAGAAGTAGCGCTGGGAGCAACTGCTTACGAACGGGTAGAAACTGATGCACCATTACGGAAAAAACCCAGAATTTTAGCGGTTTTGGGGAATGGGACTGGGATTGATATTGAAGCAGATCGAAAGCTACTTTCAAGTTTGCTTTGTGATGCAGAAATTGTCTTTTTAGTCGAACCGCAACGCCGCCAGTTATACCAACAACTTTGGGACTCATCTGGGTGGGATATCTTATTTTTTGCCGGACATAGTTCCAGCCTTGCTTGTGGCGAAACGGGCGAGATCGAAATTAATGGTAGCGATCGCTTATCCATCACCGAGTTAACCTATGCTCTGAAAAGAGCAATAGAACGCGGCTTACAACTGGCAGTTTTCAACTCCTGCGATGGGCTAGGCTTAGCACGTTCCCTCGAAAGCCTCCACATTCCTCAAATCATTGTCATGCGGGAGCCAGTCCCTGACTTGGTTGCTCAGGAATTTCTCAAGTATTTTCTCACTTCTTTTTCTAGGGGTGAGTCTTTTTATACCTCTGTGCGAGAAGCACGAGAACAGTTGCAAGCTTTAGAGGATCGATGTCCTTGCGCCAGTTGGTTGCCAGTAATATGCCAAAATCCCACAGCGGTGCCCATAATTTGGCAAGGATTACATGATAGAGGAAAAGGGTCTCTTGAGGGGTACGGACACGGCAGTGCCGTGCCCGTACAAACTGGGCAAGATTTCCCCTGTCCCTATCGGGGTTTGTCTGCATTTCAAGAAGCCGATGCACCGTTTTTCTTTGGCAGGGAGGCTTTCACTGAGAAACTGTTGAAAGCGGTATATAATCAGCCACTCGTTGCTGCGATTGGCCCTTCCGGTAGCGGTAAATCTTCCGCAGTCTTTGCCGGCTTAATTCCGCGTCTGCGTCAGATAGAAAACTGGCTAATTGTTAGCTTTCGTCCGGGGAATCGTCCTTTTTTAAAACTGGCAGAACAACTGATTCCCCTATTAGAACCGCAGTTGCGTGAAACGGATCGTTTGGTTGAAATCAACAAACTAGCAACAGCAATTCAGCAGGGTGACTTGCCATTAATCGCTGTGTTAGAGCGAATTCTCGATAAAAATCCCATAACTGACCACCTACTTTTATTTGCCGATCAGTTTGAGGAATTGTACGCGCTTTGCCAGGAAGCGGAAATCCGTCAACGCTTTCAAGATGAATTATTAACTGCTGTCAACCAGATACCCAGTTTTACCCTAATTCTCACTTTACGAGCAGATTTCTGCGAATACGCACTTTCTTATCATCCCTTTGCCTCTGCGTTGCAGCGCTTCCCCCCGGAATTTTTAGGGCAAATGAGCCGCTTAGAACTGCAAGCAGCGATCGCAAAACCAGCCCAGAATTTAGGCGTACAGATCGAGGAAGGATTGCGATCGCGCATACTAGATGCCGTTAGCTGCGAACCCGGTTCTCTGCCTTTACTGGAGTTTGCCCTAACCTTGCTGTGGGAACAACAATGCAATGGTATCCTGACCCATGCTGCTTATGATGCCATTGGGGGTGTCGAACAAGCACTCGCTAGTTATGCCGAACAGGTGTATACAGCACTCAAACTGGAAGAAAAGCAACAGGCAAAGCGTATCTTTCTCCAATTAGTGCATCCCGGTGAAGGTACGGCGGATACTCGCCGCATCGCCACCCGCACTGACGTAGGACAAGACAATTGGAACTTAGTTACGCGCCTAGCAGATGCACGTTTGGTTGTCAGCAGACAAGATGAGGCAACTAGGGTTGAAACCGTCGAAATTGTCCATGAAGCGCTGATTCGAGAGTGGCAACGCTTGCGCCAGTGGCTAGAAGATGACCGCAGCTTCCGGACTTGGCAGGAGCGATTGCGGATAGCTTTGCGACAATGGGATAGCCAGCGAGATGAGGGGGTACTGTGGCGAGGTGCGCCGTTATTAGAAGCCCAACATTGGTATGCCGAACGTTCGGCGGATCTGAGTTCAACGGAGCAAACTTTTATACAGGCAAGTTTGGCACTGCAAGCACGAGAGCAGAGAGTACGCGATCGCCAACGAAGACAAGTTATCCTGGGACTCACGAGCGGTTTGATAGGACTAGGATTGCTAGTGGGAATTGCCACAAAGCAATGGCAGCGAGCTGAAACGGGTGAAATCGATGCCCAACTCAATGCTTTAAGTGCCTCCTCCGATGAACTTTTAGCCTCAAATAAAGAACTAGAAGCATTACTGGAAAGTTTAAAGGCAGGTAGACAGCTACAACAATCTATCGAAGCCAAACCCGACACTCGCATTCGAGTGGTAACGGTTCTACAGCAAGCCGTCTACGGCGTCAGAGAGTATAACCGTCTGGAGGGACATCAAAGAACGGTCATTAGCCTCAGTTTTAGCCCGGATGGTCAAACCATCGCGTCTGCGAGTGATGACGGGACAGTTAAACTTTGGCAACGGGATGGCAGGCTGTTGACGACGCTGGAAGGACATCGAGACAAAGTAAAAAGCGTCAGCTTCAGCCCAGACAGCCAAATGGTGGCTTCTGCGAGTTATGACAAAACGGTGAAACTCTGGCACCGGGACGGTACACTCCTAACCACTCTCAAAGGGCACACGGGCAAAGTCAATAGCGTTGCGTTTAGCCCGGATGGTCAGTTTCTCGCCTCTGCCAGTGCGGATAAAACGGTGAAACTTTGGCGGCGGAACGGCAGCCTAATTGTCACCTTAAAGGGTCATCGCTCTTGGGTAACAAGTATTCACTTCAGCCCAGACAGCCAAACCTTAGCGACAGCTAGCACCGACAAAACAATTAGACTGTGGCACCGCAATGGTAAATTGCTAGGGATTCTAAAAGGGCACACCGCTTCAGTTAATAGCGTCAGTTTCAGCCCCGACGGTCAGACTTTGGCTTCTGCTAGTGCAGATACTACAGTGAAACTCTGGCGTCAGAATCGGAGTCTGGGAGGTTTTGAAACTCGTCCCTACAGAACTTTCACCGAACACAAGGATCTCGTTTGGGCGGTTAGTTTTAGCCCAGACGGTCAAACCGTGGCTTCTGCCGGTGCAGACAAAACGGTGCAACTCTGGCGTCTGGATGGCACGCTTGTTTCTACTCTCAAAGGACACAGCGCTTCGATTTACAGTGTGAGTTTCAGCCCCGATGGTCAGAGTTTGGCTTCTGCCAGCGCCGATACTACAGTTAAACTCTGGCACCCTAACGCTGAGAAACTTCCCACTTTGCAGAAGCATGATTCTGAGGTGCGGGGTGTAAGTTTTAGTCCAGATGGTCAGACTTTGGTTTCCGCCAGCGCCGACAAAACAGTGAAGCTTTGGCATCAAGACGGGAAGCTGCTAAAAACTCTCAAAGGACACAATGGGGAGATTTCCAGCATCAGTTTTAGCCCAGATGGACAGACGTTTGCTTCAGCGAGTGCTGACAAAACGATAAAATTGTGGCACAAAGACGGCACGCTTCTGAAGACCTTCCAGGGACATACTGCTAGTGTCTTGAGTGTTCGTTTCAGTCCAGATGGTCAGACTTTAGCCTCAGCGAGTGCTGACAGAACTGTGAAACTCTGGAATCGGGATGGAACTCTGCTGGATACCTTAATCGGACATCAGGAATCAGTAACAAGCGTGAGTTTTAGCCCTGACGGTCAGACTTTAGCTTCTGTGAGTGCTGACGAAACGGTGAAGCTTTGGCAACTTAACGGAAGTTTGCTCAGCACTCTACCGGGACATAGTGCTGGTATCTTAGATGTCAGCTTCAGTCCCAATGGTAGTACCTTCGCTTCTGCCAGTGCTGATGGAATCGTAAAACTTTGGAGCAACGGTCAGTTGCTCCAAACCTTAACCGGACATACCAATCGAGTCAATAGCATCAGCTTCAGCCCGAATGGTCAAACTCTCGCTTCTGCCAGTTCTGACGGAACGGTGAAACTCTGGAGCCTGAGTGGGAAATTGCTCAAAACCCTCCGTGGGCATACTGATAGCGTTTTGGGGATAAGTTTTAGCCCAGATGGTCAAACAATCGCTTCAGCTAGTAGCGATCGCACAATTATTTTATGGAATTTGGATCTGGATGCCCTACTGGTTCTAAACTGTGCCTGGATGCGGGACTATCTGCAAACACAAAGCCTGTCGATTTGCCAGTAAAGTTGCACAAAATCCAGGTTAATTGCGATCGCGATATCTGCCTCTTTGTTGCTTCCAAATTCCTCTGGCTTAAAACTAGCGGTTCCCCAACTGAATACACCGAAATGCCAGACCCTCTCAAACTGACACAAGATTAATGACCTCAGACAGCACTTATCTACTAATCAAGAATTTCGCAATTGGAGAATCTACGACTATAGCCAAGAATTGCTCCTCATTCCCAGAATCTTGCATTACTACAGGTGCCAGTCATGCCGTTCAAAGTTGAAGTAGTTCCACACAATCTACAGTGGCGAGATGCGTTCGAGGCTGAGTCGCAGCAAGTTGCCGAGGCAATGGGTGAAAATATGGTTGCAATACATCATATTGGTAGCACGGCAATTCCCAATATTTACGCAAAGCCCATTATTGATCTGTTGGTTGAAGTGAAAGACATTTCTCGTGTAGATGAGCAGAGCGCAGCAATGGAGTCACTGGGTTATGAAGTGATGGGTGAATATGGAATTCCCGGTCGTCGATTCTTCCGCAAGAATAACCAAGCAGGTATCAGAACACATCACGTTCATACATTCGAGATTGGTTCAGCACAGGTAAAGCGTCACTTAGCATTTCGAGATTACATGATTGCTCATCCTGACGATGCACAGCAATACAGTAACCTTAAGCGGAAATTAGCCGAAATGTATCCCGATGATATAGAGGGATATATGGACGGGAAAGACGACTTTATCAAAACCATTGACCGAAAAGCAGCAGGGTGGCGTGTGTCTTCAGTAAATGAGTAACAGTGTCCCTATCCAGACTTATATTTTGTTCGCGAGGAGAAACCTCTATGAAATCCCATATTGCGATCGCTGAACTTAGCTATTAGGTATCCAGTAAACCATCTGAGGGTTACGAACATGGCAGAGAAGAAATCTTTGATTTTGCGGCGTCAACAAATTGAAGACAATATGCAAACATTCTCACACCCCTGGAATCCGAAATCCGAAATCTCAGGGACACAAATGGGGCGATCGCTCGGACTAAAGCGCACCGGAGTCAACTTTGTAAAAGTCCCTCCAGGAAAGGAATCCTTTGTATATCATTCCCACTACCGCGAGGAAGAATGGATTTACATCCTATCGGGCTGCGGAATTGCGGAAATTGACGGCGAAGAATTTGAAGTTGGTGCAGGAGACTTCATGGCATTCCCGACTCCTTCGGTAGCTCATCATCTGAGGAATGCAGGTGAGGAAGACTTAGTTTATCTAGCGGGAGGAGAAAACCTCGATATAGAAATTGCCGATTTCCCGCGCCTTGGAAAACGCATGTTTCGCCGTGAGGATGCTATTGAAATCTTTGACTTAGAAGATGCTAAACCGTTTGGATAATTAGACACCGAATAACGATGAGTTGCGTACTCGAAACAAGTAGATTACAGCTTCGACCCTGCCAGATCGAGGATATTCAACTCATTCACACGCTTTGGACGAGCGATCGCGTCCGGTCTTTCTTATTCGACAACCGGGTAATCTCGTCTGACGAGGCAGAATCTTTCGTTGAGGACAGCATCGCGAACTTTGAACAGCATGGGTACGGACTCTGGCTAATCTTTATGCGCGACCTTGAATATCTTGTTGGCTTTGCTGGCTTCTTGCCTTCAGAGGAAGGGACTCCCAGTTTAATCTACGGAGTTCATCCCGATCGCTGGGGATATGGTTACGCAACAGAAGCAGCTAGCGCTGTATTGGGTTATGCTCTGGACACGCTTTCCCTTCCCAAGGTGAGGGCGGATGTGGACGAACCAAACATTGCGTCTGTGCGGGTGCTTGAGAAGCTAGGGATGAGGCAAACGGGACGGGAAGTCGTCAACGAGCATCCTCTTCTTTACTTTGAAAAATCGCGATCGCTTTAAGCAGTGCAGAAATTCATCGCGATCGCAAACTACGATTTGCAATGTCTGCTTGTCACCCAATCGGGTGAGGTGTTCTTTCCGCAAGTTTTTGTAGTATGCCTGTAGTAAAGCGCAACTTAAATTTCCGGAATTACGGCAACGTAGGCATCTCAGCTAATTTTATGATTACTTTAACAATGCGTCCTTATGCAGGGGAAGCGGATTTAGAAGCGATCGCTCACTTGATCAATTCCTGCGAAGCGGTCGATAAACTCGATGAAGGCATATCTGTATCTGAACTGCGACAGGAATTTAAAGCACCTTCATTAGACAAAGCACGCGATCTTTGCCTCTGGGAAAACTCTGACGGTAAGCTGATTGGCTTCGGACGAATGTGGATTCCCCCTGATGGCGAAATCATCGAAGGCTACATTGGTTTCCACGTCCACCCAAGCGATCGCGGCGTTTATCTGGAAAAACAGATCGTCGCCTGGGGTGAGGAACGGATGCGCGAAGTTAGCAAAGAACGCTGCATGAGTGTTAAGCTGCGCTCTGGCGCTCGCGAAGACCAAGCCGAACGCATTGCTTTCTTAGAAAGTTGCGGTTTCACTGCCGATCGGTGCTTTTTCACCATGAGGCGATCGCTGGATGAACCAATACCAGAACCGCAGTTTCCAGCAGGTTTCACCATTCGCCAAGTAGAAGTTGAACAAGACGCAGAAGCGTGGGTGGAGATGTTTAACCAGTCGTTTATCGACCATTGGAATCATCACCCTTTAACTGTGGAGATGCTTAAGTATTATCTAAGCGACCGGGATTACAAGCCGGAATTAAACTTGATTGCGATCGCTCCTGATGGGACTTTTGCTGCTTTTTGCCACAGCAGGATCTATACAGAGGAAAATGCACGCAGCGATCGCAAGGAAGGCTGGATTGCTGTACTAGGCACGCGGCGCGGCTTCCGTAAGATTGGGCTGGGACGAGCTATGTTACTAAGCGGGATGCAGCGTTTGAAGGCTGCTGGCGTAGAGACAGCCAAGCTTGGCGTCGATGCTCAAAATCCTTCAGGTGCGCTGCAACTCTACGAATCTGTCGGTTATGCCACACTTCACACCCGCATTTTCTACGTCAAGGATGTGTAGTTAGACTCTTGCTAAAAAATCTTGCTGCCGAACTCTTGACAACTTTTGTAGTGTTTATGTAGTATAAAGTAGTGAAGCAAGAGAACGACAAGTTCATACATCATCTTGCTTCCAACTTTAAGGAGGTGTTCAAAATGGTTCACATTCGTTTTGAAGGTCGTTCTTACGACATTGAAGAAAAGCAACTAGGTGTAACGGATGGCATGAACGACAAATCCGTTAAGGAACGCCTTGCACAGCATTTTGATGTTAGAAGCGATCGCTTCCAATCCTACGTTGTCGATCGCCGTCCCAGTGGGCATTTAATTGTACGTCCAGAAGCAGTTTACGGCTAAATAATTTTGAATGTTGAATTATAAAATTAAATTCAACACCTAAAATTCAAAATTATTCAAGCCCCGCGCCCCGACAGAAAAAGCATACACACTATTGATAACGATCCTAAGGTAGTGAAGTTCGGGCGACCGAACTAGCGAAGCATTCCAAATCTCTCGTCAGATACGGTTTGCGCGTCCACTGCTAAGCATTGCTTAGTAAGAACGGTCGTAAATTGTAATAAAGCTTTTTCAACTTGCACGGGGTCACTTTCAAAGCTTTTTCCCGCGCCCTAATTTGTGAAGCATACACACATTCCCGCTTCGGACGGGGAGGTAGTGGGTTCGACTCCCACCGACTGCTTCTTAATGCAGTCGTAGCTCAACGGATAGAGCGCCAAGTGATAACAGCTTTGCTGACTTGCGCGGGATAAAAATCAATTTTCTTGTTGATTTAATCTGAAAACAATGGCACGCGCCCCGATGTAAGAAGCATACAAACTGGTAACGTTCGGGAAACCGAATTGTAGGTTCGATTCCTACCCTCTCCGCTGCATGGAGAGGTGTCAAAAAAGCTTTTTAAACTTGCGCGTAGCTACTACTCTTTATCCCAACTGGAAATAAAAAATAAAGCTTCCACTTCGTACCCAAACTTAAAAAGCTTACATACTAGCTCTGTGGTAGAGCAATCGACTGATTAATCGATAGGTCGGGTTCAACTCCCGTTAACTATAGCTTTCTTAACTTGTACGAAGTGACAATTTTTTCCAGAACAGATTGCAAACTAAATAGTGCGTTTTATGGATACTCAGCTTTAAATTTTGTGTTCCGCGCCCTAACCTGAAAAGCATACACACATGCGCCTGATAAGCGGGAGATGTAGGTTCAATTCCTACCGCTGCCATTAGTTGGCAGTGTAGAGTAACGGTAACTCTCCAGTGAATAGCTTTTTTAACTTGCGCGGAACACCCAATACTTTCGAGACTGCAATAATCGCTTCGCGCCCTAATAGATAAAGCTTACATACTAGCTCAGTTGGTTAGAGCACTTGACTCATAATCAAGCCGTGACGGGTTCAATTCCCGTGTATATTCAAACAGCTTTTTCGACTTGCGCGGAGCAATCTAAATACGAATAAATTTATCGTTATTTTTGATATTTACTGGAGGGTTTTCCAATGTTATGCAGTTCTTCCCTAATTACAACAAACCTAGCCATAACTGAATGGCAATTCATCAAAATTAATAGATATTTAGGGACGATACTAAGTAATGAGCGAACACCGCTTGGGAGAAATTGTCATTGAACGTCCTCGTGGAGGCATGAGGATAAGTGTAAAAAAGCTTAAAGGCTATAAAAAAGCTCTGCAAAAGATTACTAATGAGGCAAGTAAAGATGGGTTACTGAGTCCTTATTTAATCAAGACAAGAAAACGCACAAAGTACTTTTCAGACCATCTAGGTCCATTACGTCGCTGGTTGCGTTCTAAAGTGGGCGAATCTTGGGATAATGTTTACAGCGAATTATGCCAGCAGCTTGAAACGAGAACGTTATCAGGACAACATATTCTCTCCCATGTATGGGGTTTTGTGGAAAAGGATGTTGAACTAATTGATGGAGTTCCTTATTCTACTAAATCGTGCAAGTATTTACCCAGAAACCCGCTGAATTATTGGAGAGAGCAACTTTATATACATCCCGATACTAAAGTTCTCTGCCTAGCTAAGAAAGCACCCAATAAACCTCCCGAAAAGCCAGACAATCTAGTAGTTGTTAATGACTGCCTAGAATATCATAAAATTAACAATTTGTGGTATGCAATAAAGCTTCAAAATACACCACCAGCAAAGCCAGTAACAGATATTGTCTTAAAAGAAATTGCTGACGGTTGGAGTGTACGGGAGAAGCAAGGTAGAAGAATCTACAGAAAAAGTTACGCTGTCGATAAACGTCAGTGTAACAAGAAGGAAATAAAGTTCATTATGCAGCAGCTTGCAAATAGTTAAACTTTTCATTCCGCGCCCTGATAGAAAAAGCTTACATACTAGCCGAATTGGTACAGGCGCTTGATTTAAGCTCAAGATTATGCAGGTTCAACCCCTGCGTATGAAACAACAGCTTTCTCGACTTGCGTGGAATGATAATATTTCATTTTTTATGATGAGGAGGAGTATAAAGATGTCTGTAAAAACAATTGAGATTCTAGAGCAATTAAAATCTTTAACACTAACCGAAGCGGCAGAATTAGTTAAGCAAGTTGAAGATACTTTTCGAGTTGATGCTTCGCCTCGCCAGCGGACAAGTATTATTGAAATAATCGAGGAAAAAGGTGAAGAGCTTTCTGTAAAAACTGAGTTTGATGTAGTTCTGGAGGAAGTTCCTGCTGATAAGAAGATTGCAATCCTCAAAGTTGTACGGACTTTGACTAATTTGGATCTGAAGTCAGCAAAAGATTTTGTTGAGTCAGCGCCGAAAGTGGTGAAAGAAGCGATCGCTCTCGCAGATGCCAACGACATCAAGCAACAGCTAGAAGTAGCAGGTGCGAAAGTATCTCTCAAGTAATGGCCGTTGTGAAATACCAGACAGTCGATGAAATAGAAAATCTAATCGCAGCATTCAAGAATTGCACATTGCCACGAGACGAGTGGAATCATCATGCACACTTAACGGTTGCAGTATGGTATCTCACTCGTTACTCAGAGGCAGAAGCGACGAATTGCATACGCGATCGCATCCAGCGTTACAACTTGGCTAATGGGATTAAAACTACTAAAAACAGTGGCTATCACGAAACGATGACACTGTTTTGGATTCGGATTGTTAGTCACTATCTATCGGTTGCAGATCGAACTCGCTCTATCGTATATCTTGCCAACGAACTTATCGATAGTTACGCAGATAAAAATCTTCCTCTGACATACTACAACCGCGATCGCTTAATGTCTTGGCAAGCTCGGATAAGTTGGACTGAACCGGATTTGAAACCTTTAGATTAGCAGGGATGACAGTCTCTTGCTTGGCAAATTATAATGGCAGTTGTCGCCGCGCCCCAACAGAAAAAGCTTACATACCCTTTTAAGGTAAAAAAACAGCTTTCTCGACTTGCGCGGCAGCAATTAACTTGCGTGCGACACCTGCCTCCTCAACGCTTCAAATGAAATGGAGGTAGTTGCAATGAATACACTAGAACGCGACTTGCGTTTGGAAATGCTCAACAGTCTGCTGACTACGCCACACCGGGAATTGGGTAAGGTAGCAGAAGTGCATAAGATGATGGTCGAACTTGACCCCATCTTTTACGGACACCTGGCTGTATGGTATCAGCGTCAGGGTGATGTGCGCGACCACAAGGAAGTTTTTGTCGGCAATTTGCTGACCAGCAGCTTGAACGAACATCGGGGTGCAGGTTTCATGATGCTACAAGAGTTTCCGCCTTACCAGGTGGCGCGAATTGTAGACTTTATGAAGCAGCATCAGCAAAAGTTACCGCGTTCGGCGCGGACTGCGGTGCGGCGTTATTTGCAGGAACGGGAAAAGAATGCAGCGTTTTTCGATCGCGCAGCGGTGCGGGGACGCAAGGCGATGAAGCATCTTTATGCAAGTTTGCACATACGCCCTAGCGATCGCGCTAACGCCGTACTATTCAAAGATGCACCGCCTGAAGATAGCCTTGCGTTTGCACTCAAGCAGCTTGCAAAAGCAGAAACACCAGAAGCACAAGCACAACTAATTGCAGAACGCAAAATTCCCTACACTGTCGCCATTGGTGCGGTGAAGGAAGTAACGCCAGAAGTGCTGATGGCGCTGGTTAACGCCATGTCACCGCAGGAGGTCATTAACAACCTCAAGTCACTCCAAGCGCGAGGTGCGATGGAAAACGCTGAGGTGAAAGTGTTGATTGATGCAAAACTGGCAGAAGCAGTAACAAGTGATCGCGTCTCTGCATTCAAGGCGATGAAAGCCGCAGGTGTTGCCAATGTCGATGATGCAACTGTGGGGCAGCTAGAGCAAGTTGTCAACGAACAGGTTAAAAAGCGGGGTAAGATTACCAAGTCTACCGCCTTGTTTGTAGACAAAAGCAGCAGCATGACTGAAGCGCTGGAAGTCGGAAAGCAAATTGCAGCTTTGATTTCTGGCATCAGCGAAGGTAACTTATTTGTTTATGCCTTCGACACCAAAGCTGTTGAAGTAAAAGCACAAGGTAAAGCACTGTCAGATTGGGAGAAAGCTTTCCAGAAGCTGTTTCCGGATGGTTGCACTAGCATCGGCGCATCGCTAGAAAAGATGCGGCAAAACAAACAGTCGGCAGAACAAATCATCATCGTTACCGATGAAGGCGAAAACAACGCTCCTTACTTCAACACAGTTTATCCCCGATACTGCGAAGAATTGAAGGTAGTGCCTAATGTAATTATCGTCAGAGTCGGCAATCACGGCAACTACTTAGAAAAGCAATTGCAACAGTCTCAAGTATCGCTGGAGACATTCACCTTCGCAGGTGATTACTATTCACTGCCAAACTTGGTGCCATTATTGTCTCGTCCATCTCGACTTGAATTGTTGATGGAAATTCTAGAGACACCGTTACCAGTGCGAGTTGATAACTAGATAGGCTAACTTGTAGCTCAATCGAAACATAGAAAGCCTAACCTCTAGCCTCTTTCCATTGGAAAAAAGGGGAAGAAAAAAGCCCCTCTCCTGCAATGCGAGGGGTTGGGGAGAGGTCAACAAAATTATTAGTCAACGAGGAATAAAACATGGTGGCAATAACTGCAAAAACTGTCCACGAACTGCGCGTGAAAACAGGCGCAGGCATGATGGATTGTAAAAGGGCGCTGGATAAAACCAATGGCGATATGACCAAAGCGATCGCATGGTTGCGCCAAAAAAGTATGAGTAGAACATGCGGCGGAAGCCGTCGTATTTCGGCAGAAGGAATTATTGACAGCTACATTCATACTGGCAGTAAAGTTGGCGTGCTAGTAGAAGTGAACTGCGAAACTGATTTTGTAAGTCGCAGTGAAGTATTTCAAACCCTGGTGCGGAACATCGCCATGCAAATTGCCGCTTGTCCGAATGTAGAATACGTGAAAGTAGCAGATATTCCGGCTGAAATTGTCGAGAAAGAAACAGAAATCGAAATGGGGCGGGATGACTTAGCTAACAAACCAGCAAATATCAAAGAAAAAATTGTTCAGGGACGAATTGAAAAGCGCCTGAAAGAAATGTCTTTGATGGATCAGCCTTACATTCGCGACCAAAGTATCGTGGTGGAAGAACTGGTGAAGCAAAGCGTAGCTCAACTGCGTGAAAATATCCAAGTGCGTCGTTTTGTCCGCTTTAAATTAGGCGAAGGCATTGAAAAGCCTGAAAGCAACTTTGCCGAAGAAGTCGCTGCACAAATGGGCGGCAGGGAATAAAGGCTTGGCGAATAGAATTCGCGGCTACACAAACAAAGTCCGCCTGCGCGGACTATCGGAAAATTGAGAATATTGAAACCCGCGAAGGCGGGTTTAGCCTGTGTAGCTGCGGTTTCAACCGCCCACTCTATTTGCTTATAAATTTGATGGGGAATTTTCGTAAGATAAGCCAGCGTAAGACAGTCTGCTATTCGTAGTTTTTTTCTTGCTTGCCGAATCAGAATATAATTAGAATGCAATGTTCATAAATTGGGTTTCATATTATGGAAATAAACTTGAACGATTCAAAAGCTTTTAATATTGAAAGCGTTCGATTATTAATTAAATCAGGGGATCAATCTCGGCATTCACAAATTAGAGTAACAAAAGACGGGATTGCGTATTTATCCTATATTACAGGAAATAAAGAGATAGAAGGAATACTATTTAGATTTGAAACTCTTTCAGCGGGAACAGGTTATGTTGGCTTAGAGGCTGCAAAAGACGAAGATTGGGTTAACCAGATTTATAAAGCACTGAAAGACAACTGGGAAAATCAAACGCATGGGTATATTGATTATTTTTGAGTCTGCCAACCTTAGTGAATAGAATTCGCGGTTAATTCTGTGTAGCTGTGGTTTCAACCACCCAGCCTTGGCGAATAGAATTCGCGGCTACACAAACCAAGTCCGCCGGCGCGGACTATCGGAAAATTGAGATATTGAAACCCGCGAAGGCGGGTTTAGTCTGTGTAGCTGCGGTTTCAACCGCCCACTCAATTATCGGAAAATTGAGATATTAAAACCCGCCCACTCAACTAGCCTTGGCGAATAGAATTCGCGGCTACACAAACCAAGTCCGCCGGCGCGGACTATCGGAAAATTGAAACCCGCGGAGGCGGGTTTAGTTTCAACTGCCCAATCAACCGCGGTTTCAACCGCCCAAACCAAAATAAATTATTTTAGATTCAATTCCCAAGTAGAAATAGTTGATTTATGTCGGTGGTGAATCGCCTGGTTGCGGATATAATCAGCCACTTTGTCGATAGCATCATGGCTGACAGTAAAAGCGCCGTAGCTGCCTTGCCATTTAAAAAATTCACTAGGCTTAATTTCGTGAGTAACTAGATGAGAAGAACTACCTTTAACTTGTTTAACTAAATCAGATACAGCCAGAGTAGATGGGAAACTTGTCAAAAGATGGACATGATTTTCAATACCGCCAACAGCGATTGCTGTGCATCCAAGTTGTTCGCACTGTCTAATGATAGCTGCATAAATTACCTTCTGGATATCAGGTGTAATTAGAGGCAATCTATCCCAAGTAGCCCAAACACAATGGAGATATAACTGCGTGAAATTTGACCTCATCTCTTCTCAACCTAAATGGGCAAATTTTTCAATCACGATTATCGCATTTAGTCCGCGAAGGCGGACTTCGTATGTGTAGCCGCGAATTATATTCGCCAGGTATTCTTCGTATGTGTAGCCGCGAATTCCATTCGCAAGGTAATTTTTTAACTAGGAAAAGCGAGACTAATTATGACAAAAGCTCTCAATCATGTTGATGTTTGCTTTGTAATTGATACAACTGGCAGTATGGGTGGTTTCATCCAAGAAGCAAAACAACAATTGTTGGATACAATTCGCTTGCTGTCCGCTGACAGTGATATCGATTTGCAAGTCGGTTTAGTAGAATACCGCGATCACCCTCCACAAGACACGACTTTTGTAACTCGCATCTATCCGCTGACTGCAAAGTTGCAGGAGATGCAGAAGAACATCAACAAACTAGAAGCGAATGGGGGTGGAGATCATCCGGAAGCTGTTTATGATGGTGTTCAGGATGCGGCTAACCAGATGAAGTGGAGACGCAACAGTTGTCGCTTTATTCTGTTGGTGGGTGATGCACCGCCGCACGGTTTCCACGCAGATCGTGACGCTGAGGGCTTCACGCATACCGATCCGGCGCGATATCCTAATGGTTTAACGGTGCAGTCGGTAACGGCGGCGGCGGAAAATCAGCGAGTAACGGTTCATGCGCTGTGCATGGGAAGCGATCGCGCTACGTTGCAGTCGTTTACCGCGATCGCAACTGGCACGAGTGGACAATGTGCCTCTGTCCGCGATGCTAAAGATGTTATCAGTCAGATGGTAGCTATGCTAACTAGCGAATTCCGTAACTTGGAATTTGACGGTAAAGTATTAGATACGGTACAGCGTCTTGGTTCTCTAGATATCAGCGCTACTGCTGAAACTCTCGCTTGTCCAAGACTGCAAGTTGCATCTGCGATCGCACGACTTGGAAAGCGTGGTTTTTTGGATGCATTAATTGTCTAGGTAATGCTTGCGTGCCCTAACTTTTAGAGCATACATACTGTTTACGAGAGGATAAGTATCCGTGGCTTCGACTCGATCGAAGCAGCGAACGTGGGAGGAAGGGGCGAAGAACCTGGGAGGTAAGCGATTAAGTAGCTATCCTTTAAATAGTGTGTAATAACTAACCAGCGGAGTTCCTTTTCGATTGCGATCGCTTTGCTCTATTAACTTGCACGCAAGCAATCCTTAATATATATAATTAATGGCGAAACAACGACTTGACACCTTATTAGTAGAACTTGATTTATGCGCCTCCCGGCAGTTAGCACAACGGCTAATTCGGGCTGGGGAAGTAATGGTCAATCAGCAAGTCATTGATAAGCCGGGAACGGAGGTAGAAACCGAGGCGCAAATTAAAATTAAAGAGCGATCGCGTTTTGTTTCCAGAGGCGGTGAAAAACTCTCCAAAGCACTTGAAGAATTTGGCATTTCCGTACAAGATCGAATTTGCTTAGATGGCGGAATTTCTACTGGCGGATTCACCGATTGTTTGCTGCAAGCTGGGGCAAAAAAAGTTTATGGCGTTGATGTCGGTTACGGACAAGCCGACTGGAAATTACGCAATGATGCGCGGGTAGTGTTGAAAGAACGGACTAATCTGCGCTATCTCACATCAGAGGAATTGTACGGTGATGAACAGCCAGCAGATTTAACAGTTGTAGATGTTTCGTTTATTTCCCTAACCAAAATTCTCGATGCTTTGTGGAAATTGACACAGCCTCCTAGAGAAGCGGTATTGCTAGTAAAGCCGCAGTTTGAAGTCGGGCGATCGCGTGTTGGTAAAAAAGGTGTGGTGCGAGATCCTGACGATCAGGGAGATGCTATTTTCCAAGTGTTACAAGCCGCGCAACCGTTGGGATGGCAATATCGCGGCTTAAGTTGGTCGCCAGTGACTGGGCCTGCTGGTAATATCGAGTATCTGTTGTGGTTAGATATGGATAGCGCCACACCACCGCCAAGTTTGCAAGCCATTAAACAGATTACCGAAGCCGCTGCATCTCACTTTCGGGATAATCTTAAATCGTAAATTTTTCTGTCAGTTTTGATACCGTCTAGCTCTATTCAGGTCAAATTGAGACAGAAGCAAGCCTTAAAAGTAGAGGGTCAAAGCATGAGTACCCAAGACCAAGCACGGGAATTGATGGCACAGCACCGTCACCACGACGAACACTTACACGAGTCGATGCGAAGCCGTGCAGAGGCTGAGGTACATCAAACCCACCCTGCTGACGCCCATACCCAAGAACAGGCGCGGGAATTGATGTCGCAGCACCGTCACCACGACGAACACTTACAAGAGTCCATGCGAAGCCGTGCAGAATCAGAATTAGGCGCTACCGATCGTGCTGCTGATTCTTCCCAAGTACAATCTTGATCTGAATTTAAAAGTCGAATCAGACTGAGAACTTCTCTTGCACCCCTTCCCTGTGAGGGAAGGGGTTGGGGGTTAGGTTTTGCGTTCATCTATTTGCTTGGAGATTTGCTTTGAGATGACCCGCCGAATTGCAACAATTCCTGCCGCAAGCGATAAAGAATTGTATTCGGTTCTACCTGATTGAGAATCTCTTGAATGACGGTATTCGCTCCCAACTGTCCCCAGGTGCAGCCTTGCTCTAGATACACCTGCGCCGCCCGACCGACTGCATAAGCTCCATATCCAGCGATACCAGCTTGGGCGATCGCTGCACCGCCATAAGCCGTAATATTCGTTGGACTCTCCCCAGCGCCAATCGCCGCCGCACTCTTGCCCAACCCGAAAACTAAACTACTGCCGAATTCACCCAGTAGCAAGCCGCCCGAACTAAACACAATGGTTTTCCAAAGCTTTCCAACTTCATAACCCGTCATCGGCAACCCATACAGCCGCGACAAGGAGCGAATTAGCGCCAAATCCGCTACCGTTCCTGCCAAGACATCCAAAACAGCAATCGGATTGAGCGCAACTGCGATCGCTTTGTATCTCACATAGCTCCAAATTAGCTGCTCCGCCTCAGTTTCACGAGCCGCCACCACCTTCTGAGCAATGCTTTCTTCAGCTTCTCGCGCCTGAACTAAGGCATTGAGCGCTAAAAGCGATCGCCCTTCTCGATTGAGAATCCCCAAAATCTTCTGCTTCAACTCATCCACCTGCGGCGGCGGCGTCTCCCATTCCTGCGTGACGCGACCATCGGGCCACTCTACTCGCACCTCCAGGGGTGCCGGTTCCGCCGCTACCATTACAATTTCATCCTCTTGTAAAGCGGAGAGCGATCGCGTCTCCCGACTGCCAGCACCCAGAATCTGCAACTGTTGATAAATTGCTTGTCGGTCTTGCTCTGGATACAGGTCAATCTTATTAAAGACTAAAATTAAAGGCTTCTGGCTCAGGCGCAATTCGCACAGCGCTTGATACTCGGTTCGCGTGATATCACCCGCCACCACAAACAAAATCAGGTCAGATTGACGTGCCACTTCCCGCGCCATTTCTGCTCGCGCTTGCCCCTGAATTTCATCCAATCCAGGCGTATCAATCAATTCCACCTGCACCTTACCCGCCGCGTTAGGCGTCCACCGCACAGAACGGGGCCACTGAGTCACCCCATTCAGCGGCCCAGTTTGCAGAATTTTCTGCCCTACTAAGGCATTTAACACCGCTGATTTGCCGCGACTGACCAAACCAAAAGCGGCTATCCGAATCACACCCTGGTCTAACTTATCCAGCGTAGACTTCAAAAAATCCAGTTCAGTTTGCAGCGCTGCGGTTGCTTCTAATTTTGAAGAGTGCCGTTGGCTGCGAGTGTGGGAATACCAAGACAGCGCTTGCCGCAGACTGGCACGAGCGCGATTGAAGTGAGTTTCTTGCAGAGTGCTGCGTGCAGAGGATGTGTGACCCCCAGCAGCGGCATTGGTTTGGGATAATTGAGGATGGCTCAAGGCTAGATTAGAAGAAGCTACAGATCCATTTTCGCTCGATATCTCATTGCGATCGCTTGATTGCACTCTACCTGAAATGAAAAATCCACTTCTTTGTTCTCTTTTCCTAACCACCTGCCTGGTGGGTGGCGCTCCCATCATTAATGCAGTGCAAGCTGAGCAACCGATTTTACTTGCTCAGTCAGTATGGAAGCCCTTCGCTTCACGCGCAGGCGGCTTCACCGTGTTGATGCCCAGTACACCCAACCAAAGTCAGCAAACGCTTCAGACTAAAGGTGGGCCAATTAAAGTGCAACTCTTCCAGGCTTTCCGACCAAATCAAGCCGGTTATGTAGTTGGTTATTCCGAGCTTCCGGCTAATCTGATCAAGACTCAGCGTGATGTCAACGATTTCTTAGCTGGGGCAATTTATGGATTTACAAATAGTTCAAAAGGGAAGCTTTTAAGCCAACGGAATATTACTTTAGCAAATTCTCCGGGAAGGGAATTCAAAGTACAACTATCCCAAGGAGTAATCATTAAAAGTAGATTTTATTTGGTAGATCGGAGACGGTTTTATCAGGTTTTCGTAGTAACAGATAGAGAACAAGACTTAGTTAAAAGTATCGATGGTTTTTTGACTTCTTTCAAGCTTATTAAAAATCCATCGGCAGCCCGAAAGGTCCCCAAGGAAAACCTCAACGCCTCTTTACAAAAGGCAGTCTGCGCTCAAAATTGGACGCAAGCGATCAAAGTAATCGATCGAATGAGAAAAGTTGTCCGCGATCCAAACACTCAAAGTCAGTTAGTAGCCTATCGACAGCAATTACAAGGTTTGGCAAATTCTGATGTACCCGTTCCTGCCTCAGTTCTTACTGGTTGCACCGCTGCTCAGTCAGCAAAATAAACACGCTACAGCGATCGCAATCCGATTGTAGTTGTGAGCCAACCCTTCAGATACCCGACTTCGTAAGAGTTGTTGGGTATCTCGCCTTCAAGAATCATTTAGGATTGCGATCGCACTGCATTCTCTATTTTCAGTTTGCGATCAATTCACGGGCACTCTCGCAGCTAGGACGAGCCAGAAGTCTAGGATATGGCTCCGAAGCAAATTCTTGGTCGGGGTTGCTTAATAAATAGCGATCGCACACTCCAAATAGTTCCGCTTCAGTCTGGGATAAGCGCATATCTTTTAAAAAAGATCCGGCGGCATCCACACTCTGACCGATGTAATTTAGATACATCTTCATATAACTAACCCGCGCTTTCTCCGGTACCGTCCATGCTGTCATCGTTCGGCGCAGTAGCTCAATGTAACCGCGAACTTCACCCAGCGTTACGATAGAAACAGGTTGACCGCTCAGGTATTGGCGAATTTGCTTAAAAATCCAGGGGTTTCGGATCGCAGCGCGACCAACCATCACCCCGGCGGCTCCTGTCGTCTCCAGAACCGCTGCTGCTGTTACCGCAGATGTCACGTTCCCGTTGGCTAAAACTGGGCAATTAACCCGTTGTACGGCATGGGCAATCAGATCGTAATGCACGTTGCCATAATACATCTCCTTAACAGTACGACCGTGCAAGCTCAGCAAATCAATTTTGTGCAAATTAATCAAGTCGAGGATACGATCGAAATTAGCGGTATCTTCAAAGCCAATTCGCATTTTGACCGTCAAAAGCCCATCGACTGCCCCCCTCAACTCGCCAAGGATTTGGCTAATCTTTTCGGGATCGCGTAACAATCCTCCACCCACGTTTTTGCGATAAATTCTTGGTGCAGGACATCCCATATTCAGGTCGATACCCGCGACTGGATAGCGGCTGAGTTCTTTCGCAATGCGTACCAGATCGGAAACGCTCTCACCAATGAGCTGAGCAAAGATGGGACGTCCGGTGGAGTTCTCTGTAATTGATCTGAGGATATTTTTATCTAAACCCGAACTCGTGTGGACGCGAAAATACTCAGTAAAGAAATAATCAGGACTGCCATAGTTCGCGATCGCGCTCATGAACAGCAGATCCGTCACATCCTGCATGGGAGCAAGCGCCGTTAATTTCAGTCCCGGATACATAGGAGGAGGAAGGAGAGCGGATTGTGACATTTGCGCGGTCGGTTGATGTTGGATAAAAAATTATTTGTTGCGTTTGACAAACTTCTTGTCACTCGGACTAAAAAGCTTGAAAGCTTGTAGAATCCCAACTTGGATTTAGATAATCATCCTTTTCAGATCGTCCCATACAGCGACTTATTATTTTAGCTTTAAAAAGATGTCATTTCAATAGGTAATGGTTCCTGCCTGTACCTTTTAAAATGACGAAGATTTGTTAATAGAAACAACTATCTTTTATTCTAAAATTATTCAACACCAATTAATCAATTCATTCTAATTAACGCCAGTTACTCAAAAATTATAACCAACTCCAATTAAAAGTCCGACATCAGCATTGCGATTAGCGGGGAAGCCTGCATTTGCCCGTACCGTGCCCGTTAAGTCTCTTGATAACGGAACATCAACGCCGCCAGAAATAAGTGGACTGATATTCAGACCATCGGCAATCCTGAGCATGACTCCTCCACCAAGGAAAGGGGAGATAATAGTTTGTCCAGATGCACCGCGAATGGGAAACTCACCAGTCAGGGCAATCATCGAAGTTGCAGTGCGATCGCCAAATATGATTGTGGCATCGTGCAAAGACAGGTTCTCCGTAAATCCGACCTTGGTCAGAATCGCTAGACCTCCCGTTCCTAGGGCAGTCGTATCACCCGCTAGTCCGATAGCACCTCCAAGACCGATATAGCTGCGTCGGGGACGAGATTCTGGTTCGGGATTGACCTGAGCTTTCAGCGGTGCATTTGTTTGTGAAGGAACTGCATCTGATTGCTGCAAAACACCTTTAAAAGTAGCATCAGGGGTTGACAGTGAACCTGCTGACTGGGCGTAGGATTGCGCTGGCTCTAAGACAGCGGAGCTAACTAAGCAGACAAGACTCAGTTTTAGAAAACTTACAAAAGGTTGCAACATCATTTTTTTACTCATGATTGATTATAGGTGTTGCTCAAAAAGGAATGCTTTCCTGAGCAAAATGGAACAATTAACCTGTCCGCCCCTTTTCCGAAATGAAGTGTCCAAACGGTAACGCCGCTGAGGTGTCAGAAAACAGTCATCATAAAGATTGAATCATGTGGGCGCGATCGCGTGTTTGTTGAGAAACTGTTGTCGCTTCTCGCAACTCAAAGAGCATCAGATATCCCACGTCCATCTAGTCTAAGCGTTTGTTAGGCATTCAAAAGCCGGGGATTGCTGGTTTTATAACTCAATCTAGTCTACGAGGTGACTTGATTGCACTAAAAGGAGAGTGGCGATGCTATCCATAAATAAGGGAATAGCCTGATGCTGTGTTCTGGTATAGGATTCTCAAGTATTATCCTCACCAATAGCTTAACGGTATAACTATTTATTCAACTGCACGAAGAGGTTTAACACGCTTATGGGGAAGGGAAACCGGAACCGATGAACGTCTTTAGAGCATTCGATTTTCTAAGTGAACCTTCCTTCGCTCCGCTACCTAACTTATTAGTTGATTTCCTGACTGCTCATCGTACAAATACCGTGATACTTGCAGCCTAACTATATGTTATGCAGCAACAACAGCATACCGTAGCACTTCTAAAACCTCAATGGGATCGCAACCATACAAACCTGCTCCCCAGGCTGCATTTTGTTCAACAACTGCCCATCCTCTTCCTTGAATCATACCTACGTCAATTACTGATGCCTGAATAATCTCTACCTGTTCATCTGATAGTAGAGTTTCGATGAACTCCCGAACCTCGCACTCTTCCTCTTCAGTATGTACAAAATCATTCTCTCGCTGTAACTCTCCATCGCGGAGATAGACTGAGAATGTTTTCAGAGAGCGATTCAAAATAAAACAACGAAACTCCTTTTTCCACTCCACAATTTCCGCTATTAGCACTGGCATCTCATCGGGATAATCGCTTGGCAATTCCTTACCTTGATAAACGCGGGCAGGGAAACTTTTGTCGTTTGGCGGTTTGATAAAAGCTGCTTTTTCTATGCTCCGTGCTTCACCGAGGGTACTGAGATAAACCCAACGCTTCCGATATTCTTCAGGTAAATTGGGTAGCCAATCATCTGGTGCGTCAAGTAAGTGAAGTCCAAGTTGCTCCGCTATCATCTCTGTCATCAATGCTTCCACATACAAGACTGGTTCGGGTACAAGTTTTAATTCATCAGGTAGCCACCAGTTCATTAGTCGCTCGACTCGCCAACCCAGACGATTAGCTGCACGCCATAAAGCCTGAGAATCGTCAGTGTAGCGTGGAGTCAAAATCAGAGTTGGCATCAGTTACAAAGTCTTTAAATGCTAGCAGGCAATTTCTAATTATAAGCAAGCCACCGGGGAGGTACTGCCCCTCCTACCTCTGCCTTATCAGCACAGTGCCTCACTTCTTGGCTTCCAGTGCTTCATGTAATGAAGTAGCGTCCTCAGCACATATCCATAAATACGATTACTGCCATCTTTCTATCCCACATGACAAGCTGATAGCGATCGCATCCTTGGAATGCTAAGAGCAAAATTCATCTTGGCGTATATGCAAAGCAGAAGTATAGGTTGGGTTTCCTTGCATTAACTCAAGCTATGACGATGAGCGATCGCACTTCTGTTGCAGCACATTATTTATGAAGTCCCATAATGAATTTTCTGCATTTTTCAGCATTTGTGTAACATCCAAAACCTAACCTCCTTATCATCTAGTAATGGAAACTAGGACGACACTAGCTGTCCAATACAGCAAAGTGTTAGGTGTACTCCTCCTCATCTTCATCTTCGTTTAAGAATGCTTCACCATTACCATCTAATAATTGACTCATCTCAGAAGGCAGCTCAATACCTTTTTCTCGGAGTTTAATACTTATTTCACGCAGTTGGTTTATATGAGTGGAAATTTCTTCCAGCTCATCTATTAAGTTACCCACTTCTTCATCAGTGACTTCGCCACAGACAACACAGGTACCTTGTAAAATCGATGCACTACGGGTTCCACAATTCATACATAGGTAAATAGTGTCTTTTGCATTGCGGGAAGACCAAAGTTTAGCAACTTCCTCCTTTGACTCTGTGCCTGCTGAACCAAGTTCAGCAAGTAAACCACCTAAAGTCTCCACAATTGGATCAAAATCATTTGTCCAAGGTTCCCAACTCCATTCTTCGGTGAGCGTCACACCAAAAAGTCGATAGGTTAAGTAATTACACAGGGATAGGAAATCTAGAGAAACAGCACGCGCTTCCTCCAATCTAAAGCTAAACATATAATGCTCAATTGCATTACGTATATCTTTTGCCTGCTGGATTAGAGCTACTTGTTGTGGTGAAAGAAGTGATGGTTCGAGAGCTATGAGCTTGTTTAGGGCATCTGGCAGCCCAATAGTGTAGGTTCTGGATTTATTTCGGAAGACATCATTAGGATTCTGCTGATATATGTATCCCTTAATAATCAGTTCAAGTGCTTGTATGAGATGCAAGATTGCAAACTTGTAGTGATAAGTATTTGGAGGCTTAGTAAAAAGCTCTCCTCCCCAAGATTTTAGACAGCCTTTCTCATCTCTCCATGAGACAAAACCATCTTCGTCATATTCTTTGCCAAAATCAACAGATTGCTCCGCTAACTCTAAATGTTCAACTGCGTGATAAAGGCTGTGATAGCCATTTTGCAGCAAATTCAGTTTCAGCATTACTTAATAATTTTTCTGATTTTTTTTTGATACGCTAATTATCTATTGAACCGCATCGAACGGTTTAACACACTTATCTGTAAGTTGCCCTCCCCAAAGGATACCCTGACTAGAGTAGTAGCGTAACTAATGGATAATTAGCAGTCTTGAGAAACCTGTGTCAGCCGTCTTGAACCTAAAACTCAACAGTCAAAATTTCATTAATCAGTCCACCGGGGAGGTACTGCCCCTCCTACAGCAATGTTGTAAGCATTGCACCTCGCTTTTCGGTCTCCAGTGGAAATAATGGGTGGTATAGGAGTTGAACCTATCTGGTGCTGGTTAAAAGCCAGCTGCACAGCCGATATGCCAACCACCCGCACAAATGAAACTGCCAGAGTGGGGGTCGAACCCACAACCTTGCGGTTAACAGCCGCTTGCTCCGCCATTGAGCTATCTGGCATTAACCCCTTACCCAAGAGTCGAACTTGGCTACCATTCTTAGGAGGAATAAGTCTGCATCCAGCAGGTAAGGGAAGTTTTATCCCGTGCAAGTCGAAAAAGCATTTGGTTTTGTCGGTTAACAGCCGAGTGTGTATGCTTTGTCTGTTAGGACACGGGTGAAAATTGGCTCCGGGAGTAGGACTTGTAGGCACAGCCTTCAAGGGAGAGTACCTACAACAACGCGGTTAACAGCCGCGAACTCTGCTATTGAGCTATCCCGGAATAACCCCTCGCCCAAGAGTCGAACTTGGTCGCCAGCCTTCGGAGGGCTAGGTCTGCATCCCGCAGGCAAGGGAAACCCCTCTGGATGGAGTCGAACCATCAAGTCCGGCGTTCGTAGCACCAGATCCTATTCCGTTGGCAGAGGGAAATCCACTGGGAAGGTACTGCCCCTTCTATAGCCGCGTTATCAGCACGGTGCTTCGCTTTTCAGCCTCCAGTGGACAAAGGAAGATGGAGGAATCGAACCCCTACGACATCACTGCCGTACCACGGTTTTCAAGGCCGCTTGCCGTCCATTCGGCGGCATCTTCCGAGTTGAATAACGGAAGCTGGAGGAGTCGAACCCCTACAGTTATTCACTGCACTCCTGTGTTCGAGACAGGTTGCCGTCCTCTCGGCAGCAGCTTCCATTCAGGGGTGTCTGACGGGAATCGAACCCGCTATGACTGGTTCCACAAACCAGCGCCGCTACCGCTTTGGCTTCAGACACCATGATGGAGTCAAGGAGAATCGAACTCCTAACCTCTTGCGTGCAAAGCAAGCGCTCGTGCCTTTTGAGCTATGACCCCTAAATTTGGTGGATACTGGTCAGAATCGAACTGACATCTTTCTACTTGCAAGGTAGATGCTCTACCAATTGAGCTACAGACCCGTGTTTTGTGTTGTTGAATGCGATCGCATTCTCGCGTGCAAGTTATCAGAGCATTTTGCGTTTTCTCAGTTACTAGAGGGACTCCGCCGATGAGTTGTTACACACTCTTTAAAGGATGGCTACCTTGAAGCAAACCTGCCGGGTTCTTCGCACTCCTCGTTCTCAAACGCCCGCTGTGTTTGAACAGCGTTACTTTTCCTCTCGTACTAAAGTATGTAGGCTCTAAAAATTGGGTCACGCAAGATGCGATCGCCGTAATTGCAAAATATCAACAAACCAACTTAATTCACCTCCTTAAATTAAGAAGCGTTAAACCAGCGCCTCCACTAGGATTTGAACCTAGGACAATCACTTTAGAAGAGTGCTGCTCTTTCCCCTGAGCTATGGAGGCAATCTAAATTGGTAGTCCTGGCAGGATTTGAACCCGCAACCCCTTGCTTGTAAGGCAAACGCTCCACCATTGAGCTACAGGACTACGAAAGCGAGTGATGGGACTCGAACCCATGCGCTGAGTGTGGCGCACTCAGATGCTAGCCGCTACATCACACCCGCATATTTAACAGAGCGGACAACGGGACTCGAACCCGTATCATAAGCTTGGAAGGCTAATGTGCTAGCCATTGCACCATATCCGCATATCTAAAATCTGAAACTGCTTGAGGCGTTGATTCTAGTTGTGAGGGAATCCTATTTTTCTGATGAAAATCGACTTTGAAATTCTCCAAATATTCTGCTTTCTTTAGAAGAGTCAAGTACAGAAAATAGAACGCTTTTGAATCTCCCCCAAAATTGACCCTTGGGTAATAAGAAATCTGCAAACATTTGGGCAACCATTGACGGGTCATTTTTAAATACTCCACATCCCCAAGCCCCTAAAACTAGAGCATCGCATCCATAGTAAACAGCTAAGCTCAACAATTTTGCACCGCGACTATACAGAACTTCGGGTATTTTTTCAGCATCCTTGGGTTGGTTTCTCCAAATGGCACCAGCATTAGGAGCTGGACTTGTTATGAAATCAACCAGAAAAGGTTTCTCTAAAAGAGTTCCATCATCTTTTCGGAAGATTGGACAACCGGGTGAGTAGATGATGCGATCGGAGTATAGGAGCGATCGCTGAGAACGATGGAAATCGTAGTATTCGGGGCATTTTGACAGGCTTTTATAAAGTGCCGAACTACGCGCCAGACTCTCTTCTTGGGCTTGAGCGCCTTTGAGAAACCCACCTCCAGGGTTTTTGGCAGAAGCAAAATTGAGAACGGCAATTTTTTGAAAGTTTTGCGATCGCGTTATGCGTTCTGCTCCCATAAGAGTTGTCTCATTCCTAACCTCAAATTCTATATTTGAGAATTGAGGAGAGCTAGAGAGAACGTCTTGTTTGATAGTTGAGAGGGTATCGGGTTCGTAGTATTTTGTCTGAGCAAGACAGGATACCAATCCTTGACCAATATCGACCTGTTTACCTTCAGGGGAGTAGTAGTAGCCTGCTTCGAGAATTTCTAGCGTGTCTTGAGCGATCGCAATCCGCCTCATGATTTCTGCTCTAATTCGTTAGCACAAAATTAACAGACGATTAGCCTCTGCATTTTAGCCATGCCATTCAGTTCAACAAGATATAGAGAAGAAGTGAGCTAAAGCATCTGTAACCGTCATCGTTGTCATATTTCCCTCCTCTTTAAACTCAAAAAATAGACTGTTAGCATAGCCACACCCAAGCAGATGGCGAGACTCGAACTCGCATAGGCAGTTTACAAGGCTGCTGTGTTGCCATTAACACCACACCTGCAATCAGAAAGCAGACGGCGGGGGTTGTTCGCGTCAGCGTTCCCGTTCGGCGTTAGCCGTTACCGAAGGCTAGGGTACACACATCAAGGGCTTACCATGCCCTTATGTTTCCGGTTACGCCACATCTGCTTGAAGCAGGCGGCGAGAGTCGAACTCGCATCAGAAGATTACGAAACTTCTATGCTTGCCATTGCACCACGCCTGCAATTTGGTGGCGGGGGCAGGAGTTGAACCTGCTGATAAGAGGCTTATGAGACCTCCAAGCCTACCCTGGCTACTTCACCCGCATCGCACCAATGCCCCTGACTGGACTTGAACCAGCAACCTCTTCGTTCTAAGCGAAGCGCCTCGTGCCAATTGGGCTACAGGGGCAAAATGATTGGTCTATTCGTATTCGGGCTTTAACACCCAATACCCCTGGCTGGGATCGAACCAGCATAAACTTTGCACTCAACAAAGTATGTCTACCTGTTGCATCACAGGGGTAAATCGGGGTGGCAGGATTTGAACCTGCGACCTTCAGCTCCCAAAGCTGCCGCGCTAGCCAAGCTGCGCCACACCCCGTTAATGCTCCTGGTGGGATTTGAACCCACACATAGACTGTTTTTAAGACAGCCGCCTACTTCCAATTGGGCTACAGGAGCGAGTTTTGATGCTCCCGGTGAGACTCGAACTCACACATAGACTGTTTTTGAGACAGCCGCCTACTTCCAATTGGGCTACAGGAGCGTGATGAAAGCTGCCCTCTCAGGGGCAGAACTGGGGAGGCAGGGCTTGAACCTGCATTTTTCCGCTTTCAAAGAGCGGTGCCATGCCATTAGGCGACTCCCCAATAAATGCCGAGGTAGGATTCGCACCTACAACTTCATAATTCAGAGTTATGCGACTTGCTATTCGTCCACTCGGCAATGAAAGGCTGCCCTAGTAGGGATTGAACCTACGACCGTTCGCTTAACAGGCGACTGCTCTTCCACTGAGCTACAAGGCAATGACAGCCCCCCAGGTCAGAATCGAACTGACGACCTCCTGTGCTTCAAACAGGCGCTAACTACCAACTGAGCTACCGGGGGAAGTTTCAACGGAGAGGACAGGATTTGAACCTGCGTTAGGTAAAACCTAATCAGACTTTCCAAGTCTGCGCCTTAAGCCACTCGACCACCTCTCCAAGTTGACGAGAGCGGAGGGAATCGAACCCCCACGTCATCGGTTTCGTAGACCGAGGTTTTATCCAGTTAAACTACGCTCTCATTAAGTAGTGCTGACGAGATTTGAACCCGCAATTCGCTTGATTGAAATTCAAGTGGCTTAAGCCATTTGCCTACAGCACTATGAAAGGCGAGGGGACTGAGATTTGAACTCAGATCATCGGTTTTGGAGACCGAGATGTTGCCAATTACACCATCCCCACATACGATTTGAACTTTGAATCTAAAGTCCAATGAGTCGGGCAGGATTCGCACCTGCAATGCATAAAAGCGGCGGTTTTACAGACCACTGCCCACGCTAATAGGCGAGCCGACCCAAATGAAAAAGGCGGAGAGGACAGGACTCGAACCTGCAATGGGTTGCCCCAAACTTCTTTAGCAGAAAAGCGCTTTTACCATTCAGCCACCTCTCCAGATAGCCCCAAAGGGATTTGTAGGCGAAGCCTTCTCGAAGGGTACCCTTGTACTTGCCTTGAGGGGGCGATGTCCTAAACCGCTAAACGATGAGGCTTTGAGCTTGAGTAGGAGTAGTAGGACTTGAACCTACGACGAGCCTCTTATGAGAAGGCTGCTCTACCACCTGAGCTATACTCCCTCGATTGCAGTCTTGAGGGCAGTGGGAGTAGCAGGACTCGAACCTGCAACCATACGGTTAAGAGCCGCCTGCTCTGCCAATTGAGCTATACTCCCTTTGAGAGGTCGAGGTGGGATTTGAACCCACGAATTTCTCTTTTGCAGAGAGACGCCTTAAGCCACTTGGCTACTCGACCTCGACGATTTGGGCAATTTATAATCTGCAAGAAGAAACAGATACTAAATCGCCCCATAGTCCCAACGGGGTTTGAACCCGTATTCCAGTATTGAAAGCACTGTGTCCTAGCCGCTTAGACGATGGGACCTTGTAGCGAGATGAGATTAAGGATTTTTATCTCTATTTGCTGAACGAGGCTGACGGGACTTGAACCCGCGACATCTTGTTCGACAGACAAGCACTCTACGCAACTGAGTTACAGCCTCATCAATTCAGCAATCTTGCTACAAACGTGTTACATCTCCGGGCTGTGGGGGGCATTGCTTGCTAGGCTATTCCCCCACTTGAGATGTCTGTGCTTAATTAAAAATGCACAGTATCAATCGTTAAATAGGTGATTTCTTATTCAGTTTTCAAGGTTCAGAAAAAGATGGAAAATATTTACAGAAATAATCGCCTTTCTAGGTAATAAACCTGTTGGGTATTACGCCTAGATTCAGCAGTTTTGGTTTGAGTGAGGTGTGTATTATCCGCTTGTTCAGTATCTACTTCAGATTTTTGGGAAGTAGGCTGATGCTGCACCTCAAAGGATTCTGGCGGATGCCAGCCTTTATTGATTCGTTGGATGTAAAGTAACATCATGACTTTTTTGGGTTAGAGGTTTTTGTCTCTTCCCCTCTTTCAATATATTTATACTACATAAATACTACAAAGAGTGTCAAGGGGTTGGGGAAAAATATTTTGGGAATTTTGCAAGGATGCAGGAAACCTACCCAAACTCCTGACTGAGCTTAAGTTTTATGCCTGACATTTTGCCAAGCCATCTATATATATAAGGAATTGCAGGCTGTAGTATGGGATGTGCGATCGCTCATCCCCTGGTGGATGGTTCCCTGGCAGATAGCACTGACGCAAGACAAAATCGAGGGTCACTGACCCTAGAGCGATCGCTTATCCTACAAAAACTTAGATTGAAAACGCTTCAATCTCGCTATTACTCCACTCTCGCCGCGATCGCTCTGCGATAAACGGTCGGACTTTGAACTTCGGGGGGCAACCGTCAAAGACATCAATTCGCAAAAATGAGTAAGGTCGTCGCTTCTGCAACCCCTGACCGTGACGACCGACAAAAAGCAGCGATTTTGCCACCAACCGAGTATCATCGCCCTTGATACCCCCAAAATTCTCCGTCAATTCCGCTCCCTCAGACCGCTGACGGCGGAGACTGTGACCGCTGCCACCACAAACAATCCAATTGATATTGGAGTCCCCGTATCCGGTATCGCCAGTTTGGAGATATTCCAGGCAGTGAGCGTGACCGTTTAGAATCAGATCGACCAGCGGACGCCCCTCCGCCTGGTTTCCGACTGCTTGCTTCACCGCATCCAACACCCGGCGGAGGCGGTGGCGAACCGCTAAAGTTTGCGCCTGGTGCCACTTCGTCGCCTCCGTGACGTAGGGGGGATGGTGGAAATAAATGACCCGCCCGCGCACCTCGGCAGTATTCCAAGATTCGATCAGCCTTTGCCGCAGCCAGTCCAGCTGCTCAACGTCAGTGACTGTTGTTTCGTCCGCTGCCAGTTGCTTGTTGATGTCAATCAACAGTTCGTCGATTTGCTCTAGCTTGGCTTGATTGTCATCCAGCTGTTCAGCCTCTTCAGGTCGCCCGGAACTCAGTAGAGCTGAGGCTTCCATGATTTGAAGTTTCTGCCGTTCCAAGTCAGACCGACGATTTTCTAATTCGCTACGGTAGTCGTCCCCCTCTTGAGTCGTTGGCAGGGGGATTGGCGCATTGAAAGTATTTGAATCGAGTGCAAAGAAATCAATTCCACCGCTGCGAAACGTGTAATAGCGGTTAGGTAAGCGGGTGAAGCGTCCCGGTTGATAAGAAAGACAGCGACCTGTATCCGTCTTGGCAGTGTAATGACGATCTAGATGACGAGCCAATTCGCTCTCGCTATTGAACGCTTTGAGGTAGTCAAGAAACGCTCGTGCATAGGCATTCCCTTGACCCGAACCGTGCCAGCCAATGTCCAAGTCTAACTGAGAGCGCAGCAGGCGGCGTAAGGGCAGCGAAGCCTGGGCGATTAAACCATAGATAAAGGGTAGGTCATAGTAATCGTGGTTCCCTGGCACCGGCAAGAACGGCATATTGAAGACCATTTGATCGTAGGCAATGCGTTCCGGGCGATCGCCTCCTACCAAAAACTCTCGGTAGGGAGAAATAAAGTTTTTTAGGTAGTATTCGCTGGAGCCAACCAGATAGATCACGTCGCCGGTGTGCAACACGAAACGGCTCTGTTCGCGGTGGGCAAGCATGAGTTCTGCGATTTGTCGTTGGGGGTTGTATCCTCGATAGGAGCCGGAGCCACTATCCCCCACGACTAAAAATGAGAACTCCGGAGTGTCAGAAGCGCCATCGTCTAAAACCATCCGGGTTTGATCGATTCCTCGTTCCACAAGACTCGGTGCAAGCCATCGCACTCGTTCGTTCATCTTACGGATTTTGACCGAGATCGGTGGATCGGATACAAATTGCATAGCTGCTTTACTCCCAGATTTCTCTGTGCCCTCGTTGCTCGTCCCACTGCATGCTGATTGTACCTGCCTGCGTCCGCAGAAGGCTTCTATCGGTTTATATTAGTTTTCCGATCGGCGAGAGCGACGAGTAGCTTGCTTGTAGTCTAGAAGATAGACACGATGTAATCTGAATCTATCCGCCGTTTTAATCTCTATGACTGAGCAACGTGATGCTGATTCGTCGTCAATGGATTCTCAGCAACCTAGCGAACCAAAGGATGCTGTGACGACTGAGTCGGTCAATGATTCTCCCAAAAACCGCATTGCGGGTGTTTGGAACGACGCAACCGCACGCTTGAGGCAACTGCTACCTGTAGAACAAGTGGCACAAAAGACTGTTGGGTGGTTTAGTGTCAGCGAAGACCGGGTTGCAGAGATTTTGGAGACGGTTCGAGCTGAACTCCCCACGACAGAAGCCCTTTTGATTGGGAAACCTCAAGCGGGGAAAAGTTCGATTGTGCGGGGGCTGACAGGCGTTTCTGCTGAGATTGTCGGTCAGGGATTTCGCCCTCACACGCAACACACGGAACGGTATGCTTATCCTTCGAGCGATGTGCCGTTACTCATTTTTACAGATACGGTCGGGCTAGGAGATGTAAATCAGGACACTCAGGCGATCGTTAAAGAATTGGTTGGCGATTTGGAACAGGAGAGTCGTTCTGCCCGAATTCTTATTCTGACAGTCAAAATCAATGATTTTGCAACCGACACACTGCGACAGATTACGACTCAGCTGCGTCAGCAGTATCCAGATATTCCCTGTCTGCTAGCTGTCACCTGCTTGCATGAGGTTTATCCTCCCGGTACTAACGATCATCCCGCTTATCCACCCGATTATGAGGAGGTTAACCGAGCTTTCGGTGCCATTCAACAAGCGTTTGCCGGAGTGTGCGATCGCTCCGTTATGATTGACTTCACCCTGGAAGAAGATGGTTACACGCCGGTATTTTATGGCTTAGAGGCGCTGCGAGATACCTTGGCAGACCTCCTACCAGAAGCGGAAGCGCGGGCGATTTATCAATTATTAGATAAGGGCGCTAGCGAACAAATTGGCAACCTCTACCGAGATGTTGGACGCCGTTATATGTTGGCATTTTCTATCATGGCAGCCGCGATCGAGGCGGTACCGTTGCCATTTGCCACCATGCCTGTCCTAACTGCCTTGCAAGTCTCAATGGTCGGTCTGTTAGGAAAATTGTACGGGCAAACCCTGAGTCCATCGCAGGCGGGGGGGGTCGTTAGCGCGATCGCCAGCGGTTTCCTAGCAAGGGCAATCGGACGGGAGTTAATTAAATTCTTACCGGGTTTTGGGAGCGCGATCGCTGCTTCCTGGGCAGCTGCCTACACCTGGTCATTGGGCGAAGGTGCCTGCGTCTATTTCGGTGACTTAATGGGAGGTAAAAAGCCCGATCCGCAGAAAATTCAGTCTGTGATGCAAGAAGCGTTTAAAACAGCGCAAGAACGATTTAAAGGAATCAAGCATTGAGAAAACCTGTGCCAATTTGCATTGCAGCAAGAATTGAAACAGCGCATCGATCGCGATTGCCATTTACTCACTTTAATGCACTACATCATAAGACAGTTGCACAAGACCAGAATCATAAGTTTGACATTTAGTAAGATTCAAAGATTGAGAAATTGTTCCATTATCAAATAATGGAATTCCTTCACCCAATATCGTTGGATGTATTGAAAGAATTAGCTCATCTACTAGGTTCTGACTCATCAAGGCATGAGTCAGTTGAGATCCGCCAACTAACCAAATATTCTTTCCATCTACCTGACGCAATTGCTCTACAAATTCCGTGATGTCTTCCCTGATAACTTCAGCATTGCTATCTGCTGGAAAGAGAGGATTTTTTGTAAACACATAGCTTTTTACACCTTTGTAAGGATACTCACCGAAAGTCAGCACTTGCTCGTAAGTTTTCCTACCCATCAGAAGAGTATCAACACTGGCGAAGAATTCTGAATAGCCGTAATCTTGGTCTGTAAATAACCAATCAATGTCGCCAGACTGCCGCGCAATATAACCGTCTAAACTGGATGCAATGAACAGGATAACTTTACGCATTGCTCTTTTTCCTATACCTTTTCCTTTGCTGGTGGTACGATGCCAAGCTTATTCAAACCTTTATCCAGTACCTTTAGTAACTGAAAATCTTGCTCTGGCAAGGGATAAGTGCTACTGGTGAACAATCCTGCACTTTGAGAAGGGCGCTTTTCTAGGAAGGAGAATGCTTGTCGAAACTGATGCGGTTCTGCTTGAATTGGCGAGTCAAAATGGCAGGGAATAATTCGCTGAAAGTCCCAACTTGCTACCTTATCTGCCCATTCGATAGTTTCTTTCGGTGCGCGGTTGAGAATCAAAGTTTGTAGAATTGGTGCCACAAACAGACGACCATCTCCTCGCAGCGCATCGAACGACCGCTTCCAATCTGGCTTCCATCTAAAGGGAAACAAACCGAAATAAGCTTTCTTAGAACGTTCCGGTGCTTTGAGAGCATTGCGAAACACTTCACCCCATTTCGGTACTTCTAGCACGCCTGGTTGGAAATACAAAGTAAATAGGGAGATGCGCTGCCATCCCTTCCGGCGATTTGCCTGAGTGTTGGCAACGATATCAGACGCTTGCTCCTTGGCATGGAACAGCAAAGGATAGGGGTCTAATTGGACAATTGCCGGCGGATCTTCTGGTATGGAAATTACCGAGTCGGTTACAAGTAGCGTGCGCGATCGCGCATGAAAAAATGCAACTTCCGCGAACTTACCCGGTCCCAGGTAGATGGGACCTAGTATCGCGTAGTCAAACTGGTTGGCAAAGGGGGTAGTGCTGCTGTCTTGTGGAAGTACCTGAGTGCGTTTGGAAGGCAAACCCAGCCAACTGAGGGGGAGATTGAGGGGGAAACTCCACTGAGAAGGAGCCACAAAAACCTGTGCAAGCGGAAAACATCTCGCAAAGGGACCCACGAAGACTTTGTGTTCTAGTCCAGAAATCGTGGGTAGGATGATGTACTTGACATCTCCGTGTTCTGCTACCAATTCTTTGACAAGCCGGATACACTCAGGAGTCGGCGCAACAGGCGCATAGACGAGCAAACCCCCTTCATCTAGCTTAACGACTGTCATGCGAATCGGCACGACAACGTAGAAGATGCCCTGAAGCTGGTCAAAAGTCCAGACTGTATCCTGAACAACTTCTTTGCGAATAGTCCGCCGACTGCCAAAAGGATAGAGAGGCAAAGTGAACCAGAAAGACCAGGAAAAGTCCCTCAGATGAATCTGTTCTGCGTTTAGTGTGCGTTCATCATCAGCCACTTCACGACCCCCTTCCGCATTCGCTCAATCTGTGTTTATTTGAACTTCAGAAGTTGGAGTGTAGCAAATTGTTGTCACAATAAACTACATTTTTGTTAAAACTCAGCCTGCTTATACCATTTTAGATTTTAGATTTCAAATTTTGGATGGTAGAAGACTGGCAGCGATCGCGTACAGCTCTTTGGGCATGAAAATAGCGAAGCGAGGCGTTAGCCTAGCGCTGAAAGAGTCAGTTCGCGTCCTTGCCAGTAGCCACTAACAACAATTTATTTGTACTCTAGCGCCCCTAAATGATTCCTGAAGGCGAGATACCCGAAAACTCTTACGGAGTCGGGTATCTGAAGGGTTAGCTCACCACTCAAATGCTAGGATTGCGACTACACGCTATTGAAGGCTGAACGCGGTTTCTGGGCGATTGCACAAGAACTCCGGAATTTGGGATTTTACGGTTGAAGTCTTTGAGATGGTTTTTTTTAAAGAGCGATCGCGTCTATATGTCACGGCTAACGGAGTGTGGCTTGAGATGAACCCAATTTACTTAGTTACAGCCATTTTTCTCGTCTTTGTCACCTACACAAAACCTAGTTGGTTTTGGCAAACCCGAAAGACACTCCTCATTAGACGTAGAATTGGCGATCGCGCTACAGCTATTTTTTGTTACGCACTTGTAGTAGCGCTCATCATCAGCGCGATTATTTAAGAATCGCCCCCACAATCCTGTTCTTCTGCAAGGCATGCTGGTATGCCAAGAGTGCCTTTGGCACATCTTTGGCATACTAGCATTTTTACCTTTCGTTCTTTTCCCTGAAAGTCAAGCTAGAAATCATACTTTGTAACTCGACTTTGTGTTGGCATTCTCAGGGAGATACGGCTTTCAATCCTGTAGCTGTCAGGATGACCGTAGATCCTTTCTTTACTGTTAAGGTTGTTGAAGAGTCAGATTCTTCTGGCTGATCGGGATTGCTGATTGGTGTCTCAAGAATGTAAAAATAATCCCCATTCGCCCAGCCTGTGGTGCAACTTCCATCCCGACAAGTGATTTTACCTCCAGTTAAATTGATGCATTTTCCATTAGCATCACAACCACGGTAGCTAAGATTTCCCGTTCCATTGACTCCTGACCAAGATTTTGCATTACCAACCGTTATTGTCCACTCACCATTACTGAGAGTTTGTGAGTCAGTTGGAGCTTGAGAGTTTCCATCCTCGACAATCTCCATTTTAGTGATGAGGGATTCTTTTTTGCTTTTGCCGCAAGGTTCGATGCTTTCGCAATCATTAACAGAGAGTATTTCATAAGAGTTACGCACTTTCTTATTTAAGAAAGTTTTTTCTTGTTCGCAGACTTCAAATGATGCGCCCACATTCCTCTCGATTCTGTTTTCATCTACTAGGGTGACGTAGCATTTGAGGTCGCCTTGTACCATACTTGTGACGGTACCAATGGTTGGCTGCTTGGTTGAAATTGGCTTATTTTTATCGCGTTTAACTTGGGTATTCGTTTGAGTTTTATTAGAAGAATTAGTGCTAATCTCGGTATTTGTTTGAGTCTTATTAGAAGAATTAGCTTGAACTTCGGTATCTGTTTGAGTTTTATTAGAAGAATCCGCCTTCGTTTCTGGGGCGTTATTTGGTTGATTTTGCTGAGAAGCATTGGGAAGCGAGTTACCACAACTCACAAGCCAGAGAGAGCAAATCGTGAATGCAATTGTCTTGGTCAAATTTTTCATGTTTGAGTTTTTTCCAAAATTGAGTGAGTGCATTCTTGATAACTACGCTTTTGGGTCAGTAATAGGTATCTTCACTTCAAATTACTGTGTTTCCCGAAGCGCTAGAAAGCCTATGCTTTCCCGATAAGTTCTAAAATCCTTATAGAGCAAGGATTTTAGTTCGGAAAAAGGAAACCGATATTTGCTGTTTTTTGGCTAATCCCCTTCCATTTTGGTGAGGCTACACATACAGATACCCCCAAACTCTGCCAAGGGCGCGATCGCATCGCACAGGAATGACTGAGCGCAGCCGCCTATGCGATCGCTTGAAAAAAGAAGCTATCTTTTCTCTTTGCAAGGAGTATCGGGGAGAAATCAGGATTCTCACTACCGTTTTTAAAAAGAAGGATATTTTCTCCCTCTTTCAAGGGAGTTTAGGCAAGCTCGTACCTTATCCGGAAAGGATTAGAGTCTGCCTTTGATCAAGAAAATTAGCAATTTTGGGTGGACTTGTTTAGATAGTCTAGTTACTAGAGTAATTTTTCCCGTTTAACTGATTCAAACCTGTAAGAAGAATCACAGTAAAGGGAATTCAGAGTTATGACCGATGCCCGTCAAATGAAGATTCAATGGATTACTGCTGAATTCAAGCGGTTAAATGCACAGCTTTCCGAGCTTTTGGAACAACAAAAGCAGATACCGAGGGAATCTTGCGATTGGTGGCAATTGCAGGATCTGATTAGCGAAGTGGAAGACGAGATAGAGGCGTTGGTTTTTACCTCTAGTTGATTCATTATGCGTTCCCGATCGCTTCTATAGCAGTCTTGAGCCAATCAATGTAAGTTTGTTCTCTGCGGATCGCTAATTCTAGTCCGAGCCGTTGCAGAATCTGCTCGCGGCTCGCAGAGCGATCGCTCAGGGTTGGCAAGTCAATACTTTCACACTCAGCTAGCTTTTGGCGGCGTCCAGTTAGTTGCTGTTCTAACAGTTGAAGGATAGCTTCATCCGGTAACTGCGCCGCAAAATGCAACTGCACGAGCAAGGGATCTCGCACGGTTGGCAAGGGCTGAGGGCATTGCAGCCATCGGATTAATTCGGCTTGTCCTGCCTCCGTCACGCTGTAAACTTTGCGATTTGGGCGATCGCTCTGAATTTCTACCGTACAGGTAATCCAACCTTGCCCAACCAGTTTATCGAGGGTTCTGTAGATTTGTGCTTGGTCTGCGGGCCACAAGTGAGCAATACATCGATCGAAGCAGCTCGTTTTCAGGTCGTAACCCGTCCTCTCTTCTTGCTGAAGTAAACCCAGAATTGCGTGTGCCAGAGACATAGACGGTTTTCCGAAGAATAAAGTAGTGGAAGCTCTATTGGTCACTTACAATCTTATGTTAGTATATGACTAATCACATATAGGAGCAATCAAAGTAAATGAGACGAATGATGGTTTGCTCCGATGTTGGTTCTGATAAAGAACCTAACGGCTTGGTCTTGAGTTGAACCAGGCACCAGCTTCTTGCCGACTGGGGTTTATGACCCAATTTAGATAGACTTTCATACTCTGCAAGTGCTGGTTATCCGCATATTCTTTGCCAGGGTTCTGATTAAACTGATAACTAAGGCATCAAGGAGACAGTTGATGACGACTCAAATACGAACGATGCGAACGGTTGCAGGCATCATTAACAGTGTCGAAACGCTGGAAGGTGAAGGGATGCTTGTGCGCCGCCCATTCCCTAAAAGTGCCTTTTCCCACTTCGACCCCTTCCTCCTCCTTGATGAATTAGGGCCGGTTAATTTTGAGCCAGGTCAAGCAAAAGGAGCGCCGGATCATCCCCATCGGGGCTTTGAGACGGTTTCCTATGTCCTTGAAGGGCGCTTGGAACACAAAGATTCACAGGGTCATGCAGGACAGTTGGGTGCTGGTGATGTGCAGTGGATGACAGCAGGAGCGGGTGTTGTCCATTCAGAAATGCCAGAGCGAGAATTTGCTCGGACTGGCGGACGGCTTCACGGACTGCAACTTTGGGTCAATCTGCCTCGGCGGGACAAGATGATGAAACCTCGTTATCAGGAAATCTCGGTGGAGCAAATTCCCACTGCTCAGACTGATGATGGCTTGGTAAGGGTAAAAGCGATCGCTGGAGAAGCGCTGGGAGTGAAAGCAGCGATCGCAACGCAGACTCCGATAATGTACCTGCACTTCACGCTCCAACCAGGCGGAACAGTGGTTCAGCCGGTGCCAAAAGAATACAATGCCTTTACATACGTGCTAGATGGAGAAGGTTTGTTTGGTGCAGACAAGGAACGTGCAGGAGATGGGCAGATGGTGTTGTTTGCACAAGATGGTGGGGAAGTAGCGATCGCCAATCCATCGGATGCGCGATCGCCATTGGACGTGTTGCTCATTGCTGGCGTACCGCTAAACGAGCCAGTTGTCCGCTACGGGCCATTCGTAATGAATACCCAAGCAGAAATTGTTCAAGCAATTGAAGATTATCGTAACGGGAGGATGGGTTCCATTGACTTCTAACACACTGCTACAACGAATACATCAACATCAATATCTGCGCGATCTGCGGAACAAATTGCTGCACCTCCACCGGGTGTTGCTTGACACAGAACGCATCACTTACGAACAGGTGCGCGGACGGGTATCCAACACAGAACTCCTGAAACTCGTGATTGAGCACGAACAATTTGCGTGGCTACATCGCCTTTCTGAGCTGGTTGTGCAAATTGATGAAATGCTCTCTAGCGATGAACCTGTATCGCTGGATGATATCCAAAATCTGATGACCAATGCCCGCACGCTGCTGACGCCGTCAGAGCTAGGCAATGAATTTGCCCGGAAATACTACAATGCTTTCCAACGCGAACCAGGTGTTGTGTTGGCACACGCAGCGGTATCAGAGCTTCTTGCATCTGATAAATAAGGTGACATGAAGGAAAAGCACCGCGAAGTAACTCGCGGTGCTTTTCTATTAGTGCAGACATCTTTGAGAGTCTTTTAGTGCAAGCAACGAGCTAGATCACCAGACAAGAGAGCGATCGCTTAAGCAGCTTCCGACATCCATTCAGACAGGCGCTGGGCTTTGCCCAATCGCACTTACCGTTACAGAACAGAAAATACAAAACAGAAAATCTGCTTTCGCTGAATCGCTGCTTCAAGTTTCCACTGCTCCGCATTTGCCAAATTCAGTTAAGCAGGTTAATCTACAAGATTAGGATAAAACTACATGAATTTATATTAAAAATATGAAAAAGTGCTGCCTCGGCTAGATTTGCACTAATGCTAGCTATTCCAGTATTTATTGTTATAAAAATGCTAAGTAATTTTCTTAAATAAAATCAAAGTTTATCTTATAACTTTATACATAAACTCTACTTAACCTAAATTGAGCTTATAGCTTTATTAGTATAAAGGATATCCAGTATTTATGCGGCTCTCCGCTCAACCAAGCGAGTGTATGCCTAAAGGTACAGACAAATTATTAGAATACCCTTTATAGTTGTTAACAAGAGACAAAAAACTAGGTAAAAAACTTGGCTAATATCGTAGATACCGCCGTTCAGGCTGGTTCATTTAACACCCTAGTTGCTGCCGTCAAAGCTGCTGGTTTGGTTGATACACTACAAGGCGCGGGTCCCTTCACTGTGTTTGCGCCTACTGATGAAGCTTTCGCTAAACTTCCCGCAGGTACAGTAGATTCTTTGCTTCAAGATATTCCGAAGCTTAAGCAAATCCTGACCTATCATGTCGTTTCCGGCAAAGTGATGGCATCTGACGTAGTTAAGCTGAAGTCAGCTACTACAGTTCAGGGTTCAGATGTGAAAATTGATGCTTCCAATGGTGGCGTCAAAGTGAATGATGCAACAGTTGCAACAGCGGATGTTGCTGCTGATAATGGTGTCATCCACGTCATTGACACAGTATTGCTTCCTGCGTAAGTAACGCAAGAAATAGTGAATACTCTGTGTGGGGCAGCGATTATTTATAATCGCTGCCCCACTACTATTTGAATGTGTTTTCTCTATGGGAAAGTTGCGAGTACGTTTCTCAAGCGATCTTAGGGTTAATATGCGATCGCGTTGCCCTGACTTGTCAATTCGCATAGCTTACTATAAGCTAGTCGTTCAGCTTATCACCCATGACGATATAGGTAGTGTTAAGGAAATAAACTTAGACGAATCCATAGCTGCCGCGCCGTTACTTGTGCTTGACTATTTATCTCTAAACAAGCAATCGTTACTCTTCCAATAGGCGTTTTTCCCACAAGCGTTCCAGAATCGCTGTCTACTTGGAAATGGTCGTTCCATTGGTCTTGTCTTGGATTAAACAGACGAACTTCCGTACCGGATTCAGGATCGATTCCACTGATGCGAGTTCCTTTCCGAAGATTGCAGGAGCGACAAGCGAGAGCTAAATTGAATTCAGCATCAGCGCCGCCTCGGTAAAGAGGGACAATATGTTCGACTTCAAAGGGGAAGTTGAAAACTAGCTCTGGAGCATGACAATATTCACATCGATGAGCAGCACGGTCAGCGACTAGAGTATAGAAAGGGTTCATTGACTCAGTTGTTGCACCAAAGCTGCTGTTCGGGCTGTGGCTGCTTTTAATTCAGCCTCAACAAGTCTATCTAACTCTGCTTGTTGTTCTGGAGGTAGCGCCTGTCCGCGATCGCGTGCTGTTCGCCACAAACTCATCAACTCTGATAAACGCTGTTGCTCCCCAGCACTAAAAAACCAGTCAGGACGAAAACTCTGGATAAGCAGTAATGTACCCGATTCGCTACCTTCTAACTGAGCAGTTAACGCATCGAGCGCTTCACCTGCGGTTTTACCTGTTGATTGCTTATCACCTGCGATCGCTCGATAAAGCCTCTCGCCATTGGCATCAGATACTGGCAAGATAGCGACTGTAGTCATGTCTTTACCTGAGAGCCTTTTGTCCAATTATAGTTGGAGCAAGATTACCGCAACTGCCTAAACTCAAACTATAACGACAGGCGATCGCGCTTCTACGTGTAACCAAAATTTAGCAAAGATGCGATCGCGTACAGCCCTTTGGGCATGAAAACAGCGAAGCGAGGCGTTAGCCTAGCGCTGAAAGAGTCAGTTCGCGCAAGTTTGTTCGAGGATGCGATTGCGTTTATCGGATCGCTGCCATTCAGCACCTAGCCGATTGTCATTGCTTCGACTGGCGTTGAACAATAGCAGTCACAATGCCGATGCCCAATGCTCCCAGAATTGCAAAGCCTAATAGTAACTGACTACCTTCAAAGATTCCAGCGCCAGCAGCGACCCAAAGCGGTTTGGCAATCAGAATGCTGACGATAAGGGCTAAGAAATAGCTTTGCCAACGCATTGTGGTCATTCCGGCAGCATAAGCAACAAAATCAAACAGTCCGGTCATCAAAAGACCCGTCATCAGGAAAAAGTTGCCTTCTAAATGTTGTTGAGCGAGGCGATCGACTTTTTCCATAAATTGCTGACCGACAAATCGCTCTACTAAACCCCGTCCGTAACGACGAGCAATATAGAAATTGAACGTACAGGAGGCTAAATCTGCCAACGCAACGACTAGCAATCCTTGGGCGAACCCAAACAGACCTCCTGCTAAAATCGCGTAAGCAGTACCTGGAAGCACTGGCACGATGATACTGGTAAAGCGCAGCCCAAACACGATCGCGGGTGCCCAGATGCCAAACCGATCCACCTGTTCTCGAACTTGCTCAATCCCATATTTGTTGAGCAGCCAGATTGCTAAAGTAATGAGAACTCCAATCGCAAACCAGCGCAGAATTTTGATCCAGTTGTATTTCATGCGGCTCAACTACTCGAAATCTATTTGGTATGGTTGCATGAAATTGATGGCACCGTGATGGAGCGATCGCGTTGCGCTGACAAGTCAGTTCGCGCAAGTTTATTTGTAGGTTGCGATCGCAAGTGCGGGTGATGAATGCGATCGCTGTTGAAGGGAACTGAGAAGTCATGCTGAGTGTCATACAGGTTAAAGCATCGCACGCTCCCATCTTTTTCCTTTTATTAATAGCAACTTGACCATGAAGACTCTGCTACTCGCCAGTGTATTCGCTTCTATTTTGGCGTCTAATCCCTTGAATGTGTCCTCAACGAACACGCCTTCTCAAGCAGACTGGTTTCGTTTCATTGCTCAACCACGTACGTCAGGGCAAGCGTTAGAACGTCCTTTGGTGAGTGCAAAAGGTGGCGCGGGAAGTATTGTAATTCGTGCAGACCTATCTGCATCAGATCCTTGCCAAAAGCTCAGCGGTGCGGCGGAACGCAAAGGCAAGAAAGTAACAGTGCGTGTTACTATCCGTCAACCTGAGGGTGGATGTATCGCTACAATCGGCAATTTTCGCTATGAAGCTACTCTTAACAAGCTTACCCCTGGCAAGTACCAGGTTGAAGTAATCCACGATTATGTGAATAATGGTTGGCCAAGTGGAACAGTATTCAAGCGTAAGGTGAGCGTAAGATAAGACAGGAAATCTTCTACCAAGAGCGATCGCGTTGCGCTGACAAGTCAGTTCGCGCAAGTTTGTTTGAGGTTGCGATCGCAAGTGCGGGTGATGAATGCGCTCGCTGTTGAAGGGAACTGAGAAGTCATGCTGAGTGTCATAAAGGTTAAAGCATGGCACGCTCCAATCTTTTTTCCTTTTATTAATAGCAACCGACCATGAAGACTCTGCTACTCGCCAGTGTATTCGCTTCTTTTTTGGCGTCCAATCCCTTGAACGTATCCTCAACGAACACTCCTTCTCAAGCAGACTGGTTTCGTTTCATCGTTCAACCGGGTACGCCTGGGCAAGTGTTACAACGTCCTTTGGTGAGTGCAAGAGGTGGTGCGGGAAATATTACAGTTCGTACAGACCTATCTGCCTCAACTCCTTGCCAGAAGCTCAGCGGTGCGGCGGAACGCAAAGGAAAGAAAGTAACAGTGCGTGTTACCATCCGTCCACGTGAGACTGGTGGATGTATCCTCATGGTCGGCAATTTCCGCTATGAAGCTAATCTTAACAAGCTTACCCCTGGCAAGTACCAGGTTGAAGTAATCCACGAATACCCGAATAGTGGTTGGTTAAGTGAGACAGTATTCAAGCGTCAGGTGAGCGTAAGATAAGACAGGAAATTTTCCCCGAATAGCGATCGCGCAAGATTGTTTGAGGATGCGATCGCGCTTCTACGTGCAGCCAAAATTTAGCAAGGATGCGATCGCGTTGCGCTGACAAGTCACTTTGCATAGCGTACTATAGGCTAGTCATGCGGCTTATGACCGATTAAGTCATGCCTCAACGAGATGCGATCCATAACATCATTAGGCAAGCTCTCATCAAAGAGGGTTGGGAAATCACAGACGCTCCCTATGTCATATCTTATGGTGAGAGATTTCTGTTTATCGACTTAGCAGCAAGATTAGATGCCGTTAGTAGTATTGCAGGACGCTTTATCGGTGCTAGACGCGGCAGTAGTCGAATTGCAGTTGAAATAAAGGAATTTCGAGGCAATTCGGCAATTGCTGATTTGGAGCAAGCGATTGGTCAATACGTTCTTTATCGACTTCTACTTGAACAGGTCGATCCAGATCGTGAATTGTATCTCGCTATTGCAGACACAACCTTCGACGGGATTTTCAGCGAACCGATTGGTGAGTTGGTGAGGCGTGAGTTACCGATGAAATTGCTTATTGTAGATGTAGCGGCGCAAGAGGTGAAGCAATGGATACCACCACTCAAGAACGGGACATTGTAAAGCAAGTAATTCAACGATACGCCCAGTTCAAACCTTCTCACGGAGATATTCGGCTCGACACGGTATTTGACGACACGCAAAACCGCTATGCGCTGATGCAGGTGGGTTGGGATAGAGGACGACGAGTGAGGGGAAATTTGATTTATGTGACTCTAAGTGAGGGTAAGGTTTGGGTGGAATATGACGGGATGGAACAGGGAATTACTAAAGACTTAATCGCCGCAGGTATCCCTCCAGAGCGAATTGTTCTGGCATTTTTCCCTGAAAAGCAAACTGCTGCAACTGTTTAAACTCAAACTCTGATGATAGCTACACCAAAGCTGCGGTTCGGGCTGTGGCTACTTTCAATTCAGCCTCGACAAGGCTATCTTGTTCTGGAGGGAGTGTTTGCACTTCACTCAGCACTAGAAAACCACTTAGGACGAAAAATTGGGATAATCAGTAAGCTTTTGGTGGCACTGCCTATTTTACTAAATTCACTCCTTATAAGAGGCTAACGTAGACTCTATTTTGTGAAGCATTTGAACAACCTCTGAAGCTGATTCTTTGAAAGCAGTTTTAGCCAACTCCGGATTCTCTTTAATCCAGGCTTCTACTTCGTGAAGAAGAGCCTTTTTGCTATCTTGTCTAGATTTACTATTTGGCATCTGCAAAACAGAATCTATCTTTGATTGAAATTCTTTAGGATAGTATCGTTCAAAATCATGCTCACTGAACTGTAAAAAATGATCCTCTCCCCATCCACTACTGGTATAAGTCCTCTTTAATCTTTCGATTACTTTCTTTTCCTCATCACCTCCATCTATGATAACCCAGGCTAAATTCTTATAAATTGGCTGCAAATGTAAAAAAACGAATAGCTTATTAAAATCCTCAAATTTGGTCTCAACTTCATTCACCGAACGAGCTGAGAATGTCCTGAGTCTGTCTTTCAACTCCGGAGTAAACCAAGGAATCAAAAACTCTCTAATAATTTTTTCTGCTGTTGACTCTTCAAGGATTAACCAAGCAGACCATATGTCAAAATCGAAAAATTCATAGCCTAGTTCCTCAAGAACATGTAAACGAGCCTCTGATGAATTACCGACTTCTTCAATCCTTGAGGTGGGAAGCCGCTCCTCAAATTCCATTGTTACTCGAAACAGTTTACTCTCGGATTGAGATCCCAGGTACTTTACAACTATGTTTGAGTGTGTTGTAATTATGAACTGATTAGTTTCGGCTTTCTCAGCAATAAGCTTAAGGAGTTTTTTTAGTGCCTTCGGATGGACATCATTTTCTGGCTCCTCAATTATGAAGAGTTGGTTGTTAGCAATGCACAAATCTACAATAAGCCCAAGTAAATTAGCAATACCTTCTCCCATCGCTTCCAAAGGTATGCTACCAAAATTACTCACAACGTAAGCGGCCTTTTTGCCGTTTGCTGAAGGTATTGCTGTTATTGGAAATCCTAGTATGTCTCTACATGCCTGAACGTATTGTTTATTCGCTGGCATTTCAGGATTAGAAAGACGATCGATTTTGGCATACAAGTTTGAAAAATTTCCAGTCACAGCAGAAGTCTGGGCTAAATTAACCGTTTCTCCATAAGAGGCAACCTTTCTTCTTGAGAGATAGGGATAAATGAAATTATCAGGTTCCTGATTTGGAATTGAGTAGGAGTAATCATTGCCAGCGCTAATTGCCCAAATGAGCGATTTATTAGGCAGTGACTCTTGAATGGGAATAGGACAATCATAAAGTTCTACTTTAATATGATTGAGTGACGAAAGATAAATTTTAAGTTCCTTATCTAGAGCAGAATTTTGATTGAGAAATCGTTTAGTGTCATTCAGCTTTATTTGAACAAATCCATCTCTCTGAGATAACCGTAGGTCAGTACGAGATAAGAGTGAGCCTTGTTGCACCCATGCTACAGATTTTAGTAATGTTGACTTACCAGAATTATTAGGACCAATGACTAAATTAATTCCTTTAGATAATCCAATACCTGCACTAGCAAAACTTCTAAAGTTGCTTAACTCGACCTCAGAAACCCACATATGATTAGCTTTGTGTAAATAGAAAATTAGCTGCAATCACAATTATATAAGCTTTCAAGACATGGCGGGTTTACCACTCTTAGGATTTGTACATGAAACCTAAATAAAACGAGACATCCGGTTGCACTTTCTCACAGCTTGTTTTGCGGTAAGTGCTGTTGTCGCCACTGCCTAAATCAATGTTTCGAGTATTTACAAACAGAGCGCTCGCCTCCCGTTATCCCCAGAACAGGGATAACAAAATGACGCAACTACCACTGGATATGCTGGCACAGGATGCGATCGCGGCTTTGACCAAGAACCATGTTCAATGGGATTGCACTAACAAATGTAGAGGATGAACGGTGCGATCGCAGATTTTCTAAGGTAGTTTAATACTCATCACATGAAATTTCAGCTTTGACTCGCTGATGTCACTGGCTCAGACAGCAATCCTGACATTTCTAATACACGGTCTGACAAAACTTTAGCTTGTTGGGCAACTTTCGTTCGTTGTGCATCATCTGCCCAAATGTTTGCCCAACCTAGTTGCCAACGAGCCAATTGCACTTGTAATTCAACTAACTCTGCTGCAATGTCTATTCCAGCATCGATTGCTGTCCACTCGATGAAAAACTTGCTTTCCTCTATTAAATGGGCAACTGCATCGCGGTTCAGGTCGTTATTAGAAAATGACCGAATTCGAGCTAAATTTGCAGCGAGTTCTCCTAAGCGAGTGGGTACAGATTCACGCAAATAACGCTCTTGCTTTGTCGTCCAATCTTTCATAAGCCTCCTAATAACTCCTGAGTAATTTGGGCAACTTGCTCTCGAAGTGCTGAGTCAAGAATCTCCATCGAGCGATTATTTTGACGAGGGCGAATATTAATCAGCGATTCATAGAACACTTCCTGCGTCAGTGGGTTCCAACTCGCTCCCTATATATTTTCCTGCCTGCTCCCATCTTCCAGCAACACCGCTTCACAATCTGCATGAAGCTCCCCACCACCTGCAAGAATGCCATGCTCGATATCTACTGCTAGTTTAATATAGAAACCATGAGCCTCCAGCATTTCATCAATTTGCGCCTGAATAACGCGATCGCGGATGATGAGAATCATTAGACTCCATCTGAGTAAACCGCTCCATAGTTTATCAGGGCTGGGGACGTGAAAGCGATCGCACGTTCATCCTCTACATTCGTTGGTGCGATCTCTCTCAACCTTGAAACTGGGACAATAACCAGGCACTTACCTTACCATGATTCATTTGCCGACTACGCCGTAATGCTTCTTCTAGTAGCGCCATGTCCAAACCTGGAAGTACCTGGGACTGGTAAATTCTGCGACTACCTCGATTCTGGATCTCAAAGGCAATTATTTGAGCATTTTGAACATCAATAATCCAATACTCGCGAACTCCAAGTGATTCGTAGAGTAGACGTTTCTCACCTTTGTCATCTGCAAGACTTGAATAGGCAACTTCGATCACCAGGTCAGGTGGTGGGTAGGTATCGAGGTCGATGATAGTTGCTTCCCAAGGCACTATTTCCGCATTCGCACCCAGATAAAACGAAACATCGGGTTGCGCTTCTGCACAGTCCCTTTTGCGGTAGGTGCAGTTGTCATGACCATCGAAGTCAATGTCTTGAACACCCGCGAAGAGAGCAATCGCAGCAATAACAATGAAATGGTCGCGGGAATGAGGATTACCAAGCGCAGACATCTCCAACCTCATGCGTCCGTCATAGTAGTAGCCTCTAGCTTTTTCGTAGCTAGGATCGCTAATTGCCAGAAGGTATTCGTCCCAAGTTGCATTCACCCAGGTATCGGTTGGTAGTTTCGCTTGTAGTTGGCTCATAACAACCATGATTGGCTACCGATTTCTCACATCTTAACGTAAGAGCGATCGCCTCCCATTTATCCCCAGAACAGGGAGAACAAGATGATGCAACTACCACTAGATATGCTGACACAGGATGCGATCGCTGCTTTGACCAAGAATCATGCTCAATGCGATCGCACACTCTAGATGTAGAGGATGAACAGTGCGATCGCTCAAGATTGAAACTGGGACAATAACCAAACATTCAGTTTGTCATAATTTATTTACCGACTTAGCCAAAAGGTCTATCCCAATAGTGTAATTTGCGAACCTAGAAACAATGATTATGCAAGCTGAAGATAAAAAAGTTTACACAGTTGAAGAATATCTTGAGTTTGAGGTTAACTCAGAAGAACGGCATGAATATATCAATGGTGAAATTGCCCTGATGACTGGCGGAACCCCTAATCACAATCAAATTGCGCTTAACCTAAGTGGCGCGCTCAATTTTGCACTCAAGCGTCAAACTTATCGAGTATTCGTCACCGATCAGCGTCTCTGGATTCCTAGAAAACGTATCTATACTTATCCAGATGTCATGGTAGTTCAGGGTGAATTGCAATTACAAGAAGGACGGCGAGACACCATTACTAACCCTTTGATGATTGCTGAAGTGTTGTCAGCATCTACTAGAAGTTATGACAAAGACGCAAAATTTACCGCCTATCGTACCATTCCTAGTTTTCAAGAATATATCTTAATTGACCAATACACTATGCACATTGAGCAATACTTCAAAACGGAGCAAAAACGCTGGACATTTACTGAGTATGACGATGCCAATGAAATAGTATCTCTAAATTCCCTTTCATTCCAAATAACGCTTGCAGATATATATGACAAGGTTGAGTTTGAGTCAGGAGAAGTAAGCACCTGAAGTTAATTATTGCTAAACTTATTTCAATGTTTTATTTTTAAAAATAGCGATCGCACGCTCTGGATGTAGAGAATGAACAGTGAGAGCGCTTCTTTTATTACAGACTCGAATTGCTTAATCAGTAGAAACAAACCAGTCGAGAAGTTTTCGGGCGATGCTCAGTTTAGGAGGAATCAACGGTAGACTGTCTTTCCTAAACCAAGCAGCATCCTCCAATTCTTGCGGGTCGATGATAATGTCGCCACTGGCATAGATAGCGGTGAATCCAATCATCAGCGAGTTGGGAAAAGGCCAAGGTTGCGAACCAAAATAGCGAATATCCTTGACTTCTATCCCAACTTCCTCTCGGACTTCGCGCACGATTGTTTCTTCGAGTGATTCTCCCGGTTCGACAAATCCAGCGATCAAACCGTACATTCCGGCTGGAAACCGAGAAGCGCGAGCTAACAATATCTCTTCACCACGGGAGATGAGTACAATCACCGCAGGCGAGAGGCGAGGATAATTGACTAACCCACACTTAGGACAACGCTTGGCACGTTCGTTGGGTAATTGGGTTGTGGGTGCTGCACACTGTCCGCAATACTGATGGGTGCGATCCCATTCCATAATCTGAATCGCACGACTGCTGAGCGCATACAAGTCTTCATCTAAAGTGCCATACAATTCGCGCAGTCCTTGCAAAGTCATGCCATCGGCTATCACCGCATCTTTCGACAGTTCCGCCGAGTAACAAGGTCTATCGTCCAACGTGCCGAGAAATTGCGATCGCACGGGCACCAAGCCAATCTCTGCCAAACTGATAAAGATGGGAATTGTGGTGAGCGGCCCTTCCCGTCGAACCAACAGCTGATTCCCGACAAAAGCGAACCACCACGCAGGTTCAGATTGTACTGGAGGTGGAGCAATGCCAGGGATGAAGGTTCGATACATATCCGAGTAGAGTGCGATCGCGTAGCCTGCCGTAGGCAGTCGCCTTCATCGTATCATTGCGATCGCATACAGCATCATACAAAAAGCCGCCCGATCGGGGCGGGACTTTATACCCAGTTTTCGATAATACGATGTGTAATTCGTAGCCGTGCGGGGCAAGTTTTAGCCAAAAAACGCTAAAAAGCCCAAGGGCGTCTTTCCGTGTTTCGACTCCAAGGGCTTTTCGCTATAACTTTCACTCCTCACACTTACATCATGTTGCTAAGGACATAATTTTGCTATACACCTTCTGACATATATTGAAGTGGATCGGCGATCGCTCTTACTCAAGAATCAGGCTTAAACCGATTCAAAGCCTTGTAATACCTGAGTTTGAGTTTCTGAATCAAATTGCTGCCAAGCACGGTTAACCGCACTCAGAACAGCGAGTAAGGATGCCGTGACAATATTGGAATGGATACCAACGCCGTAGAAAGAACCTGGGAAGCGATCGCCAGCCACCTCAACATAAGCGATCGCAGACGCATTGCTACCCTGGCTGAGTGAGTGTTCGTCATAACGATCGATGCGAATGCCAAGATTTAGCGCCTTCAGAAATGCATCAATAGGGCCGTTGCCTTTTCCAGCAAGCGAAATACGTTTCCCGTTCATCTCTAGCGATACTGCGATCGCTTGTTCATCGCCGTCTGTTTCCGACAAGTCGTGAGAGAGGTACTTAAACGGCGATACTGCCTGCAAATACTCTTGCTCGAATAGTTGCCACAGATCCGTTGCAGACATTTCCTGCCCGGAAGCATCCATTGCCCTTTGCACCACTTGGCTAAACTCGATTTGCAACCTCCGAGGCAATACCAGGCTGTAATCACGTTCCAGCAAGAAGGTAATGCCACCCTTACCCGATTGGCTATTCACCCGAATCACAGATTCGTAGCTGCGTCCCACATCGGTTGGATCGAGTGGCAGATAGGGAACTTCCCAGATTCCATCCGATTCCTGTACCGCCAAGCCTTTCTTGATCGCATCTTGGTGAGAACCAGAAAAGGCAGTAAATACCAAATCCCCAACATACGGATGGCGGGGATGAATTGGCAATTGCGTGCAATCCTCCACCGTTCTCGCCACCATGTTGATGTCAGAAAAATCCAAACCGGGATGGATGCCTTGGGTGTAGAGGTTCAGCGCCAGCGTCACCAGATCCACATTTCCCGTGCGTTCGCCATTGCCAAATAGACAGCCTTCAACTCGATCCGCACCTGCCATCTGCGCCAGTTCTGCTGCTGCAACCCCACAACCGCGATCGTTATGGGGATGGACGCACAAAATTACGCTATCCCGTCGCGCCAAGTTACGATGCATCCACTCGACTTGATCTGCGAATACATTAGGCGTTGCAACTTCAACAGTTGCTGGCAAATTGATAATGGCTTTGTGCTGCGGTGTGGGTTGCCAAACATCCAGAACGGCATCGCAAATATCTTTAGCAAAATCCAGTTCCGTTGCGGTAAAGGTTTCCGGCGAATATTGGAAATACCAATCAGTCTCCGGTTGCGCTGCGGCAAGTTCGTTCATCAGTTGCGCTGCGGATGTTGCCATCTCGATAGTGCCCGCGCAATCGAGATTAAAAACGGTGCGGCGGAAGACTGGAGAGGTGGCGTTGTAAAGATGCACGATCGCTCGTTTTGCACCTTGCAATGCTTCAAAGGTACGACGAATTAGATGTTCGCGGGCAGGGGTTAAAACCTGAATTGTGACGTTATCGGGTATTAATTGCTGCTCGATCAGGCGGCGGACGAAATCAAAGTCAGTTTGTGAAGCGGAGGGAAATGCAACTTCGATTTCTTGAAACCCAATTTCGACTAAAAGCTTGAACAGACGTAACTTGCGTTCAACGTGCATCGGCTCGATTAGTGCCTGGTTGCCATCGCGCAAATCGGTACTGAGCCAGATGGGAGGATTGGTAATTGTTTTCGAGGGCCAAGTGCGGTCGGGTAAGTTAATGGGGGCAAATGAACGATATTTGGTTCCGGGATGCTTCAACACGATCGATGTTTCCTATATTTTTGGTGTTTGTGAGATGCTGTGGCGATCGCAATCGAATTAAACCAAGAGTTGCCAGGTTGCGACGCAGACCAATCCTGACAACCCACCAACAGTCGCAGTAACATCTCAAGTGCTGTATGAAGTCGCATAAAAATCTCCAAAAAATTGGTGAATGAATGGCAATGCCGCACTTGCCCGCGTAGGCAAGGAGGTTGAGGCTTGAAAGGGAAAAACTTGGTTTAAGTGGTAAAAAATTAGTTGCGCCCAAGGCGCAGCAGCAGCCCTAGCCCTAGTAGTCGGCTAGTGGAGTGGTGTAGAGATTGCTGCTGTGGAAGCATGAGATTGAGACAATAAACTATGGATATACTAGCCCTAGACCTTGCAGGGGTCAATATTCAGATGGACATACTTTGTCACCATAACGCCAGTTAATTTGCGATCGCACGGGCACCAACTCAATCTCACCCGCTGTTAACTTCAAATTCAATTTGGGAACTATAAGGGTAGCAGCCTTCCTAGAAGTTTGCTGCTTTTATGCTCTGTGCGCGGAGACAGGAAATGCAGCCGATGGCGATAACGCAGAAATTCCCGGTTAAACTCGATCGCACTTTTTTGATAGCAGCGCTGGTAATTCCGATTGTTCACCTCTATTTAGGATACGTAGGATTATCCACGACCTTTGTAAATGGTGCCTCCGTATTTTGGCCTTCACTCGGTGTCTTTTTGGCAGCGATGCTGCTACTAGGCTATCGCGTCTGGCCTATTTTATTTGTGAGTGATTTCATTGTTAGTCATATTCTTTTTTTCCCAAACAATCTTTTAATCAGTCTGATTATTCCCGCTGTCAACCTGATTACTCCATTCAGCGGGACTTTTTTAATTAATCGTTATATCAAACGCCACAATTTTTTAGAGCGATCGCAAGATGTTTTTAAATTTATCATCCTGACCATCCCCACCCCCCTGATTAGTTCCCTCTTGGCTGCCGTCACGCTTTGCACCAGTGGGATTGCGCCCTGGACAGCATTTGCAGAAGTGTGTCGAACCTGGTTGGCATCAGACACCACGGGAATTTTGGTTGTCACACCTCTATTACTAGCATGGTTGCAAAAATCTGAACGTTTCAGAAAATTTGACAAGCAACAGATTCTCGAATTTGTATTTGTATTGGTCTGGGTAATCGCGCTCGATCATATTGCCTTTTCGGGAGGATACCCAATCGAATACATGGTAATTCCCCCCCTGATTTGGGCGGCATTTCGGTTTGAAGCGCGGGTATCAACGCTACTCGTGCTAATTGTGTCAGCGATTGCAGTTTTTGGAACCGTTCGCGGCTTCGGCTCGTTCGCCAAACAAGCCACTCCCAACGAATCGCTGATCCTGCTGCAATCGTTTATTTGTGTCATTGCTATCACCACATTTGTCATCTCTGCGGTGACGAATGAAAACCGCAAGGCAGAAAGAAAACTTCGGCAAGCGAATGATGAATTAGAGCAAAGAGTTGAAGAACGGACGACTGAACTCAATGAGGCGAAGAATTCTGCCGAAGTTGCCAACCAAGCTAAAAGTGAATTTCTTGCCAACATGAGCCACGAACTACGCACCCCCCTCAACGGTGTCCTGGGATATGCTCAAGTTCTTTCTGCTGCCCCCAATCTTACCGAACAGCAACAACACGGCATCGACATTATCTATAATTGCGGCTCTCATTTGTTAACGCTGATCGAAGACGTACTCGATCTCTCCAAAATCGAAGCGCGTAAGATGGAACTGCATTTGAGCGATTTACATCTACCTGGCTTTCTGCAAGGAGTCGAGGAAATTTGCCGCATCCGCGCCGAGCAAAAAGGCATTGAGTTCATTTATCAGCCACCCGATAATTTGCCCACAGCGATCGCAACTGACGAGAAACGCTTGCGGCAAGTGTTGCTGAACCTCTTGGGCAATGCGATTAAATTCACCGATGCCGGTAGCGTGACATTCCGAGTGGAGGTGACTGAAAATCCGCAGCAACCAGCGTTCGCGAAGCTTCGCTTTGCGGTTGAAGACACGGGTATTGGGATGTTACCCGAACAACTAGAGCAAATTTTTCTCCCCTTCGAGCAGGTTGGCGATATCAAGCGACAAGCGGAGGGGACTGGATTGGGACTTGCGATCGCCAAAAAAATTGTCGAACTCATGGGAGGGGACATCTACGTTAAGAGCTTACCGAAGGTCGGTAGTACCTTTGAGTTTGAGATCGAGTGTGCTTTCTCGACGAACTCAATAGTAAGCAACATTTCCAGGGGGCGAATTTCTGGTTATTCGGGCGATCGCAAAAGCATTTTGATTGTGGACGATCGATGGGAAAATCGCTCGGTCATGGTTAACTTGCTGCAACCGTTGGGATTCACCGTCATTGAAGCCAGCAACGGACGGGAAGGGTTGGAGAAGGCGCATCAAGTTCAACCAGATTTAATCATTACTGACCTAATCATGCCTACCCTGAATGGTTGGGATTTGCTCGCGCTGCTGCGCCAGTCAGAAACGTTAAAAGATTTGCCAGTCCTTGTGTCATCGGCAAGCGTGTATGATGCCGATCGCCGTAAAAGCCTTGCAGCAGGCGGCAACGATTTTCTGGCTAAACCCGTGCAAGTCGAGGAACTATATCGCCTCTTGGCAAAACATCTGCACCTGGACTGGATCTATGCCGATGCAAAACCTATTGAACGTGCGATCGCAACGCCCTTCGCAAATGCAACCCCAACCGAACTCGCTGTGCCACCCCTATCTGAACTGTCGAGCCTGCTGGAATATGCCAAGCGAGGACAAATCAAAGGCATCCAACAAGAACTGGAAAGACTTGCCCAACTAGATGAAAGTTATCAGCCGTTTGCCAACAAATTAAGTTTGTTAGTGAAAGAATTTAATATTCACAAAATTCGCAAATTTTTTCAAGAAACTGTGGGTTAATTGCCCCATATTTCATCTTCATGAATAAACCAATAGTCAACAAAGGAGCAGTCATAAAATGTTATTTAATTTCGATCGCGAAATCATTTTAGTAGTTGATGATAATCCAACTAATCTAGAATTATTATATAACGCTTTGGGTTCATCTGGCTATGAAGTTTTGGTAGAAATGGATGGTTTTAGTGGAATTGAGCAAGCTAAGAACTATCCGCCAGACTTGATTTTGCTAGATGTCCAGATGCCAGGAATTGATGGGTTTGAAACCTGCCGTAAATTGCAGCTTGATCCGTCTACAAAAAACATTCCAGTAATTTTTATGACGGCGCTAACAGATACCACAGACAAAGTGAAGGGATTACACTTAGGAGCAGTAGATTATATTACAAAACCCTTCCGTCATGAAGAAGCACTTGCTCGGATTCAAACCCATTTAAAAATTCGCCGCTTGAGCTTAGAACTTGAACAACAAAAACAAGAACTTGAGGAAATTGTTCAAAAACGCACAGCCGAACTAACCTGCACGCTACAAGAACTAAAAAAAACACAATTGCAATTAATTCAAAATGAAAAACTGTCTACAATTGGTCAGTTGGTTTCTGGCATTGCTCATGAGATTAATAATCCAGTTGGTTGTATTTATGGCAATTTAGAGCAAGCGAGTCTTGCTGTTAAAGATGCGGTTGATTATATACGTCTTTATCAAGCCAAGTTTCCAAATCCTGGCATAGAAATTGAACAAAAAGCGGAAGAGATTGATCTTGAATATCTTCTAGAAGATTTACCAAAAATGTTCTTATCTATGCATACAGGAATCGATAGAATTCGCAATATTAGTACATCCCTTAGAACATTCTCCCGTGCTGATGTAGATTACAAGGTATCAGTTGACATCCATGAGGGACTTGAGAGTACCTTGATGATTCTGCAACATCGTTTGAAAGCTCAGAATTATCGTCCAGCAATTCAAATCATTAAAAATTATGGTGAAATTCCTAAAGTTGAGTGTTATTTAGGACAACTCAATCAGGTATTTATGAATATTTTGGCAAATGCAATCGACGCAGTGGAAGAAGCGAACTTGGGTCACACCTATGAAGCGATTAAAGAAAATCCCAACCATATTATTGTTCAAACCGAAATGAAAGATGAACATCAGGTTGCAGTCCGAATTGCAGATAATGGCATGGGGATGACGAAAGATATCAAGCAACGCATTTTTGACCATCTATTCACGACTAAACCTGTTGGAAAAGGAACAGGTTTAGGATTAACGATTGCTCATCAAATTATTGTTGAAAAGCACGGAGGAACGCTCGAAGTCAATTCTGAATGGGGACGAGGCACAGAGTTTGTGGTAACGCTTCCGATTGTGTAATCTAGTCTTTAAAACTAGATTAGATGAATCAATCCCTCAATCAGCTCTAGTTTTGACTGTAAAATTATTAGTGAAACTGCTGCTGTAAGGTGGCAATAATTTTGAGAGCAGCTTGTAGTTCTTGGATAGCGATCGCCCGATCAACGATCGTGTTAACCAGTTGAGCTGTGGGTAACGGGAACATCCCCTAAATTGCAAATACACGCCCGTTGGTACAATCCTATTCTTTACCAGTGGCAAGAGTGCGAAATGGATGCAACGCCTGCCAGTGGTAAAGGATTTAAAAAAGCGCAATTAGTAAGGCAATGGGTGCTGCAAGTAATATCCACATCGTCGGCTGCAAACCATACTGTTGAGCAACCAAACCCAGTGCAAACGGAGCTAACCCCCCCACAAAACCTGCCAGGTTGTTGAGCGTCATGACGGTTCCGCTCTGCCCCGGCATCGCTGTGTACAATTGCCCCTGGAGAATAGAGTACCATCCGGAATTAAGGAGGCCCAGAAAGCAAAGAATGACCAGCTTGAGATTGATATTGGGTACAAGCAAAAAAGCTGGATAAAGACACAAAACAAGGATAGCGCTAACCTTCAAATAAGCAAGTCCTTGCACTCGTTCGAGTAAGGGAATCAGGAGAAAATCTCCCAATAAGCCAAACCCCAACCAGGCTGTGAGAGCGAAACTCGCCTGCGTGTTGTTTACACCCACGACATCAACGAAATATAGTGCCAAAAAGCCACTCAAAATATCCAGCATTAAATCGGAAAATTGCAACAACGTTAACCAACGCAACACGTTACCTCGTTTTAAGCTTTGGATGGCATAACGGATGCCATCTTTGAAGCTGTGCGTGGGTTGATCAATATCAGAGGATGCCGTTGGAGTTGCGATTGGATACTGCCACAACATTCCTACAAGTAATACCGTCAGTAGCGCCAATATTAAAAATACACTCCGCCAACTTTGATGGAATGCGATCGCACCCGCTAAAGCCAAAGGTCCAAGGACATTGCCAAGCGAACCCGCCAATGCCCACCGTGCCATGTTTTGTTCGTGGCGCGTCGGTTCCATGTCCATCAGTGTCGCCTGGGAAAGACTGACAAAGGCCCCAGATGCCGGATAAAACAGCACAAAGGCGACTAATAACCACGAAAAGTTATCGCTAAGAGAGATGAGGAGTAATGCGATCGCAAACCCAACACCTCCCCCCAAAATCAATTGCCGTCGTTGACCAATATCTCCCCAGATTCCCAAAATTGGCTCTATCAGGCTGCTGACCGTGTTGGGTATCGTCAGCAACAGCCCCACTTGCACATAGGAAAGATGCAGATCATTCCGAATCAACGGATAAGCAGCACCCCGCACTCCATCCACCAGCTCGTCTAATAATTCAATCACCAGGAAGATAATCGTTAATAGAATCACAGTCCTGGTCGTTTTGTTTTTACCATCCAATGACATCGTGAAATTCTCCCATCCTCAAAATTTGAACACCAGCGCAACATCTTCAAGGGCGTTGGCGAGGGGAGGGGGAATCCACGAACAGACTCTCCGCCTTAGTTGTAAGGCGAATCGCGCGTTGGATTGAGTTCTAGAAGCTTACCAGGGAGGAAAAATCATAAAGGCGAAGGGCAAGGAAAAGGCTTGCAAATACGTCTGTAGCCTATTGTAGGCATACCAGAAGAGATTGTCTTTTTTACGAGTTGAATAAGACTCAAAATTTGTAACAACACACATATACTGTCCAGGCGGTTGGAATGCTATATGGCCAGAATCTATACAACATCCCAATTTGGAGAATTAGACAGGAGCTGCCAAATCACGAGTTAGGTGTACTACAAGATAAATATATGGTATGTCTTCATATCGATCCCTAAATTGAGAGCATGACGACGTTCCTTACAGACTCAGCTGACATCGCCAGGATTCATTTCTCTTCAAAGCTGAATTTGAAGCAGCGTAGTGAATTGGGACAGTTTATGACTCCTGCTCCGGTTGCTCGTTTTATGGCGAGACAATTTAGCAGTCTATCCGGTCACGTCAACCTTCTAGATCCCGGAGCCGGAGTTGGGGCATTAACGGCTGCCTTTGTAGAGCGACTATTGGCAAATCCTAACAAGGTTGAGAGCTGTTTCATAACAGCATATGAAGTTGAATCAACTTTTTTATCATCTTTGAAAGAATGCCTCATAAAGTGTTGTGTAGCTTTAGAAAGCAGAGGGATTCAAGCAAATTACTGTTTACATGAAGAAAGCTTTATAAAGTCCTTTACTGAAATAAATTTGCCGCTTTTTAGTAAGTCCTCTATTCGTTTTACTCACGCGATTCTGAATCCACCTTATAAGAAAATTAACAAGCAATCAATTGAAAATAAAACTCTTTCAAACTTTGGGATTGAAACTGTAAATTTATATAGTGCGTTTGTTTGGCTTACTGTATTACAGCTTGCCGAGAACGGAGAGATAGTTGCAATTACGCCTAGAAGTTTCTGTAATGGTGCTTATTATCGTCCTTTCCGTAAAGCTTTTCTTGAAAAAATCAAACTTAAAAAAGTTCATGTTTTTGAGAGCCGCTCGACCGCCTTTTGCGAGGATGGCGTATTGCAAGAAAATATCATCTTTCATGCTTTAAAGTCCGGAGAAAAGCCTAATCATGTAGAAATAAGTAGTAGTTCTGGAACCAATGCAAATGATTTTTTAGAATTACGAGTCATTCCTTATAACCAAGTTGTTGAAACAAATGACTCGGAAAGCTTTATTCATATTGTCACAAACCCTCTTGAAGATGCTTTAAAAGTGCAAATGGATAAATTTCCATCCACTTTGGATGAAATTGGGTTGGAAATTTCAACAGGCCCAGTTGTTGATTTTCGTCTCAGCTCAGCTTTGAGAAATTACTTGGATGAGCAAAGTGTTCCACTACTTTACCCAGAAGCTATGAAAGCAGGGAAAGTTTTATTTCCACCCAACAATCCTCGCAAGTCGATCGCAATTGAACAAAACCAAGAAACAGGAAAATGGTTAGTTCAATCGGGTTGGTACGTTTTAACAAAGCGTTTTTCTGCTAAAGAGGAAAAGCGTCGTATTGTTGCTGCTGTGTGTCCTCCCGTAAATGCGCCAGCACTAGGCATAGAGAATCATCTTAATTACTACCATGCTAGAGGTAAGGGAATGAATCCCGACCTTGCACGAGGATTATCTGCATTCCTCAATTCAACTTTATTTGACAGTTACTTCCGGCAGTTCAGTGGACACACACAAGTCAACGCAACGGATTTGCGTAAAATTAAATATCCTTGCAAAGATGATCTAATGCGACTTGGAAAACAAATTAGTGATTCTCACTTTGATCAAGAGCAACTTGATACGGTTGTACACAAAACTCTGTCAATTATGAGCGAAGCAATAAATGCAGTTCAGGCTGGCAAACGCATTGAGGAAGCACTTGCAATTCTCAAAGATATTTCTGCTCCCAGAGAGCAGCAGAACGAACGATCAGCACTTTGCTTACTTGCATTAGCAGACATTCGGCCTGAAACATCTTGGAATCAAGCGACAACACCAAGACGCGGAATTACAGAAATGATGGATTGGTTCCGTGATTACTACGGAAAACAATATGCACCAAATACACGCGAAACAGTTCGACGGCAGACAATGCACCAGTTTGTGCAGATGGGGATAGTTGTTGAGAATCCAGATCGACCTGATCGACCAATTAACAGCCCCAAATGGTGTTATCAACTTCATCAACAAGCATTGTCACTTCTTAAAGCCTATGGATCTGAGCAATGGGAAGAAGCCCGTCGAAATTATGCTGTTTCAGTCACAAATCTATTGCAGTCTAGGAAGCGAAATATCCCGACAATTCCCGTAAGTTTGCCTAATGGTCAAGCCATTCAGCTATCATCAGGTGGACAAAATATTTTGATAAAAGATATTTTGGAAAGCTTCTGTCCTAGATTTACACCTGGAGGTTTAGTTCTGTATGTTGGCGATGCCGGAAATAAGTTCATCATCAATGAAACTCAGAAATTCCGAGAAATAGGGATTGAATTAGATCCTCACGGTAAAATGCCAGACATTGTAGTTCACTATGAGCAGCAAGATTGGCTTGTATTGATAGAGGCTGTGATTAGTCATGGTCCAGTCAACTTGAAACGTCACAATGAATTAAAGCGGCTCTTTCAGTCGAGTCGTAAAGGATTGGTTTTTGTTACGGCTTTCCCAAGCCGTAAGGAAATGACTCGGTATCTTGCTGAGATTTCTTGGGAAACAGAAGTTTGGGTAGCAGATCAACCAGATCACATGATTCATTTCAACGGGGAGAGATTTCTTGGACCCTATGAAGATCCAGAGAATTGTTCTTAAATATCTGGCACAGTACACCTAACACGACACAACAAGCGATCGCTTAAATCAGCACTTGACATTCTTGGATAGTTTATTTAACTTTATAGTTAATTAACTTTACGGTTAAATACAAGTGTCTTCCGATCAACTGAGCGTCACCTTTGCCGCCCTTGCCGATCCTACCCGGCGTGCAATCCTAGCTCACCTAGCCAAGGGTGAGGCATCGGTCACGGAGTTAGCAGAACCCTTTGAGATGAGCCTTCCTGCCATCTCCAAGCATCTCAAGGTGCTGGAGCGTGCGGGACTGATCGCGCGGGGTCGAGAGGCTCAATGGCGACCCTGCCAGATCAAAGCGGAGCCACTCAAGGACGCAATGGATTGGATCGAGCAATATCGCCAATTTTGGGAAGAGAGACTTGATCGGCTGGATGATTACCTGCACGAGTTACAAACCCAGGAGAAACAAGATGGGCAATAAAAATGATTCCATTGATGCTCAAAGCGAGGGTCTACGACCGACCTCCGGTCAACGCGAGATCGTCATCACCCGCGTCTTCAACGCGCCGCGCGAACTCGTATTCAAGGCGTGGACTGACCCGGAACACGTAGCGCAGTGGTGGGGGCCGAAAGGTTTCACGACCAAGGTGACTGAGCTGGATCTGCGTCCAGGCGGTAAATCGCGCTACGTCATGATTGGCCCAGACGGCACAGAGTACCCAGGCAAAGGTGTCTTCCGCGAAGTTGTGCCTCTTGAACGGATTGTTACCACTGATGAATTTGATGAAGGCTTTGAAAAGGTCGTGAACGCCGATCTGCCAAAAGGAATGGTGATGACGGTGCTTTTCGAGGATTTGGACGGCAAGACCAAGCTCACACTCCGCATTGTGCATGAGTCTGCCGAAGACCGCCGGAAGCATGAGGAGATGGGGGTTATTGGTGGGTGGAACTCCAGCTTTGACTGCCTTGATGAGTTCTTGGCGACGGCTTGAGTCTCCTTTACCACCCATGAGACGGTCAACTGGTGGTCTTTTGTGAAACGACTCAAGCGGAACATTAGTGTCGCCTTGCCGATACTTCCATATATGCAATGAACTCTCAAAAGGAGAAAAGATGACTACTAAAATTTTCGTGAATCTGCCCGTAAAAGACCTGAATCAGTCTGTTGAGTTTTTTACGAAACTTGGCTTCAGTTTTAACGCTCAATTTACTGATGAAACGGCGACTTGCATGATTGTCAGCGATGACATCTTCGTGATGCTATTAACTCACGACAAATTTAAGACGTTTACTCCGAAAGAAATTTGTGATGCAACCAAAAGCACAGAAGTCCTGGTTTGCTTATCTTCTGACAGCCGAGAAAAAGTCGATGAAATGGTTCGCAAGGCAGTCGCCGCTGGTGGATCAACTTACAATGAACCACAAGACCACGGTTTTATGTACGCACATGGGTTTCAAGATTTAGATAGCCACATTTGGGAACTTGTCTACATGGAACCTAGTGCAATAAATCAAGGTTGAAAATGGAATCAGAGGAATGCCATTCAAGGGTCGATCGTTGTGGTAGTGAAAGTAATTTCGGGTTGAACGATCGCTAAGGCAGATTGCAATGCCCGATTTTCCATTTGGTAAATTTGTGGCGATCGCATATCTAGATATTTGCCCACAACTCAATCGGTAGTCCCCGAACTGTCATCAACTGTTCGGGGTGACAAGGATGTGCAAACCGTTGCTAATATCAACTCCGCTCAAGCTTCGGATTCCTTGAGAAGATTCATTAAGCTATCGATCAGGCGATCGCTCTCCATCGGCAGAATATCCTGACCGTGAAGCATTTTCTGTACCATCATGAAATGAACTAATGCACCTAAAAAAATACGTGCGGTTGCTTCGGGATCGGCAATCTTTAAGTTTGGACTCGATGCCAGATACTGGCTCAATGTTTCAACGCCCGGTTTTACCAACGTGCGAACAAAGATTTGCGCCAGTTCGGGAAAGCGTCCAGACTCGCCAATAATTAGCCGCAACAGGGCAATTTCTTCACCATCGCAAATGATCTCATTCAGTGCCTTCGTTAATAGCTGCCGCAGCACCACGAAAGCATCTCCTTCCGACGGCAGAAAACGTTGGATGATGGAAAACTTTCTTTGAGCAAACCGTTGGACGAGGGCAGTGAACAGTCCTTCTTTATCTTGAAAGTAGGTGTAAACCGTTGGTTTGGATACGCCAGCCGTCTTCGCCACCCGATCCATGCTAGTCGCGGCATAGCCATGCACCAGAAACTCTTGCATTGCGCCTGTCAATATCTGTTCGGCTTTCTCTGCTAACCCATCCTGCTTCGGTTCCGTCATCTTCGTCCGTCTCATTCATTCCTGATCTGATTGTCACAGTCATTCTAGGGGTATTCGCTTTGAGGAGTTCTAGAGAATTTTCAGGACTCCCTTGACGTTATTGTACTAAACCGTTTAGTTTAGTTGTATGAAAACTAAACCGTTTAGTTTAGTCCCTTCCTAGAACTGGGGAATCTGACAGATGATGCAAGAAGTGGCAGCAGGTAATCCATCCTCTAAACGTCTTTCTCGACCACTGACTCTGCTGGCGATCGCTGCAACCTTGGCAACAGGTGGAGTGATGGCATATACCGTTTGGGCGGGGCGTATCCAGCAATCCAGTACGACCCCATCCACAGCGATCAGTACGCCCCAAATCAAAACCGTGACGGCGTTGGGACGGCTAGAGCCAGAAGGGGAAGCGATCGCGCTTTCTGCACCCACATCTGCGGAGGGGAATCGAGTGGATCAACTGTTAGTCAAAGAAGGCGATCGCGTTCGCAAGGGACAAGCAATTGCGGTACTCAACAGTCGCGATCGCCTCCAGGCATCTGTGATGCAGGCACAAGAACAGGTGCGAGTTGCCCAAGCCAAACTGGATCAGGTGCGTGCAGGGGCGAAGACGGGCGAAATCCAGGCGCAACGCTCCCAGATAGCCCAACTAGAAGCTGAACGGGTTGGGGACTTGAACGCGCAAGCCGCTACCGTTGCCCGTCTGGAAGCGGAAGTGCAAAATGCACAGGTGGAGTACCAGCGCTACGCATTGCTTTACCAGAACGGAGCGGTTTCGGCATCCCAACGCGATAGTAAGCGACTGACACTGACAACTGCCCAAAAGCAACTGCAAGAAGCGCAAGCCGCCCGCGATCGCACTCGGAATTCTCGCCAACAGCAACTGAATGAAGCCCGCGCCACCTTGGATCGAATTGCAGAGGTGCGCCCAGTAGACGTGCAGGTAGCCCACGCCGATGTTCGGCAAGCCTTAGCAGCCGTTGAGCAAGCCAAGGCAAACTTAGAGCAGGCATCCGTGCGATCGCCTCAAGATGGTCAAATCCTCAAAATCTACACCCGTCCCGGCGAACTAATTAGCAACGACGGAATTGCCGAAATTGGGCGAACTCAGCAGATGTTTGCGATCGCAGAAGTTTATCAGAGTGACATCAAGAAGATCCGTCCAGGACAAACGGCGCGGGTGAGTAGTGACTCGATTGACAGCGAACTCAGCGGGACTGTCGAACAGGTTGGCTACAAAGTGCTGCGCCAAGACATTGTGAACAGCGATCCCTCCGCCAATATTGATGGGCGCATTGTGGAAGTCAAAATTCGTCTGGATGCAGACTCTACTCGCAAGGCTGCCCGACTCACGAATCAGCAAGTTAAGGTGGTCATTGAACTATAGCAATCCTAATTAATTCAAAAAATCAGGGATCTCTCTTCTTACTCATCCTTCGCGCTCTATAGCGCTAACGCGCATGGCTTCGCTAGTGCGTCTTCGCGGTTCCTAAAAAAATTTACAACGCAAATAGGACTGCTATATGATTGGCTTGATTCAACAACTCCAACGTCGAACACCGTTAGGATGGCTGCAACTAAGTCATCAAAAAGGAAAACTGGTCGTTGCGTGTGCGGGTGTTGTGTTTGCAGATGTCTTGATGTTGATGCAGTTGGGGTTTCAGAGTGCGCTATTCAACAGTGCCGTTTTAGTCCACAATAGCGTTCGCGCCGATGTCGTTCTGCTCAGCCCTCAAGCTCGCAATCTATCAAATATGTCGTCCTTCCCGCGACGGCGTTTGTACCAGTCGATGGATATTCCAGGCGTTCAGTCTGCGGAAGCACTCTACGCCAACATGGTGAACTGGAAGCATCCCACCACCCAGCGCGAAACGAGTATGCTGATGTTGGGATTTGACCCTAACAGCTCAGTCTTTGAGCAACCAGACATTAACCAACAATTAAACCAGATTAAGCTGCCTAACACAGTTTTGTTTGACAGCGGTAGCCGTGGAGACTACAAAGCAGCGATCGCGCAACTCGAACAAAACCAGCCACTGAAGACAGAAATTGAGCGGCATAGTATTACCGTTGCTGGCAAAATTCGCATCGGATCTTCCTTTGGTGCAGACGGACACCTGATTACCAGCGACCAAAACTTTCTGCGGTTGTTTCCCCGCAGACAGGCAAGCAGCGTCAGTGTCGGCTTACTGCAACTGCAACCCGGAACCGATGCAGTGCAAACGGTACAAGCTTTGAAAGCACACTTGCCGAATGATGTTCAGGTTCTGACTCGGCAGGAATTTATCGAGTTTGAAAGAAGCTACTGGGCAAAGAATACACCGATTGGATTTATTTTTAACTTGGGCGTGACAATGGGCTTCATTGTTGGCGTTATCATTGTCTACCAAGTTCTCTCAACAGATGTGAATGCTCACATGGGAGAATACGCCACTTTCAAGGCAATGGGCTATCGCAATCGCTACCTACTCATGGTGGTGTTTGAAGAAGCCGTTATCTTAGCAATCATCGGCTTTATCCCTAGTATTGCCATTTCCGCAGGACTGTACCGCCTGACTCGTAATGCGACGAATTTGCCTCTGTACATGACTGTGGCGCGAGGGATTTTCGTGCTGATGTTGACGATGGTGATGTGTACCCTTTCTGGAGCGATCGCTACCCGCAAATTGCAATCAGCTGACCCGGCTGATATGTTTTAGGTTTATATTATGTCTCCTCAACCTGTCATCTCTATTCACAACCTCGATCACTACTTTGGTCAAGATCAACTCCGCAAACAAGTTTTATTTGACATCAGTTTAGAAATCAATGCTGGTGAGATTATCATCATGACCGGGCCTTCTGGTTCCGGCAAAACCACGCTGCTAACTTTAGTTGGTGGATTGCGATCTGCCCAATCGGGTAGTCTCAAGGTGTTAGGACAAGAACTCTGTGGTGCAAATCCGACAGCACTGGTACAAGCGCGACGGCACAATGGTTATATCTTTCAGGCGCACAACTTGCACGGTAGCTTAACGGCACTCCAGAACGTCAAGATGGGCTTAGAGTTGCACAAGGATATTTCTCCACACCAGATGCGCCAGCGCTCAGCCGAAATGCTAGAACAGGTAGGACTGGGAAATCGGATCAATTACTATCCCGCCGATCTGTCGGGTGGGCAAAAGCAACGAGTAGCGATCGCCCGCGCCTTGGTGAGTCATCCCAAACTGATTCTTGCTGACGAACCGACTGCTGCTCTCGATAGCAAATCCGGTCGTGAAGTCGTTAGCCTGATGCAAATACTGGCAAAAGAACAAGGTTGTACCATTCTATTGGTGACTCATGACAACCGCATTTTGGATATTGCCGATCGCATTGTTCACATGGAAGATGGATACTTAGCAAGTGATACTGCGCTGGCATCAGTCGCTTAGAAATTATTTGTAACATAGATGATCTAAATGCAATATGCAACTTTAATGAAGCCACCGAACGCGAATGCAGGAAAGCGTTGACGGATTTCAAAATTTGCTACCACACCATCACAAACAGGCATCCTGACATCCACCTGGAAGCGATCGCACGGATATTGCTTCTCACCATTGGCTTTACTATACTGACACTCTGAAACTATGACGGCAGGCGATCGCGTTGATGTCTACGTGCAGCTAAAATCATCTGGTGCGATAGCGTTAGCGAAGCGAGGCGTTAGCCTAGCGCAGAAAGAGTCAGTTCGCTCTGTTTATTCGAGGTTGTGATCGCCTCCGGCACCCGCAAGCCGATCGCCTTGATTTTATCACTGCAATCAAACCCTCTAGCTGTTAATTCCTCTTTTTAGGACTTTAAGCCTCCACTCATTAGAATCAGGTGCATCATCGTCTGATTCATGCACAAGCCGCTCCAGAAGGGCATTGAGTTGAACCACCGTCTCATCTCGGAAGATTTTCCGGATGTCCCGTCCAAGCAGATAAATCGCCGCATCTAGATATTTAATCTGCCCTTCAGCGAGTTCTTCAGCGAGTTCTTCGTACACGCGCTCATCATCGCTGTAATGCACAAGGATGAAGTCGATATCTTGCAAGTCTTTGTTTGTCTTTTCTCGGCGATCGCCCCAAGCAAATAGCTTCAGTACAATGAAACCTGGTGTATCGACGACCTGAAGCTTAAGATCGTCAATTGTCTCTACACTTGCATGGATTAAAGCTTCTTCCAAACCCATGACGTTCATTTGATTGCCGTCAGCCCATTCAATCTGTTGATCTGGCTCACTAATTACCCCAAAAGGCACAATGTCAACTTTTGTTTCAGTTTCAATGTGAATAAAGTTGTGGGGTAATTGGGTTGTGCTAAAGCGAGGAGACGAGCCTTTAGTCATGCGATCGCTCAAGGTTTGAAAATCTGACCAACTCGCTATCGGAATCGCCACATCCCAATCCTTAGTGCTACGTCCTTGAACGTTGTAGTGTTGGTCAAAAATGAGGAGCCTAGCTCCAGCACCAACTATCAGCATTGGTAGTTCCAAAGAATCGACAGCTGCCTTAATATCTGCCAGAACTTTTTTGTCCTTCGGTTCAAGCATCGTTTGCCCTCTGAGCGATATACTTGCCAAAGAGGCGCTCGGCAGTTTCTCGCAAGCGATCGTCGTTGCTTGTTTGCAATTCAGCATGAATGAACACTGGATCGACAAGGGACGTGAATTGATCGCAATTCCAGGCATTATGACTTCCGAATTGTCGCAACAGTGCAATTTCTCCTTGAGGGCTGGGTTTGAGTTTCAGCTTTACAAAGATTGGGCGGTAATCCTCTGGTACATGGAGGGTAGCACCAATGGGGCGCAAATAGTCAGTGGCAAGCGCTGCTCCCAGTTCTCCGCCAATCAGGTAGCCATACTCTTGAGCCTGTCGAGCAATCGCGTCAGCAATCTCGTAGAAAGGACGCTTTCCCACTGGAGTAAAGGTATCAATCAATAACTTAGAACGCAAGCTTTCAACGTAGCCCATCTCCCAACGTTCTAAGAGTTTGATGTAATCCACAATCCTATAATCACCCCGTTTCCGCTGGAGATAGTCGAGTTTATAGAGCTTTTCTAAGGTGTGTCTGACGGTACTCAATGAGATTCCGGAGGCTACAGCTAGTTCCCGCTCAAAATCTTTCTCTTTCAAAATATGAGGGAATTTCAGCAAGACATAGATAAGTTGCAGTGAGCTATTTGTAATGTTAGACGTTACGCCTGAATGAGACTGACGGCGTACCAAAATGTAGGTAATTGGACTGTTGAGGTAAATATTACCCGTTGTATCAATGAATTCAATATTCTTTTTAAGCAACCGATCGACTACTCGTTCAGATAAATTTTGTGTCACCAACAAAGGTCTTTGTTCATCGTCAAGTCTTTGTCTAAAGTGAAGCAGATAGTCAACGATAAAATCAATCGTTTCGCTGGTAATATCCGACTTAATTTCACAAACGTACTCTACCTGTTGCCCAGATCCGTAAAGGATCAGCCGACCATCCGCCAATAGATTATCTGTGATATACGGCAATGCCTCAACCTTTGCCTGAAGGTTCGGCAAGGACTCAAGTAATTTTAGACATTTTTGCAATAGGGGATGCTTCGGCTGCATAGAAATCAACCGTTTCAGATACGCCCATTTTATTCAGTTTGAGCAAGTTTTACGCTGCACTCTATATCTTATTCTAAATGCCTGCTAAAAATCTTCTATTTAGTACTGATTTGATGTACAGCACGGACTTCTAGTATACTGGCGAATCCTATGCAATTAGCCAGCACAGTTTAACATCACCAGAAATTGGGTATATACCAAATAAATCTTCAACACATTTACTGTTATAGACTCTATCGCCGATACCAGAGCATCTACGGTACAGGCGATCGCATCAACGAATGCCAGAGACAAACGGTGCGATCGCTCTCACCCAAAACCCCTCACATCATATATCGCCTCAATTGCGATCATTGGGCAAGACTGGTAACGACTGGAGATTATCGCTGCTATCAAATTGCCGAGTTTAAAAAGCTACAGCAGCTATCCTAATTGTGGGTCTTTTTGTTGTAGGCGTTGCTAGAGTAATCATCGGTGCATGAGAAAATAGATACCCGCAAGAGACTATCTACAGAGGTTGCCAAAGGTCTTCAAAACTATTGGTATGAAGGGCGCTGTCCTCAAAGTGGTGAACTACTGAGACTACCCCGCACCCCGGAAGCAGAAGCGATCGCTAGAGAGTTAATGCAGCATCTTGCCAATAATGACTGTTATTCCGATGAAGGCAAGATGTATGGAATCCTGCTGGTTGAACTGCCGAATGGCGAACAACAGATACTTAAAGCCTTCTCCGGTCTTCTCAATGGTAATAGTACAATCGAGGGCTGGGTGCCGCCAATTCCGGGACGAGACGAAGTTGCTCTAGAAGAAGCCCGCACCTTAGCCCAACTGGAGGCGATTAAGCAGGAATTGATTACCCTAAAGCAACTTCCAGAATGGCAGCAGTACGAAACGCACTCTCGCAAGTTTGAACAGCAGTTGCAAGAAATGAGCGATCGCCATCGAGATTGCAAGCAGCAACGACACCGAAAACGTCAGCGACTCTGCGAAACACTAACTGGAGAAGCGCTGACGATTGCCCTCGAAGAACTTGACGAAGAAAGTCGTCAGCATGGAATTGAGCGACGAATGCTCAAACGCCAGCAGAATAAAGTGTTGCAGCCACTTAAGGAATTGATTGAAGCAACCCAGGAGCGGATGCGCGAACTCAAAAAACAGCGCAAAGAACTATCCCGCGAATTGCAGACTCAGATACACGCGGCATATAGCCTGACTAATTTTGCAGGAGAGTCTCTATCGTTGCAGGAATTGATGCCAGGAGGCTCGATGCCCACTGGAACCGGAGACTGTTGCGCCCCTAAGCTGCTGCACTATGCGGCAACGCATGGACTGAAGCCACTGGCAATGGCAGAGTTTTGGTGGGGGTCATCTTCAGCAGATCGAGACAAAATTCAGGGAGAATTTTATGGAGCCTGTGCAGAACGCTGTCAGCCATTAATGGGATTTCTGCTTTCGGGATTGGAAGCTAACCTCCCCTTCGATCCCCCCCTGCCCCCCCTAAAAAAGGGGGGGAGGGAAGAGGGCGTAAGAAGCCCCTCCCCTATTAGGGGAGGGGTGTGGGGAGAGGTCCCCATTGTTTATGAAGATGAATGGCTGATTGCGATGAACAAACCCGCAGGGTTCCTATCAGTACCTGGTCGTTATCACCACACCTTTGATAGTGTCCTCAGTCGCTTGCGTCATCTGTTACCGGATGGCATGGCGATCGCATCTGTGCATCGTCTGGATCAAGAAACATCTGGTATTCTCTTGCTGGCACGCGATCGCTCAACCCATCGTCAACTCAGTCAGCAGTTTCAGCGGCGGCAAGTTTACAAGGTTTACGAAGCCTTACTTTCCGGTTCGGTGACAATTGAGCAAGGTGCGATCGCACTCCCTTTATGGGGAGATCCGGAAAATCGTCCCTATCAAAAAGTCGATGAACGCGGTAAACCTAGCTTGACTCGCTTCCAAGTTATCGCTAGGGAAGGCGATTGGACTCGCATAGAGTTTATCCCCCTAACTGGACGCACCCATCAGCTACGGGTTCACGCAGCCGATCCGCGAGGACTTGGGGTAACGATATTAGGCGATCGCCTTTACGGATGTCGTGCAACTGTCAGTCGGTTACATCTGCACGCCAGGGAACTTCGCTTTGTGCATCCGCAATCTGGACAACCTTTGCATTTACAAACAAAGACACCGTTTTGATGAATTGCTCTGATGACGGTAACTTATCAAAAGGCGATCGGCGCTTCAAAAAGACCCCCGCAAAACACTGATTCCAAAAGTGGACAAAACACCCCCAGAACCGATGGCAATCGTTTTGCCATCCGGACTAAAGGCAATGCTGGTTGTGTATATGCGACCAAGATTTTGGTCGTTAATAGAAGGCTCAAACAGTGTTTTAAGTAGCGTTCCAGTCCGCAAATTCCACAATTTAACTGAATGATCCCAAGCAGCCGTAACCAGCTTCTGCCCATCAGGGCTAATTGAAATGGAAGCGGAACCTCCGGGTAATGTGTGGAGAAGCTGCTTTGTTCTCAGGTTCCATATCTTGATGGAATCTGCAACGCTGACAAGCGTCTGCCCATCGGGAGCGATCGCAATGGAACTAATTGGGCTAGTCTGTCCTTCGAGAGTACCCAGCAGTTTTCCTGTCTTGACATCCCATAGCTGAATGCTGGTGTCCGTACTGGTATTTTGATCCACATATTCTCCACCGCCAGTCGCGAGTATCTGACTGTTTGGGCTGAGGGCAATCGACCGAATCGGGGTTGATTGTGGATTGATAGTCTGTAGCCGTTTGCCTGTTTTCAGGTTCCACACCAACACTTTCTTGTCATTACTGGCACTGACTAAAGTTTGCCCATCGGCACTGATTTCAAGGTGATTGACTGGTTGTGAATGACCGTTCAAGGTGCGGAGAAGTTTATTCGTTTTCAGATTCCACACCTTAATCGTTTTGTCATTATCCTGTGCCTTACGGTCAACCGTCACCAAGGTTTGGACATTGGGAGTAACCGCAACGACACCTGCGGCATATATTTTTTCATTCAGGGTCCGCAGCAGCTTACCTGTTTTGAGGTTCCACAGCTTGAGTGCCCCGCCAGGGCTATGGCTAAACAGGATTTGACTATTCGTATTGAAGGTTAGAAAAGTAACATCGCTGTTATGCCCGCTTAAATTGTAGATTGGCTCAAAGTCTCTTTTGGAGTTAGCGGTTGTTGAACTGGGTTGGGTTGAGGGTTGGGCTATTGATGGGAGTTTAGCGATCGCGCCAGTGGCAATTGTTGCCATAACAGCCAGAGCGAGCGCGTTTTTCCAAGACAATTGCTTGAGATTTTTCATATAGATAGGTATATAGCTCAGGTAGGACAAAAACTTTATGACTCGCCGATACAATCCAATAAGACGGCAGTTGTATATGCAAATGTTGCCGTCATAACAGCTACAACAGCCCGACCTTAACAAAGCAATTTGCGATCGCACATCACCCAGTTGATTCACCCAACTGATTGATGCTTTTTTGAACTGGCAAGTCTTACGGCATGAACGCGCCTACGCTTACGTCCTACCTAACCTAGAATTTTTCAAGGGTTTCAGGAGTTTTGAATCGTCTTTCAAGGGGTTAAAAACCAAAGTTGATTTCTGACCCCCGGCTCTCTGAAATTGTCCAATTGGTGTCATTGTTCTGCTTAGAGTCACCCAGCACATCCATGACTTTTCCACTCAAAGCATCTTTAAAAAGCCGGGAAAATCCGCCAAAAATGGTGAAGCGGTCAATATACCAACATTGGTTGGTGCGGATCGTCCTCCGGTCTATTTCTTACTTTCGTAGGGACATCTGGCTGATCGTCACGCTCTTGCTTCTGATTGGGGCATCGGTGCTTTGCAACCTTCTCAACGCTTGGCCTATGGCGATTCTAGTCGATACGGTTCTCTCTCCAACCCCGAAACCCAACTGGATTCATCGGCTGTTTCTTGCCCCGCTTGGGGAAGGCAAGCTGAACCAAATTTTCGGAATGGCGTTCGTGGCAATGCTCATCAGAATCCTGAGCGATACCGTCATGATGCTCCGTAAAATGTTGAACTACCGCATCCAGTACAACGGAACCTTGCGGGTTCGCACCGAACTCTACGACAAAATGCAGGCGCTGAGTCTCGGCTGGCACGGTTCGCGATCGCAAGGCGACGCTATCTACCGATTGAGCTACGACAGCCTCGGTCCTTGGGGGGTAATCGATACGCTGATCGGCTCTACCGCTGCATCGGTGACGCTGACGGCGATGATCTGGATCATGCTGTCGCGCCATGTCCTTCTCACCGTGTTCGCACTTTCATTCACGCCGCTTCTGTTACTCGCGAACTGGTACTTCGAGGGAAGGATTCGGCGTCGGGCGTTTGAGTCGAAGCAGACCGATGCGATCATGACCTCAACCATGCAGCAAGCGATAGAGTTGATCGGACTCATCCAGTCTTTCCGTCGAGAAGCGACGGAGTCGCGGCGCTTCACGCGGGTGGTCGATCGCAGCGTCGCTGCCTCCATGCGGCTCCATTGGCAGGAAAACCTCTATCCGCTCGCGGTTCAGGTAGTCTTCGCTCTGGGAAGCGGGGTAATCTTCGGCTACGGCGGGTATCTGGTCTATCGCGACCAGTTTTTGCGCCAGGTGCCGAACGGCCTGACCCTCGGCGATCTGATCGTATTCTTGGCGTACCTTAATCAGTTCTGGGACCCAATCGGTTGGGTGTTGGGGTTCACGACCAAGATCCAGACATTCGTAGCCTCATGCGATCGCGTCTTTACGGTCATTGACGAGCCACCCACCATCAAGGACGAGCCTGATGCGCGATCGTTTCCCGTCCATCCCCGCACCCTAACCCTTTCCAACGTAAGCTTTGAGTACATCCCTGAGCGACCCGTGTTACGGGAAATCGATGCAACTATCGAACCGGGTCAGATGGTAGCGTTTTTGGGTCCAAGCGGCACAGGAAAAAGCACGCTGCTCAATCTCTTGCCACGCTTCTACGACCCGACAGGGGGCAGCGTCCAACTCGACGGTTTCGATATCCGCACCCTTAAGGTTGCCGATGTCCGCAAACACATGGCGCTGGTCACGCAAGGCAGTCCGCTTTTCCCCGGAACGATCGCGGAGAATATTACCTATGGCTGCGAGGAAGCGACCTTGCAAGAGATTCGGGAGGCGGCGGTGGAATCCGGGGCGGCTGAGTTCATCGAAGCCTTGCCGGAGCGGTACGATACGATGCTCAGCGAGGGCGGTCAGAACCTTTCCGGCGGACAGCGGCAGCGGTTAGCGATCGCGCGGGCGCTAGCGACGAAGGCTCCGATACTCATCCTCGACGAACCCACGAGTTCGCTAGATTTGAAGCACGAGCAATGGGTTATAGAAACCCTCCAGCGTCTGCGTCGCAAAAGAACAATTATCTTAGTGACGCACCGACTCGAAACTGTCGTAGACTGCGATCGCATTTTTGTGATGCAGGAGGGCGAGATCGTTGAAGAAGGCACTCATGACGAACTTCTATCCCAAAAAGGACTCTACTTCCGAATGCTGGACTACAAGCCATCCTCGACCTGACGATGCTAGAAAATTGAAACACTTTAAGCTCATTCCCCGCCTGAAGGTCGGAGGATCAGCGCTAAAGCAGTCAATTCTACAGATTCCCACTTGAGATTTTGTTCGGGTAATTATCGCACCCGGCAACATTCTGGAACACGATGGTAAGCGACAGTTTCAGATAGGCTATGAGTGTCTAGAGATGTCCCTCTAATCAAGACATGGGAGTTCGCATGGCAACTTATCTGGTTACGGGTGCTAATCGGGGAATTGGTTACGAATATTGCCGCCAACTGCAAGCGCGGGGTAATGTCATTGCCATTTGTCGCACTGCTTCTGAGGAGTTGAAGCAGCTAGGGGTGCAGGTTGAGGAGGGGATTGATATTACCTCTGATGCATCGGTTGCTGATTTACGCGATCGCCTGGGTGACACGACGATTGATGTTCTAATTAATAATGCCGGAATCATCAAGCGCGTGACGCTGGAAAACTTGGATTTTGAGAGCATTCGAGAGCAGTTTGAAGTGAATGCGCTGGGGCCTTTACGAGTGACTCACGCCCTATTGCCACTGCTTAAAGCAGGTTCCAAGATTGCGCTGATGACAAGTCGGATGGGTTCAATTGCAGATAATACCTCTGGCAGTTCTTATGGCTATCGGATGTCGAAGGTGGCGTTATCGATGGCTGGCAAATCGCTATCTCTCGACCTCAAACCGCGTGCGATCGCAGTGGCAATTCTGCATCCAGGGTTAGTTCAAAGTCGTATGACGAACTTTACTGGCATTACACCGGAAGAGTCTGTAAAGGGTTTGTTGGCGCGGATTGATGAGTTGACGCTGGAGAATACAGGCACTTTTTGGCACGCCAATGGGGAGGTGCTTCCCTGGTAAGTTATCAATTACCAATTACTAATTACCAGCTTGCCAAATCGGAATTCCTGCTACCGTTGGAACAGCCAACATCTGACCATCTGGGCTAAATAATCCTGTACTAGCACCACTACTCACATCAAAACCACTAAGAGGCCATTCCTTGCGAATTTCGACATTAATAATACGTGAACCAGCTACCTGACCAGCAACCAAGTAGGTTTTAGCATCAGGACTGAGTGATAACTGGTCATCCGTTCTGTCTACCGAAGCCGAAACAGTACGCACAGTTCCACCCGTTTTCACGTCCCAAGTGCGGAGGTGAGCTTCATATATCGCGTCTTTTGACAGGCTGGTTAACGTTCGACCATCCGGGCTAAAGGCCATGCTCTGGGGAAGTAACTGATCTTTTTCTTTTAGGGTATGGAGGAGTTGACCTGTGTTAGGATTCCAAAGTTGAATCAAGCCTTGCCAGTGATAAGTTCCTCCCTTGAGGATAGATTGATTGGAACCGAGGCTGGCTAACACTTGGCTATCAGGGCTAAAACGCACCCCTCGTAAAGATTTGATATTACTCTTTAATACAAAGCGCTTTTCGCCGGTTGCTACATCCCATAGCTGAATCTGCGGATTTTCGGAACCAAAATATTTTCGGGCGCTACTGGCAATAGATTGTCCGTTTGGGCTAAATTCCAAGCTGGAAATAATGCTAGCCGGGAAATTTTCCCCAGAATCCTTAGAGCCGCGAAACTCTGCGCTATTGGTAAAAATTGGTTTTTTCCAGATCGGTTCTCCGGTTTTGCTATTCCACAGACCAACTGCTATTGATTTATCAATTTGCGAGTAGATGATGCTGGCAACAAACTGTCTATCAGGGCTGATGGCAACATCTCCAAAGGAAGTGGTATCGTCGGCTTTGATAGATGAGAGTAATTCCCCTTTCGTTACATCCCACAACTGAATGGCTTTACCCTGTTCACCATTACAGACGAGTAGAAGTCCATTAGAGCTAAACTTGGCATAGTTTGCGACAGTGGGCAACTTGTGAACTAGCTTGGAGTTTTCCCAAGATGGTTTAGCTTGAGCTACGGAAGCGGTTGGTGCTTGAGCGAAGAAGCCAGCAGAATGTGCCACAGATGTCCCCACAAGTGTAGCGATCGCAAGGACGGTCACTGTTAAGGCAGTTGTTTTCTTCATACTCAAGGCAAAAGTAGTAGTGATTCACTACTAACTAATGACTCTAGATGAATGGTTCTGTTTCCCTTGGCTTGGCAACACTTCGCTCAAGATAGAGACATGAATGAGGCTTCGTTTGCGATCGCCTTCTTTTAGAATGGCTTGTAAGTTGGGCGGTTTGCCTCGCTTCCTTTTGGGGATGAGGCTGCGATCGCGTGCGGTCAAATTCGTGCGCGTCTTGCCAGTGCAGTAAATCCGATTGGTGCCTATGATTTGCACATTGCAGCGATCGCTTCACTCATCGATGTGTTCTAGGGAGTTTTGCACTCTATTCTTCACACACTTTCCTTAGAAATTGACCAAGATCTGTTGTCTCTAATTCTGTAAGAGTCATTTCCTTTGCTATAAGCCAATTCTCGACTTTATCCCAACTAGGCTTCATATCTCCAAGTTTCTCGTAAGGCTGAAGTGCTCGATATTTATTACCTTTTACTTTTTTGATTGCTGCCTCAGACAAATAATTCTCAGTAGCTCGATATTTTAGAATGTGGCATTTAATCCCAGCTTGACAACACAATTGGCTAAAATCATTAATTCGTTGTTGTAATGGAGCATCAGCAGAAGAACGTTCACTGTCAATTAAAGCGTAAACTTCTTCACAAATACGTCTAACTTCGCATAAGCCTTCAAGAGCATTGTTGTGAATACCTTCGCGTCCTCTTAAAGGCAAGAGGACAACGTCCTGGTCTTTTTTATATAAACGAAGAAACTGTTGAATTACTTTTAAGTCAGTAGACCCCTCTACAAGTAAGATTTTTCTGAATCCGAGTTCTATATAGCCAGAGAAGCTTAATTCACCAAGCAATTCTGCTGGTCGAGGTTCTCGACCATATTCGGCAACTCTACTCCCTCCATCAGATTCCTTTTGAACAGAATAGATTCGGTCGGCACTTGTTCGTGCTAATCCAAGACTGTGAGTGGCAAACAAAATTCCTTGAGTTGCATATTTAGCAATAGTTATAAGGAAGCGAGATTGTAGCAAGGGATGAAGATTAAGTTCAGGCTCGTCAATAAGTATGTAGGACGGTTTTTGTAAAGCTATATTCGCAAGCACCAAAAAAAATTGAGCTAGACCAGAACCTAGTTCATGAAGAGTATATACCTCTCCGTCTATAGAAAAATTGAATGTTTGATCATTGACGGACGAATCAATCTTTAGATTTTCAAAACCAAAGATTCCTTTAAGATCATTAGTAATATTGTTCGTAGATTTGATGATTGACTTATCAAAACCTGTTGAAGATTCTCTCCATTTTTTAATAAAAGGGGGGCCTATAGTGATATCAAAGTAGCTAATATGCAAGTACTGAATCGTTTGAACTTCATTTATGTTACTAGTTGGGAAAAGATTAATTGCATTTCTGAATGGACCAATGTATTGTGTTTCCGCCAAATCTTTGAACACATTAAGAACAGCAGCCAGGTATGCTACAGGAGAAAAATTGTGATCTGGATCAATAAGCTGTACTCCATCAAACTTATAGGTTTTAGGTGGAAGAGACTGATTTCCTTGATAGATCAAAGCAGTAAAAATTGTCTGGTTTCTTGGAACAGAGATGACTATTTTAGACGGAGATAATTGAATCTCTTCTTTGTCGTCAGCCTCGTCGGGCACAAATTGAAGTTGTATTTCGAGAGGACGAGGATTTGTCGCATTACAAAAGACATCTTGAGGGGTTAAGACTTCTTTGGGAAAATTAAATCCATATGAGCGACCTGCTGCCAATTCTACCCAGGGGTTGCCGGTAGAAGCTACTTGAAAGAGCTGACGAAATTCATAGAAAAACTTTAGTAAGGAAGATTTCCCTGAATTATTAACTCCTATAAAGGCAGTGCAACCTTTCTGTAGAGTAATTTGAGCTGGCTTAAAATCTGGAAAGCAACGATAGTTTTTAATCGTTATCTCAACTTTCATGCGAAATCTACGAACTCCTAGAAACGTATAAGATAATTACATCTGAAACACTTACTCAAAGAGCGCTCGCCGCCTCACTTCAGGTAAGCCTCTGCTTTTACAGCGCGATCGCATTTCCCTGACAACCCAAGGAAAACACTATTTCGACTTTCGTTTCGACTTGGGTGGTGTTCGGTGTGCGCCAAAGTATTTTTCACTGCGGTAGCGAAGCCACACCCGCAACTGCTGCGGAATCTTGTCTTTTTGTTCTTTCGTTAGCGTGTTGTAAAGGGCTAAAGCGCGATCGCGTTCTCCCCGACAAGCAGCGTTATTATGAGCATCCCAGTAGCTACGGGCAACCCGAATCCGCCGACAAACTTCCTTAATGAGTGCTTCTCCCGTGAGAGGATTTTCCTGCTTTGCCATACTTCAATCAGAACGCCCTACCCTAAATCCTAACCCGTAGCATCAAGGTGATTGCTCCTTCTTCGATCTAGTGTTTGGAAGGATTATGCGATCGCCTTCCTTTAAAATTACTTGTCAGTTGGGGAGATACCCCAATTGAGCGTATCTTCAATAATTCTTCTGCTGCTCATCCACAAAACACCACAGCCATTGCTCTCCTAACTCCGCTGAGCTGATTACAGTATGTCCGGTTTCCTCATAGTGACGACGAGCATGCTGATGTTCTGACGAGTCGCAGCACAGCATCTTACCGCACGTCTGACAAATGCGAAGATGCACCCAACGACCATTGATCCGCATGCACTCTTCACAGCGAAACACCGGATAGTTGGCTTTATGGATTAGGTTTTGCAGAGTCACTTCATTGAGGTGTTTGCAGGACATAGGGTTTCCTAATCAATGTATGAGTTGGAGTCGCTCATGGGATGCTTCCAATTCTAGAGCCTAAAAGAGCGATCGCTTGCTTTCTGTACCCCTTGAAAATATCGCTGTGCGTTCAGTTGTCAAAGCTGAGTTGTTCTAGGGTGCGCTGCGGTGTAACAACCCAACTCGTCTACGGAGAACACCAATGATTTCCCGATTGCATCAACAGCCGATAATTTAGCCTAAAAATAGAAAATTCCTACATCGTCTTCTAGTTTCTGAATTAGAAACCGGGAACTGAGAGCTGAAACAGCCGAATAGACTCGAAGTTAAGTGAATCTTTCTGATTTAGAGCCTAACGATAATGCGATCGCCACTTCTTCTAAGTCTAATAATCGGTGTAGCCAGTAGTGTTCTAAGCGTCTCTATTCCTAACTCCCCGTTCCTGGCGGCTGAAACCACTACTCCGAATCAAAGGCTACTCAATCAACCTCGACAAGTCTCACCACAAGTTGCGCTGACACTCGAACGGACAGCCTGTTTTGGCTTTTGCCCCATTTATAAGCTCACTGTTTATGGCAATGGCAAGGTGGTTTACGAGGGCAAACGGTTTGTGAAAGTGACTGGCACCCGAACAACAACTATTAGTAAAACAGCAGCGAGAAAGCTCATTGCAGACTTTCAAAAGCTCAATTACTTCAAGCTTCAAGACAGCTATACAGGTGGACACACCGATGCACCTTCTGCCATCACCTCATTGACAATCGGCAAGAAACAAAAAACAGTACACCATTACCTTCCTTCACCTGATGCACCGACTCAACTAACAGAATTGGAAAATAAAATCGATACCGTAGTGAATTCTAAGCAGTGGATTGGAACAGATGCTGAACGCGCCCCACGGGGAACTACGAAGTAATTGGATTGGCATCCCGCGCAACTTGCCGGAGGCATCTCGCTCTTACTCAATGGCTACAAAACTTTGCCCCTAGATAGTCGCAATCAGGCAATTCAAGAATCCCTAAAATAGTCCTAAACAGATGGTGGCTGCGCTAGTATGATGCACAAGGAAGTTGCGTGTTAACTGAGGTAGAAGCCGAACGCAACAGAGCGATCGCAGCTAGAGTATAGGACAGCACAACAGGCAGAACGGTTAAGAGCTGCGGGTCTCGATCCAGATACGTGAAGTTATCCCGCCAAGGGTTCGTTCATTTTGATTACCGAAGGTTTCCCGATGTCAAAATCTCCCTCGATTATCAATGCTGATATGAGTCGCTCGGTTACTCCAGAACTTCTGAAAGGTTTGGAAGGTTTCCTTGCCTTTATCGATAACGGAACAGATATCGAGGCAGTTTTTGATATTGCTGCTGCCTTAGCCAACCATGAAGTTTCTGCTGCTGCGATTACCTATCTCAAGTCCTATCCTGAAATCGCTCAACTTTTTGAAGAACAATATATTGCACCGACTCCCAATTTAGAAGCGTTACTCAAGCTGCCTGAAGATTCGTTAGGCTTTGCCTATGCCTCTCATATGCGAGCAGCCAAGCTCGATCCAGAGTTTTATCGCCAAGTCGAACTTCAAGATGACACAAGCTATTTAGCACTGCGTATGCGACAAACTCATGATATTTGGCATACCGTGACAGGATTTGGCACCGATCCTGTTGGAGAGATTGGGCTGCAAGCATTTACGCTCGCGCAAAATCGCTCTCCCCTTGCAGTGATGTTGATTGCCGCAATCACCCTGAATACGATCAAGATGAACAGCGATTTAAACCCGCTTGTACGTCTCATTCAGCAGAGCTACGATTTGGGGGATCGGGCAAAACCCTTTCTAGGGCAAAAGTGGGAAGAGGCTTGGGAAAAACCACTAGGAGACTGGAGAGCGGAGTTAAATGTCACTCCTTTTCGCCATGTTTGAGCAGAGCTAGCGGTTGTTTAATCTGTCACGTCTATTCTGGGATTCCAGCAAAGACTGATGGATAATTTGCCAACGTAGAGCGATGCCCCACACTCAAAAAAGTCGTCCCTTTCGCGTGTAAATTCAGAGTACACGCGAATCGGTGGCTGCGGCTATCAAGCGATCGCGCTAGGTGAATCGCCACTGCTAATCCTTATCTTCTCCATCCTTCTCCTCTTGTCCATCCTTCTCCTCATCGTCATTTTGATCGGATGAGCCAGTGGTCTCTTGCCCCTCGTTATCGTCATCATCAGCCTGATTACCCTGGTTGGATTCTTTTTCCGATTCTTGTACAGGTTCGGAATTTTTAGCGGCTTCACCACAACCAATCAGAACGATATTCCCTGCGAACATCACAAACAGACCCAAGCAAAAAGCACTAAAAGATTTATTCCACAACGGTATCATTTGGGATTTAGATTCTCCATCAATACGATTCATATCTTTTTAAACTTTAGCGAACTGAACGGGATTTAAACCTTAGATTTGATATGTCTATGGTCATGGATTGGCTTATCTCCGGACTTGAGCTTGCCAGCTTCCATTGCATTGGCTATTTCAATCAGCAGGTATTTTTGCACAAATGGGATGCTTCCGCCGAGCGCCCTAAAATATCAGGTAGTCGATGGAAGTTCCAACAACTCCGGTTGTTCTTCGACAAGAGCTAGGGGTTGTTTAAGCTGCCAAGTCCTATCCTGGGAGAGTTCCAGCAATGACTGATGATAATTTGCCAACGTAGCACGATGTCCCACACTTAAGAAAGTAGTCCCTTTTGCCTGCAAATGTTGATACAACCGTTCCTCGTTATCCAAATCTAGGGCGCTAGTTGCTTCATCTAGGATGGCGTAGTTGGGTTTGTTCAGCAGCAACCGGGCGAAAGTTAGCCGTTGTTGTTCGCCCAAAGAGAGGACATCTGCCCAATCCTCCTGGGCATCAAAACCGCCAAATCTTTCCTCTAAACCTGCTAAATTAACCTGTTCCAGCACTTGCTTTAAGTGTTCGTCGTCAACCTCAAGATGCGTGTTGGGATACAGCAATTGATCGCGCAGAGTACCAAGCACCATGTAGGGACGTTGCGGCAAAAATAGGATCTCGTCGGATTCAGGACGAACAATTTTCCCTGTACCAGAATCCCACAAACCTGCGATCGCTCTCAGCAGCGAACTCTTACCACAACCACTTGGTCCCATCACCAAAAGTCCCTCTCCCGCAGGTAACTCTAGCGACAAATCTTCGACTAATGTGCGCTGATAGTTAGGCGTTTGCAGGCTGAGATGTTGGACTGCCAGCCGATCTGCTGATACCGTCTGAATCCTGGGTTGCTCATCGGATGCCCGATCTGCCTCTGCCTGTTCTAAAAACTGGGCAAAGGTATAAAGACGATTAATCCCAGCGCCAAAAGTGGTCAATTGCTGGAAGCGGGCAACGACAACATTGAGCGAGAAAAAGACGCGGACAAAAGCCCCCTGTGCCTCAGAAACTTTACCCACCTCCATTTCCCCGGCAAAAATCGCGGGTGCGACAACTAGGGCAGGCAGGACGAAGGGGATGAACTCATAAGCGTTGGTGAGAACATTTAAGTTTAATTCCCAAACCAGTAGGCGTTTGACGTTCTCAAACACATCGAGGAACCGATGCTTAACTTGGTTTGACTCCTGTTCTTCCCCTCGATAGAATGCGATCGCTTCCGCATTCTCCCGAATCCGCACCAAACCAAAGCGGAGATTCGCTTCTCTCTTCAATTGTTCAAAGTTGAGTCGGACAAGCGGCTTACCAAATACAAAAGTTGTTACTACTGTCCCAATTAGGGCATACAGCACCAGAAACAACACCAGGGGTTTAGAAATGCCCCAGAGTACGCTGCTGAAGGCGATCGTTGACAACACAGACTGCACCAACACCAGTACAAAGGTGAGAGATTCCTGGGTAAAACTCCTAACATCCTCTGCAATCCGCTGATCTGGGTTATCGATTTCAGTGCCTGAGATATGCAGATTGTAATAGGCGCGATCGCGAAAGTAGTTATCCACGAATCGATGGGTGAGCCATTTCCGCCATTGCAAACTCAGGCGATCGCGCAGATAGGTATAGCCTGCGAGCAACGGTGCATAGATCACCAGCACGCCAATGAAAATGATGACAGTTTCCCAGAAGCGTGGCTCATCACGGGCTGAGAGGGCTGAAATCAGCACTCCTCGCTTGTTGTTGAGAACTACACTCAATCCTGTATACGCCAGCAGTAACAGCACGACTCCCAGCAATAACCCTCTGGCTTGCCATTTTTCATCCCCTGACCAATAGGACTTAGCGATCGTCCAGAACTGCTGGACTACATTGAAATTCAATCGATCCATCGGCTTATTTTCCTTACTTTGTCTGTCAGGAGATAATGAATAAAGGCGAATCAGAGCGAAATCTGCTCAACGACTGGTGCGACTCATCTCTGGACAATTGTTAAATTATGCTACAAATTTTTAACACGGTGAGTATCCCAGAGTATGAGATTGAGATGATTGCAATGCCCTCTCAAGGGGCAGGCGGGCAAAACGTCAATAAGGTACCAAATTCTGAGCGCAGTTGCAGCCAATCAATACAAACTTCTGCCAAATCTTCAGGTATAAAAGTGCGGAGTGCGATGCCAATTGCAGAAGCTAACTATACAAAGGCGCGAATAATAAGTTATGAAGGGGCAAGTTTAGCGGAAAACTAGCTTATTTATAGTCAGCTTGATTTGTGAACAAAGAGCATTACCGCGATCGCAGAAAACACAACCACGTCAATACATTAATCAACAATCGTTACTTTGGTACCTAACTTCACCCAACCCTTCTCAATTAACTGCTGCAAAGTGTTTGAGTCCAGATGGATGCAGCCACCTGAGTTAGCTTGACCAATATTGTCAGGATCGGGTGTACCATGAAGTGCGATTGAAAACCAGTAAGGCGTTCCCTGAAATGTACTCATTTTGGGACCCGTGATGCTTGTCGTTGAAGTGAGTCCGATATAGCCATTTCCATAAGCTCTGTCTGGGCTACCGTTCCCATCAAAGTCAAGATGGTTCATGTTCTTGAATAGCTGAACTAATCCTTGCTGAGGGTTAACTAAGTTGCGATACTGAGTAACTTTGACAAAACGCTTAACGTTATTTTGGGAAATCTGGTTGTACTCAGACTTTTTGTAGAGAATCAAGTCTACGCTCATCTCGCCTGTGGGAGTAACAAAGTCATTCATGTTTTGTTTGTCTTTGAGTCCGCCCTTACCAATGCCGATAGTTGCTTTGTAAATCGGAACGCTTTGGTTATTGAGTACCTCCAAGCGCTTGTCTACTCGATGAATGAGCAGCGAGTAACGTTCTTCTTGAATGCTGTTGAGTTTCTCAGCATTATTTACGGATGGTGGCAAGGATTGTGGCTTGGCTTCAATTACGTTTTTTGGAGTTGAAACGACAGCATCAGATGATGCACAAGCGCATAGGGCTATTGGTAGTGCAACTAAGAGCCAGTTTGAGATGAGACGAGATGTTGTAAACACAACTAACCTAACTGGGGCTTGCTCAACTATTTCTCATCATATAAGGCAGATCCTCTGAATTGTTCTTCTACGCAGGACACGAGAATAAGCGATAGAGGATGCTGCGTTGTTGGCTCAAGTGGTTCAATACATTGGCGTATCTGCAACTTTGCTTGGTTAAAAGCTGTCAGCCACGAACTGATAGTCCGAAAATACCAAGGCATTGGCTCCCACTCCTCCTCGCCAAAGCTCGTGAAGCACTCGGTTCGCCAGCCCTCCTTGTAGGCGGTGTCGCCACAGGCACTCCACGGGTGAACCGTCTGCACAACTAGGTGCCCATTAGGTACTAGAACTGTACCCAGCGCAGCCAGCAGCGGTACAATGGTTTCCCCTAACAGCGAGAAGTTACAGACTACGAGATCGTATAGTCCATCGAGTTGATTTGGGTCGTTGACGATCCGATCGTAAGAGAGGGTGCGAAACCTACCACCACCTGCTGCGTGAGCTTGTTGAACTAAAGCAGAACTCCCATCTACTCCAAAGGCTTCGATACTGCGTTCGTTTAATGCGCGTACCAGCCAACCTTCACCGCATCCAACATCTAGCACGCGGCGAGGTTGCAGCGCCACCAAAACCTCCACAATGGCGGCATCAGTCACAACGCGGCGACTGGATATTAGTTGCTCGCGGACTGCTTTTGTCCAAGCACGAGCATTCGTATTCCAACTTAAATGCAAGCGGTATTCCAAATCAGATTGGGACATAAAAGCCTCCAGTTGTGCAAATTATACGTGCAGCGATCGCCAATAGCATGAACAGTATGAAAGCACTCAAGCGTTGTCGAGGAACCAGTTGCAGCACAAAGTTAACGTTTCTAGGCGTAGCGAACTAAAAACTTCGTGTTTGATATATTGCAGCTACACAGGGAGCTAGAGGCGTGGCTACTACTTTATGCTGGAATCAGCACCAATAAAGCTAAACTGGGCAACAATTTCCGTGCAATGCTCCACTGTCTATAATCAAGCGAATCAATCATGCTGCAAATTTCTAACACCGTAAGTATTCCAGAGCATGAGATTGAGATGAGTGCGGTGCGATCGCAAGGGGCAGGGGGACAAAATGTAAATAAGGTGGCAACTGCCATTCACCTGCGCTTTGACATCATCGCTTCCTCACTACCTGAACGCTACAAAGAGCGGCTGTTGAAGCTTTCCGACCAACGCATCACTAAAGAAGGTGTCATTGTCATCAAAGCACAGGAACACCGCAGCCAAGAGCAAAATCGAGAAGAAGCATTGCAACGATTGCAAGACTTGATCAAGAGTGCGATCGCAGTCGTCAAACCACGCAAAAGGAGCAAGCCAACTCGTAGCTCTCAGAGAAAGCGTCTGGATAGCAAAACTAAGCGAAGTCAGATTAAAACGATGCGAGGAAAGGTTACGGATGAATGAGAGGGTGCGAACACTCAGTCTACCTCCCCACAAAATTCTGTAATCACCTGTGCCTTGACAGCATCTAACGGATAGGTTTTAGGATAGGTGGAAAACATCAGCATGATGCCCTGAAGCGTCGAGGAAAAATAGAGCGATCGCTGTCGTGGGTTAGCAACTCCCAATTCGGTGAACATCTGCGTCTGAATTTCAAACTGCTTTGCCTGCTCATCCATCAACTTCTGGCTATATTTCGCCACAATCGGGTCGAGCCTGGGTTGGGTAAACAGATTGAGATAAAATCGGAAAACCTCCGGTTGCCGTCGCACATCGTCTAACGCACCTTCGGCAATATGGCGAATTTGCTCAACAGGCGTTGACTTTGCAACGGCAGCATTCATGACAACCAGCAGCTCGTTGAGCCGCACATCGACCATTGCTGCCAAAACATCTTCTTTACCCTTGAAGTAGTGGTAAAGCAGTCCCTTTGAAATCTGCGCTTGTTTGGCGATATCTTCAATCGACGTGGCGTGATAGCCTTTCGTGAAGAACAAATCCATCGCCGTTTTCAAGATTTGCTCCCGCGTTGCCTGACGGATGCGCTCGTTTTCTGCTGGGGTACGCGGCATAGGTTCTACTCACTGAGAAATTGAACGATCCGACTCGAAACCTCATCAGCATGAGTGAATGTAGGCATATGATCGGCTCCTTCAATGTAGGCAAAGTGAATGTCGGGTACCTGTTGAAATAATTCGGCAACCTTGAAAAGGTCAGGCATATCCTTTTTGCCGATGATAAACAGCGTTTTGGTTTGAAGCTCACTTAAGCGATCAATGGTGGGTGGCTGTGCCCAGAGCATCTCATAGGTTTTCCATTCAAAAGACCGTTTCATGTTGTGCGTTGTCATCTCAATTATGCGATCGCGCTGTGGACTGGACATCACGACACTGTACACAGGATGGTTCAACAACACCTCAACCATTTTTTCCAAATCTGGAGCTACCGCATTGATTTGCGCGTACCATTGTTGAACATCGGGTGAGAACTGGAAGCCCGATAATCCCGGAGCCACCAGCACCAGCCTGGTTACTCTATCAGGATAAGCCAGGGCAAAATCGGTCGCAATTTGACCGCCGATCGAATGTCCAACTAGAATCACGCGATCGAGATTGAGATGGTCAAGCAACTGCCGCAAATCCTCAACATAGTGGGCAGGTTTGAGTAGTGGGGGTGACTGTCCGGCACCGCGTCCGTCAAAAGTGATGACCTGATAAGTCTGGGCTAGTTGCGGGGCAATGAACTCCCAATCCCGCAAATCTGCCATTGCGTTATGAATCAGCACAACCGCCTCACCCTTACCTTGAACTTCGTAATGCAAATCCATGTCTGTCTCCTTTCAGGTTTGTAGGACAGTCACAATGAACGTTTCAGCCTGATTTTCCAGCAACAGCCTGGGCTGATAGGATCGATTGTTTCATCCTCAATATAATTTATGACTGAACAATCAGTCAACACAAAAAAGCGGCTATTGAAGCTTTCCGACCAGTCCATTACCAAGGAAGGGGTGATTGTCATCAAGGCTCAAGAACACCGCAGCCAGGAGCAGAACCGAGAAGAGGCATTGCAACGATTGCAAGACTTGATTAAAAGTGCGATCTGCGCTTCGCTATCGCGTTACCCAAACCCCGTAAACCCAGCAAACCGACTCGTAGTTCTCAAAGAAAGCGTCTGGATAGCAAAACTAAGCGAAGTCAGATTAAGAAGTCAGATTAAGACGATGCGAGGAAAAGTTACGGATGAGTGAGTGGTACAGAAAAGACCTTGCTTATATTCACGATGTCGGCTTCAGGAGTTACGTTCTGCAAGCAATGCCAGAAATTCTGGCAATTCTCAAACAGCATGGCATTCAGGATGGACTGATTGTAGATTTGGGGTGTGGTAGTGGTCTGTCAGCTGAGGAGTTGGTTAGGGCAGGATACCAAGTCTTGGGAGTTGATATCTCAGCTGACATGATTGAAATTGCCCGTTGTCGAGTTCCTCTAGCTAAATTTCAGGTAGGCTCGTTGTTCAAGGTCGAAATTCCTGACTGTAATGCGGTGATTTCGATTAGTGAATGTTTTAATTACCTGTTTGACCCCGACCACCAAACACTTACCCAGGTGTTCCAACGCATCTATGATGCTCTCGCGCCGGGAGGCGTTTTTATCTTTGATATTGCAGAACCCGGACAGCTGACTTCTGCAACTCCAGTCAAAAGCTTTACTGAAGGCGAAGATTGGATTGTTTTGGTGGAAAAACAGGAAGATTCACAGCACATCCTGACTCGGCGAATCATTACCTTTCGGCAAGTAGGAAACGATTATCGTCGAGATGACGAGGTTCATCGCCAGCAACTATATGCAGCAGCAGAAATTGCCACGATGTTGCAACAGGTGGGCTACCAAGTCGAAATTCAGCGTTGTTATGGTCAGTTTGCTTTACCCAATGCCCATGCTGCATTGATTGCCAGAAAGCCTATGAGCAACCTTTGACTCTTGGCGATTGTTCCGACAGCCATCAAGACTTTAAGCGATCGCAACTGAAGACGATGCGAGGCAACGTCGCGGATGAGTGAGAGTGCTGGATTGAATCTTTAATGCCAATTGCGATCGGCTTCTGGCTGCAATCGTTTAGCTGCGTCAATAACATCTTGCAGTTCTACTGGATCGCTCAAGGGGTCAGCATCCAGTGTCGTGACCCGATTGAATTCCTTCTGCCAGCGTCGTAGCTCTGCAATGTATGGTTCGCAAGGCACCCGCTTCAGATTATCCCCTTCTTCCACCAAATCGTAAATCCCGTTGTGCAGCCACTTTCCGGTATGCCAATCCGGCATATCAACAGCAGGGAATAAACAAATGCCATGCAGATCCATCCCAGAATTAACCGCTGCTAGAGACTCTTCCACTACGTCTTTTAGCCACTCATCTCTGCCTGCTTCCATGCCACTGGTTTCGCCAACGATCATCGGTCTGCGATAGCGTTCCCACACCCACCGCATTAGCTCGCAAAGCGGTTTGATGCGATTGTCGTGGGGTTCTAGCGCCTGATGGGGGCCATTTTCTCGGTATTCCATCTGACCGAAGGAATAGTGATTTGCCCCAACGATATCAAGAATTTCCGAGGAACCGCCGAGTTCAGGGTGTTCTTTCCCGTAGAGAATATCCCACGCCAAAAAGGTATCCACATAGGTTTCCACATGTGCTGCGTCGATCTGGTCCGGGCGATCGCGCGGTGCGACCACCTGAACCAAGGGATCGATGTGAACCATCCTAGAGGCAGGTTCTACCTCCCGAATCGCTTTCACCCCTGCGATCGCTGCCTTACACAACGCCAATCGCAAGCGAAAACGGTCTTCTTTTGTGGTTTTATAAGGAGCAACCCAACCCCACTCACCACCGCAGAACGAGAAAAACGTAATTTCATTAATCGGTGTGAAGAAATAGGGACCACGCAAGCGCGGAATCACATACTCTGCTGCGGCGCGACAGTAACGGGCAAAGCGCTCGGTAAACTCCTCACTAAATGGATCGAGATCGTCTGGATATCCGTAGTGGCAGAGATCCCAGATGGGAACGATCTGCGTCTGCTGCATTGCTTTGATCGTGGTGTCAAGGCTAGAGAAGTCGTAGCAGCCATTACGATCGACTAGAGGCCAAGGAATCCCTTCTCGTGCCACATCAATTCCCAGCGATCGCAAGATGTTGTAATCTTCCTGCGCGTGGCAATCGTGCTGTGTCTCTTTAATTAGATTTCGCCGTTGCTTGTCCTTCCAGAGAAACGTCGAACACTCAAAGCCAGAGATGAAGAAGGTGGGGAAGATTCCAGGTCGTTGAGCCATGCGTTTGCTCTGTAAGTTAACTCGTCATGGTAGGCACTCTTGCTCATTTGAGACACTATCCAACGCGAGATAAATCCGTTGAGTTCTTTGGAGAAGTGTTTACAGCATTTCTAAGGAAACAGGTTTAGTGGGTGCTGGAAAGGCAGCATCTAAGGAAGCCAATTCATCAGCACTCAATTTCAAATTCAAGGCAGCATAATTCTGCTCTACATGGTCAATGCGGCTGGATTTGGGAATTACAATTACATTGTCTTGATGCAACAACCAGGCGATCGCTACTTGAGCCGCAGTGACTCCTCGTTCTTGAGCGATCGCCTTGAGTGTTTGATGGTTCAGCAAACGCCCTTGCTCAATTGGAGAATACGCCATGATAGGGATACCTTGTTGCCGACACCAGGGCAGTAAATTCCACTCAATTCCCCGTCGCATCAGGTTGTAGAGGACTTGATTGGTAGCAATTCCTTTCCCATCCTTCAACCCAATGGCTTCCTCCATATCCTTGGCATCAAAATTACTCACTCCATAGCTGCGAATTTTGCCGGATTGTTGAAGCGTCGCCAATGCTTCCAGCGTCTCTCCCAGCGGTACAGAACCGCGCCAGTGCAGCAGGTAAAGGTCAAGATAGTCGGTTTTCAAGCGTTGGAGACTTCTTTCGCAGGCAGCAATTGTCCCTCGTTTCGAGGCGTTATGAGGGTAGACCTTGCTGACTAGAAAGACTTCCGCCCGACGAGAAGCGATCGCTTCTGCGATTACTTCCTCTGCACCGCCTTCGCCATACATTTCGGCAGTGTCAATCAAAGATAAACCCAAATCGAGTCCGTGACGTAAGGCATCAATTTCGCTTTGGCGATTCCTGGCATTCTCCCCCATCTGCCAGGTGCCCATACCAAGAATCGGAATTAATTGTCCAGAAGGTAGTTTAAGGGTTCGCATAGCAGTTTCCATCTATTCAAGCTATTGCCCTTGAGCGCTTTTTGGCTGACGCATGGGCATGGCATCAATTGTAGAGAAAAGCGCTGTTGTGGGAAACGCAATGAGCTTGTAGTTCTGCTTGCACTTGTTCTCATCGCAATGCGGCGATCGCCTTCTCTATCAACTGCTGGCAAGCTTCTAGTTGAGTCACATCAGTGGGAATTGCGATCGCCGTTATAGTGAAATACCGAAGATCAGAGCCGCGATCGCCTTTGACCAGCTATTTCTGGAGTGCCTGTTGAAAGGTCTTGATGGCATCAACGTGATTCACCATATTGATGCAACGTAACAACAAATCCAGATCGATCCCTTTCATTTCCTCACTACTGAAAATTTTTTCGTAGTCCAGAGTGTTGCCCTCTCCCCGCAGGTGATAAATCTCTAGCACTCCGTCTTCCCAGAACCACACTTCAGGAATCTTCAGGCGCTTGTATACCTCTAGTTTGTTAATGCCGCCACTGGTAAACACCACTTCGATCGCCAGATCGGGACGCACTCGACCAGGGGTAAGTTTATAGAACCCATTTGACATCTCAACAAAAGACTTTCAGCCTCTTGTTGAGATGTCAAATGGGTTCTATAGGCATGGCAAAGCTTATCTCTGTACTACCCTCTTGTGCTGGGATGCTGTTTAGGTGATCGCTTCCTGACCCCTTGAAAATGACCTACAAGCATTTGACCTTGGTGTTCCTGCCTACCCCTTCCCGTGGCTCTCGTAGGTTGTTAGAACAGAATCCGGAAACTTCTCAACGTCTCCCCTCTATCAGGTTTCTGTGATGCGATCTCTTATAGCAGCAACGCTTCGCGATCGCTTTCAGCCTCTACTCATCCCTACTCAATCTTCCAATTAGGCGTTAAACCCGAAGTAACTTGGCTATACATTTGCAAGACCGATGCAGAAATACGTCCTGAGAGTTTTGCGATTGCCCATAGCGCTCTTGTAAAATCATTTTCAATTGTTGAGAATTCGCCCAGGAAAAAGTTTATGGCAGATATGTCCGGTCAAGACCCCTCGGAAATCATAATGGCAACGGTTGATGAAGAACGAAAAGGCACAACTTTCAGCGGTCAGGTCATCCTTGGTATACATCCTGAGGGTGGGCAAGTCGTTTTATTTAGCGACTTTTTAATTGAAGATTATAAAGGCGAACTTACCGCAAATCTTGCAACAGATGGCGATATAACGAAAAGCATTGATTTAGGCGAACTCGATCATAAAAACCCCAGTTTTTGGCTGCCAATTCCGCCGGGAACGGATACATCACCCTACAATACAGTCGTGTTGAGCGACAAAAAAAGCAAGAAAAAAATCCTGACGATCAATCTATAAAATTTGTAACTTAGCTCGTAGTTCAGCCAAATTCGATTGCCCTCTTGTATAGAACCCATTTGAGATCTATTCCTGAAACTAAAAGCCTTGCAGCTAGCTGGTTTTATCCCTGTTCTTGCAAAAAACAGTCGAGTTTAAGCAGGCTCTATCATTGATCGCAAAGTAACGGCTTACTTCAAAGCCAAGCACCCCAGCAAAAGATGTCAAATGGGTTCTATAGGATTCATCCGCCTCTCGCTTGACGGCTCCAGCTTCACTTTCTAGGATCATGGAGCCAGTTGGGGTGAAGTCAAACCCTGCTATAAGCAGGTAAAGCTCCACCAATGCACCGATCCTCTTCTTAACTGTTTCGTGGGGTTCCCCTGGCATCCGTCGAATCTCCAGTACTCCATCCAGGAAGGAAAGCCGATATCCTGGACGGTCTAACAATTGCTCGACTGCTTTGAACTCTCTCCAGGTCAATCCCTCAAACAGGAGGGGTTCTTCCCTTTGGGGTGTTGCTATCGTTGCCGTGGTCATAAGAGTCTCTGGTCTGTTTCCAGATTAGGAGTGATGGGGTTTGGATGGCGATCGCTTTAACGTAACTTCTTTTATAGTATTTGCTTAAATCTGAACAGCTTCTAAACGATACATATTATCTACAGGGTATCTTAAGTAAGATTATTCCATGCTCGATAAAACTCTAAATAGCTCATATTTTGAGTACAATGCCAAATCAATTGATAACAATCTACATAAAACCAAGGATTAATTTCTATAGTCCGATCTACTAGATATTTTTTAAAAACTCTAATTATTTTTGAATAATCCTCTTTAGTAATAATCTTTTTTATTTTGTGAAGCACATCTGTACCATCAGATAAACCTTGACTTGTTTGAGCTAGATCCAGTAGGGTTTGGAGAGCAAAAGATTTACCAGACTTTATTTTCGCCAGTTCCTCTGAAGCTAACATACAAAAAGATGCGGTATGAGAATTTTCTATAATCATTTTTCTTAACAGCTCTTCAATAGGTGTTTGTATATTTTTATCTGGTAGTAATTGCATTAATACTACAGCACCATTTAAACGCTCCCAATAAGCTAGCTCATCTCCATAAAACACGATCTTCATTAATTCAGAAATATTTTCTGGATTATTAGGTTCGATTTTGCTCAAATTAATTATTGCTTCGTACCTTAAAAATTCATCATCTTCATCGACTCTAGTCTTAATTAAAGCTCTTAAAGTGTTCACAGCCTCTTTGTTTGCTGTTTGTTCCAGTATATCTCCTAGTATATCAATTAACAATCTACAAAAAGATTCATTTTCTATCTTTGGAATCGTTCGTATCAAAGTATTTACAGCAAAAATATTTCCAGGGTCGATTTTATTTAATGTGCTAGCTAAAAGGTAAGTATTTAAATTTTCTTGTTCGAATTTCTCAATCTTACTCTCTAATATTTTTATTACTTCTCTCTTATCTGTAAGAATTTCCTTCAAAGCCAAAGCAGACATTCTATAATCATTTCCTTTAAGTAAACCTAAGAGTTTCTGAATTGACATTGAATTATTAGGAACGATTTTATATAAAACTTTAGCTGCTTCTATAGATGTACTACTAAAATGACTTGTATCAATTATGTATTCTAAAACTTGTATCGCTATTGATCTACCTCCAACAAAATTTGCTAATGAAATAGCAATCTCTATAAGTATTTTTTCATTATTACAAGTGCTTATTAAGTTACTCAATTTCTTGGTTATTTTTTCATTGCTAATCCTTACTAAGGATTCCTTTGCCTGAGACGAAATCGGGTTAATAAAAGTTTTCCACTCTTTTTCCTTTGAATCAAAATATCCGAAACTCCATTCAATGATTCTATCTATAATGCTGTCCAGATATTTTAGAGAAGCAAATTCCGACATACATTCAGCCGCCAAACAAAAAGCTTTGTACCAATAAAAACTTTCTTTGCTGTCAAAATAGATTAATTGTTTAATAAACATATCCTTGAGATGAGGGGATATTTCCTCTCTTCCAGCCCACAATAAAATTACCTCTTTCCAATTAAATTCAAAAATTCGATAAGTTCCTTCCTCCGGATTGTGAGAAGTGTGATTTAGAAAATCATGCCAATCATCGATCGATAACGCAGCAAAATATTCCTGAAAGGTTGGATGAAAGAATGTGTATACTTTGTCTGACGGTTTATCTGAATCTCTAGCAACTTGAAGCCAGCCAAGATTAAGAGCTAACCAAAAATAAGAACCGTCTTCATCGGGATCGCCCAGTTCATCAAAAACTAAATTGTGTGGCAATCGAAATGGTGATGATTCCTCATCTAATGCACGACACGCTAAACGCCCAAGAGCTTTATTGAGTTTTTCTTGTTTAGCTACTGTATTTGGAAAGAATGCATAATTCAGGTCTTTCTTCTTCCACTTGCTTCTATTCCACTTGTAAAACTCACTGACAAATCGCTTGTATAACTCAGCCTTAGTTGCTGGCAAGCTCTCTTGCTCATGCCATGTCGTACAAAGCATCATCAACTGTAATGGGTTTCTGACGAGTTGTTGAAGCCGAGTACGTTCAGTGTTGGCTAACTCGGTTTTAAGACGTTCACCGCTTTGTTGATTGCTTTTACGAAATCCACTTTCAATGAATTGTTCTACTTGAGTTGGATAATGAAACTCCTTTGTGCGATAGGTTTGGAAATCTCTAAGAGCATTGCTATCTACTTCCCAAACATTGATGCGGCAGGTCAGAATAATGCACGACTGACTTATCCAACCGCGAAGCTGATTATTAATTTCGCGTAGTGCAATGCCAGACGACGCAACAATTTCATCGGCTCCATCCAGCAACAGCCACACTCGTTGTTCATTTAACTGTTTCAAAAAATCAGATTTAACGTCCTGAGTAACATCTCGCACGGCATTATCCAACCACACCTGAGTTAAGTAATCCTTTAGACGTTGCAAATCACCGTTTTTAATCAAGTCACCCAAAGAGATCCAAATTGGTAGACCAAGCTCTTTGTCTAGAATCCAGAAGGCGATGTGCTGTAAAAGTGTTGTCTTTCCGGCTCCGGGTTCACCAATGATGGCAATGCGATCGCTATTTCCCTGTCGCAATATCTGTTCCCGAAACTGCTCATACTCAATCGGCGGCTTTTCCTCATACTGCTCTATAGGTCTTGCCGGATGAACATTCTGGCTTAATTGCTCTGGCTCCTTCCGCTCAACCAACGCCAGCGAGATAAAGATTTCATCATCCAGTAAATCAAACTGCATCGCTTCTGAAGCAATAACTTCATTGGTGCTGAGCTTCTTCTGGCGATCGAGCATGGTTCGGCAAACGTACTGCCAATCAATGCTTGTAGAAGCCTGAGATTTTGCGCGTTTAGAACGTCGATACCATCTATCTGACTCGACAAGTTCCGTAGGCTGAATCTTTAAAGTCTTTGCGATCGCTTCAACTGTACTCCTGTCAACCTTTCTTCCTGAAAAAAGCTTCTTGTGAATAACGTCTGAGCTTAAATTTGCTGCTTTTGCCAAGGCTTCACGGCTCTCAATCCCCATCTCACGCATTTTCTGCTCGATAAATGCGAGTCGTTCGGGTGTAACTGAAAAGCCACGCTCTCGGCTGGAACCCATAGCATTCAATCTACTTGTAGCAATTAGCTCTACTTTAACCAGGTAAAGAGATGGACGTTTAGGTTCGTTAAGGGATGTTTGTTATCGTCACTTAGCATCCCTGGTTTGGGCTGCTCCTAGTCAGTAAGTTGGATTTATCGAGTTCAACAGAAATCAATGACAACCTTAACTTCCAATCCTTCTATGCCTAACACTCAGCCTGCCCAGGTCATGACGACGAATCCCGCTCCCATCGAATCCCCTTCCGCCTGGATGCAATATGGCACCAGTCCAACTGAAATTATCCTGGCAACAGCGGTAGTGATTGGAGCGATCGCTAGTGTGATTGGGTCAATTGCCCTTCTCCTAAAGGTTCTCGTGCCCGTGATGCAATCCAACCCATCGCAGAAAAAGGAATAGTCAGTTTTTGATACTGAACCATAACACTTCCTTGCTCAAGGTTTTGCAGGAGAGGAGCGATCGCATAGCGTCCGCTTCGTGGAGTCGGCGACAATAGAAACCTCAACTCAAGAAAGCCGCTACTTTCTCTGTAAGCCCGAATGTACAAAGAGTCGGGAGAAAGTAAGGTCATTTTGTTTAACCTTTGCGGTCATGGGCACTTTGATATGCAGGCGTACATGGACTATCAGACCGGAAAATTGATAGATACTGAGTACAGTGCAGAGGAAGTCGCGATCGCTCTAGCAGGATTACCTGCTGTCGGTTAGGGTTCTGGAAAGCTGATTTCTTGCCGCTCTCAGTTGTGTTTGTTTTATGCTCAGTGTCCCTCTGCAACTGCCTGACGCAGATATCGTATTCTACCCGTCTCTGCTGGATGGGGAGGAAAGCGATCGCTTGCTCACACAACTGACTGAAACAATCGACTGGCGACAAGACTGGATTAGCATCTACGGGCGCTCAATGCCTCAACCCAGACTGACGGCTTGGTATGCCAATCCCGGTGTATCCTACACTTACTCTGGCATCACGATGCACCCCTCTCCCTGGACGCGCACGCTACTTGACCTCAAGACAAAGGCTGAAGCAGTTTCTGGTGTGGTGTTCAACAGCGTGTTGCTCAATCTCTACCGAGATGGCAATGACAGTATGGGCTGGCACAGCGATGATGAACCGGAGCTAGGACACAATCCAGTCATTGGTTCTCTGAGTTTGGGAGGAACGCGGCGGTTCATGCTGCGGCATCGAGCCGAGAAAGGCTTGAAGCATCAACTGGAGTTAACTTCTGGTAGTTTCTTGTTGATGCAAGGGACAACGCAGCACTACTGGCAGCATCAAATTCCTAAAACTGAACGTCCGGTTCCTCCCCGGATTAATTTGACCTTTCGAGTCATTGACTTGTCAGTTCGCCTAACTAGCGAACTTGACACTGATTGAGCTTGGTAAACAAAGCAGGCACGTAGTCGTAATAGCGATCGCTAGCAAGATAAATGGCATCCGTGGTACAACTGCCACAACCGGGTTCGCTGAGCATGTCACTCAGTAAGTTTGAGGAAATTCCTGCCCAGGGAAACTGTCCGATTGGTGCGGTAGCAGTAGAATTCAGTTCTGAATCCAACCGCCATTTGGTTCCAGCTAACACTACCCCAAAAGGATTCTTTTCCGGCAATGGTTGGGATCTATACCATCCCACTGCCTGACCGAACTTCTCAACTCGTGCTTTCGGATTTTTCGTCTGGGAGGCAGTTTGCTGCCAGATGCGCTTTTGAGCGCTGTACCCAAAGCGTCCCTTACTGGCTTGCGACCAGAGGGTATCTATGGTACGAAAGTCTTCGCAGGGAAGACTATTGAGCAGAGTTTTGCTGCCGTAGAGTAAGTCTGCACCCTGTCCTTGGAGTTTCTGCAATCGCTGGAAGATGGCGCGAGTCTCCACATCCGCACCCCGCCAGTCACCGGCGGCTAAAAGGCTTTTGAGGTGGCTGTAGTTGATGCGCCATTTATTAGGAGAAGTGCTAGCGATCGCATCGAAGGTAAAGCTTTTAACGGTGTCCTGATATACCTGCCGGATGGAATCGTTCTTTTGCAGGTAGGCTCCTTGTAGGCGAAATACATAGCGACCATCGGGACTGCTGAATAGCACGTTATCAGACTCGTAGAGTCCAGTGGAAGTGTAAGCGATCGCTTTCTGTCCCGCAACGGTGAGGGGGCGATCGTCATTTTGGCTGAGTTCGCCTTTCCAACTGGTGAGGGGCAACCGCTTGGAGTTGTCGTAAATAGTGATGCTGACGATCGGAGGAGTTTCAGGTAAATTCTCCCGGTTCAAAAAATCTTTCTGCTGCCAGACTTCTAGGACTTCCAGCGGGGGACTTGGCTTCGTCGATTGAGTCGTTTCGGTAGGCGTGATGACATAGCCACGCGGGGAAACGAAGCGAAACCCAAAGCGATCGCTTAGATAAAACACATCCCGACTTTGGACGGTTGAGGAGTTGGCAGCAGGTTTGGCAGCAATTGCTACAGGTGCGGGAGATTGAGTGGAGGATGTTGGAAGATTGGTGCTACAGCCAATAGCCAGAAATGTCAGTAGTCCAACTGCAATAGAGCGCTTCATATCGCTAGCTTAAGTATTCTTTAATCTTGATGTCGTTTCCAGTCTGGCAAGTTTGCGATTGAATCAGTTGCTTTGTTTCAGTTTGAGATACAAAGGCGATCTCTCTATTTGTCCGCACCGATAAACTCAGAAGACGAAAGGCAAAGTTAAGCCGCCTTTGCTGCCGACACTCGGATGAGCTTCGTTGTTGTGCAACACTTACAAGCCTATGAGACTGGTAAACCAATTTGCGTGAACCAAGTGTACTTGTCTATGTAGCCACGCTGGAAACGAATTTTGCCATCAATGACCTGAAAGAAGCCACACCCGCGTAGTGTAAAACTCTTGCCGGTTGGTGGGTTGCCGCCAAGCTCACCCAAGAATGTACCGCCACCGCTCCACTCAACGATCGCCCACTCACCATCCTCGAAGATATTTTCAGGATGCGTGTAGTTGTCTGGAAAGGCATTGAAGAAGGCGATGAAACTCTCAAGCAGTACCTCGCGCCCTTGAAGTGGGGCACCAAAAGCAACCTGATGGTTGATGGCATCATCGTGATAAAGCTCGATGAGTGCGTAAGGATCGCGAGCGTTATAGGCCGCAACCCAGTCGTGTAGAACTTCTTTGGGCGATTTCATATCGCTAATCATACCAAAGACAATTACAACCAATTATTATTTGCTGCACAACGGTGATGCTAAGTGCTGGCAAACAACCGCAATGCTGCCAAATGAATCACATAAATAATGAGATGTTAGTTTTCCAAAGCCCGATTCAATCTACGGTGATGAGCGATCGCACTATCAACAGATGCAGCGTGGACTAACACCATACTGTACGGACTGCTGGTTTGACGGCGGTGGTGCAAAGGTGATCTACTACGAGCAAAGACACCTTTTGGAGGATACGGATTGCACTCACCCAACACTAAACAAGCGCGATCGCTGCCAGATGTCCGTGTTACTTTTGAACATTGAATACTAGGTCGTGGTTTTGTGCAGGGGGTTTGACTGTAGCCCAATGTGTTGCCTCTGGCTCTGATATGCCTACGCCAAGGGGTGTAATGTATGCTGCCTTGTACCTCCGGAAGCAACAGTTCTACGATTTGCTTTAGGCAAAGCCCGATCGAGCGCTAACGAAACCATGAGGGGTTGAGACGTGCTACTAATATACTACAAACTTCTCTTTTAGGGGTATGGCACCGTTCCTGACAATTGAGTACCACAACGTCTGAAATCTTTTCCCGGCAAGCAATCAAGGCTGTGAGCTTTCCTGTTTTTGTCAACGTCGATGAACAAAATGGAGATGCGAGAGCGTTAAGAGGTTGAGTTACACTCAACCTCTCTTGGTCTTTTTACCCTAACTCAAATTTTTAATGGGCAATTGACAACTGAGCAGGTATGTAAAACTTGTGATTGTCAAATCCGATATATCGCGATAGATTGATTTTAGATTTAACGATATATCGCGATAACTCACAACCACAAGGAGCAAAGTATGTTCAGACACAGACAATTTCATCCCAGTTTTTTTGTACCAGCATGGGCAGGAGAAGGACAAGGACTGAGCAATCCATTCTTTATGAGTGGGCGACATGGACGCAGAGGTTCGTCGGGTGGCGGATGGGGAGATGAGCCTCGCACTCGTCGCGGTGACATTAAGTTCCTTCTGCTTGGGCTTCTATCTGAGCGTCCCCAGCATGGTTATGAATTGATGAAAGAGCTAGAAGCACGTCGCGGTGGCTTTCGCCGCCCTAGTCCAGGCTCTGTCTATCCAACGCTTCAGATGCTGGAAGAAGGCGGTTATTTGACCAGTGAGGAAGTCGAGGGCAAGCGGGTTTATACGATTACCGAGAGTGGCAGACAATTCTTGAGCGATCGCAACCAGCACTCCCATTCAAGAAACCCTCACGACAGTTTTACAGAAAATAAGCCTTCTGAATTGATTGAATTGCGGCATACTTTAACCCAGTTGAATGATGCTGTCACCCAAGTTGCTCGAAGTGGCAATGTGGAGCAAGCCAATCGAGTACGCGATCTGCTTGTTCAGGTAAAGCGTGAGATTTACAAGCTGCTTGCAGAGCAGTAAGCGGGAGGTTGTTATGTTAGAGGTAACGAACTGCCCAACTTGCGGTGCTGTCTGTCGTATTCTGGGTCAAGACGCTGAGGGTTTACCACAGATGAGAGCCTTTCAAAACACTGATGCACAGCAGAAAATTGAACGGTTGAAGAAATCTCTACACCATCTTCGGGAAACGCTTCACCAGGAACGGGCGACTGCAAAAGCCAAGATTCTCGATCTAGAAGCGGAACTCTCAAACTTGCGAAAACCGATTGGCGTCGATTGAGGCAAGTTGCTGTAAGCATTCAAAACCAAGCTATCAGAGCTTGTATTATATTGTAGTATGTTGGATAAAGCTTGCAGAGTTAACTGGAGTTCATGTGGGAATGCAAATTGAACCATACGAGCCTCGCCACCTTGATGCTGTTATTCGTCTTTCGCTTCGGGCGTGGACTCCAGTCTTTGATTCGATTCAGAACGCGATGAACGCTGATGTGTACCAGGCATTCTATCCCAATCATTGGCGCGTAAGCCAGCAAAAAGCGGTCGAGGATGTCTGCGCTGCGGAAGACACGAATGTATGGGTTGCGATCGATGCAGGTTCTGCTGTGGGCTTTGTAGCCGTGAAACTCCACTCAGAGGACAGCATGGGTGAAATCTACATGGTTGCTGTCGATCCGGACTTTCAAGGTCGCGGCATTGGTAGTGCGCTGATAGAATTCGCTCTGGCTTGGATGAAAGATGCTGGGATGTCTATTGCTATGGTTGAGACTGGGGGCGATCCCGGTCATGCCCCAGCCCGTCACACCTATGAAAAGGCGGGCTTTGAGCTATTCCCAGTTGCCAGATACTTCAAGAAGCTTTAAGTGCAAATGTGTTGATTTCGCGATCGCATTGTATCCTTCAACTTAATGCGATCGCCTGTTCGTTCTTGTAAATCCTTGTTTAGAATCGGTGTCTAGTGCAGTTTTGGCTCAATTAGTGTTTGTTTAGGCAATAGTACAACTCAAATACGATAAGAGCATGGAATGTAATGATAGAGGAAAATACGCGGACAGACTTGCAACAACGGCAATGGATTTGTGATGTCAAAGATAGAAATCTGATACCACAAGGAGCTTCATTTGTTAGCTTGTGGAAACAGTATACAAATGGCGTTGCTATTACGCTCTCTATTTACTCTGAGGATGGTCAGTTTGCGTTGTATCAAGATGTGGGTCATGCGGCATCTGGAACAAAAAGAACTAATTGCGGTACATTTTCAACCGCAGATGCTGCGGTACATCAACTGATTCAAGAGTGCGATGGCTGGGATAATACGTGGGGTATCTAATAGCAAGCCCAGGGAAATAACGGGTGGATAAATGAGCATTGTGTAGATAGCATCACGCTGTATTACCGAGGGTATCGGGGCATAGTAACTGAAGTGCTATGGTTTGACGATACGGGAAAAGTAAAGCAAGCTTGGGCTTGTTACGCCATTAACCTAACAAGGAAGGGTAAGTTATGAAACAATCGCCAATTTCATCTGAATCGATTTCAGCACCGAGCGGTAAGACAATATACCCAGAACCTTATGCTTCCCTTGTTCAGGGACGACAAAAGCGAAAACTGGGTGACTATTTTGGGTTGACTCATTTTGGAGTTAACTTAACCCATCTCTCACCCGGTGCAGTTTCTGCTCTTGCTCACAGCCACTCAAAGCAAGAAGAATTTATCTTGGTATTGGAAGGCAGTCCAACGCTGGTACTCGACGAAGAGGAATTCGTTTTGCATCCCGGTGACTGCTATGGATTTAAGGCAGGCACAGGTATCGCCCATCAACTGATTAATCGATCCCAGGAAAATGTAACCTATCTTGAGGTTGGCGATCGCACTGAGGGAGATGAGGTTGTATTCCCAAATGACGATCTCAAAGCAACACAATTGCCGAATGGCGAATGGGCTTTAACGCACAAAGATGGTCGCGCATATTAATAGCACTGCCTAACAACCGCGCTGCATCGAAACGTTGGGCGATCGCATTCTATCTTTCAACTGAATGCGATCGCCTCTGGCGCTGCGCTCCGCGCAATCGCCAAATCGAGCCATGTTTGTCACGTTACCTACTGATTTACAAGCAAGGGCGTGACAGACTCAACCCAACCTACAGCGAGGAGCGATCGTTCCTGTTCTGCGAAGACTTCCCCTCAAGTAAGCGGTAAAGCTGCATCGGAGGGGTAGATTGCGACATTAGGTTAATACTGGATAAGACCGATATAGATAACCCCAGAATGGGGAGAAAATTTATGGATTTGGAAAAACTACTTCAATCCGGAGATTTAGCACAGCAAGCTGGTGAATATGTTGAGGCTGAGTCAATATGGAGGCGTTTTCTGAAGCACGATCCTAGTAATGCGTATGTCTACCTCAAGTTAGGAATGGCTTTGGATTATCAAGGTAAGCGTGAAGAAGCTATCTCTGCCTACCAAAACGCTATTAGGATTGCACCTAATTATTCAGCAGCTTACCTGAATATGGCTGCGACACTAGCCGATAAGCAAAGATTTGAAGAGGCTATGACAATCTATCGAAAAGCGATCGAGATTGATTTAAGCCAACCAGATGCCTTTGTTGGTCTTGGTATGGTACTTATAAATCTAGAGAAATACGACGAGGCAATTACTAGCTTTCAATATGCAATTCAGGTTGCTCCTCAATCTGTAGCAGCACATTACCATTTAGGTGTAGCTTTGAATAAGCAGGGCAAATACAAAGATGCTATCAGCGTACTTCAGCGCACCATAAAACTGGCACCAAATTCGGTTGTTGTATATGAATACCTCGGACAAGTATTTGGTAATCAAGGTCGATTTGATGCAGCAATTGCAGTGTTTGAAGAAGCGATCAAGCTTGATCCAAGCTATGCGGCAGCTTACTATAACCTGGGATTTTTGCTCAATGCTGTAGACAGAACAGAAGAAGGAAAAGCAGCCATCCAGAAAGCTTTGTTATTAACGCGTGAACAGGCTGATCGGTAAAAAGAAAAAGAGCAGTATAGTCCTGTTTGAATCTCTATTTATAACGGTTCTAATTGGAACTTCTAGAGATTGCAGGTACGACCAATGCTTGGAGAGTAAAGTGTGATAGCTAGATTTACAGTTTGCAATCTAATTGAGCGATCGCATTCTATCCTTCAACTGAATGCGATCAAGCTGTATCGCAGATAAAGTTAGGAGCTTGGTAATCTCCTGCTAAGAGCATTGCGAATTAAAATGATGAGAATGCCTAAACCTGTAAACACTAACGCCAAAATGTGACTTTCACGAGAGGCAAAGGCAATCAGAACTAAGTTGGAAATTAGTGCTAAAGCCGGAATCGCAGCAGGAACCTGAAACCCAGTGGTTTGGGGTTCTTGCCGTTTAATGACTAGCAGTGAGAGGTTGACGAGAGAGAACATTGCCAGAATCAAGGTTGCAGTTGTTCCGGCTAGGAATTGAAGTGTACCTGAAAGCGCGAGAAAAATCACGAGCGGGAGAATGACAACCAGCGTTCGGTAAGGAGTTGCGCGGCGTGGATGTAATTTTCCTAACCAAGCTGGAAGCAGTCCTTCCCGCGACATTCCGTAAAGCAGCCGCGATGCCGTGACAAAATTCAGCAAAGCAGTATTGAGAACGGCGAACAGCGCAATCAGTGAAAAGATGACTGCTGGAAAATTTGGCTGCGATCGCTGAACGACTTCGAGAAGAGGAGCTTTCGAGGCGGCAAGTTCCGCCGAACTGATTACCTGAACGGCAAGCCAGGAAACGAGAACATAAATGATACCGGCAATCCCCAGGGAAAGAAGAATTGCTCTCGGAACATTGCGCTGGGGATCTTTCACTTCCTCGGAAACATTGACAATATCCTCAAACCCAATGAAGGCGTAGAAGGCGAGTGCTGCTCCCTGAACCACGGCTATCCAACCAATCGGTGGTGCGTTGGGGACGGGGATGGGAACCGGATTCGCCGCGCCTGCTGGGTTCCCGATGAGGAAAACGGTGGCGACAAAGATAACAATCAGAAGACCTGAAACTTCAAGAGACGTGCAAAAAATATTTAAGGCTGAGGACTCCTGCATTCCCCTAAAATTGACAAATGCAAGACCCGCAAATAGCGCCAGGATAATCAACCAATCTGGAATCGCTGGAGCAAAAGCATTGAGATAGCCTGCAAACGCTTTTGAGAGCGTCGCCATTGAAACAAGACAGGTACAAAACATCAACCAGCCTACCAAGATTGAGAGCCAATCCCGGCGAAATGCTCTGTGGATGAAACTAGCGACTCCTCCGCTTTGGGGAACTCGATTACCGAGTTCTGCATAACTTAATGCAGTGAGTGCCGCAACAGTCATGGATACCAGGAAAGAAACCCAAACCAAAGAGCCGGAAAGTCCGGCAATTTTTCCAACCACTGCATATATTCCGGCACCGAGAATATCCCCAACCCCATAAATCACCAGCGTCGGCAATCCAAACACTCGCTTGAGTGAATCCGCTTCTGCATTCGGTTCCATAAAATTTTTCTTATCCTTGTATTTACCCAATCTTGCAATCTTTCTGCTCGTCAGTATAGGGGGTAGGAGGTGGAAGCGCGATCGCAAATTGCTAAGACACAAGCCACGATTAAACAAGGCTTGCAAATAAGGACTGTTTCGCCACATTTAGGCGATCGAGAATGGCTTGGGTAGCAGCTTCATCCAGAATAATTAGTGCAGCAGCAGCAGATCCGGCATCTGAAATAATGATTCATAAACCAGTACTGCACCACCAATCGCCGCCGAATCTTCTCCAAATTGGGAAATCTCTAACCGGAATCGAGCTGCACTGTCAAAGCCATATCCGCTTCTATCGGGCAGACAATTTTGCAACATCTCATCCAATTGCTCTTGCACGTAGGGCACCAGCACCGCCAGCGATCCTCCAAAGACAATCCGTTCCGGGTTGAGTACACCCACTAACCCTCGTACACCCCAACTCAGATACATTCCCCACTGTTTCACAACCGCTTGCGCGATCGCATCCGCTTGTTCCAACCGAGACAGTAGCGTATTCAGGTCGCTCGTCTCTCCACTTTGTTGATGATAGGCACTCAATAGCCCAACCTTGCTGCATAAAGCTTCTAGCGTCCCCGCACGCCCTCCTACGGATGTCTGAGAACTATGCGGGTCAATCATCAGTTCGCGAACTTCGCTCGCAGTGCCCCCCGCCCCCCGTAACAAACGATTATTCAGTACTATTCCCGCCCCCACCCCGACACCCAGAAACAGGTAGAGCAAGCTATGGCTGGGCATCGAGCCACTCAAATACGTCTCGACAAGCGCACCTGCATTCGCATCATTCTCGATAAACAACGGCACATCCAGATGAGGATTCAAATAAGGTCGCAAGTCCACATTCTGCCAATGCAATCTAGGGGCACGAAGGATAATTCCTTCCCGATTTAAGGAGCCTGGAACCGTGATGCCAATTCCCCGATATTTCGCTTCGCCGTCTGGATTTGCCTGCCAGACTTGTTGAATCAACTCGACTAATTGCCGGGTAACGGTTGCTGGATCGGTGTCTGCGGTCATGGATGCTTCTACTCGACGAGTCACTTGTGCTGCCAGGTTGAGTTCAATGACGCGGATATTTTCATCCCCAAGGGCAACTCCGATAAAAAAGGCTCCCTCTGGATCGAGTTCTAACTCCACCCCAGGACGCCCCCCTTCTGTTCCAGATGCAGTTTCCTTTCCTTCTCGCAGGAGTCCAGTTGCAATCAGTTCTGCCGTAATCACGGTAACGGTTGAACGAGTTAAGCCGGTTCGTCGTGCAATCTCGGCGCGGCTGAGGCGGGGGTGATAGCGTAGCAAACTGAGAATCCGAGCAAAGTTGATTTGCTTGAGCAGGCTGGCATCAGTCGTAAGTTTTTTCTGGTTGGCATTTGTCTTCATAAGAAACTATCCGCCCTGTTGTTTGTTGTAATGACAAACTATCATGAGTTAGTTTGTTCGTTAAACAAACAATCTAAGATGAAATTATTGAAGTTAATCGGTCTCAGTTATGCGAACCTTCCAACAAAAACGGAATTACAACCAGCTTGAACAACTTTCTCCCCAGGTAGGTGAGTTAGCCGGTTTAAAGCTAAAGGGGATGTGGCAGGCTTTTGCCAATGACTGGTACACACCCGCTGGCGAACCGCGAATCCAGCAAAAAAGCGATCGCGCTGGCAACAAATACTGGCGAGTTTGCGATCCGGCAAGCGATCGCACTATCCGCTTTGACGACAGGCAAGAATTGACGATTTGGCTGGATGAACGACATTATCGCAGATCACAACCGAATCTCTGGAACATCAGCGACTAAGCCCATACGGTAAGCGATGTTCTTGAGAACATGAAAACTCAATTTTGCTGTGTCAAGGTTATTACCCCATCATCTCAACCCCAATTGCACTGTGCTAACCCCTGTGTAACTTCCCGCGCAAGCAGGATAGGGGTTCTAGATTTCAACCTGTGCAGCACTCGACAAACCCATTGATGAAGGAAATATCCATGAACTCCACAAAGAATATGATGACCTCTCTGTTCTCAAAAGCTCTCACCAGCCTACCGGAGCAACCCTCCTCGGCAAAAAGCCTAGGTCGCGTGCTACTGGTGGCTTCTAGCACGAACACACTGCAACTGAAAAATTATCGCGTCGTTCCCACAGGGTACTCCCTAGAAGACCTTACCGTGCCAGTCCAGCAGTTCATTGAAGCTGGCTACGAGGTGGTCATTGCCACACCCGATGGCAAAAAACCCGTCATTCTTGCTCATGCCAAGGACTCCCGCTTCGACAACGATCCCGAAGCGCTACAACACGCGATCGCATTCCTTGACAGCTACCCCAGTATGCAGAACCCGAAGACATTAAAAGCGGTTTTGTCAGAGGGATTGGATCGCTACATCGGTGTCTACGTTCCCGGTGGTTATGCACCGATGAATGACTTAATGCAAGATCCCGACCTCGGACAGATACTGCGCTACTTCCATAAAACGTCGAAGCCAAGCGCCTTCTTGTGCCACGGCTCAGTTGCAACGCTAGCCGCTTTGCCGAACGCCACCGCCTACCGGAAGGCTCTCGTAGATGGCGATCGAGAGGCGGCGAAGGCGGCTGCTGCGGATTGGCAATATGCTGGCTACCGCATGACCAGCTTCTCGAACGAAGAAGAGTATCCGATTGAACGGGAGATACTCGACGGTCAGGTGCCGTTCTACGTCGCCGATGCGCTAGCCAGCGCTGGCGGTCGGGTTGAGCATGGTTCGAGCGACCAAAGCTTTGTTGTGCAGGACAGAGAGCTGATCTCCGGTCAGAATCTTGCCTCGGATCGCGCGATCGCCCAAGAGTTCGTCGAAGCGCTCGACGAGGCGCGAGTTATCCCCATCTGGGTCAGGAAGCATTTTTTAGGAAAGGCTTAATGTAAATTTGCCAAGACACTGACGCTTGTCCCTTGCACCCCAACCCGTTTCGCAATCGTCTTTGTCTGTAACCCTCATCTCACAGGAGCAGAATGGCTGTTCGGATCTTAAAACGAACAGCCATTCTTGCCTTTGGTCGTGATATCCAATAACGGTTGACGTTGCTTGTGGTTGAAGTCCCTAATCGCTACTCAGCGATTTAACTTTCCAGAAAGGTTTGATCGCTGGATTTTGCCTGTACTTGTTGTTACATTTTTGGCAACGGAGATATCAATAAGCTAAATTTAGCTGAAATTAGCAGAAAATACTCCTTTATCCAGCAATTAAAAAATCTATGCAGAAAATAACTCGGATTTTATTCGCTACAGCCCTAACCTTAAGCATTCTATGTTTTCCTACCAAAGCATTTGCTAAAGCTAAGATTCAGATCGCCATCCTTTTAGATTCTAGTAATAGTATGGATGGACTCATAGACCAAACTCGTACTCAACTTTGGCAAATTGTCAACTCTTTAACTAAAGTAACTAAAGATAGCGAAGTCCCAGAATTAGAAGTGGCTTTATACCATTATGGAAATGATAATTTGCCCTCTGAAGAAGGTTTTGTCAGACTTTTAACTGGATTTACTCCAGAATTAGATTTAGTTTCCGAAAAGCTATTTAGTATTCAGACCAACGGCGGTCAAGAATATGCTGGCTGGGTAATCCGCTCAGCCGTAAAAGAATTAAACTGGAGTAAAGATAAAGCAGATTTTCGGGTTATTTTTATTGCGGGTAATGAATCATTCGATCAAGGCCCGATAGTTTGGCGCGAAGCAGTCGATCTCGCTGCTAAGGGAAATACTTTAGTGAATACTATCTACTGTGGTTTATCAGAAGATCGGGAGCGACAACTTTGGGCTTCAGGAGCTTATTTAGCACAAGGTAGCCACTTCAATATTAATCAAGACGAAAAAACTGAATTTATTAAGTCTCCTTACGATGAGCAAATTGCTACTTGGAATGATAAGCTCAATCAAACTTACATTCCCTATGGTGCAGAAGGAGAAGTTGGACAACAGCGTCAGACGATTGAAGATAGTAACTCCGGCATGAATTTGGCTATGCGTGGGAACTCCAAAGCTTCTGCCTATTACAACAATGCTTCTTGGGATTTGATTGATGCTCTCGACAAGGGAATCGTTAGCCTTGAGAAATTACCGAATAATGCTTTGCCGAAAGCTATGCAAGGGATGACTTTAGCTCAAAAGCAAGAATATGTAGCAGCGAAGAAGGCCGAAAGGGAGACAATTCAAAAAACGATCCGCGACTTATATCAAAAGCGTAGCGAATATGTTGAAAAACAGCGCCAGGTTAGTGCTAGTAGTAGCAAAAATACCCTTGATTCTGTAATTATTCAAAGTCTCCGCAAGCAATTAGCAGCTAAAGGATTTAAGCTTCAATAATTCCTGGGCTACTCTAGAGTTAATTCAAACTTGGTTTGAGATATTCAGGACTTACGCAGAAGCCGAAAAGGAAACAAAGATGCAACCGTAACGGGTTGGTGCGTAAGCCCTATTGTGTATTAGGTGTATTAGCGATAGGGCGAGAGCGGGATACAATTTTCCTGTCCCAAAAACAGCTTGTAGGCGGGATTCTTGCTTTCATCCCAATAGCGATAACCGAGGGTATCGAGGAATGCTTGCCACTCTTCCATCTCGCGGGGAGGCACTTGCATCCCTACGACAATTCGCCCGTAGTCTGCGCCATTGTTGCGATAGTGGAACATACTAATATTCCAGTTGGGACTCATAGAACCGACAAACTTCATTAATGCACCGGGACGTTCGGGAAACTCGAAGCGATAAAGCAATTCATCGCAAGCGAGGGGAGAACGTCCGCCAACCATGTGACGTAAGTGCAATTTGGTCAGCTCGTCATCGGTTAAGTCAAGGGTTTTGAACCCGCAAGCTTCAAAACTTTCTGCCATCTTTGCAGCATCGGCACGGTTTTGAATTTGCACGCCGACAAAAATTTGGGCTTCTTTTTCATCGGCAATGCGATAGCTAAACTCAGTAAGATTGCGTCTGCCAAGACATTCGCAAAACTTGCGGAGACTGCCCGGTTGTTCGGGAATTGTAACGGCATAAATGGCTTCGCGGCGTTCGCCAAACTCGGCTCGTTCTGCGACAAAGCGGAGGCGATCGAAGTTCATGTTAGCACCGCAGGCAACAGCAACTAGCGTTTGTCCTTCAATTTGCTCCCGTTCGACGTAGGCTTTAGCGCCCGCGATCGCTAATGCACCTGCTGGTTCTAAAATCGATCGCGTATCCTCAAATACGTCTTTAATTGCAGCACAAGTGTCATCCGTATCCACCAGAATGATTTCATCGACATACTCTTGACACAGCCGGAAGGTTTCTTCCCCCACTTCCCGCACTGCAACCCCATCGGCAAATAAACCGACATTCGACAAGCGCACCCGTTTTCCAGCTTTCAGGGATTGATGCATCGCATCGGCATCAACGGGTTCAACGCCAATAATCTTAATATCGGGACGCAACCTTTTTACATACGCCGCAATACCAGCGATTAATCCACCACCGCCAATCGCCACAAAAATAGCATGAATGGGTTGCTGACATTGCCGCAGAATTTCCATCCCAATTGTCCCCTGTCCGGCAATTACGTGCGGATCGTCAAAGGGGTGAATAAAGGTTAAGCCTTTTTCGGCTTCCATCTGACGGGCAAAAGCATAAGCATCGTCGTAAGTATCTCCATGCAATACAACTTCTCCCCCACGCGCTTTAACGGCATCCACCTTCACTTGCGGCGTGGTGACTGGCATGACGATAAGCGATCGCGTTCCTAACTGACGCGCAGCCAGGGCGACTCCTTGGGCATGGTTCCCTGCGGATGCAGCAATGACACCCTGCGCCAGCATATCCGGCGACAGGTGCGCCATCTTGTTGTAAGCACCCCGCAACTTGAAGGAAAAGACTGATTGCATATCCTCCCGTTTGAGCAGGAGTTTATTATTCAGCCGTGCGGAGAGATTTGGGGCGTATTCTAGGGGCGTTTCTTGGGCGACATCATAGACACGAGCCGTCAGGATTTGTACCAGGTAGTCGCAAAGCATGGGGTGAAGGGGGTTACAGATGGCGGATGGAAGACAATTTTACTTCACTGGTGGTTCTGAGGTGTGGGGGTGAGGGTGGGAGCACAACCATAGATTTAAATTAGGATGAGGGGCAGGAGGATTTGTTATGCCAACCACCATCCAAGAAATTTATACCCAGGTTATTCGCACTTTGTCACCAACAGAGCGGTTACGCTTGGCAACACTGATTCTCAATGATCTAGTACAGCACAATGCTGATGTTGTTGATCAAAGTGATACATGGACAGAGCAAGATCAACTCGATCTAGTTACCTTTTCCTTACAATATGCTGCAACGGACGACCCTGAGAGCGAGGAGTTCGCTGAGTGAGCTTTAATCCAGGTGATGTTGTCACCGTTGATTTTCCTGGTGTCACAGGTGTTAAACGTCGTCCTGCTGTCGTGTTGTCCTCGGCAACCTATCATGCAAATCGCCCTGATGTAATTGTCGGGCTGATTACGACTCAGACAACTGCATTAGGCATAACCGATTACGTGCTTCAGGATTGGCAAGCAGCAGGTTTAAGGGTTGCGTCTGTTTTTCGGAGTTTCATTGTAACGTTGCCTCCCTCTGCCAACTTGGTTTGCATTGGGCAGTTATCAGAACGTGATTGGCAAGGTGTTCGGGATTGTGTGAAGGTGGCTCTTGCAGAATTGGACAATTAAGAACCCTAGTGTCAGTCTCGCCACTCGCAGGAAGCGTGAAGATTATGAACAAAACGCCTTTTGAGCAACCTTCAAACTCTGAAGATGAGCTTTTGCCAGAGTACCGCTTCAATTACAAAAAAGCAAAGCCTAACCGCTTTACAAATCGAAGTGGAAAGCCAAAGCTAACAGTCGTTGTTTTGGATGAGGATGTTGCCGAAGTTTTCTCAACACCGGACTCAGTAAATAAGGTGCTTCGGGCACTCATTGAAGCGATGCCTCAAGCAAGTAGTAGTGAGACAGTCTAACTGTAGGTGATCGCTTTAGCAGTCGGCAGTTGCACCATCTTGTTGTAAGCACCCCGCAGCTTGAAGGAAAAGACTGACTGCATATCTTACCGCTTCAGCAGAAGTTTTTTATTCAGTCGTGCGGAGAGGTTTGGGGCGTATTCTAGGGGCGTTTCTTGGACGACATCAGACACGAGCCGTCAGGATTTGTACCAGGTAGTCGCAAAGCATGGGGTGAAGGGGGTGGCAGATGGCGGATGGAAGACAACTTTACTTTACTCGTGGCTTTGAGGTGTGGAAGTGAGGATGCGATCGCTTTGCTAAACTGCGGACTGTATGTAAATAGTCAGCGTACATACGAAATTGCTAAAGTTTTGATAGATATAACGAGGTTAAAATCCTTTGTCCAGCTCTAGTATTGCAACACTTTAGCAAAGTAGTATAGCTCTATGGCGAAGAACGATGTCATTCTTCTTGACGGAATAATAGACCAACGGCTCTCTGAAGGCTATCCCTCTTGCAGGCGTGATGAAGTATTTGAGTTTTTTGCTTTTGAGCAGACTCTTAAGGACTTTGATCTCTCCTTTGACGAAATTGACTTTGGCTGGGTTGATGGTCGCGACGATGGTGGCGTCGATGGCTTCTTTATCTTTGTGAATGGCAATTTATTGTTAGAAATAGAAGACTTTGTTTGGCCCAGGCGAAATGCCGAGATTCTTGTGTACGTTATTACCTGTAAATCTCATGAGACATTTCAACAAGCACCTCTAAATGCGCTTCTTGCTAGCATTCAGGAACTGTTCGATTTAGGCATAGAGCTTGATAACCTTTGTGGTGCCTACTCTGATGAACTGTTAGATGCACGAAAACGTCTTCATCAAGCTTATCGGCGTCTCTCAGCAGTTAATCCAAGCTTCACTATACGCTTTGCCTATGTTTCGCGGGGAGACTCTAATGCTGTTGCAGAAAACGTTCGTGCTAGATCCGAACAGATTGTTGCTCTTACAAAAACTTTATTTAGTGCATGTAAAGCTCAGTTCGACTTTCTAGGTGCTGCGGAACTTATCTCACTTTATCGTCGCATAAAATCGTTTTCTCTGTCACTTCGCTTTCTAGAAATTCTTTCACTAGAGCGTGCTAGTTACGTTTTGCTTACACAAATAGAAGATTATTGCCGCTTTGTTACTGATGAGAGCGGAGCTATCCGGCGCTATTTATTCGACTCTAATGTGCGAGACTACTTGGGATCAACTGGTGTAAATGAGGATATATTAATTTCGCTTGCAGATCCTACCGCACCTGATTTCTGGTGGCTTAATAACGGCGTTACAATGCTTGCTAGTCATGCATTTATAGATGGGAAAGAACTTCATATTGAAGATATTCAGATTGTCAATGGACTCCAAACTACAGAGAGTGTCTATAAACACTTTCAAACGCTTGGCTCTCAATCGTATAACCGCTCTCTTCTTGTTAAAGTTCTTGTATCCTCTGACGCAACTGTTCGAGATCGTATTATCCGTGCAACAAATAACCAAACCCCTGTTGAACTTGCCTCTTTGCGTGCAACAGATAAAATTCAGCGTGACATCGAAGAGATACTTGAGCGACATGGATGGTTTTACGAACGGCGTAAAAACTACTACCGCAACATTGGAAAACCATCGACTAGGTTTGTGACACCAATGTATCTTGCAAGTGGAATGGTTGCTTTGCTTATGAAAAACCCTGCAAAGGCCGCACGGCTTCGAGCACGTTTCATGCGAAGCGACGAGACTTATGTACAAGTATTTTCAGACTCTATACCTTTACAGGCTTGGGTCTCCATCGTTGAGGTGATCAAGCGAACTGAAGAGGGACTAGAGCGAGTTCGTCCAGATGAAGAACGTTTTCTAGCAAAGTGGAGAAGCTTGGTTGCTTTAGTGTCGGTGTCCCGGATCTTTCAGACCTTTACATTCACATCACAGAATCTTATCCAACTAGATGTTAAAGCCCTTATTCCTGAGTTGATTGAAGAAACATGGGCATTGATTCAAAGCCAACGCAGCGAGAAACCAAAGTCTAAAGATTTCCGGAGTCCTGAGCTTGTCAGGAAATGTTGCCAAACTGCTGCGAGTACTTATGGCATAGCTCTTCCTCAAGTTGTTGGGCGACGTACAATTGATGATAATCTTCCACCAAAAGGAAAAACTTTACCTGAAGAGTTTCTCAAGGCTGTAGACGCAGTTCTTCCTGAACAGCCTTGGAAACCTGGTGTTCACGCTGAGATTGCTACTCATCTAGGTTGTAAGCCTTACAAAGTGAGTCAGGCGATCCGTCAACTTGTAGACAGTGGCCGACGATATCATCAAAAAGATGGGGTTGTGTATGACGCTGATGGTAAAGTCTTAATGGTGGACTCCAGTAGGGAGATTTAAATCTGCCAAAGCCACGTGCGATCACGCTTCGCCGTAGTAGCCCGTCTAAGCTAAAATGCTGGGTTAGAAAAATCCATAAAAGTGCCTTTTGACAGAATTTCGATAATTGCTGTATCCACTAAATTAGACTAGACGCGCTAGTAAGTTGAGAAAACGCAAGGAAACCCAACATCCCATTATTCACTAGCAACACAACAATTCCATTCAATCGGACTATCCACACCCCAATCTCTCGCGTAAGCACCATCCCGCGTATAGCAATGGAAACTGGAAGCAAAGTTGAGGCGTAACTAGGCACAATCCTCATCTTGAAGCTATATAAGCGCGATCGCAAGCAGGAATGAAGAAAGCGATCGCTCGTGGAGGTTGGTTTTGGCTGTATGTAGAAGTGCGATCACAGTTGCAACCGTGTCAAGTTACCGCCAGGTTATCTGTGGAACGACCAAGATTACATTGCCTCGTCAAGTTCGGTTGTAAGTGAGTTTCAGGCTCTTGGATTAGAACAGAACAGTACAATGATTACAGAGTATTTTCTGCAACAATGCAACAACCATGACCAAGCTACTTGAACAGGCGATCGCAAGAGTCATGCAGCTTCCTGAAACCGAACAAGATGCAATCGCAGCATTTATCCTTGAAGAGCTTGAAGATGAAGCTTGTTGGGATAGAGCGTTTTCACAGTCTCAGGATATGCTTGCCAAACTTGCAGCAGAGGCATTAGCTGAAGATCGGGCAGGCAAAACCCAAGAGTTAGATCCAGAAACCCTGTGAAATCTAGAACAACATCTCAGTTTCGCAAAGCATTTGCCACTATTCCTCAGCAGGTTCAGCAACAAGCACGCGACGCATATCGGCAGTTCAAGCAAGATCCTTGGCATCCTAGTCTTCGCTTCAAGCAAGTCCATCCCACCCTTCCTATCTATTCTGCTCGTGTTAGTAAAAGTTATCGTGCTGTCGGCGTGAGAAACGAGAATGGTATTGTGTGGTTTTGGATTGGTACACATACAGACTACGACAAGTTGCTCTCCCAGTTATAGCGATCTCTCACATTAGTTTTGGCTGCACATAGACAGCAGTGCGATCGCCTTTGGTACGCTACGCGATCGCATTTCATAAGCGAACAATTCTGTGAATCTCTCAACCGCTTATTCCTTTGCTTAGTAAAGGCTATAGGCGATACATCTGAGAGATGGGGCGAATAGTAGACAATGATTTTTAACCAAGACTGAACCATCTTTACTCTTGCCCGGTCTAAGGTAATACAACAATCGAATGCGTTGTTGCTACACACTAACAACCCGGAATTTGCACAGTTATGAAGATGAAACCTTTGTTCTTCTTGCCAGGAGCGATCGCGTTGATCCTTGCCGCTTCCCCAATGATTCCCGCTTTCACCAATGTTGCCTTTGCAGGTCCTGGTCGTGGTGGCGCAGGAATGAAGTATGACCAGCTGAATTTGACTGATGCTCAAAAAGCACAAATGCAGCAAATTAAAGAGTCTACGCGGCAGCAAATGGATGCTATTTTCACCGCAGAGCAAAAGGAACAAATGCGCCTTGCTAAAGAGCAACGGCAAAGACCGAATCTAAACTTGACGGAAGACCAGAAAACAAGACTCCAAGCGGTTCGCCAGAGTAGCAAGAGCCAGATGGAAGCAGTGTTGACTGCTGAGCAAAAACAACAACTTGAGCAATTGCGCCAGCAATGGCGTCAACGCCGTCAACAACCACAGTCCTAACGGGGGCGTTGCGATTGCTTTGTAAGAAAAAGTAGCTCGAAAGGAGTTTACCTAGCAAGTACACAGCATCAAGGGGCATGGGAATAATCACTTCCCATGCCCTCTTGTTTTCATCAAACGCAGACTGTATTTGGTCTAGCAAAACATCTGTTTCAATTTCCAATAATATTGAACAATAATTTTATAAATATTCTTTCATAGCTATTAATTAGAGGCTTGTTCTGCCTCTAAAAGTTAATTGATCCAAAAGAGTTATGAAATATAAATAAATCCAAGGCTCAAAATTTTATCGAGTACAATTCAAGAAAAACCTTAGTTTTCAAGGAAGCAACGTATGGAAAAATCAATTATTCAGTTGGTTGATGAACTACCAACTGATAATATCACGGTTAAAGTTTTAAAGGCTCTTGATTATGTAGTGCCAAGTCAGTGGAATAACTTAGTAGGGTTTGATAATAGTATCCGTAGTATTACTGGAGAAACTGATGCCAAGGTAATCCAAAAAATCCGCGATCGCCCTGTTGCTTTATATCACGATCCTCAACAAGGCTATCAGACCGCAATCAAACTTTATCAAACAATTGATAAAGCAGATACAGCGATGGCAGCGGCGGCTTTAGCCAATAAAGTTAGTGAAAAAATAAGCTTTCTCTCTTTTTTGGGCAACATCACTCCCAAAGCAGACGTAACTCAAAGTATTGACCTTGTTCTAAAAATCGCTATCGAAATTATCGCCTTCTGTAAACTGAATGGCATTCCCCAACCGAATCCACAAGAATTTGCTAATTCTCTCGCTAACAACTATAAAGATGCATCCCTAACGCGGATGATGGCTTTAGTTTGTATAGATGGAATTCTGCCATTGGGCCCTGACTTTCTCAGCAAAATTCAGGGAACGATTAGTGGCGCTGATGCTAGCGTATTAGCTCAAAATCCGGTTTTCTTAGCCGTCCAGAACTTTCTACCAGGGAATAATCCCTCCGATAAACTTGGTTTTCTCACTCAAGGTTTCAATTCTGTACAAGGCTGGATGCAGAATTTAGTATCCAAGACAGGCGTCACGCCGCAATCTATTTCTAATAGTTTGGGTAATTTTATCCAGATTGCTGATGATAACTTAGACTTTGTGGCAGCTTTTTTGGATCAAACCACCAATTACTACGAGCATACAGGAGTTCAAAGTGTGGCTCGCAATCTAATTTTAAAAGCCTATACTTTGGTAAAAGAGGAAGTTACGGAAGAGGAGCAAAAACTCCATCAAGATGTTTCTTCTACTGTAATATCAGATACCTATCAGTATGCAGTAGGTCAAACAATAGAAGTCTGGGATAGTGAGGAAGAGGATTGGTATCAAGCAACGCTTCAGAAAATCAAAGATAACCAATACTTTGTTCATTACATCGGTTACGGTTCATCCCATGATGAGTGGGTTGACGAAGATGACATTCGTATTCCCAATAGTGGCTCATCCGATGACAACGGATATACTGTGGATCAAAAGGTAAAAGGTTGGGATGATGAAGAAGAAGATTGGTATTCTGCAACGATTGAGAAGATCCAAGGCCAGCAATACTTTATTCATTACATTGGTTACGATTCATCCTATGACAAGTGGGTCGATCTGGACGAGATTTGCTAACTTCTGAATGAGCAAGGAGTCAAATCAGCGATCGCTCTCATGGTCAGTCGTCCACCATTAGAGCGATCTCTCTTTTTTTCAGGCAGGCAGCAAAGGCGTAATCCTATAATGTAATTCAGAGATATTTCATCCACAAGCTTGTCTGTGAATCAGAAAGCATAAAAGTCTTAAAAGTCAATGGTTGAAACAATTATTGTTTTTCTGATCGTTGGACTGATTATCACTGGGATTTTAGTCAATCCTGTCCTAGTTAAACGACGACGGAACCGCCTGCAACAGCGTCCTTTTTTACCCTTATGGAATGCGATTGTTGAGAATAATCTTCCTGTTTACCTTTTTCTTTCTCCCGCTGAACGAAAACGGCTTCAGGGACACATTCAAGTGTTTTTAGCAGAAAAACAATTTATTGGTTGTGGAGGATTAGCGGTAACGGAAGAAATGAAGGTGATTATTGCGGCTGTCGCCTGCTTACTCTTACTCAACGAGCGAGAAACCTACTTTCCTAAACTTCGTTCGATTCTGGTTTACCCTAGCACATATCTTGTTAATGAAACCGCTTACACCGGGAATTATATTGTTGAAGAAAGACGTGTAGCAAGATTGGGGGAATCGTGGACAAATGACCAACTGGTACTGTCTTGGGAACAGGTGAAGCAAGACACTTACAATTGGCGGGATGGACATAACGTGGTGCTTCATGAATTTGCCCATCAGTTAGATCAAGAAGATGGTAAAGCTGAGGGTGTTCCTATTTTGCAGCGAGATTCAGACTATGACCTTTGGGCAAAGGTGATGACAGAAGAATATCAACAACTCTGCAATGATATTCAACGAGGCGTAAAGACGGTAATGGATAGTTATGGTGCAACGAATCCCGCCGAATTTTTTGCTGTAGCAACAGAGACTTTTTTTGAAAAGCCCCGCCAATTGCTGAAGCAGCATCCAGCACTTTATGACCAACTGCAACGCTACTATCAACTAGATCCAGTACAGTGGGTTTAAATAGTTTCAATTTCATCGAAGGTTAGCGCGATCGCCCAACTACACCGATCGCAAGCGAGGCTGCTTAATCGCAGACTGCAACAAAACCACGCAATTCTCCCAAAGGCTTAAGCTGCGATCGCTCTCATTTAAGCCTTTCTACTGAAACTTAAGCTCAAATGATGTTTCTAAAGTAGATTCGGGAACTATAAGGTAAGATTCCATACTTTTGTGTACTTCCTTGAAACCTTCTGCTGAGCGACCCCCTTGAATATCAAAACAGCTCGTCCTGCTAAGTCTACGCACCAGTTTCCCTTGCGTCTGATTCTTATCGTTCCCTTTGTATTACAAATATTTGCAGCGGTAGGGTTAGTCGGCTATCTGTCATTTAGAAACGGGCAGAAAGCAGTCAATGACCTAGCCAATCAACTGATTGACAAAGCGAGTCAACAGGTTGATGAACACTTGGATACATATCTGGCGCTGCCACAGCAATTAAACCAAGTCAATGCAGATGCGATCGCTTCTGGACGATTGAATCTGAATGACCCTAAAGCTAGCGAACAGTATTTCTGGAGTCAAGCTAGAGCATTTGAAACAATCAGCTACATTGGCTATGCTCTACCGAATGGTGCCGAATCAGGCGCTGGGCGTTGGGTAAATGGCGTGAATCTCCTGGTTTTTGAAAATCTCCCTGGAAACGGTGTGGCATCGGATTACATCGCCGATCAACGGGGCAACCGGAAAAGCCTTTTGCAGAGTTATCAGGCCGATCCTTTTTTACCACCAGGAGTGAAAGACATCATTAAAGCAGGTAAGCCAGCCTGGGCTGGTATCTACACATACGCATTTGAGAACACGGTACAGATTACTGAAGCAGGTAAGGCAATAAAAAGCCACAGCGGCACTTCTGACATTGGTCTTAATTACTATGTTGCAGTCCCTGCTAGATACCCAATTTATGACCAGAAGGGCAAGCTACGCAGCCTTCTGATGGTAGATTTGCTACTCACGAATGTGAGTGAATTCTTGAGGAACTTGAAAGTTAGCCCTTCCGGACAAGTCTTTATCATGGAACGGGATGGCTTGCTGATTGGCAGTTCCAGCACTCAACCCGTTGTACACAAAGTCAAGAATGAGACAAAACGCCACAGTGCCCTAGACAGCCCAGATCCCTTGATTCGCACCGTAGCAGAAAAACTCAAACAACAATTCCAGAATTTCAAAACCCTTCAAAATACTCAAGAACTTCAGGTAACATTCAACCGACAGCGTCAGTTTATTCAAGTCACGCCCTGGCGCGATCGCTTTGGCTTGGACTGGCTGGTGGTTGTCACCGTGCCGGAATCTGATTTCACTTCTCAAATTAACGCCAACACTCGCACAACTATCCTCCTGTGTCTGGGAGCGTTGGCAGCGGCAACGATTTTAGGAATCTATACATCACGCTGGATTACTCGTCCGATCTTAAAGTTGAGCCAAGCATCGGAAGCGATCGCGACTGGACAGTTAGACCAAACCGTTGAAACGACCAACATCAAAGAACTAGATGCGGTGGCACAGTCCTTCAATCACATGGCTTCTCAGTTACAAGATTCCTTTAACGAACTGGCGCAGACGAACGCCGAATTGGAAAATCGAGTCGAAGTCAGGACAGCAGAACTCTCACAAACCCTGGTTGATTTACGGCGCACTCAAGCACAAGTGATCCAGACCGAAAAAATGTCCAGTTTGGGACAATTGGTGGCTGGAGTAGCCCATGAAATTAACAATCCGGTCAACTTTATTCATGGCAATGTCACTTTTGTCGATGAATATGCTCAGAATCTTCTAGAGTTAGTGCAGCTTTACCAGCAAGAATATCCCCTTCCCACACCTGCAATTGAAGCCAAAATTGATGAGATGGATTTAGAGTTTCTCAACGAAGATATGTTGAAGTTGCTCTCATCCATGAAACTAGGGACTGAACGGATTCGAGAAATTGTTAAATCGTTAAGGACGTTCTCTCGATTGGATGAAGCGGACATGAAGGAAGTAGATATCCATGAAGGAATTGAAAGTACGCTGCTGATCTTGCAACATCGCCTGAAACCCAAACCAGACCGCCCAGCGATCGCAGTGATTAGAGACTATGGAAAGTTGCCCCTTGTAGAGTGTTATCCGGGACAACTCAACCAAGTCTTAATGAATATCGTGGTAAACGCGATTGATGCACTCGAAGAAACCAAAGCCAATTGCACGTATCAGGAGAAAAAAGACCATCCCGATCAAATCACTATCTCCACTTCAGTGATTGATTCGCAATGGGTGCAAATCGCGATCGCGGATAATGGCGTTGGTATTCCCAAAGATATTCAGCAACGGATATTCAATCCCTTCTTCACAACTAAGCCGGTTGGGAAAGGAACGGGGATGGGGATGTCCATCAGCTATCAAATTGTCACAGAAAAGCATGGCGGTAAATTGGAATGCTTCTCCACTCCTGGTGAGGGAACCGAGTTTGTGATTCAGATTCCCATCCGTCAACAACTCAGCGCTGCTATCTAACGGTATTTAGGGGATGCGAGGCGGACTGACCAAGCTGAGCGGTATAACATATGAGTAAATGCGAATGCGATCGCAAGCTTTCCAACAACGATCTAGCCGATGCGATCGCCTATACTAAAATTTAGACAATGAAAGTACGGCACAAGTGCTAGAAGAGAGTGCATAAACCAAGACTCTACCAAAAAAATGCTGTCTTACAGGTTGTGCCGCGATCGCCAATTTTGCGAAGTCAAGACATTGTCTCAGATATTCTTCAGGTTGAACACCATCATCAACCCGCTAATCAGGAGTCTGAGTGTTGCCTTCCGAATTATCTCCTCAGTATTCATCTTGGTCAACCGATTCAGTTAGAACGAACGATAGATGGGCGACGCAGCAGCAATCGTCTGGCTGAAGGTGACATTATGATTACACCTCCCTATCTACATCGCAAACTGTTTTGGGATCGCAAACTGTTTTGGGATACTGATGCGGAATTCTTGTTACTTCGCCTTGAACCGAAGCTGTTTACTTCTGCCCTATACGAATCGGTTGATGCAGACGATGCTCAAGTTGCGCCACAGCTTAAGATTTGCGATCCTTTGATCCAGCAAATTGGTTTGGCACTCAAAACCGAACTAGAAATAGACGGGTTAAGCGATCGCCTTTATGCAGAATCGATGGCAAATGCATTAGCTGTTCATCTATTACGGCACTATTCAACTCGAAGGCGAGAAATACGATCTTACTCAGGTCGTTTGCCTAGCCATAAATTGCAACAGGCGATCGACTATATCCAGGCTCATCTAGCTGAAGATGTTTCCTTAGAAGCGATCGCCACCGAACTCGGTATGAGTCAGTATCATTTTGCCCGACTGTTTAAGCAGTCTACAGGTTACTCTCCTTACCAATATGTGATTAAACGTCGGATTGAACGCGCTCAGGAATTAATGATGCAGGAGCAGCAGAGTATTGTAAATGTTGCCCTGCAAGTTGGTTTTACCAGCCAAAGCCAATTTGGCAGACACTTTAAGCGCCTTACTGGAGTTACACCAAAACAATTTTTAAAAAAGTAGCAAGAATCTTTTAAAACCGCAAAAAACGACTATACGGCAGGAAGCAGACTCTATATTATCGGTTGGGCAATTCGTGGCGTTTCGGTTTGACCAATCAGCCTTAGTCAGTACAGAGGAATCATCTAAATGCTTACCGTATTCAAGGACAACCCAGTTCTGGCAGAACTAGATATTTTTGTTACCCAGCCCGACCAACAATGGTTATTGATAGATAGTTTGATAGCCTACACTCACGATATCCTTAAACAGCAGCCTGGATACATTGCAAATGCAATTCATCGCAGCTTGGATGGGTTGCGTGTTGTCAATTATGTGCAGTGGCAAAATCTAGCTAGTTATGAAGCCTATATCAATAACCGCGATATCGCTCTGGCGACTAAGATTACTGGTTTCTTTGCTCCAGACTCTCATCTTTACGACATTTTTATGAGTGAGCCAGCAGACAGTCAAATGCAAATCACAGCGAACATGGGGGAACTCATCAACTTTGGTATGTTTAGATTGAAAGATCCTGCTAATCAGCCCCACTTTTTAGAAGCGACAGCAGAAGCAATACGGCAAATCTCAGGACAAGCCGGATTAATCACCACACACTTTCATCGAAGTCTTGATGGTGCCCGCGCTATCAATTATGGGCTGTGGAGTTCCCAACAATTGTATGCCAAGATGAACGCGAATCCTCCGATGGCTGAGCCTCTCATGGTGATGCGCTCACTTGCCAACAATGAGTTTCAAATGTCGCTTCACGAGGTAGTCTTCACTCTCATCAACTAATTCATAACATTGAAGCACAATCATCATGTGTTGACTGGTTAGGAGCATAAAACTATGGTACAGATTGACCGGACTAATACAGCGCTCGTTGGGCTAGACCTGTACACTGTTGCAGAGCGCCATCAGTCAGCCTTGATTGAGGCAGTTATCCAAGAACAAATCAAATCCTGGATTGACAATCCTTTCTTCGTATCAGCCAGCGTGCATCGTAGTTTAGATGGAGTGCGAGTTTTTACTTATAGCCAATGGAATCCCAAATTTGATTACCGCAGCTTGCCTCGTCCAACAGTGTTCAGTGAATTCTTCCCGCCTGATTCACTCTTACTGGAAGTAACTGCCAGTCGATCGCTATCGGCAGAAGTTGAAATTGCCCAAGGCGATCGCATGACGCATCTTGCTGAATTCCGCATGATGCCAATTAATCAACCTGAGATGGTTAGACGAACCTCTACTGAATTAGAACGTGCGATGAGCAACTCAGTGGGGTTACTCTCAGCTACCTTTCATCGAAGTCTAGATGGTACTCGAATGTTTAACTACGGTCAATGGGAGAGCAAAGAAGCCTTTGAAGCAATTCTCAAGCAACCTGGTTTCAACCCAGAGCAACCGTATTGGGAAGGTTTAGCCCAAAACGAATTTCATCTGTACAATGTCGTACATACACAGACTGTAGCCTAATAGATAGCTGCTGTAGGTTGGTTATTAGCTGCACGTAGGCACCAGCGCGATCGCTCTTCGGAATGAACAAAGCGATCGCAAACTTTTCTTGCCATCACAGTTTGAGAATTTAGATCCCCCAACCTCTAGTCGGGTAATGCCAGTCCGGTTCGAGGATCGCGGATATAAAGCCCTAGCACTAACGATTCCATAACCGTATCCCAGACAGGAATTAGGCGATCTGCATCGTCCACCCAGTAGTCAAAAGTAATCAGACACTGAACACCAGAACCTAGCCCAATACAGGTTCGGGAATAAGCTTCGCGGTGTTCTTCTGGGTCAATAAATTTGAACTGAGTCCAAACAATGCGGGCAGTTTGACGCTTGAGTTGAATAATTTCCCCTCGCTCGATTGGCTGACGTTCATCATCTTTAACTACCTTCTTTAATAAGGGAACCAAGGGAAAATCTTTCCAGTTTCCAGGCGGGAGTAAATTAAAAGAAGCTTCTAAGCGAGCATCATCGTTGGGTGGCTTTTTGTCTAAAAACCGGAATGACTTCTCATCCGGTTCAAAATGCCAATCCTCAGGGACATCGAAGCGCAAGGCTCCTCGTCCTGCTACGAAGATCCGAGTTCCTGGCTTTGATTTCCAGTTATGGTCTTCTTTTAGCTCTAAGGTTTCTTTGAGCCATTTGAGATTGTGCTTTTTGCTTTTAGACATAGCTGCGACCGTGTTAACCTCCCTCTTATTTTGCCGTAGGTTGCTTTTAATGGTAGGTGTCTGTTAGTGCGATCGCCCATACTGATGCATTCATCGCTCATCAGCCTACCCTAAGCCATCCAAAGACCGGATCAACGGTGAGGAATTTTGGGATTGGTGGCAATTCACAACCAAGAATAAAGAAAGCGATCGCTTTTTTTGGGTGTGAAGTCAGGGCGATTGATACTGCTACCGAACGGGGATCAGAAACCCTGGGAATTCTCCACAAACTGTTTCCCACATTCCTTACAGAGATAGCACTGCTTCCCCCTTCGATACCCGTTTTTAGATAACTGCTCCGATTGACAATGCGGACACTTCATTACTTTCATTACATTGTCCAACTGAGCGTTCCCTACATACGGCTCTAAATATGACACCAACAAGTCCTCAATCTGCTGCACCAACTCTTGACGATGTTGTTGATCTGGGTTCCGAAGTGCCGACAGAATGACAGCATTACTGCTGTGGACGCAAACCTCTGCCAATAGACTACATTGCGCCTTACTTAATGCCGAATTTCTTTGCTTTAAGAGACCAGCCATGAAGTCAATTGCTTCCTGGGTCATGCTTTCATCGATCGACTGGAAAATCTCGCGGGATATAAAAAACTGCACAAACACCACCCGTGACACAGGTTGTTCAAACATCTGTGCGATCGCGCTGACCAATCCATGAATCATCTGTCGGAGTGGTAATCGAACCATCTCTGGCGTATCTGCCCTCGACCACATGGCCTTAACGCGCTCGGTATGGCGTAATTCCATCGCCTTAAAAATGGCAGCTTTATCGGGAAAAAACTGATACAAAGACCCAATTGCCGTCCCCGCTTTGGCTGCAATCAGATGGGTGGTTGCCGCTTCATAGCCCACTTCGTCAAACACTGCCGCTGCTGCATCCAAGATTTTTTCGACCCGTTCTTTACCTCGCTGCTGTTTGGGTTGACGGCGCAGACTTCTTGACGAATGTGAATATTCTGTCATATCCTGGAAACACGACGGATTATTCACAATTTTATCTCTACCGGAGAACATTATGCAGTCTATGCTTTTCGGTGCGCCTTGGTTGTTGGCGCACAAGTCGATGTTGGTAGTGAACCAACCTCGGAAGATTTCTCTGTATGGTAATGATTATGTGATGTGGAAAGACGCTGCTGGAGGAATCCATGCCCTGCCCAATGCCTGTCCTCACATGGGAGCAATGTTGTCAGAAGGATGGTGCGAAGCACACACGGATGGTACGAGTACTGTCGTCTGCCCGTTTCATGCCTTGCCGTTTGATTCAGAAGGATGCACCGTTTTGCCGGGAACGGAAAAGAAAACGTTGCCTCAACTGAAACCGTTAGAGTTAACAATTCAAGGAGATTTCATCTGGTCTTACGGCGGATACGAGCCAAAAGTGCCGATTCCCGCACTCTTGAATGACATTGCAGATACCTACTACTTTGTCGGGCATACCGCAGATACAAGTGTAGAGACCGATTTGCTGACTATGTTGCTGAATATGCACGACTATAATCACCAAAACGGTACTCACCAGGAATTATTCCGAGTTACCAATGTGGAATTTCATCAATTCATTGACAATGGGTATCATTCCCATGCCTTTTATGATATGCCCACCGCCCCTTACAGCTTGGCAGAAAAGCTGAGAAAACTCGATTTATTCCTACTCCCGACAAGCATCAAAGCCCACCTGGAAAACTACTTCCCATCTCTGGTGATTTTTCATGGTGAAATGCCATTAGGTAAAGTAGTCCAGTGTCACATCTTTATCCCAGAAGCCGAGAACCGCACAAGGACTTACATTTTGCTATTTGGTCAAGCTAAGCACCCTGCCTTTAAGCTATTTGGCAGGACATATCTCGAGTTTGGCAAGGTGGTAGTTGATCAAGATGCTGATATTTTGGGTAAAATTTATCCGAATACGCCTCAGAAAATTAAACTCAATAATGAAGTGGGTATGGACTGGGTGCGGCGCAATTTTCAAAATTTCCCAAATGTTGTGGAACCTAATCTTTCAAAGTAGACGGCGCATAGCTCTTCAATATTATGGTATCTGTTGGTTTCAGCATCACCTGATTGGGATCGCGTAACGTGCCGGAAGCGATCGCGCTTATGTATAGTGTCAATTGAGTATGATGCAGAGTTCAGTACCAATCAACCAACTCTAAGCCATCCAAAGACTCGATCAACGGTTAAATCCAAAGCGAGGAATTTTGGGATTGGTAGGCGATCGCTTCCTGCTAACTCGACAGGTTCCTGTCCTGGAATAAATGCCAAAATTAACCGCTCATCTGGATCGATTAACCATCCTAACTGAGTGCCATATTTAAGGCAGTGCAAAATGTTACTAATGACTTTAGTAGCTCTCTGTTCGGGTGAGAGAATTTCTATCGTCCAATCCGGGTAAATTTCAAAAGCATTCGGTACTTCGCCATCTGCTTCAAAAGGAATTCGTTCCCAAAGGAATACAGAAGCATCTGGAACAATCGAGCGCCCACCAAATGTACAGCGTAATTCTGGAAACGCTAAGGCAATTCGTGGAGTTTCTGCAACTGCATTGACAGCATCACAAAATTTAAGTTGTAGGCGAGAGTGTTTGCCTTGAGGCATCGGTTTTTGGTGAATTCGACCGCCAATAAATTCACTGGCAGGTTTAGTTTCTGGCAGTTTTAGGAATTCTTCGAGGGTAAGGGATGAAGGAATCGCTGTTGTCATCACCTTGAGTTCGGTATCGTTGCCGCTATGACAGAATTTTATCGTCTTTGCCATCGATAAGCTCCAAAGCGCGATCGCAACCATGAATAAAAAAGCGATCGCGCTGTGGAGATTGCGATCGCTTCCTACTAAAGTTCCAACACCCTATTTTCTTAGGGATTTGCTGCTGCAAAGGTGTTGCATTGTGCAGGTTCCCCTGTCTGAATCCCCCGCTTGAACCAGCGGACTCGCTGCGCTGAACTACCGTGAGTAAAAGAATCCGGGACAACATGCCCTTTGGACTGACTCTGCAAGCGATCATCGCCAATACTGCTAGCAGCATTCAGCGCCTCTTCAACGTCGCCTGCTTCCAAGATTTGCCGGGAACGATTAGCATGATGCGCCCAGATGCCAGCAAAACAGTCTGCTTGTAACTCCAACCTGACTGAAAGTTGATTCGCCTCTGCGCGACTAGCTTGACGCTGTAATGTACGAACTTTACTCGAAATTCCCATTAAGTTCTGCACATGATGCCCAACCTCGTGAGCAATTACATACGCTTGGGCAAAGTCTCCTGGTGCGTTGAGCTTATACTTCAAATCTTGATAAAAACTTAAGTCAATATAGACTTTTTGATCGGCGGGGCAATAAAACGGCCCAACTGCCGCACTGGCAGAACCACAAGCCGACTGTACCGAATTTGAGAAGAGAACTAACTTAGGCTCGACATAGTTCTCTCCGTTTTGACGAAACAGCGTACCCCATGTATCTTCTGTATCCGCCAAGACAACCGAAACGAAATCAGCCATGCGATCGTTCGCAGCAGATGATTGTGTTTGAGGAGACTGGGAAGAAGTGCGATCGCTCGGTACTTGTTCTTGTCCTTGCTGCAACACTGCACCCGGATCTCCCCCCAAGAGGGCAACAATGACCGCCAGAACGATTGTCCCAATACCACCCCCAACTAGAGGGCCAGAAACCCCACCCCCGCGTCTGTCCTCAACGTTGCTGCTTTTACGACCGAATTCCCAGCGCATAGCTTCAAGTCTCCAAACTACTCAACCCAGCAGAAGTAAGTAAAGTGCTATTTCACCTAACCCAGACTTTCCACAACCCACTACAAATATTAGCGATCGCCTTCATCTAGATCCTCTGCCAGAGGGACGGCGCTGATTTATAGACGATCCTTCTTAGGGAAGGCTATCTCAGGGTCAAACAGTAGAAGAATGGCACAAGAAAAGCCCCTACGCAAAAAATCGGAGGTTAATCAACCTCCGATCCTTAGTTAACCCGACCCTTTCTACCACTACTCATGTAGAGATTCAGACTGCTCAAAACCAGTGCTTAGGATACGTCCTGTCTTGAGCAAGATTGTTAAAAACTACTGCACAGAGTACCAAAATAATAGAACCTTCAAGTGCCGGGGTTAGCAGAAACTGCCACTGTGCCTTCGTCATCATTACGACTAATGCAACAGCTCCCGAAGGTGGATGCAATGTCCCTGTGAACTGCATCATGCCAATAGCAGTTGCCACAGCCATTCCCATCGCCCAGGGTTCCGCACCAAAAAGATGCAAAATCGTCAAGCTAACTAGAGCCGCGATAAAATTACCGCCGATTACATTACGCGGTTGTGCTAAGGGACTATCAGGTACACCAAAAATCAAGACGCTGGTAGCACCAAAGGGAGCCATTAGTAGAGGAGCGCCAGTTTTCACCGATAAATAAGCTGTGGCTGCAATGCCGATGAAACTACCCAGCGAACTCCACAGAATATGCCTATGATCGGGTCTCTCTAAAGGAACTGCACGTTTACTACCGCGTATTTTTAAGCAGTAATTGTCTACTCTCAAACGAATACTTTTGTAATTTAATTGAGGCAGAATGGTGCGATAATTTCGCCCTTTAGGCAGATAACTTCTCATCGTTTTTTTACTTTTATTCAGATAGTAAAATCGGAAAAATTGGTCATAAAAAATCGCTCTGCTCAGCTTGCAAATTTTTATAGGGATTTGCAAGCTATGACCAGATAAATATCTAAATTCTGCAATTCAACCGTATTGCTATAGCAAACTTAAATGCTGTTATTCAATCTAGGGAAAGAAGGTATAGATGCCATAATTCTCTTTCATACAAGCAGAAGGATGACAAAAAACCTCATCTAACATGAAAAATATTCTCCTGCGTTAACAAATGTCATGAAATCTTAACATTAGGTCAACCTTATCTTTTCCTCGTTCAAAATGGAACCTCTAATTCATAAGAATAAGCAATTTAAGTAATCAGTTTTATTGATACGTTGACAGCAAAAAACGATCGCTTGCGTGAATGAAGCAAGCGATCGCTCAGATAGATGAATTTTTAGTGCATAGAGGAGAAGCGCGCGTTCGCCCTTGGCGCAAGCGAAGCTATCGCTTTGTTAAAGATCCCCAAGTTATCTGATCGCAAAGCGGGAAGCCGGGAAGTTGAAGAGATTTTGAAAATTAGATTGCCGTTCCGCTCTGGGTTCTGGTGCATCGTCCCAAAGGCTTTCATAATAGAAGAAAGTTACACCCAAGCCGCGATCGCGAGCTGCCCGTACTTTAGATTGAATCAGTCGCATCGAAACAGGCTTATTTCTCAAGCCAGTGAGAACACCAACTCCAGTTGGAATTTTTTGTTGCACTTCTTGGATTTCCGGGCGGGTCAGCTGGTCGAGAAAACTTTGCAGATTGGGACGATAAACTTGCACAATTAACTCGTCCACAATATCTTTTCGCACCCAATTCAACCAATCTTGCAGATAAGTATTGTAAGCAGTGACGTAGGGATTAGGAGCAACGGAGAAAATTGCGTTGGTTTTTCTCTCTTTTACAGCTTTATTGAGTTGTGTCATGAATGCCGTAATTTTATCTGCACGCCAGCGCACCCATGCAGGATCTTTGGGATTGGAAGGCGCATCTTTCTTGGTTTCCTGTTTATACAAGGCAAGCGTGTAGCGATCGTAGCCAAATTCATTGGGCAAACTGGTGTGATCGTCAAACTGAATACCATCGGCATCATATTTAGTGACGACTTCCAGCACCAGATCGGTGATAAATTGCTGCACATCTGGATGGAAGGGATTAAGCCACACAACCTCACCCGCAGCGCCAATCCAAGTTTGGCTACCATCCCGCCGTTGCGTAATCCAATTCGGATGATTTGATGTCAATTCCGATAGCGGGGGAGCCATGAAACCGAACTCAAACCAGGGAATCACTAGCAAGCCTTGGCGATGGGCTTGGGCAATCAGGTCAGCGATGATATCTTGTCCCTGTAAGCCTTTGCTGACAGAAGATTGAATGCCTTCCCGTTGTGCTATGGCACTTTGGTAAAGCGTATAGCCAGAATTCCACACTACAGGATAGATCGTGTTGAAGTTTAGCTGCGCCAGTTGACTGACAGCATTTTGCAGCTTGGGGCGATCTCTGAGGATTTTATTGTCATTGTTGGTCATCCAAACCCCGCGAATTTCCTGAAAACGTTTCTGAGGGGTCGCTTCGGGTATTGGGCTTTGCTCGATCGCTTCTAGTGGCATTGGGCTTTGCGCGATCGCAGAAATCGGGTTGCCAGCCAGCAATACTGCGATCAATGATGCCAGAAACATTAACAAGAGATACTTGAGCGATCGCCACCAACCTCTAGGGATGAAATGCAATTTCATAAATTTGAATAATAAGTTAGCTATCCGATCGCTTAGCCTAGTGATGAAATGAACGATTAATAGTTTACAGGTATTTATATCTACTGAAAAATTGATTGTTAACAGGAATCATTCAATCAGTAATCCTGAATTGTTGTATTAGAAAAGCTGAAGCGTCGGGGTATTCTAAGTAGAATTACGGCCTACGCTCTATCAAACATTATTAGCGATCGCCTTCATCTAAATCCTTTCCCAGAGACAGTTGGATCTATAGTTTTTGTTTCAACTCGATCCGTAAGTGCGATCGCGAAGCGCCGACCTGTCGGTTCGCGCTATTGCCTCATGTCTGTCTTGCTCTAGGGCACATAAAATAAGGGTCAAGGCTGTTCAGATTAGCGTAGGCAGAGTAATAAGGAGCCAGAAATGAATTTAGCAGAGTTAGTGCCGATGGTGCGACAACTTTCTGCACCCGATAAACTTAAGTTGATCCGTATCCTGGCGGAAGATTTGGATACTAACGAGGATATTTCTCCTTTGGAGCCTTATAAAGTTTATTATTTGCCAACTCCTTATGAGGCTTTTGGTGCGGGTGAGACATTGATGCAAGCAATGCAGTCGGCTGATAATAAGGGTGATTGAACAGGATGCGCTTCAAATACTCTACAGCTGACTCATCTCTCTTAGGAGTTTGATAGTTTACCACGCATTCCCCTCATCCTTCGCAACAACCACCTTTCACTATTACAGTGATGCGACAAAACCCATTAGCAGAATTTACGAACTTTTCCTCGATTTGCAGTAATTATGCAATATGCAATTATGCAAAATCAATTTCTTGAATGTTTTGAATTACAGTATCCAGATTTGCCTTTGTTTCAGCCAACAACTCAAATGAAGGTTTTATTGCAGTTTGCTGTAAAGTATCTGAGAACTCATTTAGCTTTTGAAGGTTATACTCTGTATCGGAAAAGTACCTAGAAGCCGCTTCTGCGGTATCATTTACAATTTGCACATATTTTTGACTAAGTTTAGAGTATTCATCAGTGTAAGTTATAAGGTTTTTGTAGAAGCTCTCTCTCTTTATAGCCCAAGCTTTTAGAGGCTCAGTTATTAGTAAATTTTTCCAAAACTCATGTAAGATTTGGCTATCAGGAGTTATTGAATCATGAACCCTAGCTATACTATTATTAATTATTTCAAAATAATCTTCACGTAATCGTCCAAGTATATTGCTTTCCTTCGCTTTAATGTTTATCGGGAACTTATCTGTAACTATTGCCCAAATAAAACCTACAACGTTGCTAACAAGATTGATTATCACACCCAATACAATTGTTACAAACAGGTTATTTGATAAATTTCTTGGCGTTCCAAAGATATAAAGAAGATACAAAACTAGCCCAATCACACCAAATGAGATAGTCAAAATAGCAAAGCGTTTTCTCCTTTCAGCTTGCATTATACTTACCTCTTTTTTCCACTCATCATCAAACGTGGCAAATAGTTCTCTTATTTTAGTATTGACAATCCGTTGTAATCTATCAATTTCAGATTCAACCTCTTTAGCAAACTCATCTTTAATAATAGCTATCTGAGATTGTTTCCAATCTTCTAGCGAACTGTCAAGTAAAGCGGACTTTTCCGAAGACATTACTTTAATCTTGCCTTGAAGCTCTTCAGAGGAGGCTTGTAAATTAACAAAGTTCTTTGAAGCATCGATAAAGCTTCGAGAGGCATCCGGAAAAATATGCTCCTGTGCATCCTGCTTAATTATTGCTTTTTCTTCCTCAGTTAATTCATCAGACTCTAGCTCATCCATTCGATGTCCAAGACCAAGCTTTGAAATCGCTTCTTTAACATTCAGTGCGAATACTCCACTCCTGTAGACAGTTATACTGTCGAAGTAATCATCAAAATCTTTCGTTAAATCATTAATAGCTGACTTTAGACGTGACTCATATTCTTTTAATGGATGCTGTTCATTTAATAGCTTTTTAAGTTTTTCTACAGCAGCTTCTAAATCTCGGTGATATTGAGTAAGTTGATTATCAATTTTCTGGCAGTAATCTAACGCTTTGTCAAATAAAATTGGTGATGGTAGAAAATCTACGTCAACGAATAATTTATCACGCTGAAAGGCTGAAAATCCTAATTCCAGAGCTTCAGAACTACTCAGACTATTTAAAGACAATAAATTATCAATCCTACCCTTATTAGCAGATACATCATTTTTAAATTGCGGCGTAATATTGCGCTCAATCCTGGTTTTTATGAGTTTAATCCGTTCAGTTACTTCTTGCCTAATATAATAGTCTGGTTCATTTTCATTTTGACTACTAAAATAACCTGGTTGATTAACCTTCTTATCTTGAGAACACAGCAAATTTATAGAACTAGGAATTGCTGGCACCGCTAAAAGCTGCTTGTACGTCTTCTGTTTTATTTCGTTGATCGAGCTAATCTCTTTATTCCAAGATTCAGTAAGTGTATTATTAGTTACCCGAATTTTGCCTTTAAAGCGCTCAATATTTTTCTCTGATGTCTTTATAACATTGGACAAAAAACCTAGCTTTTCAAGTAAGAAATTACAAAAGAAAGATTGTAGTTTTTCCGCACTCGATTTAAAATATATTATTTTATGGCTATGAATATTAATCTGGGATTGAACATCTGAAATATTAGCAAAAGCAATAAGACTTTGGCGTAATTGTTCTATGTTAAACTTCGATTTATTATCTATTAAGTTTATACTTTGATGGTCAACATAAGAACTGTTTTTAAACAAATGATTAATTCTTTGCGTTAATTCGTTTAAAAAACTATCAGCTTTTATTTTGTTAAAATTTTTATGACTAAAAGGAGTTTCATCGTTATGTTTGAATTCATCAGCTCGTGTAATAACAAATCGAATAGGAATAAAAGCTAGATGGGAGTACTTTTCAGTCAGAAGAGGAACATCCGCGCTATCAAGAGGAATAGCCGCAGAAAAAAAGTAAATAACCAAATCACAAATTGGCAAAAAGTCTCTAGCTATTTCACTTGCAAGCAATGGATCGCCTGTTCCCGGAGTATCAGCTAAGACTATATTTCTCAGAAACTCGCTATCGATGAAACTCGCTCTGATTGATATTAGACCCTCTCTAGTAGTAGTCAAAATTGAGTCTTTATTATCACTATGAGTGATCAGTGTAATCGACTTATCAACAGGATTTAAGCCTACTTTCCTAACTTCCTCAGAAGTTTCATCTAACTCAAGCAACGAGTTTATAGTACTGGATTTACCTGTTGAAAAGTGACCCATGAGACCGACGTAAACTAAGTTCTTTCCCCGCTCAGTATATTGAAGTAAGCTTTTCTTTAACCGCAGAAGCAATTCCTGGTTTCTATTCGTCTCGAAGTTTGAGTCCAAGTCTAGAGCTTCCTTTGCAATTCGCTCTTGAAGATACTCTTCTAGGCGCTCAATACCTTCAAGAATCCGCTTACATTGGGCATTAACTTCCATACCAAGTTTACCAGTTTTCCTTATGGCTCTCTTATTAAGAATATAGTACACTATGGGATTTGCAGTAGTATAAAAAATGACAAATGCCCAATATGACAAGGATATTCAGCCAATTTGGGTTGTAATGTTAAGTTTTTTCGCTAAATCTTACAGTTCCTTACGTTTTCGTTGGTTTAATCCTAAAGATTGATGCTAGTCAGAAGGTGGGATCAAACAATGTTCTCATGGTGAGAAATAAATTTACATCTTTCTGATAACCCGGTTTATCCCAGTTCTCACATTAAACACAGACTAGCTATCAAACCTAAACCAGGAGACAAATCTGCTCGTTGTCTCCGAAGTTCACAAAAGTAGTAATTGCCGTAGTACATGAGCGATCGCGCAACGTACTGGAGGTAATCGCCAAGCGATAGAAAGCTACCACGATAGGTTGCTGGCTATCGCTTGGCAGGCTTTGCGTTTCAAAGTTTGTATGGATGAGCAAATCGAAATCAATTTAGCTTTGCATTTGCGTTTGACTTAGGGATTAACAAATGACTATTCACAACAAACCTGTTATGCCTAAAGCCAGCACATCCTATGTGCTGATGCTGGCGCTGGTAGCTGCGATTGGCGGCTTTTTGTTTGGTTTTGATACTGCCGTAATTAATGGCGCAGTAGCCGCTTTGGGAAGAGAGTTTCAAGTGGGTAGTGTGGCAACGGGATTCGCCGTTTCCTCCGCACTACTGGGTTCAGCAGTGGGAGCCTTCTTTGCCGGACAGCTCGCCGATCGCTATGGGCGGGTAAAAACGATGATCGTCGCGGCTATTATGTTTTTGATCAGCGCCGTAGGTTCCGGTATTGCCTTTACTATTTGGGATTTCATGGTTTGGCGATTGGTGGGCGGGGTAGCAGTTGGTGCTGCGAGCGTTATCGCCCCCGCCTACATTGCCGAAGTTTCCCCTGCACACCTGCGCGGACGACTCGGTTCTCTCCAGCAACTTGCGATCGTTACCGGGATATTCATTGCCTTGCTGTGCGACTACTTCATCGCTGTTGCTGCTGGTTCCGCGGAAGCGCCCTTCTGGTTTGGAGTCCCGGCTTGGCGTTGGATGTTCTGGACTGAGATCCCAGCTGCCATTGCCTATGCAGTAGGCGCACTGCGGATTCCAGAATCACCCCGCTACTTGGTCGCTCAAGGACGGGAAGCAGAAGCAGCTTCGGTTTTGGCAAAGGTTTTGGGTGGAGATGTTGAGGCGAAAGTACAGGAGATTCGGCAGACGGTATTGCGGGAACGCAAACCTCAACTGTCCGATCTCATGGGTAGGCATGGCTTACTCACGATAGTCTGGGTTGGTATTGGGTTATCTGTTCTGCAACAGTTGGTAGGGATTAACGTGATTTTCTACTACAGCAGCGTGCTGTGGCAGGCGGTAGGCTTTTCCGAGAAGGATTCGCTGTGGATTACGGTGATTACCAGTATCACCAATATTGTGACAACGCTAGTCGCGATCGCTTTCGTGGACAAGTTTGGACGCAAACCTCTGCTGATCCTGGGTTCTCTGGGCATGACTCTTACCCTAGGAACGCTGGCGGCAACCTTTGGCAGTGCGCCCCTAGATGCCGCCGGGAACCCCTCCCTAACTGGAAATTCTGGCATCATTGCGCTGCTAGCTGCTAACCTCTACGTCTTCTGCTTCGGCTTCTCTTGGGGACCCGTCGTTTGGGTGATGCTAGGGGAGATGTTTAATAATCGGATTCGCGGGGCGGCACTATCCGTTGCTGCTGCGGCTCAGTGGATTGCCAACTTTGCGGTGTCCACGACCTTTCCCCCTCTCAAGGATGTGGGTTTAGGCTTTGCCTATGGCTTGTATGCGACTGCTGCGGCGATTTCCTTGTTCTTCGTTCTGCTGCTGATTAAAGAAACCAAGGGTAAAGAACTAGAGGAAATGGTGTAGTATCGACTTTCACCGCAGGTTCTTTGGTTATCGGCGGTAATTGAACAGAGTGCGATCGCGCTAAGTTTTAACCAGCATCCTTGCACCACCCTATTGAGTAGAATTTGCACCCAGTTGAAGTGCATAGAGATTGGCATAGACACCTTGTTGAGCGATGAGTTCTGCGTGAGTACCTCGTTCCACAATTTGTCCTTGCTGAATCACTAACACTTGATCGGCTTGCGTTACTGTACTGAGGCGGTGGGCAATCACAAAGCTTGTGCGACTTTGGAGTAGACGCGCGATCGCATCCTGCACCAGCGCTTCTGTGCGAGTATCAATACTACTGGTAGCTTCATCCAGAATCAAAATTCGGGGGTTGATTAATACAGCACGCGCAATACTTACCAGCTGTCGCTGTCCTTGGCTCAGAGGCGCACCCCGTTCTCCCAATTGAGTCGCGTATCCTTGCGGCAAGGAAATGATAAATTCATGCACATTAGCTAATTGCGCCGCTGCTTCAATATCAGCTTGCGTGGCGTGAGGACAGCCGAAAGCAATATTTTCCGCAACTGTACCGCTGAACAAAATATTGTCTTGCAAAACAATGCCAATTTGACGACGCAAACTCGCCTGCGTCACGCTCCGTACATCAATCCCATCAATTTTAACTGCGCCCCCAGACACATCGTAGAAGCGCAGAATTAAGTTAATAATCGTACTTTTACCCGCTCCGGTTGGTCCAACTAATGCAATCATCTGTCCCGGTTGAGCGTGCAGATTCACCCCTTTGAGTACGAGTTGAGTAGGGGTATAGCCAAATGTCACCGCTTCAAACCGCACCTCACCCTGAATAGGCGGCATCTCAGTCGCATTAGGGGCATCGTTAAGTTGCGAAGGTTCATCTAACAGTAGAAAAATCCGCTCCAAACCTGCCATCGCCGATTGAGCTTGCGTATAAAATTGGCTGAGAATTTGGATAGGACGAAAGAACTGCTGAACGTATAGTAAAAAGGAGGTTACAACCCCCACAGTTGCGGCTCCTGTCACCGCCAGATATCCTCCATACGCCAACACTGCGGCGGTAGCTAATGTATTGAGAAAATCAATCGACGGCAAAAATGCAGCCGTAATTGCCACTGCTTCAACGTTGGCATCGCGATTGGCTGCGTTGACAACATCAAACTCTTCAATATTGAGTTGGATGCGATTAAATGCTTGTGCTTCCCGGACACTGCTGATACCTTCTTCTAGCTTGGCGGAAAGATCGCCGATTGTCTGCCGCGTGACGCGAAATCTCGCTCTTGCCCAGCGGGAAAACAAGCCAGTCGTGAAAATCATCAATGGCACCGCTAAATTGCTCAGCAAACCAAGTTTCAGATCGATTGAGAGCATGGCAATAATAATGCCAATTAAGCTGAACGTGTTGCCCAACATTTGGGCAATCGTCTGTCCAAATGCTTGATTCACTGTATTCACATCATTCAGCAAGCGGCTCATCAAATCACCCGCTTCGCTGCGATCGAAAAAGCTGATTGGAAGGCTTTGGATTTTAATAAAAATATCTTGCCGCAGTTGAGCCAGTACGCGCTGCACGATCGAACCCACGCGCATAATCTGTCCTCGAATTGCCCAAACACCGAGGATGTAGATCAGTCCCAGTACCCCCAACATCAATAACAATCCCCGCAGATTTCCCCGCGCAATCAGATTGTCAATAGACCAACCAATCAAAAAAGGGCCAATGGATTGCGTTGTAGCCCCAATCGCCACTAAGGTTAAAGCAATGGGAATTTCTTTCCGATAAGGTCGGAGATATCGTAAAAAGCGCCGCAGAGTTGAGAGTTGGTGAGTTGCTTTTTGCTCGGATGCGACAACGGGGCCTGGGACTCTCATGCTTTTATTCCCGACTTATTTTTTCACTTCGCTATCGTATCGTCTGGAAGGACTCTCTCAAACCCACATCCGTCATAGCTCACTGTTTGTTATGGCATAATTTGACATTATGTAGGCTGTGAGGCTTGGAGGAATTCTTATGACCCGGTGGCTATAGTACAGTCAGCGAGTATTTTTGCAAGTTAATCCGTCAGGATCGGGCACGAAAAGAAGGAACGGCTGGAATCACTGCTACTGGAAGGGTTAGAGTTCGCTCCGGCAACACCAATGACAGACCAAGACTGGGAGAATGTGCCTCAAGCAATACGCGATCGCATTTCTCAGCGAAATTAAGAGCTTACAGATAGTTGAAGTCACAGATGCAATATTGACAAAGGATTTGTGAGATCAAAGCACCCTTTTAGCTCATCGTATGACAGACATTGCTTCAAAGGACAGCCCTGACTTACTTTCTGTAGCTCAAACAGCATTGCTGCTATGCGTAACTCGTCAGCGAGTTCACAACCTGATTAAGAATGGTCAGATTGTAACTCGCAAACTTGGGGGTTACTACTACATAGAAGCTACTGAGTAGAGAGATATAAGAATCAACAGTAGTGCATCAGGTTATTGTTGGGAAGGTAGCAAGATCATGCCAACTCCAAGGGTGGTCAGCCAGTCCAGCTCGCTGAGCCGCCGTTGTCTTCAATCGACTATGCTGCCAAATCCAGTTGAAGTAACTCACCACGAGTCGCGTTGTTAGTGACGGAAAGCTCCCACACTTTGCCAAATTTGTTTTGTCTACGATGCCACCGACCTGTTTGTTGCCTCGGTTGTGACCTGTTCAACTTGGTTGTTATGAACCAACTGAGCTTTGGCACTCGATGAGCGAACAATACTCACAACGTGTTGTAAGCCAGTCCACTGATGCGACTAATCCCTCGTAAACTGGTGCCTTCGCTATGAGCCTGTAGCACTTGGTGGATTTGCTTTGGGTTAACATGAGGAAGTTTAGCTGATGGCGACAAGGAAATGGTAACTTAAAGTAGAGGTGCGATCGCACCAAACATTCTTTGCTCAGATCCCACCCCAGAAACCCGCTTTCTAGCGCCATTGCATCATCCCCCCCAAAAAAATAGCCGCGCTTTCCACTGGGAAAAACACGGATTGTGCTTTAATTGGTTTGACAGGTTTGTTGCAACTGTTAGCCTAACCCTTCTGTTATTGAATCGGTTTAGGTTGTTAAGTTATGCTTTAACTGTCGCTTTTTGTTGCTGTTTGCGCTTCAGCATGGAACCAGCACCCATTGCACCTAATGCCAGCAAGCCGAAGGTAGAAGCGGGTTCGGGGACGGTCGCAGGCGGTGTCGGCGGTGTCGGGACATAATCATTAGTTGTCATAGTAGCCCACAGCGGATTCACAGAGTTGCCTCCCCCATTCCAACTGAACCAGGCCAAATTGGGTTGACCCCAGCCAGGTGCGTCTGCGTTCCACACCCCTGTATTTAAGTCAAAACTACCAAAACCAAATAAATCGTTCAAATTAAGATAAGCCCCCTCCAAAGGTAAAGAGGTATTAAAAGAAGTAAGTTCATTTTTGGTCAGAAGGCCATCTGAATCATTGTCAAAGCCTTCTACACTTCCAGTTCCATATTCCTGCTGATTATAATTCCATACGAATGAGAAGTTAAAAGAAGCTGCATTAGCTGGATTTGCTTTCATGGAAACTAGGGAAACAGCGCCAACAGCGACACCTAACACTAACTTCTTCAGAATGTTTGCAGTCATGATAGTTGAGGTAGCCATTTTTCCGATCTCTCCAAACAAATTAAGGTTGACAGTGAGAATTACTCTAGAAGTACGATTCGCGAAAACCTTCGGATTAGTAGAAACTACCCATCAATATCTGTAAAAACTTACTGTAGTTAGATAATTTCGCGCTCATTAGAGTGTCATCACTGAGAACAGATTGGCATACCCCGATCGGTGAAGTCAACGTTTTGAGCCTATCTTCATCAAAAAAATATACCTAAAGATAGATAGAAATATCGCTAACAGGACTTATACTACAGCCAAAACACTGATGTTCAGGGGCTTTCATCCGTCATAATACGTAAAAAGTTGTGTTTAGACTCGATAAATTTGGCACATAAGTATTGACAAATGCAAATTATGTGCATTCACACTTGCGTGAATGTCACCTACAGGCGAATTTCCGGCAAGATGCCGATCTACGACGTTCTTTCGTCAGTGTGGGGAGGGATACGTAGGCTCTAGCATCTTGGTGGTACATAGAAGCTTAGCTTAGCAGCGATGTTTCATTCACCAAAGTAGGTGCAAAAGAAACCCTGTTTCTGGACCAACAGAAATCAAAATAAAGTTGGAGTGTATAACTTATTACTCCTACCCATGCCTCAATCAACGTGACAGCACTGGCATGGCTGAACACTGGGAAACCCACGGAGCTAGATGCTCGACAATCACGACTTTTTTAAACAATCCCAGCGTGAACTATGTCAATCCTAATGCCAAGTTTCGATGGGAAAAAATGAAGTGTTTTAGGTTGAGGAATTGGGGCATCAACTCATGATCACGGGGAATTGGACCGGAAATGAGGTGAGGGAAGAATGTCACAAATTGACTGTAGGCGATCGGGTTGGTGTCTAGGGTTTTGCCGCGATTGGTGTCCACCAAATAAGCAATCGGGGTAAAGGTGTAGAAGGAGATACCTGGAGGCAAGGGAATTGCAGGAATACTCCAGCCTGTATTGAGCAGTTGATTGACCACAGTCATGGCAAAGCTGGCATACTTGTAAAAGCCTAGGAGCACGAGGTTGAGGCAGATACCTAAGTCGCGATCGCTTGCCTAATCAGCCTACTCACGGAGTAGTTAACAGCGATCAATCCCAACAACACGGGTAGGAAGGTGATGCTCCAATAACTGTAAAACGCGAGGGAGGCTAGCAGTAACCACGCGATCGCTACCCAGATCAAGCGAAATTTTTTTAGGGCAAAAAAGCCAATTAGAGTAATCGGTAAAAAGCAGAAGATAAAGGTATAGGAGTTAAATAGCAAGAGAATCGGGCGGCAAGATGAATTAATTGTGCCCCGATTATAGCAGTTCTCTTCTCATATGGTGGGAGTAATGCTGCTGCTCCAGACGTTCAAATAACTCTTCTAGAATCGCAATTCCACTCAACTGAGAACCGCATATTATGATTGTGTTTATCAACTTGTTCGCTTTACCTGCGATTCTAAAATTGCCCCGTAAAGTGGACTATTTTGCATCAATTCTTCATGCGTTCCTTGCGCCATTAGTCGTCCTTGATCCATCAACAAAATCCGATCGGCATTCCGCACGGTACTAATGCGTTGAGCGATCGCAAAGGTCGTGCAAGCCTTTTGGCGCATCAGGCGATCGAGTTCCTCCTGAATCTGGGCAGCGGTTCTGGCATCTACGGCAGAGGTGCTGTCATCGAGGATGAGAATGCTGTAATCTGTCAGCAATGTGCGAGCGATCGCGATCCGTTGCTTTTGTCCGCCCGATAAGCCTACACCGCGTTCTCCAACAATCGTTTCGTAACCATCGGGCAAGCTAGTAATAAAGTCGTGCATTTGCGTGGCTTTTGCGACTTCAATGACTTGCTCCAAGTCTGCATCAGGCTTAGCATAAGCAATATTCTCGCGGATGGTGCCAGAGAACAGTGTGGTTTCCTGAAATACAATGCCAATATGCGATCGCAAACTTGTTAGGGTGAAGTCCCGCACATCTCGTCCATCGATGCGAACTGACCCCGCCGTAACATCATAGAAGCGCGGAATCAGGTTGATAATGGTGCTTTTCCCGGAACCAGTCATCCCCAGAATGGCGATGAGTTCTTTCGGTTTAGTTTCAAAAGAAACACCTTTCAGGGCTTCTGTGGTGGCTCCTGGATAGCGGAACGAGACATTTTCAAATGTAATTCGACCGCCGCAAGTTTCAAAAGGGACAGCACCAGGGCGATCGCGAATTTCAATCTCTGCATCCACTACTTCATAGACTCGTTCGGCAGATGCTGCCGCTTGCGCGATCGCGGGAGCCGCAAATCCTATTAATAAAACGGGTTGAAGAATCAACAGCAAGTAAGAGTTAAACGCTACCAATTCTCCAATTGAAAACCGATTTTCAATGACCTCTGCACCCCCATAACCGATGACAACGACTGTCACCAAGTTACTGAGCAAAAAGATGAACGGAAAAGTATCGCGGATGGCGCGAATGGTCTTCATGTTGGTCACAATCAACGCATCATTCAGCGTCGTGTAACGCTTTGCTTCTGCTGATTCTCGGACAAACGCTTTTACCACTCGCACGCCCAGCAGGTTCTCTTGCAATACAGTATTCAGATTACCGAGTTGCTCCTGAACTTGCCCGAACAACCGGCTATTTTTGGTGAGAAATTGCGCCAACAACCACCCTGAGATGGGTACGACTGTTAGCGTAATCAGCGCTAGTTGCCAGTTCATTAACAGCAGGATGGTGGCAATGCTGACAAGTGTTATGACTGCACCGATCACTTGCATCAGGCTCGTACTGAGGAACGTGCGGATTTGCTCAATATCGCTAGTGACGCGAGTTAGCAGTTGAGAAGTCTGGGATTGGTCGTGATAGCTGAAACTGAGGTTTTGAATCTTGCTGAAAATCTTGTTTCGCAGATCGTAGGCAACCCCCTGAGATGCGGTTTCTGCCCAAAAACTTTGTCCGAAGTTAAACAAACCGCGCGCGATCGCAGCAACGACCATCCATCCAGCGCTGTAAAACACAATTTGGAGGTTTCGCTGGGCAATCCCTTCATCGATTCCCCAACGAAACAGTTGGGGAGTGACGGCATAAGCAGCCGTTAAAAGCAAGGAACTGAGCAACGCCCCTATCGAGATCCAACGGTAGGCGATTAAACTTCCTAGCACGCGCTGAAGCGGCTGCATCGATGACTTGTTTTGGAGTTCTGATTGCTGAACCAATAGAATTTACCCTTCTGTATTTAGAAAAGTCTCTCCTGACTAAGATTAACTAAGATTCGATAGAAAAAAGCTGCAATCCTCAAGGACAAGCTGCTTTGCATAACCGTCGCCTCACGCCTCACTCAAGTCGCGATCGCATCATGCACTAAGCCGTAACACTAAGCCGTAAGCCGTCACAATAGAATTCTGGGGCGATCGCATTCCCAGCTTTAAAAGCGCAGACTCACCGAAAATCAAGGATTTTATAACCTGCGTAGCCAGGTTTTGTTTGTGTGCTTGCGATCGCTGTGCGGTTTCAGCCACCAGGTTGCAAGATGTGAGGAAACCCACCCACGCCAATACGTCATCTACCCACCTGATCGAAGTCACCGGAGATCTATAGCAATTCTCGTTTGGGTGCCATACATCTATAGCGGCATAGCAATTAAAAAGCCTCTATCGAACGTTAGAACCGCCATTTACTCCACCTAACTGAAAAATGCTGTATATGCGATCGCAATCTTTCCCGGTCGTCCCACGCTCAAAGCATTACACTGAGTAACTTAAACTCTGGCGATCGCTTTCACTTTCCCTAATTTCTCGGAGATAAAAGCTTTATTTATTCTTAATTTTTTTATAAATCAGTGATTATACGGTGAACATTTATGATTTCAAAAATGTACTGTGTAATGAGATGTATCGAAAATCTAAAATTTGGTTTCGGTAAATACCATATTTAAGGTTATAAATGTAACCTTGCATCGGTTGATTTGAAAGGGAAGTAGTCCTCTATATCTCCAAAATGCCAGATATGGTTCTGCCATATTACTTGGTAAGTAATTTGCCAACTTTTAACCCTTGAGCAGCATCTATGAAACTCAATTGCAAGCTTGCCCTCTACTCCTTTCTAGCTCGGTTCGGACTGCTTAAGAAAAGCTATACCGCCAAAATTATGTTGGTGGCATTTTTAGGCACTCACGTACCACTTTTAACCTTATTGATAACTTTCGTTATTTCAAACTCTTATTCCTGGGAAATGACAGTGCGAGTGCTGGTGATTGCTCTGTTGGCTACCTTAGTGGGTACAGCAGCTACTCTGTATGCACTACGCCACCTCCTCGCCCCAGTCATTTTGACATCTGCTGCATTACAAGACTATTTGAATACCAAAAAGTTACCCGAACTGCCTACAGAATTTGCCGATGAAGCAGGCACATTAATGGCAGATACCTCACAAACTCTTCATAAGTTAGATGAATTAATTCACTACATCAGCAACTACGATGGACTGACTGGATTACCTAATCGGGATTTATTCTGCGATCGCTTGCATCAGATAGTATCCCAATCTGAAAACAACCAGCGGCTGGTAGCAGTGCTTTTGTTGGGTATCGACGATTTCACTGATATGAGTCATACATTGGATCGGGAAACCTTAAATTTGCTGTTAAGAGCAGTTGCCCAACGTTTGACAACCTGTATGGGTCAAACAGAGATTTTGGCTCATGTGAGTGGAGATGAATTTGCGATCGCGCTAACGGAAATTCCCTGCTTTGAGAGCGCGATCAAGCTATCCCAGTTGCTAGTAAGTACGCTGGCAAAACCCTTCTTTTTAGAGGGTAGCTCGATTCGGATTACCGCCAGTATTGGTATCGCAATTAATGACCTAGAAGATCGCAATGGTGTGGATAAACTGTTGCAACAGGCTCGTCTGGCGCTATATCAGGCGAAACAACAAGGACGTAGCCAATATCAGTTCTATTCGCCAGAAGTGAATGCTCAGTTGCAGGAACGACTGGTATTAGAAAATGAATTACATGGAGCGGTTGAGCGCAACGAAATGGTGGTTTATTACCAACCCTTAATTGATTTGCATACCAGAAAAATCACGGCAATGGAAGCCCTGGTTCGCTGGCAGCACCCGACGCTAGGGTTGGTTTCTCCAGCTAAGTTTATTCCCATTGCAGAAGCAAATGGTTCGATCGTGCAAATAGGAGAATGGGTTTTGCGAACTGCTTGCGCCCAAACTCGTGCTTGGCAGCTTGCCGGATTCCCTCCAATTCGGATATCGGTAAATCTGTCAGCTCGACAGTTTGAACAACCAAATCTAGTCGAAGTCGTCAACCAAACCCTTGAGGAAACCGGGTTAAAAGCATCTTACCTAGAACTAGAAGTGACTGAAAGCCTCCTCATGGGGGACGTTCAGCGATCTGTTAACACTTTAGAGCAATTACGAAACCTGGGTATCTTGCTGGCTTTGGATGATTTTGGCACCGGCTATTCCTCTCTGAACTACTTGAAGCGCTTTCCCGTTACCATGCTCAAGATCGATCGGTCATTTGTGCAGGATGTGACATCTAATCCTGATAGTGCCGCTGTAACCGATGCCATCATTGCCCTCGCAAAGAGCCTGCGGTTGAACATTACAGCAGAAGGCATAGAAACCCAAGAACAGTTTGACTACTTGCAAAGACGGGGGTGTGAAGAAGGTCAGGGGTTCTACTTTAGCCGTCCTGTCCCCGCTGATGCGATCGCTCAAATGCTCCAAGAAAGTTTTCAGCAAGCCGTAGCCTAGAGAAAATCTGGCTGGCTGTTAGACTGCCTCCTTTAATCTCTAGCGATCGCACTTGTTTCGTATTGGGTGAGTGCGATCGCTTTTGGCGTGCAACCACATCCACAACAACTCTCGATCCTCCACGCCTTCAGAAGGCGCAGAGCGATTGGGAGCCTTCGGTTTGGCTCTCATGAATTCCTAGTTGTATTGCAGAAGCTGCTCCATCAGAAAGATGGAATCTTTGTGCGCCTGCGGCTTTTTGTGTCGATGAACTACGCGATCGATATTGATACACTAAGCATGTAGGGATGAGTTCACCCCATGCCAGAAGCCAAACCTAGAGCGATCGCTAACGAAGACGATCTCATCCAAATCTTAGAGCGATCGCCAATTATCACAAGTCTTCATGCGGGCTGGAATAACATTTTCCTGGGACATTTCCGCACACCTGCCTTTGAAGCTCCTGAAGTTTCCAGTCTCTTTTGGCATAGTCTTCTCATTTTCCCAAAAACCGAGGCTCCGATTCAGGCACGGCGAACCCTAGACGGAAAAATTCAGCATGAGCAAGTCGTTGAAGGGGATATTGTTATTACTCCCGCCCAGGTTAGTCATCGTTCTTGTTGGAATGCAGAACATGACTTTATTGTTATCGCTATAGCTCCTGATATTCTCGCTCGTGCTGTTGACGAATCGGCTGAACCTTCTAACGTTGAGCTATTGCCTCAGTTTGCCACATCTGATGGGCTAGTTCTGCAAATTGGGCTGGCACTTAAGCAAGTGTTAGAAAACAACCCTCAAGGGAGTCGTCTCTACGCTGAAACGATGGCAAATGCTCTAGCCGTTCACCTGTTACAACACTACTCGGCACGCCAACCCATTTTACGTGACTATAATGGCGGTCTTTCCAGACACCAATTGCGGCAAGTCATTGACTACATTAATGGGCATCTCGATCGAGATTTAGGTTTAGCGGAACTGGCGAAAATCGTGCAGATGAGTCCCCATTATTTCACTCGCTTGTTTAAACAGTCAACGGGCTTGACTCCGCATCAATATGTGATTCGCCGTCGAGTCGAACGGGCTAAAGAATTACTCCTAAACGGAGAACTCAGTATTGCAGAGGTAGCCTACAGCGTTGGTTTTGCCAACCAAAGCCATCTCAACCGTCACTTGAAACGTCTGCTAGGCGTGACTCCCAGACATATCCGACAAGGATAGCAAGAACGTACAACAAATTGGACGAATCTACAAGACGCTCTAGATTAGAAAGGTAATTCTGAGTAATGTAGAGTTATCAAGCGAGTGGTCAATGGATACCGTCAAAATTCCTTCCGCTATTGTTGGCAGCAGCGCCACAGAAATTGCTCAAAAAATTGCGGCTGGAGAACTTTCTGCCAGCGAAGTCGTTGAGGCGCACATTCAACGCATTGAGGAGGTTAATCCTCGCTTAAATGCTGTAATTATCCCTCTATTTGACCAAGCGCGAGCGCAAGCAAAAGCTGCTGATGAAGCTCGCTCTAGGGGAGAAACACTGGGACTATTACACGGAGTACCCATCACCATTAAAGAGTCATTTGATGTAGCGGGGACTGTCTCCAACATGGGAATCTCTGCTCTCAGCCAAACGGCAAAGCAGGATGCACCACTGGTCACAAGACTGCAACAGGCAGGAGCGATTATTTTAGGTAAAACCAATGTCCCCCAGTTGCTAGCATCGAACGAATCGGATAATCCCGTCTACGGTCGCACCGTGAATCCCTGGAATCCGGAACGCTCTCCAGGGGGAAGCAGTGGTGGTGAAGCGGCGATTATCGCGGCTTTGGGTTCGTGTCTTGGCTTGGGAAGTGATATTGGTGGCAGTGTCCGGATGCCTGCCCATGCCTGTGGAATTTGCAGCCTCAAACCGACATCGAGTAGGTTATCGATGGTCGGTCACATACCCCTGTTGCCCGGTCAAGAAGCGATACTGGCACAACCCGGCCCAATGGCACGGACTGTTGCTGACTTGAACCTGGCGATGAAGGTTCTGGCGGCACCGGGACAGGAAACGTTTGACCCTAGTATTCCACCCGTACCTTGGCGCGAACCATCTGATGTCAAGCTGGAAAATCTGCGAATCGCTTTTTTCACTGACAACGGCATCATTACCCCTTCCCCTGCTGTGCGGCGCGCTGTGAGAGAAGCTGCCCTTTCACTTGAAAAACGTGGTGCAATTGTCGAAGAGTGGACACCTCCAGACTTGCTTAAAGCTTTACAGTTATACCTCCAACTCTATGGTGCAGATGGCTTAGTAACCTCGAAAAGGCAGTTAGGTAACAGCAAACGGCATCCACAAATTAATCAGACCATTCAAACAGCTTCTCTGCCAAAACCTTTACTCAGAGTTATTGCCGCAATTTCTGGATTGATGGGTCAGTCGCTCATCGCTAAGCTTTTCCCTTATATGGGCGAAGTATCCGTCAGCGAATATTGGCAAACGATTGATGAACGTAACCGCTACCGTGCAGCTTTTATGGCAGCAATGGAAGCTAAACAATTGGATGCGATACTCTCTCCAGTTTGCGCTCTGCCAGCACTGACTCATGGCAGTAGTAATTATTTACTCCAAGATGCGACTTATACTATCCCGTACAATTTACTGGGTATGCCCGCAGGCGTGGTATCCGTCACGCGGGTGCGTCCGGGTGAAGAAAGCGATCGCTTACTTAGTACACAGTTAAGTGAGCAAACAGCTTCCAAAGTAGAACAAGGGAGTGTTGGGTTACCTGTGGGTGTACAAGTTGCAGCGCGTCACTGGCGTGAAGATATTGTTTTAGCGGTGATGGCGGCAATAGAAGAACATTTCCAGTCGCAACCTGACTATCCGATTCATCCACCTGTTTAGGTTAGGCTGACATCTCCCTTGACCCCTATTTTCAAGAGAGATCGCAGTTATCGCTCTTGTGTCACTCCAGGAAAATAAAAATAGTAGCCAATGGATGAAAGCCCTACTTAATGGACAATCTAGCGATCGCTTGCCTGATAGAAACTCATGTCATAGGCTCAAATGCTAAAACTAGCTTGCTGTAATGGTTTCAGCTTTCGCTCCGGTGAGAGTGATAAAAGAGCGATATATCCTCGATCCTTAGATGAATATTAGAAAAAATACTAGCCTGTTGGCTGCGATACTAAGTTGTTGGAGCAAAGAAATCACTAGAGTCAGACAAGTCAATTTCAAGAAGCCTTGAGTGTTGTCAACAGACATTGATTATCTACCGAGAGATTAAAGACCGTTAAAGTGAAGGGTCAGCATTGGGTAATTGGCGAAATGTTTACGCTTCCCTGGGCAACTCGGCCAAGGCGATTGAGTACCATCAGCAGTCGTTGACCATCGCCCGTAAAGTTCATGACTGCCAAAAATGGAGACCCAAACATGATTAAACTCCCTGGAATTAAAGTTTTAGCCCAAATTTACGAAAGCACCAGTACACTTGTCTACCGGGGAATTAGAGAACAAGATAACCAACGGCTGATCCTGAAAGTCCTCAAAGAAGACTATCCTACCCCTGCCGAACTTGTCCGTTACCAGCAGGAATATGAAATCACCCGTAGCTTTGAACTAGGGGGAGTTGTGAAGGCTCACGAGCTACGAAAACATAACAACACACTGGTAATGCTATTAGAGGATTTCGGTGGAGAATCCTTAGAGAGATTACTCGAAAAAAGACAGTTTACCTTATTAGATTTTCTCCAAATCGCCATTCAGATCGCTGAAAGTCTGGGGAGAATTCATCAGTCAAACATTATCCATAAAGATATTAACCCGTCCAATATTGTTTTTAACTCTCAAACCGGAGAATTAAAAATTATTGACTTTGGCTTGTCCACAGTCTTGTCCAGGGAAAACACTGCCTTAAAAAGCCCTAATGTTTTAGAAGGAACGTTAGCTTATATTTCTCCCGAACAAACAGGCAGGATGAATCGAGCGATCGATTACCGCACTGACTTTTACTCGCTGGGAGTTACCTTTTATAAAATATTGGCAAACCAATTGCCTTTTGACGCTACCGATGCAATGGAGTTGGTTCATTGTCATATTGCTAGACAACCCGTCCCACCCCATAGAGTTAATCCCGAAATTCCTCTAGTCGTTTCAGAAATCGTGATGAAACTCATGGCGAAAACAGCAGAGGAACGATACCAAAGTGCTTTAGGCATTAGAGACGATTTGGCGCTCTGTCTGATGCAACTAGAAAGTGGTGATAAAATTGAAGATTTTGTTTTAGGCGAACAAGATATTTCTGATAAATTTCAAATCCCGCAGAAGCTCTATGGCAGGTCAAGCCAAATTGAAACGTTACTCGCAGCTTTTGAGCAGATAACTCATGGTACCAGCCAACTCATGCTCGTTGCTGGTTATTCCGGTATTGGTAAATCAGTATTAGTTCAAGAAATCTATAAACCCATTACCGAACGACGCGGTTATTACATTTCTGGTAAGTTTGACCAGTTCCAGCGAAATATTCCTTACAGTGCTATCGTCAGTGCATTCCGAGAATTAGTTCGACAACTGCTAACTGAAACGTCCGAACAACTACAGGTATGGCGTGACAAACTCCTATCAGCATTAGGAGCCAACGGACAAATTATTATTGATGTCATCCCCGAAATCGAACTGATTATTGGCAAGCAACCAGCCGTCCTAGAGCTAGCCGCGACTGAATTTCAAAATCGGTTTAACTTAGTCTTTCAAAACTTCATTCATGTCTTTTGTCAACAAGAGCATCCCTTAGTTATCTTTCTAGATGACTTACAGTGGGCCGACTCCGCTACTCTGAAATTAATGCAGTTAATGATGACTGATGTAGATACTTCGTATCTACTGGTAATTGGAGCATATCGGGATAATGAAGTCAGTGCAGCCCATCCCTTGAAAATTACCTTATCAGAAATTCAAAAAGCTGGAGCAACTGTAAATTCTATCTTGCTCTCGCCGTTAGATTTAAGTTGTGTCAATCAATTAATTGCCGATACGCTTAAGTGTGACGCAGAAAGAGCAAAGCCATTAGCCGAATTAGTGCTTGCTAAAACTCAGGGTAATCCGTTCTTCCTGAAAGAGTTTCTCCAGTCGCTTTATACAGAAAACCTATTAGATTTCGATTTTCTCAGTGGCAGTTGGCAGTGGAATTTAGAGCAAATTCAAGCACGAGGTATTACTGATAATGTTGTTGAGTTGATGACTCAAAAAATTCAAAAACTACCAGAAGTGACGCAAGAAGTATTAAAAACCGCTGCTTGTATCGGTAACCAGTTTGATTTAAAAACTCTCTCAATTGTAGGTGAAAAGCCGCAAACAGAAACGGCAAAGGAACTGTGGTCAGCCGTGCGAGAAGGTCTAATTGTCCCAGTGGGAGATGATTACAAATTTCTGCAAACAAACCGAAATCCGGAGGAATTCAAGGTAGCTTACAGGTTTGTCCACGATCGCATCCAACAAGCCGCCTATTCTCTCATTCCTGAACACCGCAAGCAAGCCTACCATCTGCAAATCGGTCAACTGCTCCTGAATAATACCCCACTCCAGCAGCAAGAGGAAAAAATCTTTGACATTGTTAATCAATTGAATTTCGGCAGTAACCTGCTCGAAAACCAGCAGAAACGAGATGAATTGGCAAAGTTAAACCTAATAGCTGGCAAGAAAGCCAAAGCATCAGTCGCTTATCAACCCGCCCTTACCTACTTAACCAGCGGCTTAGAATTGTTGAACCCCCCTCAGTCCTCCCTTAGCAAAAAGGGAAGTGAAGCAGGGTCAAGTTGGCAGAGGCAGTACAATACTACACTTGCTCTGTATGTAGAAGCCGCAGAAGCTGCCTATTTGTGCGGTCAATTCGATGAAATGGAGAGATTAGTTCCAGTCGTGTTGCAACACGGCAAAGTATTGCTGGATAAGGTGAAAGTTTATGAAGTCAAAATCTCTGCTTATCTAGCACAGGACGAGCTATTAGAAGCACTCGATACTGGACTAACAGTTCTGAAACTGTTAGGAGTCAGTTTGCCTAAAAAGCCCAGTAAGTTAGATGTCTTACTCGGTTTGACAGGGACAAAGTTAGCCTTGCGGGGGAAACGCATTGAGGACTTAATCGACTTACCGGAAATGACTGCTCCTGATAAGTTGGCAGCAAGTCGTATTCTAGCGAGAATGGTTTCTGCTTCCTATAGAGCGGCTCCTAATTTATTCCCACTGGTTATTTTTAAAGGTATCAATATCTCGCTCAAATACGGCAATGCTTCCTTCTCCTCAGTGATGTATGTATCTTATGGTTTGATTCTTTGTGGAGTATTAGGAGACATTGAATCTGGTTATAAATTTGGCAATCTAGCTTTAAGTCTATCAGAGCGGCTCAACGCTAGAAGCGTGAAAACTAGAGTAATCTCTATTTTTAATTACTTTATTAGGCATTGGCAGGAGCATGGAAGACAGACGTTACAGCCTTTGCTGCTCGGATATTCTATCGGACTAGAAACAGGAGATTTAGAATATGGGACGTATTGCGTAGAGATGTATTCCTACCATTCCTATTGCATAGGACAGGAGTTAGCTGTTGTTGAGCGGGAGGCAACCAAATACAGCGATGCTATCCAAAAATTAAAGCAAGAGCAAAACCTGCATGAGATTAGTCTAAATCGGCAGAGGGCGCTGAATTTGATGGGGCAATCGAAAAATCCCTGCCGTTTAATTGGCGATTTTTTTGACGAGTCGAAAAAACTGCCCCTGCTTATTGAAGCGAATGACCGAACCGCACTTTTTTTTATATATTTTGAAAAACTGACACTCTGTTACCTATTTGGAGAGTACGAGGAAGCCCTAGACAATGCGGCACTAGCGGCAAGATGTGTAGATAATGCAGTAGGGTTGCTGATCGTTACGTTGTTTTACTTTTACGATTCTCTCGCACGAATTGCTACATATTCTTCCACCTCTAAATTTCAGCAGAAACGCCTACTTAACCAGGTGCGAGCTAACCAGAAAAAACTCAAAAAACGGGCGCATTATGCCCCAATGAATCATTTACACAAGTTTTATCTAGTGGAAGCAGAATTGCACCGGGTTCAAGGAGAGAAGATGATGGCAATGGACTATTACAAAAAAGCTATTGCTCTTGCTAAAGAACATGAATACATCAATGAAGAAGCACTAGCACACGAACTCGCCGCTAAGTTTTATCTCGCTTTAGATCAAGATAAAATCGCGCAAGTCTATATGCAAGATGCCCGTTATTGCTATCTCCGCTGGGGTGCAACAGCTAAAGTTAACGATTTAGATACGCGCTATCCTCACTTATTACAAAGAAAGCCCTCTAACAGGGGAACACTTAGCACTAAGCTATCTACGCCGCCTACCACAACAGGAAGTAGCACTTCCTCTGAACTGGATTTGATCGCAATCATGAAAGCTTCGCAAACTCTATCTGAAGAAATTGTGCTAGATAAATTACTGGCAAAATTGATGCGGATTATTATTGAGAATGCCGGAGCGCAAACGGGCTTTTTGATTCTGGAAAAAAAGGGAAAATTGCTGATAGAAGCTGAAGGATCTGCGGATAAAGATGGCGTGACTGTGTTGCAGTCAATCCCCGTCCAGTCTGTATGGGAACCTAATGATAAACTTCTCATGTCTCACACAATTGTTAACTATGTGGCTCGCACGCAGGAAAGTGTAGTCTTGAACGATGCTGCTAATGACCCTAAATTTGCTCATTCCCCCTATATCAAAGTACATAAGCCTAAATCAATTTTGTGCTTTCCTCTCCAACATCAAGGTAAACTCGCAGGAATTATCTATTTAGAAAACAACCTAACCACAGAGGCTTTTACTCCCGATCGCGTAGAACTCTTAAATCTGCTTTCCTCTCAGGCCGCAATTTCCATTGATAATGCCCGTCTCTACAACAATCTCACCGAACTCAATCACGCTTTTGAGCGCTTTGTCCCCCGCCAATTCCTCCAATTATTGGATAAAGAGAGCATTACTGATGTTAAATTAGGCGACCAAGTTCAACAGGAAATGTCGGTACTATTTTCTGATATTCGCGAATTCACAACTTTATCGGAAAGTATGAACCCTCAAGACAATTTCAAATTTATTAATTCCTATTTATCTCACATGGAGCCAGCCATTATTGAAAACCAAGGGTTTATTGATAAATATATTGGCGATGCAATTATGGCTCTATTTAGTGGTAAGGCAGATAATGCAGTGAAAGCAGGAATTGATATGCTGCATCGTCTTACCGAATATAATCAACATCGCACCGCTTCTGGATACGTACCGATTAAGATTGGCATTGGCATCAATACAGGTTCTTTAATACTCGGTACGGTTGGGGGAAAAAACCGGATGGATAGCACGGTGATTAGCGATGCAGTTAATTTAGCCTCGCGGATAGAAAGCTTGACCAAACAATATGGGATTTCGCTGTTAATTAGTCACCACACTTTCCAGTCTTTGCCAGATTCTAACCAGTATGCTATCCGTCTTATCGATCGCGTAAAAGTTAAGGGAAAATCAAAAGCGGTATCGATGTTTGAAGTTTTCGATGCCGATCCGCCTGAGACTTATGAGGGCAAGGTAGCCACGAGAACGCTATTTGAAGAAGCTTTGATACTCTACCATTGGCAAAAGCTTAGAGATGCTGAGCGATTATTTGCTGAGTGCCTGCGCCGCAATCCTACAGATAAAGCAGCTCAAATTTATCAACAGCGCTGCACTCAACGCGATTAGGACTAGGCAAAAATAGAAGGTTGGTGCAACCTGGGGCAACTCTGAGTTGGAATTATTGATATGTATAGGTTTCAGCCTTTGTCTCTTTACTGATGAATGATACCCGTTTTCACCGCTTGTTATCGCTCTTTTGTCACTCTCGCCTGAGCGAAAGCTGAACTCCTTACACCAAGCTAGGTTTAGCATTTGAGGCTATGACATGAGTTTCTATCAGGCAAGCGATCGCTAGATTGTCCATTGAGTAGGGCTTTCATCCATTGGCTACTATTTTTATTTTCCTGGAGTGACACAAGAGCGATATATTAGAGCGATCGCTCTCTTCGGCTTTTGTTATGGAGGATTGACGCTGAATCTTGCGATCGCAGTGGGCATTATTCACACCCTAGAAGAAATTGCGATGACGTTAATCCTTCCTCAGTGGACTTATGATGTATTGAGTATCATTCATGCACTCTCGACTGCACCAATGTTACTGAAGAGAAAGCGATGCTGTGAAAGCCGCCGCTAGTTGATAGCACCTTGTACTACAGTATCCGTGCTAAAAACATCCAGCCCATGATACTAGAGGTTGCCATCCTTGATGTTAAGCCCAGTATGGTTAATGAGTTTGAAACTGCTTTTAAAACAGCTTCAACCATCATTGCCTCCATGCCAGGGTACATCTCTCATGAACTCCAACGTTGCTTAGAAACCACGAACCGCTATATTCTACTTGTGCGCTGGCAGACGTTAGAAGACCACACGATTGGGTTTCGACAATCGCCAGAGTACCAACAGTGGCGTTCCTTGTTGCATCACTTCTATGACCCGTTCCCAACAGTGGAACACTATGAGGTCGTTGCTTTTCGCTAGCCATCTACCCGACGAATTGGAATTTGGATTTCACTGCGCTTGGCAGGTTCGGGGACATAGGGAGCATCGTAGAAGAAGCGGCGAGGTGAACCGACGACAGTCCACTCCGGGTGCTGCGCTAACCACTCCCGTAAGCGCTCTATGTTCTTTTGGTAGCTTACGTAATCGTAACTGCCTTTTAGCCCAAGGCTGACGACTGTCATGGGTGCAATATCTTCTACCTGAATGTTTTGTGCAATCTCAGAAGGGTAGATGTCAGTGCTGCGGTAGAGGAATGAAACAAGTGCTTCACCCCGTTCATTGGATGCGCCCATCTCACTGGCTTCTAGGGTGTTAACTGGATAACGGGTTTCTACCGGAGCCGTCATGGAGATATTGTTAGAGCTGATGTGGCGATAAAGAGGGTCAAAAGCTCTATTAGCTGCCATTGAGAGTTCTCCTGAATAGCGAACTGTGGCAGAACGGTATGCGGGATATTGTTTGACTTCAATTTGCCCTTCTGGTGTTGGAGGGGGAAATCCTTCTGGCAAGGGAGCGGCGGTAGCACTGTAGGCGAAAAATGCGATCGCAACTACTACCAGGATTCCTACGGGGAATAATATGTTCTCTAGCTTCACAGGGAACCTCAGAAATTCATCCTATTCTCAGTCTGGCAGTTTTTCATGCGAGCAGGGTTTCACCTTCCTTGCACAGCGCAATCATGCGATCGCAATTCCCTCTCGACACAGTACCTATCTTACCTTTACCCATCAGCTCCGAACCTAAGGAATAGCGTGTCTATAACACGATTGCCTAAATCAATTAGCCTCAGCTATGCTAGCGTCAAGCATTTGCCACGTCATCTCCTGACCTGCCCGTAAAGGCACAAGTCCAGATTCAGTAAATGGCAATTCATCGGGAACGCGCCAGGTCGTTCTGGTCAAGGTAATCTGTTCGGTATTGCGCGGGAGTTGATAAAAATCTGGCCCATAGAAACTGGCGAAAGCTTCAAGTTTATCGAGTGCATCAACGCTCTCAAAAGCTTCTGCATATAACTCCATCGCGTGCAGAGCCGAATAGCAACCCGCACAACCACAGGAACTTTCTTTGCCATTGCGGGGATGGGGAGCGCTATCAGTGCCAAGAAAAAACTTAGGATTGCCAGAGGTTGCTGCTTGCAAAAGCGCAAGGCGATGCTCCTCTCGTTTCAAAATGGGCAGGCAGTAAAAATGAGGACGAATGCCACCTTGAAAGAGGATATTGCGGTTAAACAATAAATGTTGTGGTGTAATTGTTGCAGCGATATTGTTGGCAGACAGGACATACTGCACAGCATCTGAGGTGGTAACGTGTTCAAGTACCACGCGCAGGTTGGGAAATCGCTGCTTGAGGGGGATCAAATGTCGCTCGATAAACGCTTTCTCGCGGTCGAACATATCAACATCTGGATCGGTCACTTCCCCGTGCAGCAATAAAGGCAGCTCTACCTGCTGCATCGCTTCAAAGACGCGATCGCACTTACGAATGTCCGTCACACCGAAGTCTGAATTAGTCGTTGCACCGGCTGGGTAGTACTTGACCGCTTTGACAAACTGGGATTTTTTAGCTCGGATAATTTCTTCGGGGCTGGTGTTGTCGGTGAGGTAGAGCGTCATCAGTGGCTCAAACTGTTTCCCAGCCGGAATCACTGCAAGGATGCGATCGCGATAGGCCGCAGCATCAGCTACCGAGCGTACTGGGGGCTTCAAGTTCGGCATGATGATAGCGCGGGCAAACTGACGCACCGTATGGGGCAGAACCGCTTTCAGCGCTGCACCGTCACGTAGATGCAGATGCCAGTCGTCAGGTTGGGTAATCGTAAGCTTTTGCATCACTCAATTATAAAACCGCGAGTGATTTAGCAAGGAAGACCAAGCTAACAACGCCCAGGCACACTACCTACCAACAGATAATCGGTTTGATGCAGAGGTTACTTGCGGCAGGTGATGGGCACTGCTAGCCTACTTTTATACCCCGCGCTAGAGCAGTAAGCCTTTACCTTCCTTTCATAGCTATGAGCAACGACGCGATCGCACTTTATGAACCAATCAACCTTCTGAAACAGGTTGACGAAGATATTTGGATCGTAGATGGTTCCATCGTGCAGATGGCAATGTATGGAGCAAAGGTTCCCTTCCCAACCCGAATGACGATTGTGCGACTGAGCACTGGTGACCTATGGTGTCATTCACCAACAGAATTGACTCCAGAACTGAAAGCTCAAATTGACTCCCTCGGTTCACTGCGCCACCTCATTTCGCCCAACAAAATTCATTACGCCCATATCGGTGCTTGGACTAGCGCCTATTCAGAAGCTATAGCATGGGCATCTCCAGGTGTTCGCGATCGTGCCGCGCAGCAGAAAATTGCAGTGGATTTTGATGCTGACTTGGAAGATGAACCGCCACATGAGTGGGTAGCAGACCTAGACCAATTAATCTTTCGTGGCGGTCGATTTATGGAAGAAGTCGTCTTTTTCCACCGCAAGAGCGCCACTCTCATCCTTGCCGATCTCATCGAAAACTTTGAACTAAATAAAGTGAGTCAGCAGTTGCACTGGCTACTTAAATTAGGGGGTGTTGCCGATCCGGATGGAAAACTCCCATTGGATTTGCGAATGACATTTATCGGGAAAAAGGAACAGGCACGTAGCTGCTTACAGCGAATACTTCAGTGGAACCCTGAAAAAGTTATCCTATCCCACGGTCGTTGGTATGAGAATAACGGTACTGCTGAGTTACGCCGTGCTTTTCGCTGGCTTGAATAACGTTTAGACGACAGCAAGCTAACACTTTAATGAAGCGGATAGTGTAAAGGATCTCATGCTTAGTTTCACTTGGATCTACCGTCGCTCACTTTTGCCGTTAGCCAGCAAGCATTTAGGGCGTTATTGGACTAAATTGTATAACTGAACGTATTGTGAAGGGCTAGGTTAAGCATTTCTAAAAGCATTTAATATCGTTTGCCTTACTTTTTCTGAGCTTCTTGCTTAAAGCTTATTGTCCTTCAATTTCTTGGGTTGCCTAAAGCGATTTTTACCAGCAATACGCAGGAGTCGCAGAAATTTTGGACATTCAAAATGGTTAGGCGCAGTGCAGGCTGCTGCGTGACGAAGTCCATCGCGCATCGCAGTCAGTTCTTTAATCTTTTTGTTTAACTCATCTGCCTTCGCTAAGAGCAGCGTTCTATTGATTTCAGGGACTTCAGGCGTAAACATTTCACGAATCTCATCGAGGGAGAAACCGGCGCTACGCCCCAAGGAAATCAAAGCGAGCCGTCCTATGACACTGGCATCAAAGAGCCTCCGTAAGCCATTTCTGCCGTTCGACTGGATCAGTCCTTTTTCCTCATAAAATCGTAGCGTTGAGGTCGGTAATCCAGAAGCCTTTGAGACCTCAGTGATATCCATGATTTTCTTGGTGCAACGACTGCTTGACTTCAAGTCAACTTGAAGTTGTATCGTATATTCAAACACAAATAAGCACAAGGCTGACGCGATCGGTTTGTGGCAGATGATGGATACCTTGAGCAATGGAGGCGTTGATATGGAAGCAAGTTTTTGGCAGCAAAAATGGGAAGCGGGAGATATTGGTTTTCACCAAAGTGAGGAAAACCCATTCCTTGTCGAACATTTTGAAAAATTAAATGTGGCGAAGGGCGGTCGTGTATTTCTACCGTTGTGTGGCAAGACGCGCGATCTTGCATGGTTGCTTAATTGTGGTCATCGAGTGGTTGGTGCAGAGTTAAGCGAACTTGCAATTAACGAATTGTTTAACGACCTGGGAGTCAAGCCAAAAATCTCCAGAGTTGGTAAATTAACCCACTACTCCGCCAAGGATATCGACATATTTGTTGGCGATATTTTTGATGTGTCTGCTGAAGTTCTTGGGCCGGTTGACGCGGTATATGACCGCGCAGCGTTGGTTGCAATGCCTGAAAATAGGCGTCATCAATATACGTCACACTTGATGGAAATCACCCACGCGGCACCGCAGTTGCTGATTTCTTACGAATACAATCAACAACTCATGGATGGCCCTCCATTCTCAGTCGGTGAAGCAGAAGTAAAACACCATTATGCGTCTGCTTATCAATTGAACTCTGTTGAAAGCAGGGAAATCACTGGTGGATTAAAGGGAAAAGTTGCAGCAATTGAGAGGATTTGGTTGCTCAAAAGATTCTAAAAAGTTAGGTTGATATGCTGAGTATTGAATGGATGTTGTTGTACATTTTGTTGGGTTTCTTTGTCGGTTTTATGGCAGGCTTACTGGGGGTTGGTGGCGGTGGAATACTCGTTCCCCTGCTAGTATCCATTTTTAGTAACCAGGGTATCAGTGCAGATAACGTCGTTCATTTGGCGTTAGGAACAACATTGGCTTGCACGATCATTTCTTCAATCGCAAGTATTCGCGCCCATGCTGCTCAAGGAACTGTATTGTGGAAGGTGGTTTACGGGATGGCACCCGGCATTGTGGTGGGTGCCTTTCTGATTACCCGCATCGCCGCCAAGGTCAACTCAGCTTACATCGCTATATTCTTTGCGCTGTTTATGGCTCTGGTCGCGGGTCAGATGTTTCTAAATTGGCGACCAAAAGCTAGCCGAAAGCCGACTAAGTTACGTGGCTTATTGCTAGCGGGAACAGGCATTGGATCGGTATCCGCTCTTGCTGCGGTGGGGGGTGGTTTTTTAACAATCACTTACCTCAGCTATCAGAATATGGAGATGAAAAAGGCGATTGGTACTTCATCTGCAATTGGATTTCCCATTGCGATCGCAGGTACTGTTGGGTACATGATGAGTGGCTGGTCTCAAACGTTGAGCCTTCCCTATACGATTGGCTTTATCTATGTGCCAGCTTTTTTAGTAATCGCGATCGCGGGTTCGATTGCGGCTCCCTATGGTGCTCGCTATTCTCATCGTTTACCTGAGACTCATTTGAAGAAGATATTCGCCGTTCTCTCGCTGGTTCTGAGTATCAAGATGCTTTTCTCAGTTGTTTAGTGTTGACCTAAAAGTGTGTTCCTAATTAGTGGGCAGATGCTGTGACCGCCAGTAGGATGGGGACAGAGTGACCTGTTCATCGCTCCACCTAGCTCTAGACGCTGATGCATACCTACACGCTGTCGGGCACTGATTTGAGAGTTTCGCGAGTTGCCTATGGCTGCATGAATATTGGCGGCACTTGGGATGATACACCGCTTTCTACAGATGTGAGGGAAAGTGCATCTCGGGTCATTAAGGCAGCTCTAGAAACGGACATTACCCTGTTTGACCATGCAGATATTTACACGCGGGGCAAGTCAGAGCAGGTGTTTGGTGATGTGCTCAAAGCCTCCCCAGGTTTGCGTGAGCAAATTGTGCTTCAGTCGAAGTGCGGTATTCGTTTCGAGGGAGATCCTCAGCCAAGCGACCCCCAGCGCTACGACTTTAGCTATGAGCACATCGTCGCGTCCGTGGAAGGCAGTTTGCAAAGACTGCAAACCGACTACCTCGATATTCTGCTGCTGCATCGCCCTGACCCGCTAGTAGAACCCGAGGAAGTCGCGCGAGCCTTTGATGCGTTGCAGACGGCGGGCAAGGTGCGCTACTTCGGGGTCAGTAATCATACAGCGGGGCAGATTGAGCTATTGCAAAAGAGCGTGGGGCAACCGCTGCTGATCAATCAGGTGGAGCTAAGCCTGTTGCACTCGTATTTGATTGACGAGGGCATTGTTGCAAACATGTCTGGCGTCAGCTCAGCCTTGGCAACCGGAACGCTGGACTACTGCCGCAACCACAATATCTTAATACAGGCCTGGGCACCGCTGGCAGGTGGCAAGCTTTTCAAACCCAACGCAGAAGCCGATCTGGCGTTGAGCAAGACGGCTCAGCTCGTGAGTCTGTTGGCTGAGGCAAAGCAGACAAGTCGTGAAGCCATTGTTCTCGCTTGGCTGTTGCGCCATCCTGCGGGCATTCAACCGATTGTGGGGTCAACTAAACCAGAACGGATTGCAGCGTGCGCTTTAGCCGATGAAGTCGCTTTGACGCGGGAAGAGTGGTACTCGTTGTTTACAGCAGCTAGGGGTGGGCGGGTTCCTTAAACAGGGGTGGAGCCGATGCTCTCGGCGGGAATTGCGATCGCACGCTGAGCAGCGGAGCACTCCTTATGCTGCATGTACGCCCTCTGTTATGCAATGCCTATCTTCGCGACGACGGCGAGGCATAGGCGACCTTCTAATATTTGAGTTAATTTTGACCGCTTCACAAAATAATTTACAGTCTCAGGTGCCGCTTACTCAGTATTAGCACAACTCTCAGTATTATTTCAAATTGTAAGGATTTTTACTAACTTTAAATAGTTTGTGGGCAGCTTAATTAAGCTAAAACATAACTGTTAACTTAAAACTATAAATGTTTGACTTTCATTCTCCTACAAAACAAGGCTCTCAGAGTCAAAAATCCTTATCTTCTCAAGCTAAAACGAAAAAATCACTTACTCGTCGAACACTTATTCAAATTGCGTTTAGTGTTACGGCTGTTATTGTTGGCTCAACAGCGATTAGCTACTTTCAGATTGTTTCTACTCTCAAGTCGCAGACGTTAGACCAACTCAAGAGTCATGTAATAGAGCGAGGTCAACGAGAACAAAGTATCTTTTTAATGGCAGAAGATAACCATGCCATCTTTAAGGAGGAGTGGCTACGACGCTTGGAAAATACTGATAGCGAAGGCGTGAAAGCTCGCTTCGATCAGCTATTTGTGCGTTTTCCCGATGGGGCAACCCGCAATCGCCCCAACTTGTTCGATGGCAAACGGCAAGCAGGCGTGTTCATTGATAAGCCAGTTCTAATCAATGATGACATTCGCCGTCGCGTAGTAACGTCCTACGATTTAATCAATGCCTATGGTCCACCCTGGCATAATCGCTTTCCGGATCTCTACCTGAATATGCCAGAGAATATTGCTGTTATTTACTGGCCTGATTATCCAACATGGGCACAGGATGCCCCCGTTGGCTTTGACTTATCTAAGGAAGAATATGTGTGGGTTGGTGACCAGAAGCACAATCCAGCCAGAGAAACGGTTTGGTCGGGGGCTCAAATCGATGGGGTTGCTAAAATCTGGATTCTTTCTTGTGTAACGCCTATCTACTCTAATGACAGAATCATCGGTACTCTTGGACAGGATGTATTACTGAATGATTTATTTAAGCGAACGATCGAGGAGCACATTGAAGGCGGTTATAACCTAATTTTTCGAAAAGATGGTCGCCTGATCGCTCATCCGCAATTGATGGAGCAAATTCAGCAACAAAAAGGTGAGTTTAAAATTCTTGAATCAGGAGACACTCAGCTAAAACGTATTTTTGAGGCGGTCACAAATAAAGCAACCGATCAAGTCGTCATCGATAATCCGAACGAGAGCAATTACTTAGCTGTCACTACGCTACAGGGACCTGATTGGTACTTTGTTACCGTTTTACCCAAAGCAATTTTGGCTGAAAAAGCGATCTCGCTAGCTCGCTTTACGTTGTTTCTAGGCTTTGGCTCCCTCATGATTGTTGTAGCAATTGTGTTTTGGGTTTTACGTCGGCGCATTGCAACTCCTTTAGAAGAAATCACTGTTGCAACGAATCGAATTGCCAATGGAGAGTTTCAGGTGGTTCTTGATGACAGCAGCCAAGATGAGTTAGGTCGGTTAGCACAGGCATTCAACACAATGATCCGAGAGGTCGCCGCTAAAACGACAGAATTGGAGGCTAAAACGACAGAATTGGAGGCTAAAACGACAGAATTACAGAGAAACCTGGAGCAGCAGGCTATTTCGGTCAATCAGACGACTGCCACAATGGATGAGTTAAATACCTCTTCTCGGCAAGCGGCTGAACAAGCTGAAGCGGCTGCAACTGGAGCGCGCCAAGTTCTCATATTGATTGATGATAGTGAGCAAAAGAACGGTTCTGGAACTGCTTCTAGCTTAAAAGCGAAGGTCGAACAAATTGGAGAACAAATCTTACACTTTAGAGATCAAACGACTCAAATCAATGCGATTTCTAACTTAGTTAGTGATTTAGCTAACCAAACGAACATGTTGGCACTCAATGCGGCGGTCGAAGCAGTTCGGGCAGGCGAAAACGGTAGGGGCTTTGCTGTTGTGGCTGCTGAGATTCGAAAACTAGCGGATAGAAGCCGTAAATCGGCTGAACAGATTAGTGAACTGGTAGCCAGTATTCAAAAAGCGACGAAAGCTACTGTGGCAGTATCCGATGAAGGCCGTAAAACCGTGGAAGAGATCGTAGATGCAGTCAATACGATTACAGTGAATAGTCAGCAAATCTCTCTAACGGCTAAACAACAGTCGAGCGGAATTCAGCAAGTTGTCAGTGCGATGAATGCTTTGAGTCAAGCTGCAAACCGTGGATAGTCCCAATTAATCCCAATGGAGTGAGCATTTCCAGGCCAGTATTGAATCTGGTGAAGCTTTAGGGAGAACTCCGGTTGGAGAAGTTACTGTGGCGTATTTGGAGGTGAATAGCCCTGCTCAAGTAGTAGCACGACAACTATGGATTCGTTTGGGTTTGTTCCATAACTACGCGGTACAACAACGCCCATGCACCCGCCGAACATCAAAATTGATTAGTTGGAATCACAAAGTTATCTGTATCGGCTCAACTGTACCGTTATGCTGCTGAGTCTTCGGTAAAGAGGCAACCAAAGGGCTATCTGTCGATGTTCAAGATTGAATTATTTTGAGGTTTCGGTAGGGCGGCAGGTGAAGGGTATCTGCGGAGCGGTTTAGGCTTTATTGTGGTGCTCAGACCCTTTACCAACTTGATAGGAGGACATCAACGTGACTGATGAACAACATTCCCTGCTGAAAGCATCAGACATCAATTCAATGGATGCGTTTGAGTTTCGTCATCCGCTTAACCCCAATTCAGAAATTTATTTACGCTTCCTTGGGCGTGCTGTTGGTCTTAAACGCATTGGTGTAACGATTGCTCGTGTACCATCAGGCAAAGAATCCTTCATTTTCCACGCTCACCAGAATGAAGAAGAATGGGTTTACATTTTGTCAGGTCGAGGTATTGCGGAAATTGGAGATGTGGAGTACGAAGTCGAACCAGGAGACTTCATGGGCTTTGGGCTACCTCAACAACCCCATCATCTTCGTAATCCATTCGATGAAGACCTTGTATATCTGATAGGTGGAGAAGCAGGACGCTTAGATGTTGGCGTTTTTCCTCGGCTTGGTAAACGAGTGATTAGGGATGATGAGTCCGCCTACATATTTGATGAGTCAGCGCTTCAACTTTTTTGAGCAGCAAGCAATCTACTGAGGATTGATATCTGTTGGAGCGATCGCAGCATAACAACTCTGGTGCAGCGGCCACTTGTGGAGTTAAATAAAGTGTTGGCAACCGCTGGCCAAGAGTGTTCGGCTGAAATTTGTTCTAATTACAGCTAGGGTTCATAGAAAAGACTTGAGGGATCGCAAAATGCAAAGCCAGAATATAGATTTAATCCGAACCCTCTTTCAAAGCCGCTTAGCGACTCTTGAGCATCTTTTGGAGTCAGCTCAGACTCATTTTTGTGATGACGAGTCGTTTCTTCAAAAGCGCATTGCAGCTGATATGTTTCCCTTCGGTACACAGATTGCTTTCACCTGCAATCAACCACGCAACTTTGCTCTGTGGTGTGATGGCAAACCTGCGAATAATCTAGAGCCAGACGTCATAGCTCTCACACAGGCATACGAACACATAGCAAACACTAAGGAACTTCTTTTGGGTGTTAACGCTGAAGATGCAAAGCTAGCTGAGGTGACGCGCATTAACTTGAGTCAGGACCTCTACGTCGAGTTATCTGGTAATGCCTACGTGAATGAATTTCTAATTCCAAACTTTTACTTCCATATGGTCACAGCTTACGATATTCTTCGCATGGCTGGTGTACCAATTGGAAAACGAGATTACATGCTGCACTTGGTGCCATTAATCAGAAAGAATGAGGCCTAACTATTTAAATGTAGCGGACGGTCAAGAGTCACTCGCTCTAAATTCGGGATTATTGCCGCCGCTGATTTGAGCTGTTATGCTTTGGAACCAGCAGCGACGTATATCAAGAGGTTAAATCTACTCTGTATGCAACTCTACGCAATGCTGTGAACAGCCGTTGTGTATTCGATTTTCTGGGTGTTCTGGTGACTGCTCTAGGTTATGCTAAAGCTCGCAAATTGGCACTAACAAGAACCCAATTACAGCTTTTTAAGTGGCTTTGGCGTTAGGGTCTAGAACTGAGGGCAGCGTTTCAAATCAAATTGAAACGCCGCCCTCCGTTTTGTTTTTGGCTTCTACCCGCGTTCAAGATTGCCGCGGGTTAGTCTAGCGTCCGCTAGGCTAAAAACCCCTAGCAGAGCTTGACGCTAAGACTGTGCGAAGGTCATAGCGATCGCGGTTCATCACCTTGTCCCAGGCTGCTACAAAGTCATTGACAAACTTCTGCTGCGAGTCCACACATCCGTAGACTTCTGCAAGGGCGCGGAGCTGAGAGTTTGAGCCGAAGATCAGGTCAACACGGGTCGCAGTCCACTTCAGGTCGCCTGTTTTGCGATCGCTCCCCTCGAACTCATACTCATCTTCAGAGGTCGCCTTCCACGTCGTACCCAGGTCGAGCAGGTTCACGAAGAAATCATTGGTCAGCGTTTCTGGGCGATGGGTGAAGACGCCGTGTTTAGACCCTCCAAAGTTTGCACCCAGGACGCGCAAGCCGCCCAAGAGAGCCGTCATCTGAGGGGCTGACAGGGACAGCAATTGCGCCCGATCCACCAGCAGCTCTTCGAGCGATTCGCTGTGTTTGCCGCTCGTGTAGTTGCGGAACCCGTCCGCCGTCGGCTCAAGTGGAGCGAAGGATTCTACATCCGTTTTCTCTTGCGATGCATCCGTGCGTCCCGGTGTAAAGGGAACCGTCACGTCGTGACCAGCGTTCTTCGCTGCTTGCTCAATGCCCGCGCAGCCGCCCAGAACGATCAAGTCAGCGATCGAAACCCGCTTCCCGCCAGACTGCGAGCTGTTGAACTCCTGTTGGATTCCCTCTAGGGTTTGCAGCACCGTTGCCAACTGGGCTGGCTGGTTGACTTCCCAATCCTTCTGCGGCGCAAGACGAATGCGCGCCCCATTCGCGCCACCGCGCATATCGGAGCAGCGGAAGGTCACTGCCGACGCCCAAGCGGTCGAAACCAGTTGGGAGACAGACAGCCCCGAAGCTAAAATCTTGGCTTTGAGAGCGGCGATGTCTTGCTCATCAATCAACTCATGGTCAACTGCGGGGATGGGATCTTGCCACAAGAACTCTTCCTGGGGAACCTCCGGGCCGAGATAGCGAGAGCGGGGTCCCATGTCGCGGTGCGTCAGCTTGAACCACGCCTTGGCGAACTGCTCGGCAAACTCATCCGGGTTGTCGTGGTAACGCTTCGCAATCTGGTTGTAGATGGGGTCCATCTTCATCGCCATGTCCGCCGTGGTCATCATGGGGGCGTGGCGTTTCGACGGATCGTGCGCGTCGGGTACCGTACCCGCACCAGCGTCGCCCTTGGGCTTCCATTGCCACGCGCCAGCGGGGCTTTTCGTCAGCTCCCAGTCATATTTGAACAAGGTTTCGAGATAGCTGTTGTCCCATTGCGTCGGCGTGGGAGTCCATGCGCCTTCGATACCGCTGGTGATCGCATCAACGCCGACACCCGTGTTGAAGGCGTTCTTCCAGCCAAGACCCTGATCGATGATGGTGGCACCCCCAGGATCGGCACCTACGTGCGTCGCCTCGCCCGCACCGTGACATTTGCCAAAGGTATGTCCACCAGCGGTGAGCGCGACTGTCTCCTCGTCGTTCATCGCCATCCGACCAAAGGTTTCGCGAATATCGCGCCCTGAGCCGACCGGATCGGGTTCGCCGTCTGGTCCTTCCGGGTTGACGTAGATCAGGCCCATCTGAACAGCGCCGAGGGGATTCAGGAGTACGCGATCGCCTTCGTAACGCTCATTGCCGAGCCAAGCTTTCTCAGAACCCCAGTAGATGTCTTCTTCTGGCTGCCAGACATCCACGCGCCCACCAGCAAAGCCCAACGTTTTGAAGCCCATCGATTCCAAGGCGCAATTGCCGGCGAAGATCATCAGGTCAGCCCACGAAATTTTCTTGCCGTATTTCTGCTTGATGGGCCAAAGCAACATGCGCGCCTTGTCGAGGTTGGCATTGTCAGGCCAACTGTTGAGCGGCTCAAACCGCTGGCTACCCGAACCCGCGCCGCCGCGACCATCGCCAATCCGATATGTGCCGGCGCTGTGCCAAGCCATCCGAATGAAGAGCGGCCCATAATGACCGTAGTCGGCTGGCCACCAGTCCTGGGAGGTGGTCATCAGCTCGTAGATATCTGCCCTCAAGGCAGCTAAGTCCAGACTTTTGAATTCCTCAGCGTAGTTGAATTCCTCACCCATAGGATTGGCTTGGGGGGTGTGCTGGTGGAGGATGCTCAGATTCAAATAATTCGGCCACCAGTCTCGGTTCGACGGCATATGACGAGGCTGAGATTTCTGACCGCCGCCCGTAAATGGGCATCCGCTTTGGCTGCTCATACTATTTTCCTATCAAGATGTGTGGGTCGATTTTTTGATGTATTGCGGGTATTGCCAACAAATAGCACATAGTAATTACTGGAATAATCGATGAACAAATAATTGAAGAGAAATATAATCAACGTTATGATTTGAAACAATGAATTTGTGATTTGCAACAAATTAGTTAATTACCAATAAACCAAGAGTGCGATAGCGTTAGCGAAGTGGGGTGTAGTCCAGCGCTGCTGCATTCGCCCTACAGCCCTCCCTTGCATCCTACAGCAGGCGTCACCGAAGCGTCGCGCAGATCGCAACTCTATTAGGTTTGTTAAGTTACTAGCACAGTGTACTCATTGCGATCGCACTGATTGTTCATTATCGAATTAGATCAAACTTTGCCGAATGGGGATGTTGAGTTTCCTTCTGTCAACCCAACCTATGGCAAGGGGCGATCGCACTAGACGGACAAGAGTGTCAGTTATGATGCAAGTATTGCCTGCCACAGAGAAATATCAACCATTACGATTCGTTGACGCCTAGATAAAGTGGAGCTAAGCGCTATGAAAGATACTGCCCAGATTACGGGTTTTCATGCTCATATCTACTTCGATACCTCCAGTCGTGATGCGGCGGCGCGTGTACGTGAAGGATTGGGCGCGTCTTTTGAAGTGCAACTCGGACGATGGCATGACAAGCCCATTGGTCCACACCCAAAGGCAATGTATCAAGTTGCATTCTTACCAGAGCAATTTGGCAAGGTTGTCCCCTGGTTAATGCTCAATCGTGAGGGATTGGATATTCTCGTCCACCCCTCAACAGGCGATGATGTGGGAGACCACACCGATCGTTCTCTGTGGTTGGGAGAGAAGCTAGAGCTGAATATCGAGATTTTAAGGCCGATTGGAATCCGCTAATAATGAGACAGCTAGTGGCGATCGCAGTTGTCTATCTCCCCTAATAAGGGTGTTATGGGGCGATCGCACTCCCATTCACAAAGTGAAGGCTAGCCCCATTTTCACACCTCTCGCCCAGTTCGGTACCTAAACTGAGAGCGATCGCCCAGCATCTGATCGTGTACTAGAAGTTGGTTTCCGTAGGCAATTAGCTTGCTTCATTTGTGAGTTGTGACGGTACACTAAGCTATCTATTTTGTCTTCGAGCGACAGTAACTCCTCATAATATTCCTGGGTTTCATCCGGTCAATAATTGATTCTTTGCAACGTGCGATCGCTTCTACTAAAAAGGTACGCAGCTCAGCCCTTCGTAACAAACTTTCAAAAAATAGCTGTAGTGCCAGTAAATCTGGGAATACTTATATAGATTACCGAAAGGTACTAGGGAACCTGAAATTCATCCAAAATTAGGAGTTCCGCTCCCTCACCTAAAACTATTTGTCATCGCAGCAAGGAAACTTCCATCAAGATGAGTAAAATTACGCTTTCAGAGCGCGTCCGCTACGGGTTCGATAATTTCATGGCTAGAGGTACTGTTGCTCTGATTGGCGGATTAGCCTTGACCTCTCTAGCCTTTATCTTTTTAATGGGATTCTTGGTCAGCATCACCGGAGTTGCGCCGGAAGGAAGCGATCGCCTTCATCCTCCAGAAGCGATTTGGAGCGTTTTCATGCGGACTCTAGACTCAGGCGCAATGGGCGGCGATACAGGCTGGCTATTTCGGTTTGCGATGCTCTTTGTGACCTTTGGCGGTATCTTCATCATCAGTACCCTAATCGGCATTCTCAGTAGCGGCATCGATACGAAGCTAGAAGACTTACGGAAAGGACGTTCCCGTGTCGTTGAAACCGATCACATCGTAATTTTGGGTTGGTCGCTGCAAGTATTTACCCTCATCTCAGAACTCACTCTTGCTAATGCCAATCGACCCGGTACTTGCATTGTCATTCTCAGTGAAGAGGACAAAGTACAGATGGAAGATACCCTTTCTAATATCTTGGGTAAACGTTCCAAAATTCGCTTAGTTTGTCGCACGGGTAGTCCCAGCAATATTACTGACTTAGGGATGGTTAACGTCCAAACGGCACGCTCAATCGTGATTTTAAGCTCATCCAATGCCCATTCTGATATTCAACTCATAAAAACTCTGCTGGCAATTACCAGTATTCCGCGCAGCGTATCCCAGCCTTATCACATCGTTGCTCAAGTTCAAGACCCCAAGAGTTCCGACGTTGTTAGTCTAATCGGACGCAACGACATAGAGGTTTTACTGACGAACGATCTCATCTCGCGGATCGTCGTGCAAACCTGTCGTCAATCAGGCTTATCAACGGTTTACATGGAGCTACTTGATTTTAGTGGGAATGAAATTTATATCAAAGCAGAACCAACTTTACAAGGAAAAACCTACGGCGATGCGCTTTTAGCCTACAACGATTCTGCGGTACTGGGAATTAAACACGCTGATGGGACGATCCAGCTTAATCCACCGATCGACAGGTCGTTACAACCCAACGAACAACTTGTTTTGATTAGCGAAGATGACAGTACCATTCATCTATCTCAACTATCTAATATCCCTATCGATCGTCAAGCGATTCAAGTTAAAGAGAAAAATGCGATCGCCGCCGCAGAAAACACCTTAATTTTGGGCTGGAATAACCGCATTTCTACCATTATTCAACTACTCGATCGTTACGTTGCTCCCGGCTCCACCGTTACAGTCGTTGCTGAGTTTCCAGAGGCTGAGGTCGTATCAACTGAATCGCTCAACTTACAACAACAGACTGTGCGGTATTCTCAGGGAAATCCTACCGAGCGTCAGGTATTAGAAAGCCTCGACTTAACTAAATACAATCATGTTCTCGTACTCTGCAATACTGACTTAGAACCAGAGCAAGCGGATGCTCAAATCTTGATTACATTGCTTTATCTGCGGGATATTGCCGATCGCTATAAGTGCAATTTTCAGGTTGTCACGGAAATTTTAGATTTGCGAAATCAAGCCTTGGCACAAGTGGCTCGCCCGGATGATTTTGTCATCAGCGAGCAAATTGTTAGTCGGCTGCTGGCTCAAGTTTCCGAACAGAAAAGCCTCAATGCTGTGTTTGCCGATCTCTTTAGTCCTGAAGGCTCAGAAATTTATCTTAAGCCTATCGGTGAGTATGTTGCGCTCGATCATCCCGTTAATTTTTACACAGTTGTTGAAGCCGCCAAGCAACGTGGTGAATCAGCAATTGGCTATCGTTGTAAAGCGGATGCTAATAATTCAGGTAGAGCTTATGGGGTGACGATCAATCCCAAAAAAGATCAACTGATTACGTTTGCCCCGCAAGATACGATCGTTCTATTAGCAGAAAACTAAATTTCAGTTTCAATCTTTTTGTATTGATGTACGCGATCGCGATTGACTTTCTCAAAGATTCCGACCCTATCCTGGGACGACTCATTGACCAAATTGGTGCGTGTCAACTGAACCAGTACGAACTGGAGGGAGACTTGTTCTTTTGCCTATCCCGGTCAATTCTCCACCAACAACTTTCCACCAAGGTGGCTAAAGTCATCCACGCTCGGTTTCTCCAGCTTTACCCAGACACTCTGTTTCCTTCAGCGCAAGATGTCCTCGACACGCCAGATGAAGTCCTTCGCGGCGTGGGGATTTCACGCCCCAAAATCTCTTATATCAAAGACTTGGCACGCCATACGAGCGACGGATTGCCTACGCTTGAAGAGTTGGAAGTCATGGACGATGAGGCGATTATCAAGAGTCTAACGCGGGTCAAAGGCGTCGGACGATGGACTGTGCAGATGCTCCTGATTTTCCGTCTCAAGCGGTGGGATGTTTTGCCTGTGGATGACTTGGGTGTACGTGCAGGGATTCGGAAACTCTACAATCTTGAGGCACTTCCCGACCGCAAGACAACAGAAAGCTTTGGACAAAAGTGGAAGCCCTATTGCAGTATTGCCTCGTGGTACTTGTGGCGTAGTTTGGAGCTAAAGCCAGTTTGAGGACTGCTGCGAAAAGGGGGGAAGATGCGATCACTCCTTCATTCACACTGGCGATCACACTGCCATCCTATTAGCTGAAGAAGTCTTTTCAAAAGCAAACGGACTGTAGAAACTCCTGAAGTGCATAAAAATCTACAGAATCCAAATCTTTTGGATAAATCATTACAGTCAGTTTGCGTGTGATAAATCTTCTTTTTGATTCCAGAATGAAGGAAGTAATGATCAGCTTGGCTAGTTGCATTCGGGAAAGACCACTACGGGCAAGATCGGAACCGATAATTGGAATTGCCACATCTGTACCGTTGCATCTACGGCGAACTTCTTGCCAGAGATTATCCAATGAAACTGATATGAAATCAGGATTTGACTCAACTGTTAAATCATTGTTCATGTGTCCATAGGCGATAAGAAAGTACCGTTTTTCATAAGAGCCGAGTGTGAGTGCAGTGCCAATTGGATATCGCCAAGCTTTGCCACGAGTTTTATCAGGGTCTAGACAGCGAGAACTATTATGAGCCTGAAGTGCAATTTCGATTTCGGCATCGAATTGCCTAAAGTTACCTTTGTAAACTCGTTTGAGAAATTGCCCCTGTACACTTGAGTCCCTGATGATTTCCCCTAGCTCAGTATCAAAGACATCATTGGAACCAATAACTAAATGTCCATTTTCATGAAATAGGTCTCCAACCTTAATCTCAATCTCTGTATCGGGTGAAGATAGACTACTTGATACAGCTTTTCGAGGAAGATTTTGGATAATTGCCAGAGCAAGAGATACAAAAACCAAGCTTAAATAACCTGATAAGCCAAAGTTGAGTTTCTCTGGAATAAAAAAACTAGCTGGCTCCATAAAGAGCCAAAACCAACCAAAATTACTAGAAAATGAAGTTGCGAATCGTTTTAATCCAACTTTTTTCAACAGAGTTAGGTAAACACCAGCTCCTGAGAATTTATCATTCATCGAGTATGTTGTTTGATGAAGTTAATAGTGTCATTCCAAGCAAGTACTACTTGCTTGGCTGAAGAACATTTACTAATTCTTGATAGCTTGATACTCTTTTACCTGCTTTGGCAAGTTGAATGAGATGTCTTATGTAATTTGGAGGATTTGCACGCCCAAAATCCCTCTGAGATTGGCTGGCAATTCTGTCATAACTTACGGCGGTTTCTTCTAGTCCAGCATTACCTCCGAAGAAGTCTGATATGGCAGCTCCATACCTTCCTTGTCGTACAGCCGCATCCTGGATCATTTTGAACGTGAATCTCTTGGTTTCCCAACGCCAGGTAAATGAACCGAAATAAGGATGTGACTCCAGTTGTTGCACTGCTTTGAAGGAAAGTAAAAACTCAAAAAAGTCAAACCAATCTAGGTATCTCGCTTCTTCTTCATTAGGGTAAAGCTTGCTCTTCAGTAGTGGAGCCAGATGATCGCTAACAGGGGCAAATCGACGCTCAAATCCTGGTTCTATCATGCCTGAAACAGAGTCATAGAATACATATCTTGGATCAATTGTGTCTAGCAGAGGGCGCTCCAAATTGTATTCGTGTGAATAAACTTGGCGAGACGCAACTGTCTGTAAAAAATTCATTTTGCTTGCACGCAAAGCTGAAATTCCCAGAGCGTATAGTAGAAGCAGTCCAGGGTAAGTCTTGATATAATTCGCCCATTTATAGCCACCTTCAACCTTTCCAGTACTGAGCCGCTCGATCCAGTCTCCGGCAATGTCTAGCCATTCCAGCGAGGTGTTATCTGCGTAACGTCCAATCGCTGCCATCGCATACATGGATGGTGTTGTAGCTGTTTCTAAAATTTGCGCGCTCGCGGAAATAGTTTCAGCACTTGCCTGTCGAGAAAGCAGTTCAGCAAGATCAGGTGAGGTTAGTACGGACTGAATTCTTGCGATTTCTTGTTCTTTGGCATCCTCCATGTCTTGAACGCCAAAGCGTGACTCTAGCAATGTTTTGACAGAAGTTTGCGCTTCAAAGCGCGTATTGAATGAGATATCTGCACTAGAAATGGTCGGTATTGCCTGAACTGGTAAACCAATCGCTTGTTCAGTGAGTTTTGCTTCCTGTTCTGCTGCACGACGTTCTTTGTCTTCTCTAGCAATTTCTAAAACAGCAGATGTAATATGTCGAAAGACTTTATCTTTGAATTCTTCAAGGTGACGGTAGTTGTCAGTGAGTCCTTTAGCTTGCAAGGCTCCTTTGTATTTTTGAAGGCGTTTATATTGTCTTTGGTCAGTTTTGGATAGTGATACTTCTCGATCGGAGAAGTAAACAATGCAGCGTTTACCTTCGTTATGCGCTCGTTCAATTTCTTCAACTGTCCCGGATTCCGCTTCAGGGGTGGGAGTACCTAAGCGAGTCCAAAAGACACCTATTACTAGGTCACAGATATCGACCAACTGCCGATTGATAACAGCTTGTCCCCGTGCTTCAAGACTGGGTGTCGCGTTTGTTTCCCAGCCAATGGGCATCAGCATCATTTTCCTGTCCGCCGTGTGGATCGCGTTCCACCGAAAAACTTGGTCTCGGATGATGTCCCTTTCTTCGGCAACGTCTCCAGGACTGGCAATGAGGACAAGGTAGACTTTAGCTTCTACTGGCATGTGTATATGAAGCGAACTTATCCTATGTATAGCGTATAAAACCGGGTTCTGTAGGCGTTAAACACTAAGAATAGGTCGATATTCGATGCAAATGGTGATTTATTTGGTTATCGCAATCTGCAATCGTCAAGCGATCGCTCATCCTAAAATTCACTAGAACAATATTTCCCAGCAACTCGCAGCATAGCTGCCAAACTTTTTTCTACATCAGCATCCGTTGTTGCCCAAGACGAAACGCTAATTCGCATCGCCGTTTGCCCTTGCCAAACCGTACTGCCACACCAACAAGTCCCCTCAGCTTGAATATCCGCGATCGCTCGATGAGTCGTTTCTGCATCTCCAAAGGACACTAAGACTTGATTCAACACCACCTCGTTGAGAATCGGGTATCCAGCCGCTTTCAACTCCTTGGCAAAATGTCGGGCATGGCAACAAGTCCGCTCAATTAAGTCTGCCAAACCAGAACGACCGAGCGCTCGCAATGCTGCCCACACTTCAACGCCACGCGCACGCCTGGATAATTCAGGAGTATAGTCTGACGGATTGCGCTGCTCGCTGACGGTGGGTAAATACTCCGCAGTAATCGCCATTGCCGCTTGCAACGCATGGGCATCGCGAACAAACGCCAATCCACTGTCATACGGCACGTTCAACCACTTGTGAGCATCTGTCGCCCAAGAATCTGCCTCTTCCATACCAGCCGTGAGGTGCGCCAACGATGGTGCTGCTGCTGCCCAGAGTCCGAATGCGCCGTCTACATGCACCCAGGCTCCTACTTCCTGGGCGCGATCGCAAATCGCTCCAACTGGATCGCACGCGCCTGTGTTCACATTTCCCACTTGGGTACAGATAATCGCAGGACGAGTCAGGGCGGGAATGGCATCCGCACGCATCCGCCCCTGTCCATCAACAGGCACTTTCACCACTCGGCTTCGACCTAATCCCAGCAATCCCAACGCTTTCAACAAGCTTGGGTGTACTTCCTCGCTGACGGCAACCGTAATCGGTGGCGCACCAAACAACCCGTCTGCTTCTACATTCCAACCTTCCCGTTCGAGTACGGCGTGGCGGGCAGCGGCTAATGCGGTAAAGTTAGCAACGGTTGCTCCCGTAACGAAAGCACCACCGCAGTCGGCGGGGAGATGCAGTACGTCGAGGAGCCAGCGCAGAGCTACCTGCTCCAGTAAGGCTGTGGCTGGAGTGATGCGATAGAGTCCACAATTTTGATCCCACGCGGCGGCTAGCCAGTTGGCGGCTAAGGCGGCAGGCAGGGAACCACCCGTGACAAATCCGAAGAAGCGAGAGCCTGCCTGTGCCATTGATGCGGCTGAGCCAATTTCATCGAGCTGCTGCAAGACGAGTTCGGCATCGACAGACTGATTGGGGAGAGGTTCATCGAATTGGATGAGGTTAGCGATCGCTGCCTCCGTTGGCTCAACGTTACGAGCGTCTAAGCCTTCAAGATAGCGAATCGCCAATTCAGCCGTTGTTTGCAAGAGTTTTCGCATATCTTCTTCCTTCCCTGCACGGAGCTAAACAATCCCGCATAAGCGAGCATCGCGCTGATGGAATGATTTTTGGATGCAACAAGCTGCCGCCGCGCCTCAATAGGAATAAGCTCCTGTACCTAAGAAAGATAATTTTAAACAGGTAGGGCTGAACAGCGTTAAAACAAGTTTGAAATAGCCTTTTAGAGCGGTTGTTCAGGTCGCGAGAGGGGTTCTTCAGGCAGGGGGATAAACTCGGTTTCATCTGGAACCCGCTCAAACCGTCCGTTCTTCCAGTCCGCTTTCGCTTGCTCAATGCGCTCAAGGCGGCTAGAGACAAAATTCCACCACTTGTGCCGCTCACCGACAGGTTCACCACCTACCACAATGCAACGAGCGTCAGCTTTCGCACTAATGCTCACAGTCTGATTGGGATTCAATACAATCATTCGTTGTGGCTCCAGCGGTTCGCCATCTATGCTCAGACCGTTTGTAACGCTATAGACGGCTTGCTCACTATAGTCCGGAGGCAGCGTGAACTCGGTTCCAGTCGGCAGTTGGACATCGAGGTAGATCATCGGCGAGAACGTTTGAACGGGTGATGTGCGACCATACGCCTGCCCTGCAATTAGTGTGATTGAGACACCCCCATCTTGCCAAGCGGGGATGTCAGTCGCTGGGTAGTGACGAAACCAAGGTTCGGTCTCCTCATGTTCCGAAGGAAGTGCGAGCCACGTCTGGATACCATGTAGCCGTCTTTCGCGACTCCGAACCGCATTGGGCGTTCGCTCCGAATGGACAATGCCACGACCCGCAGTCATCCAGTTCACTGCTCCGGGATGAATTTCTTGAACAACCTTGAGACTATCGCTATGGAGCAGCACCCCTTCAAACAAGTAAGTCAGTGTTGCTAAATTGATATGCGGATGCGGTCGCACATCCATTCCTTGACCCGGTGCAAAGGTAGCTGGGCCGAGATGGTCGAAAAAGATGAATGGTCCAACCATCTGCCGAGTTGCGTGAGGCAAGATGCGCCTCGCCTCAAATCCGCCCAAATCTTTAACTTCGGGTTCAAGAACATCACCAATGCTGTTGGACATAGCAAAGATTACCCCGTAATTCTGACCAACGCCTGATTAATTTTCTAATCTTAGAGCTATATCAGCTTCTTCCTTCTGATTAGGGATACAGATTGTTGATTGCATCTTCTCTACAGCCTGGAGCTGCTTACCTCATTTTGGCTGTGCCACGCTATTGCTAGGAGTTAGATGGCACAGATAACTTTGGTATTCTCAAATCATTCAAAGCAGTTTTAAAGTGATGACTCAGGTTGTAATTGTCGGAGCTGGGCCTGCTGGTGCAACGCTTGCACTGCTTCTCGTCAAACGTGGCATCGCCGTCAAACTGATTGAATCCTCCCGTAACTTCCGGAGAGTTTTTCGCGGTGAGGGACTGATGCCCAGTGGGCTAGATGCTCTAGAGCAGATGGGATTGTCGTCTGTGCTAGAGAGCATCCCTCATCGACCTTTAGATGCTTGGGAAGTTCTGATTGAGAATCGGTTTCTGTTTCGAGTTGATGAGCCAATCGAACCGGGTGGTAAGCCCTGCACTCTCGTTTCACAGCCAGCTTTCCTGGAAGCAGTAATTGACAAGGCAAACACTTATCCCAATTTTGAGTTTATCCAGGGCAGTCCCGTGCAGGATTTGCTGTGGAGCGAGCAACGGGTTTCGGGCGTGAAGCTGGGTGACGATCGCTCCATCTGTGCCAATCTAGTCATAGGGGCAGATGGTCGTAATTCTGTTGTTCGGCAGCGAGCTAACTTGCCTCTAGAACAACAGTCCGGAAGCTTTGATATTCTTTGGTTTAAATTGGCTGATAGCGATCGCTTGGAATCCGAGAACGTATTTTATTCAATTGTTCGCGATCGCAATGCATTTGGGCTGTTTCGCTCTTCCGAGGGGAATCTTCAGATAGGCTGGGCACTCCATGAAGATGCCCCAATGGGCTGGAAGCAAGCCGATTGGCCTGATATTTTGGCAGAAGCATCGCCCCCCTGGTTAGCCGAGCATATCCGGACTCACACAGAAAGTATTGAACGGCCTATTCTGTTATCCGTTGTCGTCGGGCGTTGTCCGCGCTGGTATGCACCAGGGTTACTGCTGTTGGGCGATGCTGTTCACCCGATGTCACCGATTCGCGCCCAAGGCATCAATATGGCTCTGCGGGATGCGATCGTTGCAGCAAATCATCTAGTTCCCCTGTTGCGTGAGGGAGCAACAGATGCGGCAATTGATGCGGTATTACCACAGATTCAAGCTGAGCGAGAGCCGGAGATTATTCGAGCGCAGCAGCTTCAAAGTCAGGAAGCGGCTCAGGCTGAGCTACTACGTAAAAGCGCACTGTTGCGTTGGGCGGTGAGTCAGCTAGCACCCCTGCTGGGCAAGGGCGTGCGCCACTCTTGGTTACAAAGGCAGCGCCAGTTGCGCCAAGGGGTAACGCAGATACAGTTAATGGTGTGAACTAGGGGGTAAACTCCTGTCGTCATGTTTGCAATACAAGTAGAGCCGTTACAGGTAATAACAAGATGAGGAAAATACTATACATACTCATTGGTCCAAAAGGCTCAGGAAAAACATATATTGGAAGTCAAGTCAATAAAAATACAGACATAAAGTTCTTAAGAGTAGAGCCGATCTGGCTGAAATTAGCGCCAGGTGAGAATGGTTGGGAAACAGTTGAGAAGGAAATCGATAAGGAGTTTCAGCAGCATAGTAAGGTAATGATTGAAAGTTTAGGGGCAGGAGACGGATTCAATCAGATGCATTCGTCATTAAGAAATAAATACGAAGTCAAGTTGATAAAAGTCTTTGCTGATTTAGAAGAGTGTTTGAGAAGAGTGAGAAACAGAGACAATTCAGAACACATACCCGTATCAGATGAGAAAGTAGAAGAATACAATAAGATAGCAGCAAGCATTAGCCATCAATGGGATGCGGTTATTGATAATAATAGTCCGACTACTGATGAAGATATTCTTAGGGTCATTGAATCTATATAAGCAGCTTCTAACATTGGCATCAGCGGTGAAGGCATCAGCGGTGAAGGCATCTGTGCCGACGCATCAATCAAGTTGCGCTTCGCTCTTCTCGCTTCGCTATCGCCTAATTTCAGACCCCATAGTATCCCAGCAGCGAATGAGAGCAAGAGGTCTATTGTTTCAAGACAGTCCAGCCTTAAATTCATCTATGAGAAAGTCAATAAAGCATTTAATCTTCGCCGACTGAAAGCGTCCTCGACGGTAAACGACCTGAATCGGTATTGGGTCAGGTTCGTATTCTGCAAGGATGACTTTGACCGATTGATTTCGGAGTTCATCAGTAAACGCCCATATGGGGGAGGTGCCAATGCCAATGTTTGCCAACACGGCTTCACGTAGCGCCATCGAGTTATTGACTTGTAGATTTCCACTCACTGTTACTGTCGTGCCTCGAAAATGCCATTCATTACCCGTAGACTGCCGGGTATAAACAATGCAGTTGTGGTGCAAAAGGTCGGCTGGTATTTGTGGCTCACCAAACTTCTCCAAATAGTCCGCCGATGCGACTGCGACAAATCGGTATGTGCCGAGTGGCTGTGAGATTAAGTTGGGATCAACAAACTTGCCAATTCTGATCGCTAGATCGAGTCCCTCTCCAACTAAATCGACAAAGTGGTCAGACATCGTCAGGTCAATCTTGATATCCCCATAGCGATCGAGAAATCGTTTCAGGCGAGGGAGTACCTGCATCTGCCCAAACGCAACCGAGCAATTGAGCCGTAATAGTCCAGACGGGTTCTGCCGTTTTCCCACACTAGATTCGGCTTCGGAGAGTGCTTCGAGAACGGATTGGCAACGCTCATAAAAGCGCATTCCCTCATCGGTCAAACTCACTTGGCGTGTCGATCGCAGCAGCAATTGCACGTCCAGATAGTCTTCCAGTGCAGCAATCTGTTTGCTAATCGTGGGTTGAGTGGTACCCATCTCTCTAGCAACGGCGGAGAAACTGCCTGTTTCTACGGTTCGCACAAAACTCTTGATGCAGGCGATCAGGTCTGACATGGGGATTGATTCTCAAACGGAATAAATCATATTCCATTTTGCAGTCTTCTCAAACCCGAAGGAATGAAACATGATTAATGTTGTGAGCCAAATCAAGTTTCTCACCTGACAACTCTGAGCTAACCAATAGAACAAAAATCATGATTACAGCAACAGACCTGAAAGCCAACTTTGAAGACATCAAGACCCTGGTTTTACAAGGGAAAGCGATGGAAGCCTTTGAGAAATACTATGGCGAGGATGTAGTGATGCAGGAAAATGAAACGCCTGCCACTGTGGGGAAAGCCGCCAATCGCGCTAGAGAACTGGACTTCTTTTCTAAAGTGACCGAATTTCGTGCAGCAGAACTGAAAGCGGTTGCTTATGGCGAAGACGTGATTATTTCTGAATGGTTTGTCGATTACACTCATTCTGAATGGGGCAACGTCACGCACGATCAAGTTTCTGTACAGAGATGGAAAAATGGCAAAGTAATCCACGAGCGTTTCTATTACGCCGCCTAAACTGCCTCAACGATTTTGATGAATCCGACAACTTGCTAACACTCACGAAAACGCTCCGCAGCCTCAATAACCAGTTGGCGGGCTTGCTCCGGTCCAAAGCGACCTTGAGGCTCAAACGTTTTGCCCTTAGCCGCGTTGTACGACACGAAGAAGTGTTCAATCTCGTGGATGAGGTTCTGATTCAGGTCGTCGAGCGTTTTCACGTCATGCTGGTTGCGGGAGTTGGCGGCAACAGCGAGCAAGCGGTCATTGCGTGCGGTTTTCCCCTCCTCGGTTTGAAAAGCGCCAAAGCCGCCGATGAGCCGCGATGGGACAAGGCAGCCGACGAAGGCAGGCTCCTCCATCAATACCAGCACGTCGATAGCGTCGCCGTCGTCGGCTAGAGTCGAGGGTACGAAACCGAAGTCGTATGGGAAAAATGCGCCTGCTGCCAGTACGCCGCCCAACTTGTACAACCCGTGCTTCTTGTCCCACTCAAATTTGTTACGGCTGCCCTTGGGCGTGTCAATGATGACGTTGAGCGTTTCGGCATCATCTGAGTCAAACGGAGGCAGGTGGAGAGGGTCGGTTGCCATAGTTTACTAGCACGTATCTATTTCTTGCTAGCGATAGCGAAGCGCAGATCGCACTTATCATATCGCGATCGGTCATCTAGTTTTATGGAGCGTAGGACATAGAGTTCGACTGCATCTGCCCCTTGACCTATCCAAACTTGGATTGCAACTCCATCCGATTTGCTCAAAATTCAGCCTGCCAACCAACCTTAGGATGTAATTCTCGGTCTACTTTACCCTGCGGGGTTTATCTACCAGGCTATGCAAACGCCCCTACCCATCTATTGCAACCATCATTTAGCAGAGAGAGTAGGGACGAATTCATCTAGTCTCAGCGTTAGCAGAGCGAATGTTCGCAGCAGTGGAATCAGCGTTGCCGGAAATTCAGATGCCTGCTGTACGCAATCCTAAATTAACGTGACTTTTCCGGTATCGAGATCGTAACGACCTCCGACAATTTTGAGCTTGTCATCTAGCAATCGTTCCGAAACGATCGTTGAATTTTGTTTTAATTTCTCAATTTGATACCGAACGTTTGCAACTACAGCGTTATCAACCGGATCGCCTGATTCATCTTTTGTCTTAGCGATCGCAGGTTTGATGGCTTTAACAAAAGAATTCATGCTTCCAGGGAGACGTTCCCCCTGGACTGCGGCAGTGACAGCACCACAGCGTTCGTGACCTAAAACCATAATCACAGGAGTACCGAGGATAGCGACAGCGTATTCCAAACTGCCAAGCACTTCTGGAGTCACAATATTTCCGGCAACCCGGATATCAAATAAGTCACCGAGTCCTTCGTCAAACAAAATTTCCGCAGATACCCGCGAATCCGCGCAGGTTAGCAGCGTTGCAAAAGGGTGTTGTGCTTGGGCAATTTCTTTAACCCGTGCCTCTGATTGATCGGGATGTTTAGCCTTGTGTTGCACAAACCGTTGATTGCCCTCCATCAACCGTTTTAGGGCGGCATCAGGGCTGGGAGGCTCAACGGTCGCTGCGATCGCTCGATTTGCTTGCACACCCCAGAATGCACTTCCTGTCACAGCAGCCATCAGTGCTATTCCGCCATTTCCCGTTAAATTCAAGAAATTGCGCCGCCCCATCAACCCATTGTTTTGATTCATCGCTATTGAAGAAGTAAAAGTTGCAGAATAAACGATTCAAAGTTCAAAGCCGAAGCTAGACTTTATTTTTGTTTTTTAGTTTCTTCAGATTTCACAGAAGATAGAAACAGCCACCTTACAACGAAGCAACGCATCTCGTCGAGCGAATTTCCATCGCATCAGAAATGTAACAGCTGCCTCCAAACTTGTTGAGGATTGGTCGAATAATTTCCACAGCACCTTTAAGTTTTTCTGGCGCACAAAATGCGATGACATAGACATTATCCAGCATCGTCATATCTAAATCTTCAGAACCGCCTCTAAGCCCCTGTCCGGCAACATTTCGGATGACTAGGTGCCCGGTTACACCTGATTTTTTTAAACTGTCTAAAATTTTGCCAAGTTCAACTGAATTTGCGATGACTTCTATTCGTTTAACTGAATGCATGATGTTATCTCCAAAGCATCTCAATGCCGTACAGATATACGGGAATTCCGACAATGATGTTGAAAGGAAACGTTACAGCTAGTGCGGTAGAAACGTACAAGCTAGGATTCGCTTCAGGAACCGTTAAACGCATAGCGGCGGGAACAGCAATATAAGAAGCACTTGCACAAAGTACCGCAAATAAGAGCGCGTCCCCCTTGGGCATTCCGATGAATTTTGCAATCAAAATTCCAATGCCTGCATTGAGGATTGGGATTAGTATTGCAAAAGAAATGAGAAAAACGCCCGTTTTTTGCAAGTCCTTAATCCTTCTAGCTGCAACCAACCCCATGTCGAGCAAAAAGAAGGTCAGGATACCGTAGAACAATCCCTGAGTAAAGGGTTCCAAAGTGTGCCAACCGCGTTCTCCAGTTAGGACTCCGATGATCAGGCTACCAACCAGCAGAAATACGGAGCTATTCAGGAAGGCTTCTTGCAACACTTCGGGCCAGGAAAAGTCCCGATCTCCCTGGCTGGGTGTGAATAGATTGACCAGAATCAGCCCGACGATGATAGCCGGAGATTCCATAAGCGCTAGGGCTGCAACCATATAACCATCATAATCAATCCCCAACTCGGTCAAAAAAGCTCCTGCCGTGATAAAAGTTACGGCACTGATGGAGCCATAAGTCGCGGCGATCGCTGCTGCATCGTAGATATCCAGCTTCAGCTTCAGGATAAAAAAGGTATAGATCGGGACGGCACACGCCATCAATACGGCTGCCAGCATGGTGAATATCACTTCCTGGGTTAAGCCGCTTTTAATCAGTTCTACTCCTCCCTTAAAGCCAATGGAAAATAGTAGATAAAGTGACAGTAACTTTGGGAAAGGAGCCGGAATTTCCAGATCCGATTTAACAAAAACTGCCACCATACCTAGAAAGAAGAATAGGATTGGTGGATTTAGGATATTAGAAACGATCAGGCTTGTATCCATATCTACTCCCCATCCTGGATAACCAAGAATTTGAAAAAGGTTTTAATCATGACTGAAGTGACACAGTGGTTCTACGCATCAGATGTTGCGTAGAACCACTGTATGGCAATTGAGCCGCTAAAAAGATATAGGAAATTTTTATACTAAGTATAAATAAAACCTTTCTAACTACCGAAATCAGCCGGGAGGTGGGTTTGACAAGAACTGAAGTCGCGACTGCAACAACAGCGCCGATTACGGGCGAATTGTAGTGAGAATGGTGGTACCTCCCCAGGAGATGGAGGAGTGGATGGCATTTCTCGATACGTTCAGGCTTAGCGATGAGGATGACAGCCAGAATTCAGCAATCTGTTTTTGGGCTAAGGCGATCGCTCGTATACCGATGACGACCCAGACGCATTAAAAATTGTCAACCTAATTGGTAAAGCGCTTTCATCCAGCCGTTTAGTGCAGTGAGGTGTTAAATCTCATCGTCAGGAAGCGAAACTGACATAATTTTACCCTGAGAGAGATACACACTAAAGCCATCAGAAAATTGCATTACTGGTTCCTTCTGTGCATGAAGTCTTTCCTCTTCATCAAGTAGCGGTTTGATTGACCAACGCTAGTTTTTAGAATACATTACCAAAAGTATCCGAATTAAAAGGACTTATTGACCAGACATATATGCCCGAATGAAGTGGTAGAAATCGGACTGTAGTAGTTAAAAATAATCCTTGAGCAGTTTTTTTCGCTTACCCTAAAGCTATTGGCAGATAATGTGGCTTCAAAATTATGTTTGCAGTCGGTTTACAGATAATGTGATTTGATTTGCAGCTATTGGGGTTTAGACTAACCTTTTATTTGCAATTTAATGTAGTTTCAGTTTTGTATTGGAAAGCGGTTTGAAGCGTTTGGGTTTGCAGTTCGCTACAATTATATCTTTCTGCTGCTTGTCCAAACTACTTACCATCTTTGGTAATTTAACCTTGTCTGCTACTTGACGGGGTATACAGAGGCATTGCAACTTCTGTTGCTTGCTGCCCGAACCTGCTCAAACTCAATCAAACCCACATCTTGGAAACTTTCCCTTACCTGCACGCATGCAGAGAATCAAGAACGATGTCTAATCAAGCGTCTGACCGTCTTAAGCAAAATGCTGAAAGAATTATGCATCTGTGGGAGGAGCGGGCGCGTGATGAAGTCAAAGCATCAATGCATCATGAGTCTCTTGTTTTACGAAATTCGCTACCTCTGTACTTAAACCAACTGGTAGATGAACTCTCAAACAGAATTGACAGGACACCTGCCCGAATCGCAGCCGACAAGGTAGAAAGCACTCGGATTGGCAAGAAGCATGGGCATGAGCGGGCCGGTTATGCCGACTACTCCATGACTCAACTCATTTTCGAGTACCACATCCTTCGTCAAGTCATCTTTCAAGTTTTAGAGGAAGAAGCACCTTTAGACGTGAGGGAACGAGACATCATTATCGACTCCATTGAGCAAGCCGTTAATGACGCTGCCACTCAATTCTCCGAGACGCTGCGAGATATTCAAGAGCTATTTATGGTGACGCTAACTCACGACCTCAGAGGCCCCCTTAATGTTGTAAAAATGGGAACTCAACTGACTCTGCGTCGGGTGGAACGAGGAGATAGCCACGTGGATATAGCCGCGAGGATGCTCAATGCAATCAATCGGCTGGATTCGATGATTCAAAATCTGCTTGATGCAAGTCGGCTGCGGACAGGGCAGAGTTTAAAGATTGAATTTGAAGAATGCGATTTAGAGGTGCTAGTTCAAGAGGTAGTAGAGGATTTGAGCTTCGCTTATGGAGATCGGTTTGTTGTGGTTTGTGATTCTGATATCAGGAGTTATTGCAGCCGTAAAGAAATACGGCGGGTGATTGAAAACTTAGCAGTTAACGCTGTGAAATATGGGGCGTCTGGCACGCCGATTACACTCACGCTTCAGCAAACTGAAACGCAGATCAGCCTTACTATCCATAATGAAGGCGATCCGATTAGCCTAGACGCTCAATCAATCCTATTTCAACAATTTCGTCGAACTATCTCTGCTGAGGAGCAAACGGGATGGGGACTAGGATTATTTTTGGTAAAGAGTATTACTGAAGCACATGAAGGGACGATTGAAGTTGAAAGCGCTGAAGGCAAGGGAACAAGCTTTATCATCAAGTTACCCAAAGTTCCCGATCAGGTGGCATAGTGGCTAAGGTTCTTCGCTGATTTTGGTGAAAAGAAGGACGGTCGCCAATTTCTGTAACCTGGATTCTAGGCTAAAAATCTTTCCAGAGAATTGCCCGTATACATGACACTCCTCAATAGCGATCGCACTTGACATCTTGCCGCCAGCAATCGCTGGAATTGCTTCGGTTTCGGTAAGCGCGCTCGCTATTCGCTGTTAGATAGTCTGCGATGTCCAGGTGGGACCATCGCAGCGCGGGCCATCCGCCGTCCAAATCAATTTATCCAAGCACATTCGCCGCGCCGACCTGTCCGTGTCCCAAGCATGGTAAGCGATGTAATCAGTTTTACCATCGGGACCGACAACGATTGAGTTATGACCGGGACCGAGAACCCGATCGAGAACAGTTTTCAATACGCGGGGTCCGGCTTCATTCCCCGCATCGGAGTAAGGACCCATGACACTATCTGCAACGCCATAATCAACGCCGTAGTTTTCCGTTTCCCAGCGCCCACCGCTGTAAAAGCAGTAGTAGCGATCGCCATGTTTGCGGACACTAGGGCCTTCTAAGGTATGCCAATCATAGCGATTGCCGTACATCAAACGGTTTGCCAGAAACCTTTGCCAGTCAGAGCGGGCGCGTAAAACAACTTTCCCCTCTCCAGCCAGTTTTGTCATTCCTATCAATCGGTCTACCATCAGTGCCGTTCCAGCCCTTACGCCTCCTTCTGTATCCAAGAAATCGCGGGCGTAGAACAGATACCATTGCCCATCGTCATCCCGAAAGGCATGAGGATCGATAGCGAAAGGACACGATTCAGGGTCTATAAGGGGTTCACCGATGTCTTGATAAGGTCCCAACGGGCGATCGCTCGTTGCAACCCGTAACTGATGCCGCTTGTCTTCGTGTCCTACTGAGTAGTAGAGATAGAACTTGCGATCGCAATAAGCAACTTCTGGTGCCCAATAGTTATCTCCGAGAGCAGCGTCTGGGCGCAGCAGTGCATTCCCCGCAAACTCCCAGCTTACAAAGTCCTCAGAGCGCAAGAGGGGAAAGACGCGCTGTTTGCCGATTTCGTCCACCTCTCCCTCTGCTTCTGCTGCACCCGTGCCGATTGCGTAATATACTCCCTCGTGTTCCCAAACAAACGGATCGGCAAAATAGCCGTTGTACACCGGATTGGTATAGGTGCGCTTGCTAGGGAATTCTTCAGGCGTCGGCTCAAATTGAGACATTAGCGTCCTAATACTTGAAATTCACGTAGGTTTCAACTTTGTTCTCTGGCAACTGCTCTACCACGTGGCACCGCAGTAATTCCCTTATTTCCTCTGGCAGACTTTCATAATAGTCCCGTTGCACAGTCAAGTCTACTTTTGCGGTGTGCAGCCAATGCATCACATAGCCCATCACAACCATCGGTCTGGGTGTGTTTGTCCGGTTCGGTGAGCCTCGATGCAGCGCTAGCGGCGAGCGAATCATCACATCACCCGGCTGCGTATAGAAAGACTCCATCGGAATTTCGCCACCCCTGACCTTCACCAATCCTTCCTCACGCGGCATGACATGAGTCCCCCGCGCCATTTGAAACGGTCCATTCTCTGCCGTTACTTCTACTAGCGGAAAGTTAACCGCCAGCGCGTACAGTGGCGTTACTATTTGATCTGAGAAAAGTGGGCGAAAGTCCCGGTGAATTTCCTGGTAATCCGAACCCTGTACAGGAATATCAGCCCCCAATTGCACCATCTTATATTCTTGGTAGAATACGCGATTGAGAATCCCCAAAATTACTGGATTGGCAAACACATCTACATTGGCAAAGGGAGCAACCCACGGGAAGGTTAGATAGAAGCGGGATTGTTCGCGCGGTGCCAGACCACCCGGTTGATTTTGGCGCTTTTGGAATAATTCATTAAAAGCGTCTCCCCACTCTTCGATTAATCTCCTCTCAAATAAACCCCGAATCACACAAATTCCATCTCGATTGAGTTCTTCAGCAAAGCGATTTAGGTCAGTCGTCGTAAACTTAGCTGTATCTGTAGTTTGAATCATGTTCTGCTCCAATTCAGGGCGTTAGAGTTGAAGTAAAATCTAGCTTTCAAGAGCAAAGTGTTTCAGGAAGCTGGTTTGCTGCTCCCAAAACCTTCCGTGTAATTACTGTTTAACAAGGTCTTCAAGAGTTCAGTAATTTCCACATTTTGCGCTTATGGAATTTCCTGAACTTTTAGATGAAACTGTGACCGAGTTGCTTAATCAGCGGGCAAAGAATGAAGTACAACCTTCACTCATCCTGCAACGGTTGAATTATTAACGACTATCGTCTAATCGTCATTTCCATATCTACAAGCCTTAGTGAATTAGCTTCTCGAAGTTTCATCGCTGCTACTAAAACTGAGTCCTCATTTCCTAAAGAAAAACATAGCGTCATCTACTTAATACTATTATTCCCCGCGATAGATGCAGAATAGCAATCGCTACCTGAAATCTTAAAAAAACTTTGGGTTAGTTTTGCAAGTTGAGCAACACTATTTTTCTCTGGATGAAGACTGGCGATGAGATGGCGAATGCTTACAGCACACTAAGCGATCGCGCTATTCGGGTAGATAAGTTTTGGGAGACTATGGCAGTGGTAGTTTGCCTAATTGATACTTGACAATTGCTTCCCACACTGAGACAACACTCAGATATACTTCATTGTCTGGATCGCAGATACTGCCTTGCGGTCATTTGATAATCGACAATCGCCACTGATGAACCAAAGAAACACATGGGTATCAAACAGTAGTTTCATGTACCCTCAAATGCAGTCAGAATGTCTTTTGGTAAAGGAGTGTCAAAATCATCTGGTACGGTGAACTCTCCAGCACACAAAGCAAAAGGTCGAAGTTGCTTAACAGTTGGCGAAATCGGTCTAATTTCAGCAACAGGCTTTCCTGCTTGCATGACAATAAGAGTCTCACCTGCTTCGACTTGCTGAAGGTAAGTTGCAATATCTTCGCTAAATTTCCTCAATCGTTACCGTTAGCATAGTGTCACTTTTGCATGGTTATGGCTCTTCCCTTATTCCCTCTTGTGTTTCTCAATCAGTAAAAATATCATGCTGCTCCTTAAAATGTCTCTCGGTAGTAGCCAAGCCTAAATCGGTAGCTAGGAAATCAACACCGTCAATAATTCTGGGTATCTTAACTTTATCAACTTGCAGACTGAGAAAGCATTCCTGCCTGTAATGGGGTCTTTCCTGAAAGCGTGCGATCGCAAGTTTTAAAGGACGTATAACTTCATACGCTTTCTCAGCTTTCTCAATTGATTCCTGTGGAATCGAAGATTGCAGCCTAAGAATTGCTAAATCGATTAAATCTCTTGCCTCAACGCTGTCGTCCATGTAGCGATCGCAATTTGAAAGCAGCTTGGACGTGAAACAGTCATTGAGGCTTAAGCAGGCGACAGATGACCACTTTGGATATCTTGGCGGATCTAGTTGAAAACGAGCTTCAGCGATAATTTCAGCCTTGATGGGGATATTATCAACAATAACCATCATCCGAATTCCATACTGGTCAGTGGTGCCACGTCCAACTTGGATTCTACTCAGATCGCGAAACAGTGCTTCATATCCACCATCAAATATGACTGTGCGGAGATACTTATAGCCTGATTCACCAACAGGTGAAATAAAATCAACGTCTTTACTCCAGCGGTATTCTTCAAAATCAAGTGCAAGAAGGGTTCCCCCACCGAAGTAAGCAGAACCCTTCCTAAGTACCTCAGCATCTAAACTTTCAAGAATCGTGAGGATTTTATGATGGCGATCAAACCTGAAGGTCATAAACAGGCTTGTAGCCAGGAATTATAGCGTTTTGCAAGTTCCTTGAGAAAACTTAGTTCTTCGCCTTCAAGATTGCTAAATAGCTGGCGATATTTCCAACCCCGCTCATAGCGACTCAGCATTTGCTCCGGAGTAAACCGATAGACATCTCCTGTCTGCCAGCAGATTGACTCCAAAAAAGGCAGCTTTTTTGGGACAACAGGTGGATTAGTTGCTGGTGTAGCGGTTGTCATAGCTCCTCTAATCGACAACTTTGGCTAACTCTACTTCTAGAATAGCCCAATCATTGGCGATGGCATTGCTTCCTACGTGCAACCAAAACCAATTTATACGAACAGAGCGATCGCTCTATTTTACGAAAAGCGATCGCTCGTTGTTATGTTAGTCTCCTATAGGTAGTCATTGGGGTTTTCAATGAGCTGACCCTCACTTGCTGCCGCTACATTCAACTCGTCGTCAGCAGATACAAAGGTTACAGGGAACAAACTGCTAGCTATGCAGAGGGCATTTATCTCACGACCTACCGCTAGCTGAACTGCGTTGTAGCCTCTTAATCCAATTGCTTCCGCTAATGCCATCGCAGAATTGATGAAGCTCGGTGTGATTTCGACAACTTGGTACTCACACTGCAAGCCACTCCTGAACTGACCACACGCTGCTGTCGCGTCCATAGCACTGATACTTCCGCCACGCGCCAGTCGTGTAATTGCAGCGACGCTCTCAACACCTGTAATTGCAGCAATTAGTACGTCGTTGTTTAGTACGGGGTTGAACAAACTCAAAACCCATGCTCAACCACTTTCACCGATGTAGCGTTTGACCAGCGCACTGTTATCTACAAAATAGACAGCCATCTAGCGGCCTTCCTGAATGATTGTCTCAGAAGTTGAACAGATCCAGTTGAACAGATTCATTCTCTTGAGAGCCAGACAAGAAAACCAATTGCCTTGCTTGATAGCGAGTGCGTAATCCTTCCAAAGCATTAGGAGTTGCACAACGGATATCTCTATCTCCTATAAAGCATTCGAAGTGTTCTTGATAGAACTTTTTCATGGGTCTGCTTATAAGTTCATGAGGGTTACAATCTCTGGCTGCGAGAACTTCTAGTGCAGGAACAATAACAATACCAGATTGCTGAGAATAGAGAAAAACAAAGGAGGCGGAGGAATGCGATAACATCTTCTCGCATTGCTCTTTGAGGCGATTGACTTCGTTACTGTTAAAAGTCTGACTGGGTTCAACAAGCTTTGACTGTGCTAAAAATCCTTTTGCAACTTGGTAGCCGTCTAGCGAAAGCTCCAATGCTGCTAAGAAGTCAGCACCAAATTCGCTTTCTTGGCTTCCTCGCCCTCTATCTGTAAGTGTCTTAACCGTCCATTTCACTCCGGCTGTGGTTTGACCATTCAAGACATACTCCATAACGCCTAGTAATCTATCAGTAATTGCTGGCTCTTGCTCAACTCTCCCATCGCGCATAGCAGCCAGTGTTTCTTTTTCTATTTTGCCAATCTTAGAAACAAGACTATTAATAAGCTTTTTGTTAGCGAACATAGCGAGTAAATGTTATTAAGCAGGCATAGTGCAATGGTGCGATTAAAATTATGGCATAGGATCATCTTGGCAATTTGCTCTTCTCATATTGCTTTCGCACACGCCGTGTAGCTTTACTTCACGCGAAGAAATCAGCGATCGTACACGCTGATTCGTCATGCTATCCCGCATCATGGGGTCTAGCATCAGAGGCAGTTAGATCGACAATAACGGTATAAGAAGTCTAATCGAGGGGTGGAGTAATGGTGCAATTAAAGGTGTGGCAGTGGGTGGTGTTGGCAACGCCGATCGCAACGATCGTTGGTTTCTTGCTGATATCGGCAGGGTTGCAGATTCACGAGTGGCGGATTAATTGGATCTGGGGCGTGTTTACCGTTGTATTTGTGGGTTGGCGTTGGCTGCTAGTGAAGTGGACGCGACCGGCGATCGCTCAAATAGAATCTGTCATGGCGGAGGTTAGCGCCGAACTAGAATCTGGTGCAGGCGACACTGTAGCGCTACCAGCCGGAAATGATGCTGTAAATCAAGCAGAAGTCGCCTATCAAGAAATCCTGAAAGCAGCACAGAGCGATCGCCCGATTTGGGAAGATTGGCAAACCTTTTGGCAGCGATGCCAGGATCTGGTCAGTGCGATCGCTCATGTCTACAATCCTGAAGTAAAGTATCCCCTGCTCAACATTCACGTTACCCAAGCTTACGGACTGATTCGGGGAACGGTGGACGATCTGGACGGGTGGATACAGAAGTTATCTCCTGCCCTCGATCGGGTCACGATTGGGCAGGCATACGAGGCATACGGAGTTTACCGCAAGCTGGAACCATCGGCTCGGAAACTCTGGCAAGCCTGGAATTGGGCACAGTGGTTCTTGAATCCGGTGGTGGCGGTAGCAAAACAAGTCACTCAGCGTTCCAGTAATCAGGCAAATCAGGAATTGCTGGGGAATTTGAGCCAGATGCTTCGGGAAGCCGCTCTGCGGAACTTATGTCGGCAAGCGATCGCTCTCTATGGAGGAACGACTACACTACCAGAGTCAGAATCCTCTACTTCCACACCGACGCTACCCAAGGCAAAGACGCAAACCCTCCGAGACATCCTGGCGCAAGCAGAACCCGTCGAAGCGGTTGAGCAAAAACCTGTCAATATTCTGCTAGTGGGACGAACCGGATCTGGAAAAAGCAGCTTGATTAATACGCTATTTCAAGCAGATCGAGCCGCCGTGGATGTGTTGCCCAGCACCGATAAAATTCAGAATTACCACTGGCAGAGCCAATTGGGGGAAACCCTGACGCTTTGGGATACGCCGGGGTACGAACAAGTGAACCGGGCGGATTTACGAGAACTGGTGCTGGATTATGCCACCAATGCAGATTTGCTGCTCTTAGTCACTCCTGCCCTCGATCCGGCACTGCAAATGGATGTGGACTTTCTCAAAGATATGAAGGCGGAAGTTGCAGACTTGAGCGCGATCGCCATCGTCACTCAGGTGGATCGTCTGCGTCCCATCCGCGAGTGGGAACCTCCCTACAACTGGCAAGCAGGCGATCGCCCAAAGGAAAACGCGATTCGGGAAGCGACCGAGTATCGGGCGAAGCTTCTAGGCAACTTCTGCAATCTGGTTCTACCTGTCGTTACAGGTGACACGAAAACGGGTCGAACTGCGTGGGGAATGGACGCACTCTCATTAGCACTGGTGGATGCGATCGCGCCTACCAAGCAACTCCGCCTTGCCCGTTTTTTGCGTAACTTGGATGCCCGCACTGCCGCTGCTGCCAAAATCATTGACCGCTACACCTTTCAGATGACAACGACACAGGGACTGGCTGCACTCCTCAAAAGTCCCGTTCTCCAGTTCATTGCGACACTGACAACCGGACGACCAAATCTAGCATACCTGCTAGCAGACCAAATTCCCGTGGAGCAATTGCCGGTTGTGATTGGCAAACTTCAGATGGCGTATGATTTGTTCTCGCTCTTGAATCCGGGCGAAAACCCGATCAACTTTGATTTGCTATCCCTTTGGCCTCTACTGTTGGAAAACCCCTCTTCACCAGAACGCAATGCTTGGGCATTTGGTCACGCTTTAGTGGAATATTGGACTCAAAATCTGACAGTTGAACAATTCCGGCAACGGTTTGAGTTCTATCTCAAGCAAATTTGAGCCGATGGCTCTTTACCTGCTTTAGGCTTCTTAGCGAATTTTAATCCGGCTATCAGACTTAATGCAGTGCGAACCAACAGGTCGGCGCTAGGCTAACGCCTCGCTTCGCATGAGCGCGATCGCGCATCCTAGAGATAGAGCCAAATAAACTCTCTCAAAGTTGAACTGGCTCGCCTCACATTGACAACTGAATGATGCAGCATGAAAAAACGTTATCTTTTAAAAGCTGGCGCTGTAATTGTAGGCGCGGCATGGTTATCACGCAATCTAATTGGGAAATCGGGAGATATGGCAGCTTCAAACAATAATTTTGAAATCAACAAAACCGAGGAAGAATGGCGTGAAATTTTGACGCCCGAACAGTTTAACGTCTTGCGTAAACACGGTACCGAACGTGCTGGAACTAGCCCGCTTGATAAGCAATACGGTAAAGGAATTTATGCGTGTGCGGCGTGTGACTTACCGCTTTTTACCTCTGACACGAAATTCGACAGCCATACTGGTTGGCCCAGTTTTTATGCTCCCATTGAAGGGGGAATCGGCACCTCCACAGACAAGACGCTTTTTATGACTAGAATTGAAGTGCATTGCCATCGCTGTGGTGGGCATTTAGGTCATGTATTTAACGATGGTCCGCGCCCAACTGGCAAACGCTACTGCATGAACGGTGCCGCGCTTAAATTTATTCAAGGCTAGCGATCGCTCCTATTTGACTGCATCGTTTGGCAGGTGTTCTAGTGAAGCTGGCGAATAGAATTCGCGCCTACACACACAAAACCTGCGGAGGCAGGTTTCAAAAGTCCGCGCAGGCGGACTTCGTTTGTATAGCCGCGATTCTAATCGCCAAGGCTGCTATTTAACAATTACAAACGATAGAACTCAGTTGCTAATGGGAATACTTAGTTTGATGGGTTATTTACGGAGAATAATCATGAAATCCCTTCAAACAACCGTTTTCTCTACAATTGCCACCTTAATAAGTGGAATTTTTTTACCCTTACAGTCTCAAGCAACTGTTCCGTTGCAACAGCAGCTTGTAGCTCAAGCCAGCATTGAAGATATAATTCGCGATCTAGATGGCAACGCATATATCTTGGGTGCCGATAAACAGGAGCTTGGTGTGGTTTCAAGCAACCAGTATGCCACCGAGTCAATTTGCAACCAGTACGGAAAATATGGCAGCCCCTATTCTTCAACAAGTGTATGGAATGAATACGGAAAGTATGGTAGCCCTTATTCCACTATTGGTGCTTATAATCCTCGTGGACATAAACCTCCCTTAATCGTGTTTGAAGGAGGGGCATTTATTTTGAGTAAGAATCCTAACCTGGATAACCGAATAGATCCAGACTATCTGTTCGCTGTTCTATGCAGGTAGTAGAAGACATAACCCTTTTTCTCAAGGAAAGGGCGCACAGCCGTGCGCCCCTACAGTTAGTTCAAGGAGAAGGTACAAGCTTGTACATCTTGCCAAAGCTTGAAGAGGAAGAATCAAGTGGGTGAAGCTCCTAGTTCGCCATTTAACAATAAATCTGCTTGACCACAGCGACGAAACTACCTGCTATTTACGACTCTTTAATATTGTTGCCATTGGTAGGAAAAGCGAGAATTTATAATCAATTAAGGGAACGAAACCGTATTTCAGATAAAATTGCTTTGACTCATCATCCAGAGCATCAACTCTAACTGCAAAAATCCCTACTTCATCTGCAAGGCGAACTGCTTTACTAAGAGCATCCATTAGTAATCTTTTTCCCAATCCTCTCCCTTGCATTGAGGTGTCAACGGCAAGTTGTCCGATTAACATAGCGGGAACAGGATAACGGGGTAATCTTTTTCTTAGTTGCTCTGGAAGCGAGTCAAACGTAATGCTAGACATACTGATGGTGTAATAGCCAACAACTTCATTACCATCTTCTTTGGGAATAGCAACAAAGGTTTTGGCAATGCCTTTTCTATCGTTTTGTCCAGCGTATTGCTTCAGGTAATCGTTTAACTTTGGAACTCCGCAGTCGAAAGCATCCTTCCTTACACTGCTATCGAGAGGGTGAAAAATCCATTCCACAAAGTATTACTTTTCGTACTCCTGATATTCACACATCGCCAATTTTAAAGCTTCGTTCGGTTCAGGCGGATTCTCTAGTATCGATAAAAAGAGATCCCGATCTCTATCTGACAAAACCAGTGTTTCATGAAAGGCAATGTCCTTTCTGGCAGCATCAAGTGAGTGGCAAAGCACATAAGAACTTACACTGAGTCCCATCAGTGCAGCTGCCTTTTCAAGCGTCTTTTTTTGCTCTTGGCTCAGTCTCAAATCAATTCTGCTTTCTTTGGTATTGCTGCTGGCTGACATAACTAATGTTTAATCAATCTCAGTGTGGTATCCCGCTATGACATACCAATAGTTTGATGTATTATCCGGCAAATGTCCACACAAATACTAAGAAAAAGGGTGGGTTTTTCGACCCACCCCAAAAGTGATTTGATTACCTCAAGGAGGAGGTGCAAGCTTGTGCATCTTGCCAAAGCTTGAAGAGGAAGAATTCAGCGCGATCGCTCATTGCAGTCACAAAAACGCCCTCTCCATTTTTCGAGCCTCCGTCCACCCAGCTACCGTGCAGGCTGACTTCGACGTACTCGGCATCGCAAGCACACAAGCCAATAATTTCAGAACCTTCCTGCTGCGCTTCCTCTACCAACCGTCCGATTTCTGGCAAACTAGCCGGAAGTAAGAAGGAAGCGGTGCTGGGTTCGACTGAGATGGGGGTACCCACTCGCAGCGCTAAAATCACCCGCCGTGTCACCCACTCTTCCAGAGATTGAGCCAGACACTCCAAGTAAAAGCCGTTTTCTGTGTAAGTTAATTTCAGCATTGCTTGGTGTCTCCTTACAAATCCAGGTGATCGTGCTGTTCGCGCCAGAACTGTTCGGCAAAGGCAACAGCAGGGTGCATGGGGGCTTTAGGCTGGGTACGAAGGGGCATTCCCGCTTGAGTCGGAGTGCGATCGCCTTTGCGTTGGTTGCACCTTTCGCAGGCGATAACTACGTTGTCCCAGGTGTGTTTCCCGCCCTTTGATAAGGGAAGGACGTGATCTATCGTCAACTGTTTCGTGTTGCCGCAGTATTGGCAGGTGTGGTGGTCTCTCCGCAGCAATTCCCGACGGTTCACTGGGGGAACCTTCCAAACTCGCTCTGCACTCGTGATGGTGAGGCGAATTTGTTCTGGCACCTCGATCACCACGCTGGGCGATCGCACTTGCCAGCCAGGTGCATCGCTAAACTGCAAAGGTTCGGCTTTCCCACCGATCAACAGAGCGATCGCTCGCTTAATATTGACCCGGCTTATGGGCAAGTAGTTCTGGGAAAATACGACTACCGACCTACCTAACACGTCAGTTGCGCTCGTCACGACTTGGCTCCTCATACAATTAACCCCCGCCTCTGGTAATTAGAAGCGGGGGTTGGAAAAACTTTTTGAGTCTTCTCGTCCTATGTTGGTACGGCTACTTTTAGCCTGTACCTCCCGCTTTGTTTGTTTAGTTTGAGTTCTGCAAACCGCAGACTCCCACCATTATTGCGATCCAAAATTTGATCGATCTCCGTACCTCGTCTCTGACAACCATATCCACCCATAAAAAGAAACTCCACGCCCGCGCCGGCTGATTCCCAACTCGTTAAGGAGTCGGAATCGCTGGCTGAGATGGAGAAAGCAGGTATATGTGTCACAGGAAGGCTTCTTGAACGGTTTAACTTGAATCTGGCTTTCAATATACTACACTTGTATTACTAATCTGTCCACAAATTTTAGGAGAAAAAATCATGCGTACCCTACCTCGCACCTCAACCACTGAAATGGAAGTCACCAGCATACGCTTGGAGAGAGAACTGAAGGAAGAACTCAAAGAACTCGCAGGTCATCAGGGATATCAAGCTTTGATTCGAGATATCCTCTGGAACTACGTGCAGCAGAAATCCGATGATTATAAACCTCAATTCTCTAGGTCTGATATCCTCTCTAGCGTCCCCGCTACAGCGCAGCAAGAACAACGCTGTGTACTGACAGGTAAGTTTATTCGACCGCAAGAGCCAATGTTATTAGGATTTACCAATCATGGCGATCTAGTTCCCTTAAGTGTTGAGAGTTTGTCATCGAGATAGGCTTTTGGTGTCTTCAAATTAGCGTCAGCGCAGCATAAACAAAAGCGATCGCACTTTATCCCAGTAAAAGGTAAAAAGTGCGATCGCTCTCCAGCTAATGACGAATGGCTAATTGTTCGTGGCTATCTGCTGCTTAGACATCCTGTTCGCTTAAATCGCGGGTCATGTGGTCAAAGGGCTGATCTACAAATGCTGTATTTACAACTCCAGCCGCAGCCACTTGTTCTTTCACAATGTCCTTCATGATTTGGATGCCCATTACGGTCGGGCCAATCGGCACTCCCAAAGAGTTGTAAGTTTCCCGAAGACCTTGCAGCACCCGCTCATCCAGCACATTCGTATCACCTGCAACCAACGCATAGCTGGCATAGCGCAGGTAATAGTCCATATCCCGCAGACAAGCAGCATAGCGACGAGTCGTATATGCATTTCCGCCTGGTCGAATCAGTTCGGGCAGTTCTTCAAACAACCGTGACCCCGCCTGCTTCACAATCGAAGCTGCATTGGAGTTAATCACAGCAGCCGCCTGGACTCGTGCTGTGCCGGTTTCAAAATAAGATTTCAGGGAATCTACGGCATTGCGATCCAGGTAACGACCCGTAACATCGTAATTTTTAATCAGGTTTGTGACTGCGTCGCGCATGAAATTGCTCTCCCAACAACAAGCTATATAGATAATTTTCTATTGTTTAGTGTGCTGTTGCATACCCAGTTTCTAGGGTGTAGTTTACAACAACAAACACTTTCATTAGCATATATCCATCTCCACAAGCATCTCCACATTGTTGAGAGCGATCGCAGCAATTTTTAGCGGGCAATTTTTTCTGGGGTGCTGCTGTAAGCCTTCTGACGCATCTGGTTGCCATCCCGTGACCGACCCGTAGAGCCAGCTTTTCGACGGCTCACCGGCTTCAACCAACAAACCCCTCTCATGGGCACTGGCAGTAATGTCAGTTCTTCTGGATATCGCGGCTGCGGATCGTTGAGCAACCAAATGGGCGGCACCATCATCGGGTCATATTCAGCAATAATATCAACCACCCCAGGACGCTGCTTTAGCTCCACTCTCGTCCCAGGACGATACTCAAATGCCTCTTGTTCGTCAAAATCTTGATCAAAATCCGTATTTAAATTAAACATCATGCTTCCCCCCGCACAAAAGTAGCCAAAGCTACTGATTAGTAAAATTGTTGCCGCCTATAAGATTTTTTTGTAAATCTCGCTACAATTTTTAACTTTTTCTCGCTTTAAGTCAAACGGCAACTGCCTTATTCTGTATAGCTGAATACAAAATCTCCTGGCACCTATCCCTAGGATGATCCAGTACATCGATGCCTTACGTCTTGAAAAAAGGCTGAAGACTGTTAGCGTAGCGGCGCGTAAGCGCCAACTGGGAATTGAGTGGGAGAGTTCTTGAGATGGGCAAAAGAGGAGACAAAAGATTTTCAGCCAGGAAAGTTGTACTTCTGGATCGGGAAGTCTCACCTGAAAATGCTTGCTTTCAATCCAGGTTCTCCCCCTCTTGACTTGACGATTCACCAACCCTGATGATCGCTCTTACTGTTTTTTCTGCTTTCCAGACTGAGCCAGCTTAGAAAATAAGGAGTCCGTCGTAATGTTCCAGACCCCGCAAGAATTTTTGACTTACGTCAAAGAAAAAAACATCCAGATCATTGACCTCAAGTTCATCGATATGCCGGGTATCTGGCAGCATTTGTCGATGTATCACGACCAAATTGACGAAAGTAGCTTTACCGAGGGCGTACCCTTCGATGGCTCTAGTATCCGGGGTTGGAAAGCCATCAACGAATCAGACATGGCAATGGTGCTAGATCCGACAACTGCCTGGATCGACCCATTCATGGCAGAGCCGACTTTAAGCGTTGTCTGTAGCATTATCGAACCCCGGACGGGCCAACCTTACAGCCGCGACCCCCGCACCATTGCTCAGAAGGCAGTAGACTACCTAATTTCTACCGGCATTGGCGATACAGCCTTCATTGGACCGGAAGCTGAGTTCTTCATCTTTGATGATGTCCGCTTTGACCAAAACCAGCATGAAGGCTATTACCACGTAGACTCCGTCGAGGGACGTTGGAATTCTGGGAAAAAAGAAGAGGGTGGCAACCTCGGTTATAAACCTCGCTACAAAGAGGGTTATTTCCCAGTCGCGCCGACGGATACCTCCCAGGATATGCGGACAGAAATGCTGCTGACGATGGCGAAGTGCGGGGTGCCGATTGAAAAGCACCACCACGAAGTTGCTACCGGCGGACAGTGCGAACTGGGTTTCCGCTTCGCAACTTTGGTGCAAGCTGCTGACTATCTGATGACTTACAAGTACGTCATCAAGAACGTTGCCAAGAAATATGGCAAAACAGTCACCTTCATGCCGAAGCCACTGTTTAACGACAACGGTTCTGGGATGCATACCCACCAGTCGATTTGGAAGGATGGGCAGCCGCTATTCGCAGGCGATAAGTATGCTGGCTTAAGCCAAATGGCGTTGCACTACATCGGTGGCATCCTCAAGCACGCACCGGCGCTGTTGGCTTTGACCAATCCCACAACCAATTCTTACAAGCGCTTGGTGCCCGGTTTTGAAGCACCCGTGAACTTGGCTTACTCCCAAGGAAACCGTTCTGCCTCGATTCGGATTCCGCTATCTGGTACCAATCCTAAAGCGAAGCGCTTAGAGTTCCGTTGTCCGGATGCGACTTCTAACCCCTACTTGGCGTTTGCTGCCATGCTCTGTGCGGGTCTAGATGGTATCAAAAACCAAATTGACCCCGGTGAATCCCTGGATAAGGATATTTACGACCTAACCCCAGAGGAACTGGCGAATGTTCCTTCCACCCCAGGATCGCTCGAAGGTGCCCTGGAGGCGTTGGAAAACGATCACGCTTTCTTGACCGAGACGGGCGTGTTCACCCCAGACTTCATCCAGACTTGGATTTCATACAAGCTCGATAACGAAGTCAACCCGATGCGGCTGCGCCCCCATCCCTACGAGTTCGCTCTCTACTATGATTGCTAATTTCTTTTCTCGCTCATGAGAAGGCAAATTGTGTAGGAACAAAGCTTGACGTTTTTGCTAAGCATTCCTGCCAAATCTAGAGCTTGCCTTTCTTAAAGCGTTCTAAGCTGTGGGGTGGGGTATCCCCTTCCTGGAAAACAACTCATCCCTAGCCCGCCACCCTTATGGGTGGCGCTTTTTCTTGTCCCACTGGAGACAGATGGCAGTTGTCGAAACTGAGTTAACATAAGAAATATGTCTTAACAAAAAGACATATAACCGCGCAGCATTTTCATAGTCGTACTCAGTTTTCAGCACCCATCGTTAGCCTCTATGCAGTCAACCTCAAACCTTGACCCAGCAACTACTATTACTGAGACTTTAACCAAGCTGACCTATCAGACTTTTCAGCAAGGCAAAAATTACTTTGGTTTAGCTCATAAAGTATTAAATTCTCAGTTGCTGAATTTAATTTCACCTCCGGTGGAGGTGAAAACCAAGCCGATTCCGCCAGAGGTTATACAAAAACTGAAACAAAGGCACGATCGGATTATCGAAGCCGATTGGCAGGATGTTGAGCGAGGTGTATATCCCGCTAGCTTACTGTTTGATAACTCATGGAGCGATTTTTTCCGCTATTATCCGATGGTTTGGCTGGATACGCTGCAAGTGCATCAGCGGGCGAACCAAAAGCGGCATCAAGACTTTTCTCCAAACATTTCCACGGATGGTTATCCAAGCTACTACTTGCAAAACTTCCATCACCAAACTGATGGTTACTTAAGTGACTGGTCAGCAAATCTCTATGATTTGCAAGTAGAAATTCTTTTTGGTGGTACGGCAGATGCAATGCGGCGGCGGATTCTCGCGCCACTGAAACAAGGGTTGAAAGCGTTTGATTCTATTCCACCCAGACAAGTTCGCATTCTCGATGTGGCGAGTGGAACGGGTCGCACTTTGAAATTAATCCGGGGTGCTTTGCCTGAAGCCTCTTTGTTTGGAATCGATTTGTCACCTGCTTACTTGCGGAAGGCGAATCAGATGTTATCTGAAAATCCGGGAGAATTGCCCCAACTCCTCCAAGCGAATGCTGAGAAAATCCCCTACGTGGATGAGCATTTCCATGCGGTTACTTGCGTCTTTCTCTTCCATGAGCTTCCAGCAGCGGTGCGTCAGCAGGTGATCGAACAGTGCTACCGAGTCACGAAACCGGGTGGAGTCTTTATTATCTGCGACTCGATTCAGGTCAGCGATGCTCCAGACTTGGTGCCACTGATGGAAAACTTCCCAGAAACATTCCACGAGCCATACTACAAACACTACATAACGGATGATTTGGTGAAACGGTTGGAGAAAGCAGGCTTCGAGAATATTTCGAGTGAAGTTCACTTTATGAGCAAGTATTTGATTGCTCATAAGCCGGTTTCTGAAAAGACAACGGCTTTAGATGGAGAACAAAGCGATCGCAAGCTCATGGTTTGAAACACGGTGTCGAGAAGTAGCAACAGAGGGCATCGAGGCTAAGGCTCGTTACTAGGATGGATAGAGCTGTCCTAGTAACGAGAATCAGAAGAAGCGGCTGAAGGCGATCGCTGTATAGGCGATGATTAAACAACTTAACACTTGAAAATAAAAAACTAATCTTTAGAGGTGTCCTCCAAATGTGCCTCTAGGCGATAGAGTTGGTCTAGGCAAACCGCAAAACGATAAGCAGAAGGTATTATGACCACCAACCAGCCTGCTGTGGAAAGTGTTTCCACCCAAGGACTGTCAACAGAGGATCTCGTTACCAATGAGCTGATTGAGGATGCAACGGTAGTCAATTATGTTGATGTGATTCAAACCGTTATCTCCAGCTTGGATCAGGACGATACGGCAATGGTAAGCCGTGGCGAAGACAGCAGCTATCTTTGGAAATTTAAGTACGGTAGCGTTGAGGTGTTTGTGCAACTCACGGGGATTACCGAGGAGGATACTTTCACCGTTTGGTCTTATGTTCTCAAGCTACCTGCCACGAACGAACCGCTGTTGATGCGGAAACTCCTGGAAATGAATTGGTCGGACACGTTTGAATCGCGTTTTGGCATTGTGGAGAACCAAGTGGCAGTGCTGACATCTCGCACTGTCGCCGAGCTTTCTCCCGGAGAAATTTCCCGCGCTGTCACCGTTGTCGCGACGATTGCAGATAATAACGACGAAGCTTTAGAAGCTGAATTTGGTAGTTAGTTATTGGTCATTGGTCATTGATTTTAGGCAAATGACAAATGACCAATAACCGCTACTGGCGTTTTATTCCGCTGCTGGAAGCGTCAGGTCGCGTCCAGATGGCAATCGACCGATGGTTACTGGAGCAGCACCATCTGGGTTTGCATCCTCCAGCCTTACGGTTTTATACCTGGTCTCCACCGGCAATTTCGTTGGGATATCATCAACACCGCTTACCTGCATCTTGGCAGCAGCTGGCTGCGGCGGGTGTAGTGGATTTGGTGCGGCGTCCGACTGGCGGACGGGGAGTGCTGCACCAGGGCGATTTGACCTACATGGTGGTAACGTCAGGACTCGCTGGCAGTCGCATCCAAGCGTACCAAGAGATTTGTCAGTTTTTGATTCAGGGATGGCGATCGCTCGGTCTAGAATTGCACTATGGTTCGGCAGGACGGGGTTACATTCACAATCCCAATTGTTTTGGCACCTCGACGGGTGCCGATTTAGTTTTAGCGGATGGTTCTAAATTAATTGGGAGTGCCCAGATGAGGCGAGGCAATACCATCTTGCAGCACGGGTCGATACGTTTGTCACCAGATGCGACGCTGTTTGAACAGGTGTTTGGCGAGGCGGTAACGCCGGTTAAGCTAGGGATTAACCAGCCGGGAGAGGCGCTAGTTCCAACAGTTGTAGAAGCCTTAACGGTAGCAGCTAGCGATTGTTTTGGTATTGAGATGCTAGTGCAGCCTTTGTCAGAAGAGGAGTGGCAGGAAATTTTAGCGCAGCCAGAATTAACAAATTCGCTCACAGAATCAAGATAGATAGTGCTAATGCAACTAACTCTAAGGTCGGATAACTCGGTGCATATCTAGAACTGGCGGGGCAATTTCAGTCTGCGTTAACAGATCGTGAACTTGTCCTCGGTGGTGGGTCTGGTGATTAAAAAAGTGTGCGATCAACAAATCAACTGGATCGATATAAATATTTCCTTGGTTATTGCGGTACTTGATCGTACCGCTCAAGAATTCGTCGTTTAAACTATCTGAGAAGGCTTCGATGCGCTCATCTTCTAATACACGCGCTTTGGTAAGCTTGTCGAAATCCTCATAGAGAATTGCGTCAAGTCCGGTTGAGGGGACTTCTTTGCCCTCAAACCGCGATAACCAGATGCGATCGCCTACCATGATGTGATTAAGCGTCCCGTGAATACTTTTGAAGAAGGCGGGTCTGATGCGCTTGCGTTCTACATCGTCCAAACGAGTGCAAACTTCATAAAGTCTGCGATTTGCCAGCGTGTTGTAGCGTGCGAGCATCTGGAAGTGCTGTATGAGCATATTCAGACTCGTTTTCTGGTGTCAATTAATCAGTTGTTGATTTTGCGATCGCTTGTAACTGCAAACTCGGCGGATAGGTGCCCTCTACCTTAACCCGCTTGATTTCTACTTCCGTAATCAGTAAATTCAGCTTCGATGCAACAGCGCGGACAACATCGCCCCGGTCGATAATACCGGCGACTGTCCCAGCCGGTGAGAGGACAGTAATCCAATTTAACTGCTTGGCTTCCATGCAGTTAATTACTTCTACCAAAGGCATTTTCTCTTCAACAGTAGCAATTTCCGTCAGGGGATGCACAATACTATGCAGATTTTGCGTTTCCCACAGACCGCGCTCTACGAAATGCAAATCTTCAACAGAGACTAAACCGCGATAGCGACCTTCACTCGCTGCAAAGTAAACCGGAAAGTGGGAAGCTTCCAAAATGTACTCATCGGCAAACTGGCGCAAGGTCTTGTTCGCATCCACCACCCGAAATTCTTGGGTCATGGCGTCTTTCGCCACGATCTGAAGCAAGGATTCTTGGAGGGTGGTCATCTGGTCGTAGAAACGGGCGTTGCGAATCCCAAACCAGCCGAGTAAGGAAATCCAGAAGCCACTGAACCACTGATCCTTGAAAGCAATAATCGCCACTCCGACAGCGATCGCGCCCCAACCTAAAATTAAACCGCTTTTGGCTGCCCAACGGACGCCCTGAAAGCGGTCTCCGGTGAACTTCCACACGGCTGCTTTCACAACTTGTCCGCCATCTAAGGGGAGACCAGGAATCAGGTTGAATAATGCCAAGACTAGGTTAATCTTTGCCAAGTCTAATGCCATGACCTGCACGATACCGGAGATTGGCAGTCCATGAGCCACTAGGTAAAATAGCGAGTACAGCACTAAGCTAACCGCAGGGCCAGCGATCGCGACTTGAAAGGCTGCGCCTGGGGTTTTGGATTCCCGGTCAATCGCCGCAATCCCACCAAAGAGAAATAAAGTAATCGAATTTACTTCAATCCCTTGCGATCGCGCGACTAAACTGTGACCCAATTCGTGCAGTAAAACCGAACCAAACAGCAATAAAGCCATTAATAATCCCGCACCCCCGCCGAGGACTGGACCCAAGACGGGTGAGAAATCCAGGGCATTCGCAAAGGCGATCAAAGCTAAAATAAAAAACCACGAATAATCTATAAATAGCGGAATTCCGAATAGAGAGCCAACTCGCCAAGCTGCCTGCATCAAACTTTCCCATCTAAATCCTTGCACTTACCAGGATATACGACGGCTCTTGTAGAAGCATGAATGATGGAAAATGAAGCGTGAAGTAGGAGAGTGAGCCTTGCCGACCTTTGGGGTAATTGGTGAGCAGTGTCCACCCTACTAACTTCACTGAAAAGACAGTTATTATCGAGCGAGGGCTTCTAAAGGAGACCCGTATTGGTCAGTCCTAAGATGGCACCTGTTCCCAGGATGTGTCCAAAACTCAAACCCGCAATAAATTGAGCGGCGCTAAAGTTCTTACCAAAACCGGGCAGTGGGAAAGGCAGTTTAGGGCCAACTCCCGGCTTTTGGACAGCGTTGCGGGCCAGAAAAAGACCCAGAATGTTGAAAGCAGTCATGACAATGAATACACCAGGGCCGATTGTTGGTGTTGAAGGAACTGTCTGCTGCAATGCTGCAAGTAAACTTAAGTCAATCAATTTCTTTTCTCCTGCTTTGATAAAATCAGCAACGAAGGGATTATAAAACGCGGAGGGAACTGTTGATTCTTCCTGATGGATGAGCTAAATTTTTAAGTCACCCAAAGCAGAAACAATGGCCTTTTAAAGGGCACCTGCGTTGGTTAATCCGAGGATGACGCCTGTTCCAATAATGTGACCGAAGCTCATTGTCGCTAGGAGTTCAGGCACTGTAAAATTGCGTAACAAAGCGGGTTTAGCCAGGGGCAGGTCTGGCCCTACTCCTGGCTTCTGGATAGCGAAGCGACCGATGGCGATCGCCAACAGGTTGCACAGAATCATCACCAATCCGACCATTGGAGTCCACGATGGGGTCGCGGGAACGGTAGATTGTACAGCGGCGAGTATTGTCAAGTGAATCAAGTTCTTGTCTCCTGCTTGGACACAAATATCAAAACCCAAAGTATTATAGAAACCTCTTAGTAAAAAGTCGGAATTTGTTTTAACAGTTAACAGTTATATTAATTTTTGATACAAATCGAAAAAATTTAATGCGAGTCAAGATTTGCGGGATTACCAAACCAGATCAGGGGCAAGCGATCGCGCAACTGGGAGCAACCGCCCTAGGATTTATTTGCGTGTCCTCCTCCCCGCGCTACGTCAGTGCAGTTCAAATCCGCTCCGTGATGGAACGCTTACCCCCTGACGTTGAGCGGATTGGTGTCTTTGCCAACACAACGCTGGAAGAAATCTATCAATGTGTCGCCGTCGCTAACTTGACAGGCGTGCAGTTACATGGCGGAGAAACACCAGAATTTTGCCGTCAGTTGCGCCAATTGCTGCCCAGCGTGGAAATCATCAAAGCGCTGAGAGTGAAAACTCTAGAGGATTTAACTCAGGCGGATATCTATGCAGAGTGTGCGAATACCTTGTTGCTGGACGCCTATCATCCCCAAATGTTGGGAGGTACTGGCAAAACGTTGGACTGGAAGAACCTCCAACAGTTCAATCCTAGCTGTCCCTGGTTGCTTGCCGGTGGCTTGACACCAGACAATATTTTGGACGCGATCGCTCAATTGCATCCTAGCGGGATTGATTTATCGAGTGGTGTCGAGCGATCGCCTGGAGATAAAGATTTAAATCGAGTTGCGGATTTGTTTGAGAAACTGCGGGGAACACGGTTCAAGTTGTAGGGAGCTTCGCTCTTTTGGCACGATCGCCTCCTGCTAATGGGTGAACAGATAGAACGAGAGCAAACCAATCCAGTTAGTTTACCCGACTGTGCGAAGTGACAAGCACTTTCTTAAAAGTACTTTGGAGATGTAGAACACCAACAACTCCAAAGGACTCCACATCATGCTTGCTAACGAATCCAATCAAACCTTCACGAATCAAGCTCAGTTTAATAAACCCGTTCTAGGGTTAGGCAGCTCTGGATCGGTAGTTAGAGAATTACAACAAATATTAACTGATAGATGCGCTTATTTCGGAGCTATTCACGGAATTTTTAATCAAGAAGTAGAATATGCCGTCATTGTTTTTCAGAATTGGGTTTTTCTCAAAGAAGATGGCATTGTCGGGCCGTTGACTTGGCAAGCACTTTATACAGGCGCTCCGGTTAATATGCCCATGCTGAAGCGCGGAGCTAAAGGTGAAGCGGTAATCACACTTCAGCAGGTGCTATTTGTAGCCGGTGACTTTAATGATGAAATTAACGGCGTATTTGGGCCACGCACCGATGCTGCTGTTAGATTCTTCCAAAAACGCAACGGTTTATTAGTAGATGGAATTGTTGGTGAAAAGACTTGGTATGCTCTTTCTCAAGTGCGTCAGCAAATGGGGGGATGCTGATTGTAAAACCATTTTGTTCTTTTGTTTGCAACATTTAGACTTCTTAGCCTCCCAATTTATTGGGGGTGGGGGAATTGTTAATGTAGCGCTTCATGAACCAAATGGTATAAAAACCCGATTCATTAACCGTTATAGGGACACGCCCTTGCCGTGTCCCTACTTTAAGAAATTAGGAGTTTTCTCTTTATGAGGAGCGAAATCTCCCTGCTGTTACTGCCAACAACGCTTAAAAGAAAGCGGGTTGGTGACGAATTAAATTAAGGAACTCTTCACGAGTTTTTTGCTCGTCCTGAAATACGCCGACCATCGCACTGGTAACAGTCCAAGAACCGGGCTTCTGGACGCCTCGCATTACCATACACATATGGGTAGCTTCCATGACAACAGCGACTCCCTTCGGCTCAAGAATCGTCTGCACCGCTTCAGCAATCTGGCGCGTCAGCCGTTCCTGTACCTGCAAGCGGCGAGAATACATCTCAACAATCCGAGCAAGCTTGCTAAGACCTACCACTTTTTGGTTAGGGATATAGGCAACGTGCGCCTTACCCATAAATGGCAGCATATGGTGTTCGCAAAGACTAAAGACATTGATATCCCGGACAAGAACCATCTCGTTATGACCCTCATCAAAGATAGCTCCGTTGACAAGGTCTTCTAGCGACTGAGTATAGCCACTGGTGAGAAAGCGCATTGCTTCTGCTACTCGCTTAGGCGTTTTGAGTAAGCCTTCCCGTTCCGGGTCTTCACCCACTCCCAGTAGCAGCGTCCTTACAGCACTCATCATCTCATCGTTGAGTTCTTCCGGAGGCGGCTGCAAATTGGGTTCTCTACCATTCATTGTGTTGCGGTCAGGTCGCGGCGGAGCAATTTTGGCGCTCAAATCGCCTGATGGGTTAGAGCCATTAGAACCGTGGGAAGAAGCAGTAGTCATGATTCAGTCTTTGTTAGGGTTTGGAGTGGTTAACGGAGTGATGAGTTCGTTAGGGATTTTTTGAGACTGTTGAGTGATGAATTTGGGTTTAATTCATCATTCAAAACTTACAACTCATAAAACGCCAGCGTTCGGCATTAAGGTTAATTCCTCAATCACTGCCTGTTCTGGCACGAGAGCCATGTGCAGAATCGACTGGGCAACGATTTCTGGTGTTAACATGGCTGAACGGTTCAGTTCGACTTGAACCGTTTCTGTGTCCCAAATTGGGGTATTGACAGCACCTGGAGAGATCGTTACAACGCGAATGCCTTTGGCACGTTCTTCTGCTGCGAGGGTTTTCGATAAGGCAATCAGAGCCGCTTTGCTAACGTTGTAGGCACCCCAGCCAGGAAAAGGTTGCTGGCCGGCAATAGATGCCACATTAATAATTATCCCAGAGCCGCGATCGCGCATCGAGGGCAAAATTCCCTGGATACACTGAAACACGCTGGTGAGATTTAGGTCAATCACTTGTTGCCATTCGGATAAAGGTGTTGACATAATCTCGCCGGTGTAGCCCATCCCGGCATTGTTCACCAGAACATCAATCGAGCCAAAGGAGTCAGCGATCGCGGCGACCTTTTCTCTTACCTGCTCAATATCGGCTAGATCCAGGGCATACGCTTTCGCTGTCACCCCGGTCTTCCGAGCAGCTTCAGCGACAGCCTCTAATTTAGACTCAGAGCGGCTGACTAAAGCCACATGGAATCCTGCTTTCGCAAATGCCAAAGCTGTCGCCTTGCCAATCCCACTACTGGCCCCGGTAATCAAGGCACGCCGTTCGATTGGAGAAGTCATCAATTCTTCCCGTATTTTTTGATTAGGTAGCCATCAGCTCTTTGCTTACTTTTCCTACTTGGTTTGGCTACCCTGTAGGAAAGCAAAATAAGCTCAAGCGATCGCCTAGGGGAACGCTTACTACGTACAGTTCTCATTTTTTGAGTCGTTGTCTACGATCGATTCGCTATCGCCGTTAATTGCTTGCCAGCTCAGCGCTAATTTCTTAAAAGACAACTCCTCTCAACTGAGAACTTGTAATAATTTGTTACCTTGTTGATTATACCACTCGTCACAGCGTCTTCTAAGGTAAACCCCCGCTAGGCAGAGATTTCCGTATAAACGCCAATACTCCGAAACTTTTGATAACGTAGCTCCCGCCGCTGTTGAGAGGTCATCTGGGAGAGTTCTTCTAAGTTTTGCAACAGAGCGTCTTTTAAGATGGCAGCTGCCTTTAGCGGCTCGCCATGAGCGCCGCCAACAGGTTCGGGCAACAGAACATCGAGAATGCCTAAGTTTTTCAAATCCCAAGCCGTAATTTTTAGTGCTGTGGCTGCTTGGGGAGCTTTGGAAGCATCTTTCCACAAAATTGCTGCACAAGCTTCGGGGGTCGCAACGGTATAAACGGCGTGTTCAAACATTAATAGTCGGTCGCCGACGCCAATTCCCAACGCACCGCCAGAACCACCTTCCCCGATAACGGTGCAGAGGATCGGGACATCCAGGCGGAACATCTCCCGCAAATTATAGGCGATCGCTTCTCCCTGCCCCCGTTGCTCGGCTTCCACACCCGCCCAGGCTCCCGGCGTATCGATAAACGTGAGAATCGGCATTCCAAAGCGATTGGCGTGTTCCATTAACCGCAGCGCCTTGCGGTAGCCGCCTGGAGCAGGCATCCCAAAATTCCGGGCGACATTATCCTTAGTATCGCGGCCCTTTTGATGACCCAGCATCACAACAGGACGCCCACCCAGACGAGCTACGCCGCCGACTAACGCTGGGTCGTCATTCCCACCGCGATCGCCGTGTAGTTCCATCCATTCATCGCTCATTGCCTGGATGTAGTCTAATGTACTGGGACGCCGAGGATGCCGAGCCAGTTGCAGCCGCTGGGACGGGGATAAACTATTGAAAATCTCCTCACGAAGTTGCACTGCTCGTGCCTCCAACTGACGAATCTGATCGGAGACATCGACGTCCTGATCTTCTGCAAGTTCGCGAATTTGGTCAATTCGTGCCTCTAGTTCGGACAGAGGCTTTTCAAAATCTAGAAGTAACGGCTTGCGCTCAGAAGAAGTTGACATAGTTCCTAGTCAGCGATCGGTGGTCAGTAGTGCAGCGACGAGCATAGGGTGTCGCCCGTACAATGCTCAGTAGTCAGTCAGTTGTCAGTAGTCAGCCGTCAGGAGTTAGGAGTCAAAGAAAGAAGTAACACTAGACAAAAAATAACTAGCCTTTTTCTATCAACTGACTCCTGACTCCTGACTCCTGACTAATAAGTCAACAAAGGTCGGAATCCATGCCTCACGGAGGATTCACCGATTTGCTCCATCTTCTCCACGGTAATTTGATTGCGTCCCCAAGAAAAGTTGGTGTGCCACTTTTCAAATTCCAATAGCATCGATTCGGCAAAACAGGCGAATAACTGGCGTCCCGGAGCTTCCATCAAATTGACGATTTTCATAATCCGCCAGTCAATATCCAGGGAATGCTCAACAATCCCCCCATTGACGACATAGACGCCCGGATGCTGAATTTTTGTTGACAGGTTTTTCGGGTAGCCCCCATCAATCAGCAAACAAGGTTTTTTCAAAACCGTGGGATCAATTTCCATCCCTTTGGGCATACTGGCTACCCAAACTACAATATCAGCCAAAGGCAGCGCCTCTTCCAATCCCATGATTTTGCCTCTGCCGAGTTCCGCCTGCAAAGCTTGCAATCGCTCTTGCTTCCGGGCAATCAGCAACAGTTCTGGCACTTCAGTTCGAGCATCTAGCCAACGACAGACAGCGCTGCCAATATCGCCTGTAGCTCCACAAACCGCCACAGTTGCTTTACTGAGATCGATGCCCAGCTCTTTCGACACTTCTTCCAATTGGCGACAGATAATGTAAGCCGTATGGGTATTGCCGGTAGTGAACCGCTCAAATTCCAGTTTGATATTGCGAACCTGCTTACTTTCATGCAGGTTGAATTCTTCAAAAATAATCGAGGAAAAGCCGCCCAGCGCACTAATGTTAATGCCATGTTTTTGAGCATGAGCCATTGCGTTGAGAACTTTCCGGACTGCTGTCTTACCTCTCCCACTGGCCAGCATTTCTGGTACAAAGCAAGATTCCACATACCGACCTTCGATTTTTTGCCCGGTAATGCTGGTGACAGTGATGTGATCGACGATTTGAGGCGGAGCGCTACACCAAAAATCTAGCCCTTGATCGGCATATTCTGGGTAGCCAAGCTCTCTAGCCACAGATTGAGCGTGTTGCAAATTAGTAAGGTGACCGATTAAACCAAACATGAATGGTTCTAACTACGCCTCTGGATAGGAAAAGAAGGTGGAAGGGAAAAAATAGTTAAATACTCTTAACAATAGTACAAAAAATTGCCGCTCTTCTGAGCGGCAGGTTGATTTACATTGATAAATGGCTGTTTTCTTGCCTTCTAGCGAGCGGAAAGCTCGGATCAGACGTTTACAAGCGCGGGTTTTTGTTCGGTTGAGGCTGGCGTAGCGATCGGATCGTAGCCGAGCTGTTGGGTAATCCGTTCTCTGGCTAAAAGGCGGTACTCCCAAAAATGCTCTCCAGCGGCACATAAGCCGAGATACATATTTAGGAATTGAGGCTTTTGGCGTAAAATCAGCCAAAGCTGTCGCCAAAATTGACCGCGAATTTCAGGTCGCCGAATGCCCTGATGCCAAATTAACTGGGCGACTAGCCGCAGTCCTTTGCCAGCCGGGAAGTACATATTTTGCGTTCTTCCTGGCGGTGGAACGATGTTGAGGCATTGATTAAAACAGCGTCTGAGATAGTTCTGGGGTTCGTACATTGTCCAGAAACCTTCTACGTACTCTCTGGCAATGTCTGCTAGAGGTCGGCTGGGCGTAAAATTCATCAAGGAATTCTGATCTCCAACTTCGGTGATGCCAACTCCTTCTAATAAACGCTGCTCTTTTTGGAGCCGAGTCCACAAAGCCGTATTCGGCAAGGCCTGCAAAATGCCGAGCATGGGTTGAGGAATACTGGTTTCTTCGACAAAGGCTTGAATGCGATCGCCAGCACCCGCGCGTTCTCCATCGAAGCCGAGAATAAATCCTGCATAAATTAGCATTCCGGCTTCGTTGATCTTGCGACACGCTTCTAAAAGCGGGTTGCGGGTATTTTGAAGCTTTCGAGTGACTTGCAGGCTGTCTTGATCTGGGGTTTCAATACCGAGAAAGACGGCGTAAAAACCGGCTTTTTTCATCAACTGTAGTAGTTCATCATCCTCTGCTAAATTAACAGAGGCTTCGGTCATGAAGGTGAAGGGATAGTTGTGTTCCTGCATCCAAGGAATCAATTCTCTTAGCAAGCGCTTGACGTTGCGCTGATTGCCAATAAAATTGTCATCGACGATGAATAAGGAACCCCGCCAGCCTAAGTCATAGAGGCTTTGCAACTCTGCCAACACTTGAGCCGGTTCTTTGGTACGCGGTTTGCGACCGTAGAGGCTGATAATGTCGCAGAATTCGCAGTTAAACGGGCAACCGCGAGAAAACTGAATTGCCATCATCAAGTAGGCATCTCGCTTCAGTAAATCAAAGCGAGGAAGGGGACTTAGGGTAACATCCGGCTTTTCGATGGAGCGAAAAACACCTTTTTCTTGACCCTGCGCGATCGCTTGCAGAAAGTCCGGTACTGTTAATTCCCCTTCATCCAAAATTAGATAATGTGCTCCAGAGGCGAGAGCGTCTTCAGGAACGGACGTTGGATAAGGCCCTCCAACTGCCACTTTTTTTCCTAACTCGACAGCCTTTTTGATCAAAAAGTGAAAATCTTCTCGTTGTGCCAGCATTGCCGATAGAACAACGATGTCGCACCACTCCCAATCGGCCTCCGTCTCAGTCTTCACATTGCGGTCATAAAACTTAATTTCCCAATCTTTTGGCAACAGTGCTGCAACTGTAATAATTCCCAAAGGAGGGATCACCGCTTTGAGTCCAGCGATTTCCATAAAACGGTCATATGACCAGAAAGACTGGGGAAAAGTGGGGGAGAGTAAAAGCGCCTTCATTGACTCCGTCCTCAAATAGATGACTTGGTTTCAGGCAATTCCCCACTCTTACTCTGCACTACCTGACTTGACATCCCCCACAAGTTATACTACGCAGCGGCAAGCCCGTAGGCTGACATCCGCATGATATCGCGGGTAGTGAAGCCAATATTGCTCAGCGCTTCTCCGTATTGAATCATGAAGTCTTCAACTAAAGATTCTTTGTCCATTCCCAGAATACTGGCATCCTTTTCGACTTCGTTGAGCATCCGCCAGACGATGGGAAGGTTCTGACGATTGGCTGCTTCAAATTCTGCTTTGGATTCCTCGAAATGGTTTTTCAGCCACACTTCGCCGTAGTTAAGATGGCTGTATTCATCTTTCACAACACCCTCAGTAATTCTACGGGCGAAGTCATCGGCAACGGGGATATATATGTTGTAAGCAGCGATCGCAAAGCATTCGATAATTAATGCTTGAATCAGCAAACAGGTCACAATCCCGCCTTCTGCTGCCGCATCTTGGAAATTTTGGTGCAGTCCGGAGAAGAACTTGCGAGCAAATTCTAAATCTGGCGTCACTTCGAGATTCCGCCCGCAGGCTTCAAATCCTTTCTTGTGACGACTCTCCATTTTGGATAAACGGATTAACTGCTCCTTATCTTCTGGTAGCAATTCTGCTAACTTGATGTAATTCTCATGAGCCTCTTGTTCGCCTTCTATCACAATCGCATTGATGCGGCTGTAGGCGTCCTTGTAGGTTTCACTGTGGAAGTCAATTTCTAGGCTGGTTTCAAGCGACGGCATAAATCTCCTGTCTGCTCCTCACGAATAGGTCGATCCTAGACCGACCTAAATTTCTGTGGAATAGTAACGTAACTTAATCTAATAATTGTACTGTACCTATCCTGGAGCCAAACGGGATCAGTCAATTTAAGTAAGTATTCATGCCTAAGAAAAATCCACAGGGTCGATTGTCAGCCACTCAGCTTTCCCAGTTTGCAATCCCGCTATTGCTGTTGCTGGGCGCTTGTGTCGTGCTACTACCGCTTGGCATCGTCTTCCTTACCTCTTTTGACAAAGTGGGTGCGACACCTGGAGGAAGCTTCTTTCCATCTCACCCCGGCTTTGCCAATTACCGCGAAGCTTGGAGGCGCGGCAACTTTCTGTTAGCATTTGCCAATTCAACCCTAGTGGCGCTAGCTGTAACTGGGTTTCAGACGATCACCGCTGCACTCGCCGGTTATGCGTTGGCGCGGCTGAAGTTTCAGGGGCGTCAGGCAATTCTGCTGATTGTCTTGGCTACGCTGGTAATTCCCTTTCAACTGTTGGTAATTCCAATTTTTTTGGTTTTAAAGTGGGGACACTTGATCAACACTTACTGGGCGCTGATTTTACCTACGGCGGCGAATGGATTTGGGATTTTTCTGTTGCGGCAGTATTTTCAAACGATTCCAGTGGAGTTGGAGGAAGCAGCGGCGCTGGATGGGGCAAACCGCCTACAAATTCTGTGGCGGGTGATGCTACCGTTGTCTCGTCCGGCATTGGTGACGCTGTTTCTGTTCACATTTATTGGGGAATGGAACGATTTGTTTAAGCCCCTGATTTTTACAACGCGACCGGAATTGAGGACGGTGCAGCTAGCGTTGGCAGAGTTTCAGGAGCAATTTACGAATAATTGGCCTTTGCTGATGGCGGCTGTTGCGATCGCTACCGTACCTGTCGTGTTACTGTTTCTCGTCGGGCAGCGTCAGTTCATTCGGGGGATTGCGGCGACGGGGATTAAGAATTAATCTGACGCTTGCAGGGGATGTCTTCTATATCCCTACAAGATAGTGTGCATATATCCTGTCAATCTTGTTACAGTTTGTCACAATCAGGAGTATGCAGAAACTCGGTATATTTTTAATTGTTTTCTCTTTCCTGCCTTGGGTGGCAATCCTCTTAGTGGTGCCCTTGCTACCGCTAGCGATCGCCCAAAAAGCCCTAATAGTTCCGATTCTTGCGGTTGTGGGAGAAATTGCCTTTTGGGTGGGTTTAGTGCTAGTCGGAAAAGAAGCCGCAACCAAATATCGGGCTTACTTGAATCCGGGCGCAATTTGGAGGAAGGTTAAAAAATTGATCCGCCCCAAGAAGAGATCGAATTGACCTATCTTGGGATATCTCTGGAGAACCGCGATTAATCGCCTCTGAAGAGAGCGTTTTAGGCGTTATCTGCGATGACTTTGAGGCGAATCGTGCGATCGCCTTCATCATCCAAACTCACCTCCACAACTTCACCCGCAAGGCGTTCCAGGCAAGAAAGGAGCGATCGCAAATGAGGGCTACTTGCACCAGTATCTACATACAGCCTATCGGTCAGACTGCCCAGCCGCTTCCAGGTCATGTAAAATTTGGCAATTGTCTGTTCTAGCTGCGCCGCCTGCTTCACCATATCGGCGGCGGTATTTAGACAACCCAGACGCAAAGCTTCCTCTAATGCCATTTCCACGTCAATAGAGGTGCGCTCAATTGCCTGAACTTGAGCGGCGGCGTCTAAGTATTTAGATAAATTCCGGGCATCCGATGTTACCTGTTTAACCGTATCGACATCGGGGTTCCCGGCGACTTCCTCTTTCAGGGCGCTGATGTGAGATTCTGGTAATTTCTCCATTTCCCGCACCAAAGGAGACAGAAATCGAGGGGGAAGAGAACCCGCAGCTGCCTTTTCCTTGACTTCATCAGGTAGCAACTCTGAATTCATCGCTGTCCACTCGTCGGAGAGTTGCCGCACTTCGCGCCTGGTAATGCGATCGCCTTTATTTGCCGCATCAGTCACCAGTTGTTGGATTTCTGGGGAAGCCTTAGAGGTTTCGATGAAGGCGCGTTTGCTGAAGCTACGAATCGCCTCCGGGTCAAGATGCCCCTCTTCTAAGAGGGTATCAGCACTATTTGCCAGTTGAATTAAGGAATATGCCTGACTTTTACTAATTTCCCGTTCTTTCAGCCAATTGAGAAATCCCGTACCGCGTCCGTCACCGCCTTGTTTCTCTCGATCGCGCACGATTCGCAAAATCCGCCCCCGCCAGATTTCCGTCTGCAAGTCGAAGCGATCGCACACCAGCCAAGCATTGTCTACCAGCTTCTGAAACTCAAACTCTGGAATCTGCTCATCCTCTGGATCGGGCAGATTGAAATTTAGATCGACTGGGTTCTGAAGGGCAGCAGCCAGTTCGCTGGGAGATTCGGGTGATTGCACCATTAGTAGCGCTCTATGGGGGTCGATCGCCTTATTATGACACAACCCGTAGCCGCAGACTCTCTAGCACAAAAGCGCGATCGCTGCAACGTTAAAATATAAGCCAAGTCTTACAGAGGTAAATATGTCAACTATCACCGACATCGGGACATTAATTGTGCGTACTCCAGAAACCTGTGGAGGTCGTCCGCGAATTGCAGCGAGGAGAGTTTCTGTCGAGTAAATGGCAGTTTTGTCTAAGCAGGGATTGAGCGCAGAAGAAATAGTCAATGAGTACGGATTTCTGACTTTAGGCCAGGTTTATGCGGCATTGGCTTATTATCACGCTAGTAAAGATGAAATAGAAGCGTATTTGGCAGAGGAAGAGGCAGAGGATGACCGCTTACAAGCAACATATATCGCGGGTAAGCTGAAGTGAGTCAGATTCGTTTATATCTGGATGAAGATATGATTAGGCGAGCTTTGATACAGGCTTTACGAAACGCTGATATAGACGTAGTGACAACTTCAGAAGGTAATAATCTTAGTTGTACAGATGAGCATTCTTCAGGCAGATATGTTATGCCTGTATTAAAATTTCTCCCAATTCTCTGTAACTGAACATGGCTCAAGACTTTCGCCGTGCTAATCTCAGAGGCAAATCTTTCAAAGGGCAAGATTTAACAAGTGCAGACTTCTCGCACGCGGATATCCGCGGGGCAAACTTCACTGGTGCCATCCTGAAAGGAGCAAACTTCAGCCACGCTCAAGCGGGATTGCAACGACGTTGGGCAACTTTTCTCGTAATCGTCTCATTACTTTTGTCAGCACTATCAGGATTTACCTCGTTCTTAACTAGCTTTTTTACAGCATATTTTTTTACTCCTACTATCAAAGAAACCACTATTATTCCTGGTGTGGTCTTCTTAATAGTGCTAGCAGTCTTCTTTATCGTTACTATCCGTCAAGGTCTATTGGCAGGGGTAGTGGCAGCGGCAGTGGCAGTGACAGTGACAGTGACAGTAGCAGGGGCAGTGGCAGGGGTAGTGCCAGGGATAGGGGTAGTGCCAGGGGTAGGGGTAGTGCCAGGGGTAGGGGTAGGGGTAGTGGCTCTGCCAGTGGCAGGGGCAGGGGCAGTGGCAGGGGTAGTGGCAGCGGCAGTGGCAGCCGCAGTGGCAGCCGCAGTGGCAGCGGTAGCGGCAGTGGCAGCCGCAGTGGCAGTGGCAGCGGCAGCCGCAGTGGCAGGATTGGGTATCTATATGGCTTGGCGTGCCTTAGCTGGGGATGGAAAATATGCCTTTGTTTACACCTTTGCTGTTGCCTTTGCTGCTACAGGTGGCACGAACTTTCGGGGTGCTGATTTAACTGATGCTGATTTCACGCAAGCAATACTCAAAAGTACAAATTTTCGAGGTGCTATTCTTACGCGGACTCGTTGGCATCAAGCCAAAAAACTTGACCGTGCTAGAGTCGGTGATTCTATCCTATCTAAGGCTGCTGTAAGAGATTTATTAGCCGGTGGTAATGGCTATAAAAAATCTTATGCGGGTGCAAATCTCAAAGGTGCTAATCTTGCCGGAGTAAATCTCAACCAGGCTAATCTTAAGGAAGCGGATCTCAGTGAAGCTACGTTAGAAAAAGCTAATTTAGAAGGGGCAAACTTGACGAAAGCTCAGTCAGTTGGTACTGCTTTTACTAATGCTTCCTTAACTGGTGCTTGTTTGGAAACATGGAATATCGACTCGACAACAAGACTAGAGCAAGTCGATTGTCGATATGTTTATCTCCTCGAACATCCTAACCCTCTAACAGGCGATAGAGAGCGTCGCCCTCACGATCCCGATAAAATATTTGAACCCGGTGATTTTGAAAAACTATATAAAAAGATAATTAATACCGTGCAGATACTTCTGCGAAACGGTATTAATTCAGAAGCTTTTAATATAGCTTTCCAGAAATTAATGGAGGAAAACCCAGAAATTACCCGTGATTCAATTCAAGCGATTGAAAAAAAGGGGAATGATGTTTTACTTACAATCGAAGTTCCCCAAGAAACCGACAAAGGTAAAGTTCAGCATGATTTTGAAGAACCGTATCTAGCAAGACTAGAGGCGCAGAAGCAAGTTGCTCTGCTAGAAGCTGAGAAACGTCATAGTAAAGAAATTAAAGAAATTACTATGATATTAGCTAGTAATCCCAGTAACCAGGGTAATTTATTGTCTAATCTAACAATTACCGCAAGTGGAGAGAATACAACTATGACAGATAACAAGAACCAAGGTATTAACGCTACGGATAGCTTTGTTAATACAGGTGAAATGAACAACATGACAGGCAGTACCATCAATTTAGGTCAAATTAGCGGTGCTGTAAGCAATACAGTCAATCAGTTACCCGACTCACCTGAACCAGATAAACCCAGTATTAAGGAATTATTGACTCAGTTGCAAACTGCAATTGAAGCAGATACTAACTTAAGCGAAGAAGATAAAGCTGAAACATTAGAACAAGTTAAAGCCTTGGCGGAAGCTGGGAAAAATCCCAACGAGGGAGCAATGCAAAAGGGTGCAAAAACGGCAATGAAGATTTTGAAAGGCACAGTCGCCAGTTTGCCAAGTGCTGCAACATTAGTTGAAGCTTGTAACAAATTGTTGCCTGCGATCGCTAGCTTATTAGCTTTGGCATAATCCAACCAGAGGGGCAACATATTTTGAGTGCAGGTCGCTTAGAGCAAAATTCCCTCAATGCCTGGCATTGTATCTGTGGCTAAGATTCTGGCGTTTATTTTGATTCTTCAACTGGAGGTGTAGGGGAAGCTTGAGAAATCACGGTAGCGCCTCGATATTTTAATCCCGATGTCGGTTGAGACACCGGAATATTTTCTGTTTTACGGACTTTACAAACCTGACCCCGGTATTTTCCTGTAACTTCAACTTCTGCTACTTCAACGGTTGAAGGGGTGGATTCGTAGTTAATCCCGCGATAGCTGAGTTGAGTCTTGTCGTCTTCCTGAAACTCAGATTGAGGCTCAATCTTAGGTTCGGATTGAGCCTCAAATTGAGCATCGACTACAGGCTGACATTGCTGCAAAAGTCGTCTTGCGCTTAGCAGTACGACCAATAGCAGCAATACCTGAATTTGCCAAGGCGCTACAACCAAACTTACAAATAAACCAACAAGAGAAATTGCGGCGGCGAGATAGGAAATTTCGTCAGCAGAATTTTGAAGTATATAGACAGCTAGTAGGGTAATCGCTAGCGGCATGATGAAAGACAAGGACATATTTATCACTTCTGAAGTTACCTCTGAAACTAGAGTGCGAAGTGTATTTAAAAATATAAGCGAATTATTACTAATCAGCCTACTACTGGTGGATTAATTTGGCTCATCCTTTTGGTTGAACAGTTGAATCCTAAATCGGTCGTATTTAAGAACTGGCTGAGGTTCCAAGCAGAGAAGAAACTATCATAACTGGCGGGAAAGCGATCGCAACCTAACAATACGGCGACACATCTCTCTCATCGCTTGCCTTTGGCGACGGCGCGGACTTTGTTTATATAAGCTAGTAGGTGCGGGATTTCCCTGCACCTAGTGGAGTTTGGAATTAAATGGACAACACTTAGGGTAACTTTACTGCTAAAAACGATACAAAGATTCTGAATTTAGAAAATCTGTATCGCGCATAAACTCAAGAATCTCGGACGCGATCGCATCTGCGTGACTTCCCGCCGCATCATGACCGCAGTTGGGGATAATCTTAAACTTAGAGCTGGGCATACAGGCATGAAGTTTTTTGCCATCAGCAACTGGGAACCATTGATCTTGATCGCCCCAGAGAATTAGAGTCGGACACGCGATCGCACTCAGGTTATCTTGTACGTTACGAATTAAATTCGGTTCATTCTTTACCAAACGCTGTATTTCTTGCGCCGCGTGTTGTAAATCCTCGGCAGTTTTTGTCAAAGCATTCGGAAATTCAACATACGGATAAGTAATCCAGTAAACTTCTTCGGGTGTAATTCGTGTCCAATCCACTACAACTTCCCGACGCCCGAAGGCTACAATTTGCCACAGTAGCGGTGCAAACAGTTGAGTCACGCGCAGATGATCCGCTATCTTAACTAAATCTAACGGCAAATCTGCTAATAACTGCATCCCCCAAAATGGCAATCGTTTGAGGAAAATCGGTACATTAATTACAACTAATCGATCGAACAAATCTGGATGCGCTTGGGCGGTGGCGAGGGTCACTAATGCCCCCAAAGATAGGGCTACCACAACAGCCGGTTCATCGCATAACGCTCGCACGATCTGCTCTAGTTCGAGCGATTGATGACCGAGTATTTCCGGGTGTGATGGCATCTCGGAAAAACCGTGTCCTTTCGCATCGAAACAGATAACGCGAAAATGTTGTGACAATGGCTCAATCGCGTAACGCCAATTGTAGCTCCAGCTCGCCATTCCATGCACTAAAAATAGCGGTTTACCTGTACCTTTTTCGCCATAAGCAATTTTTACAGGATTCCCGTTAGCATCAGAAATGGTTATCGTTTGACGCCCGTTTGGAAATGTGGCTTCCCACCAGTCTTTCTTACTCATCTGTTGTACAATTCCCTTGAGAATCGAATTCAAGGGTTAGCCAATAAACTTTGCTTGCAAGGAATTAAAAATATTCAGATTGGAAAGGAGAAACGAATTAAAGTTTTTAATTTTTAATTTTTATTTAGTTATCGTTTGCCACAGCAGATTCAGGATAAAAAGACTGAAAGCAGCAATGCAAATCACAAAGAGCATCAACCCACCCAACAGCAGAATGATAAACCACCAATCTGCTTTTTGACTCTGCCGAGGAGAAGCGAGATGAGCTTCTAGAAGCATCATGTTTTTAGCATTCGCTTTCCAGGTAGCGTCAAAGAAATCCCCCAACACCGGCACAGTGCCAACTAAAGTCTCAAAAATAATATTTAGCACCATCCGCACCAAAGCTTCTCGTGGTAGACCCAGCAGCGCTGCCTCCAGCACGATATAGCCTGACAAGGCACTTCCTAGTATATCCCCGCCTCCAGGGAGCAGTCCAAGTAGAGGATCGATGCCCACGCGGTAGGAAGTTCCCGGAATCGCGATTGCATTATCCAGAATATAAGTAAGCGATCGCAGGCGCTTAATTCTAGCTGACTTGGCGTCCGTCGATCTTATAGGAGGTTTGGGAGGAGGCTGAGACATCAGAATCGATAATGGGGGAGTGAGTAGCGGATAGGGAAAAAATCGTTACCACCTACTACTGACGGAAAAGGAACAAAGCTTCGTCTTGCTATTGGAATGTCTTGCTGTTGGCATCAGTGTTCAACACCTCAAACCCATCCCTTCTGGAGGTGTGGAAGACATTTCTTGCTCTATATCCGTTAGCGTTGTCAGCGTTGAGCTAGGAGTCGCAACTTGTTCGATTTGAGTCAACAGGGTTTGCGCTTGTGTCTCTCCCTTATCAGCCAGTTGCTCTAGGTAGAGCTTGAGTTCGTCGGCAAGGGCAGTGGGAAGGTACATGGCTACCACTCCATCTTCCGGTGTGAGCTTCTTTTATGCATCATAGCTTCGTCGGGCACTAGAATTCAGCCCCGATTCTTGCAAGTTAACAACTTGCAAGTTAAATGTTTAAACTAACCTAAAATTTCTCCTCCTTTTAAGCTTCAATCTTCTATTCCCAAAGACGGTTGACATCTATCAGTGTGTTTGATAGCACCTATCTATAGGTTGAGATTGTTTAATAGACGACAGACAGCTTAGAAGAACTCGCTAGAATTAAGAACAGAGGAGGTTCAAAATTTCCCCTCTTTTCACTGTTTCATTTGATCGTGTTGAGTTTGCAATTATCTTTTTATGGAATTAAGTAGCCAGTCCTCTAACTCTTCTGACCAACCTCCTCCGCAAAGGTGGGCAGAGTTACTAGGAACTGCAATTGCTTTGTTGACTTTGACCTTACCTGTGTTTGCGATCGCTCACTACTCTCCAAGCGGCGCTCAAAGCTTGCAGCAGCAAACCAGCTATTCAATCCCGATACCCGAAGACTGACCTTCAAGATACAACAAATGGATATCGCGTAATCCTGGAATCTGGGTAAACAGAAGATTCTGTGTTGACCTTCTTCCCGTAGAATGCTCACAAGGGCTATCTGAAAGGATGAAGGATGAAGGAGGAATATTCTGATTCCTCCTTCAACAACGGGTGCGATTCGTAGCGGCTGTAAAGTAACTACGTTAAGCCTCTACAGCCTTCAAACTGACATCAGGGCACCCCCAATACTTTGTGTTGCTTGGAGAAACTGGAGAAACGTTTTGGATTTAACACGCATTCCTGCTCAACCCAAACCAGGTCTCATTAACGTTCTGGTTGAAATTACCGCTGGTAGCAAAAATAAGTACGAGTACGATAAGGACTTACAAGCCTTTGCCCTAGACCGGGTGCTTTATTCTTCGGTGCAGTACCCCTATGACTACGGCTTCGTACCCAACACCCTAGCAGATGATGGCGATCCCCTGGATGGCATGGTGTTAATGGAAGAGCCAACATTTCCAGGGTGTGTTATTCAAGCGCGACCTATCGGAATGTTAGAGATGATTGACGGGGGAGATCGGGACGAAAAAATTCTGTGCGTTCCCGACAAAGATCCGCGCTATGCCCAAGTCAAATCTCTCAAAGACCTTGCGCCACACCGACTAGACGAAATCGCAGAATTTTTCAAGACCTACAAGAATTTAGAGAAAAAGGTCACGGAAATTCTGGGTTGGCAAGATGTCGATAAAGTGATGCCGCTGGTGGAACAATGTATTAAAGCTGGCAGCAAAGGGTAGGTCTACGAGCGCTAGGTGAGCGAACTAGGAAAAAATTGAGGGATGAAGTGGTTTGAGAACGTTAGAATCAGCTTTAGCTGAGAAAACTTTTCATGCGCCGAACCCTAGTGCTGATAGATACAACATGAGGAAAGTGCAGGCATAGCAGGAGAAGCAATCAGCGCCTTGCACTTTCTCAATGGTGTTAATTACCTTTCTTGTATGCAGCGATCGCTTCTTCTATCAAAAATTCATAGTTGCACGCTTACTAGGGCAAATCTTGACTATGTAGGGAGTATCAGTATTGATAGAACCCTGTTGGATGCCGCAGGTATACTACCTTATGAACAGGTACAAGTCGTGAATGTCTCGAATGGAGAGCGCTTGATTACTTATGCAATCGCGGCACCGGCAAATTCAGGGGCAGTCGAACTCAATGGTGCGGCGGCTCGTTTGGGCATGAAGGGCGATCGCTTAATCATCATGACCTACGGGCAATTTAGCCCAGAAGAACTGAAAACTTATCAACCTAAAGTTGTCCTCGTAGACGGGCAAAATCGGTTAATAGAAGTCCGCCGCTACGACGATCTGCTAAGCGTGCAGCTAACTTCTTGAGCGAATATATGTCTTCAAAAGAACCAGCGGCACCAAATCCTCAAATCTCCAATCCCACAGCAAGTCAGTCAACCCAAGCTGACGCAGAGTTTGTGGTGCAGTTTTGGGGTGTGCGGGGCAAAATTGCCGCCGCTGGCAAGGAGACGCTTCGCTACGGCGGCAATACTCCCTGTGTGGAAATGCGGGTAGGCTCCAAACGATTAATTTTTGATGGCGGCACCGGCTTGCGGTTACTGGGTAATCAATTACTGCGTCAAATGCCGGTGGAAGCTTACGTATTCTTTACCGACTCGCAAAGCGATCGCATTCAAGGCGTTCCTTTTTTCGTTCCTGCCTTTATTAAGGGCAATTGTTTTCATATTTATGGGGCAGCAGGATCTGATGGAGCATCGATTCAACAAAGTCTCAGCGACCAGATGACGCCTCCGAATTTTCCAGTCCCTATACAGGTGATGCAATCAGAACTACAGTTCTACGATCTAACTCCCGGCGAGACGCTCGCGGTAGACGATATCACGATTGAAACCTGTTTAACCAACAATTCCCTGCGGACAATAGGCTACCGAGTTACCTGGCAGGGACGCACGGCTGTTTACGCTACGGGTGCAGACAACGATCCGAATGCCCTTGATGAAAATCTGCTGCACTTAGCCCGTGAAGCCGATTTACTCATTTGCAATGCGACTTCCCCGGAACTAGACCAAGGTTTGGGGGCAAACGGTGAGTCTTCTCATGCAGGTGACTTTGCGATTCAACCCTGCGAAAATCCCTTCTGGCAAACCTGCGTTAAAGCCGCTGATGCGGCTAACGTCAAAAAATTGGTGATGTTTAGCTACGAACCAGACTACAGCGATGACTTTCTCGACCAAGTAGAAGGACAAATCCAGTCGGCGTTTCCGAATGGATTACTCGCCCGTGAAGGAATGATTTTAGCCGTTGAGTAATCGGTCATGAGAGTGTAGAGTTTTGAGCCACAAAAAAGTTCTTAAATTCAAAATTCAAAACTTTTTGCTGGTAATTCAGAGTTTTGATCCCTCTTTTGTTACTTTAGGAAAAGAGGAATGAGTGACAAAAGAGTTCTTAAATTCAAAACTCAAAACTCAAAACTCAAAACTTTTTCCTAATTCTCCTCCTACCGACTACTGAAGACTGAAGAACTTAAAGAAGAAATCACCCGACTAATCTCCTGTAGTTTCTGGGCAACTTGACCGCTACCCAATAAAGTTTCTGCCTGAGTCAAACCGGATGATAAATCTGGGGCGAGACCGCAGTGCCATAGGTAAAAACCACCGTTCCAGATAGCTGCTTGCATAAGTTCGCTCTTGTTACCTTGCAGCACGGCTTGCATTTCTTGTACCAATTCAGTTGCGGAGTCTAGGGCAACTTCCTTTCCCTCAAAGCCGTAGTCACGGGGATGAAGCAGGAGGCGTTGCGGAGACGAACCGGGTTGCCAAGTTCCAATAATCGCCGTGCGATCGCGCGGTAAATCGCAGCTACCTTCTAATCCTTTCACCGCTGTGAAATACTGGGGGTTGCCTCGCAATGCCGAAGAGTCTTGAAACATCCCTTCCGTGGGAGGATGGACAAACCCTGCCACAACGTGAGCTTCCCCTGCATAGGGACACCACATTAACTCCATCGTTGCAAAGGGGGGACGTTTGCCAATTTGGTCGCGGTAGGGAACCAGTCCTGCCGCTTGGGGGAAATGCTTGGGCAAATAAACAAATCCGAGTTGAGTTGCCTCAAACACCTGCTGGACGACAGGGAGGGATAACTCAGCCCAATTGACACCCAACGCCTGCCAAATCTCAATCAGTGGCAAGCCTTCCTTGGTAGGCATCCGGTCGCCCCCGTGCATCACCACCGCCTGTCCAGTGGTTGCCAAGATTAAAGCTGTCAGTGGCGTTATGGGTGCCGTGCGCGATCGCCCATCGTAGGGCGTCCCCAGAACGATAACCGGGCGTTCTGAGTCGATGGGTTGCAGTTTTGGCCCTAGTGCGTCGTAAGCGTCTAACATCCCTGCCAATTCTTCGCCGGTGGGACGCTTAATCCGATGGGCGATCATAAATGCTCCAATCTGCGCTGGTGTTGCTTCCTGTAGGAGCATCATCCGTGTCGCTTCCTCAGCTTCGGAGCGACTTATATTTTCGCCCGTATGGACGCCACTACCCACTTTTCGCAGAATTTCCCTGAACTCATTACTCATAGTATTTTGTCGTAGTCAATCGTTATCAGTTTTTGCGAATGGCTAATTCCCAAAAGATTTTTTGCAATAGCCATTAACCATTAGTTAACAGGTATAGAAGCATCCGAACAGATTATTGTGTTGCCAATCGCTCCTGCAAATTGCATCGGGACTAACTCGCGTACCATCTGGCAAAAGTGCTGAATGGGGGGAATCAGCAAGCGATCGCGCGTTGTTACCATCACTACCTGACGAGACAAGCTGGGATCTGCCAGCGAGTCGGCTAAGTTTGGCGTCCCTGGCGCGGGTGTGGAATCAATGACTCGAATCGCCAGCGTTGCATCCTGGCGAGCATCTACCAAAGCTGACTGGGGCAAAAGGGCAATCAATTCTCCTTGCCGCACAACACCGCGAAAGGCATCAAGCGTATTTAACTCCATCACCGCCTGAAGATTAGCGCCTTGCCGCAAAAATCGCTCTTGTACCAAGCGTTGCATCCCGTACCCATCCTTAAATACCACTTGCGGGTAGTGAACGAGTTCTGACCAGGGCACCTGTTGGTACTTAGTCAGGGGATGATTTGCCGCCATCAAGATTTCGATGCGTTCATTGTATAAGACATCGACCACCATATCCGGGCTAGCCGTTAAAAAGCGGTTATTCATCACGATCGCGACATCGACCATTCCGTCTCGCAAAACTTTGAGAGCGCGATCGCTTCCAAGCGAAGTTACCCGCAGCTGCACCGCCGGGTAATCTCGGCAAAACTGCTGCAACACGGACGGCAAGTATTGGGCGCAAACCGAGTGAATCGCCGCTACACAGAGTTCGGGTTGCTTTCCTGCCAACAAGTCTGCTAATTCTTGCGTGGCTTGTTGCCACTCTTGACAAATTTTGCGGGCGCGGGGCAAAAAGCGTTCGCCTCCGACTGTTAGCTTTGCCTGAGCCGTGCGATGAAACAGGGAAATACCGAGATCCGTTTCCAGAGACTGGATTTGCCTGCTAATAGTGGACTGAGTGAACCCACACTTTCGCGCCGCTTGCTGAAAACTGCCGGTTTCAGCAACTGCTAGAAAGGCTTGCAACTGCTCTAGTCGCATGATATGTAGCCTAAATTACATTTAAAGCCGATGAAATGAATTTAGCGGATTTGCTTAACTGTTTTGGTAGGGCTTGATACAGCAGCTTAGTCAGGGTGGCACAAGCGGGTCTTACCATAGCATGAACGGGAAAACCCTTGGAAATAAATACGATATACGCCAATCGTATACTCAGCGAAGCGATCGCCTACGGCATCGCATCAAAATGAGTGATGAAAAAGATACCCCTTAGCACTCTCTGATGAATCAGCATGAAGAAACAAACATCGCTCCTAGTCGCCAGCCGAAACCACCACAACTTGCAACTGATCGCACAATTCTTGATTCAGGAAGGATATCCAATCCTCACCGCTGACAGCTTGGAGGAGTTTGAGCAAGCTTTGAGACATTCTGCACAAATCAGTCTCGCTATCGTAGATATCTGTAGTCTAGACAGTCGGATTTGCGAATGGCTGCGGCACGAGGCAATTCCCATTCTGATGCTTTCTAACCAGTCTGGCTCAACGGACTGGCAGTTTACACTGATCGCTGGCGCTGCCGATCATCGGATCAAACCCATCGGTAAAGCAGAACTACTGACGCGAGTTAGTTCGATTTTGAAACACAGATCTAAATTTGAGCTTGGGAAAGCCCGCGACAACCGGCTATTAAAAGCGGCACCCAATTTACAGAAGTCTAACCCAAAGGTAGATGACTTAGTTTTTAGAGACGCGCTGACAGGAATTGCTAATCGCCAGCATTTTGAAGAAATTTTAGAACGGGAATGGAGACGTGCAGCAAGAGAGGCAAGGTTTCTGTCGTTGATTATGATTAATCTTGATTTTTTTAAAGCTTTTAAGGATACCTACGGACTTCAGCGAGGCGATTATTGTCTGAGAGAAGTTGCAAAAGCTTTAAGTGCTGCTGTGAAAAGATGTGGAGACGTTGTCGCCCGATATGGGGGTGAAGAATTTGTGACACTTCTCCCCGATACCAATCGCTCTGGGGCGATTGTCGTGGCAGAGGCAATGCGTTTAAATGTGGCAGATGTAAACATTTCCTACGCGAATTCTCCGATTGGCGACCGAGTAACTATCAGTTTAGGGGTTGCCACGTTAATTCCTGAGAGAAATTCCACCCCACAAGCCTTGATTGCTGAGGCGCAAAAGATGCTATCTGTAGCAAAAGAGGAAGGAAGCGATCGCTTCAAAATTTATCCGATTTCAGGCTAACCTCAAGATCCAAATAACTGAATATTGAGCCATTGTGAGCCATATCACGGCACTTATGACTGAATTACGATAGCACTAGAGAGAACCCAAAACAAAGGGGGAAATTTGAAGGAGCGACCGTTTATTTTGGCGGCAGAGCGAAACCCGTGCTACCTGGAACTTGTGGCTCAATTCCTCGGCAAAGAAGGGGATTGTGTCAAAAGTGCTAACCTTTTAGAGGCACTCGATCTAGCCCTATGCCAGTCAAAAGCAATCGGTTTGGCGCTGGTGGACATAGACGGTTTTTACCGGCGTGTTTGGAAACGCTGCGAACGAATTCGGGATCGGCAAATACCCTTTCTAATACTCTTGCCTAAGCAAAGTGTCGCGATTGAGCAGCAAAACCTAGCTCACGGAATGCAAAGTACATTAGTTAAACCGCTAGTCGTCAAAAAGTTCCTAGTGATCGTTCGCAGTCTACTAAGAGATTAAGTATGAGCCGGATTTTGTTGCTTGTAGAGCAAAAAGAAAACCGCCGCCTGCTCTCAGAGTGGCTTGCTGGGCATCACGAAGTATTGCTACCTGACGAAAAAGAGACGGGGAGCCGAGGAGCTAAGGAGCAGGAACACAACAGAGAAATTTTACTCAATCCTCAGTCCTGTAGAAATGGGATAAATTGGCGTCTTCTCAGTTCTCAGCCGGAACGGGATTTCCCCACCCTGGCTGCGCTGCTCAGCACTCAGCACGGGCAGGGTACTGTTCTACCCTTACCGCTTAGCCCTCAGTCTTTAATCCTGAACACAGCTTTTGACCTATGCGTCTTAGATAGCGTGGCTCTAAAGCAGTTTTGGGAAGAGGTGCAAGCTAGAAAAGCCACTGAATTACCAGTTTTTCTGCCATTTTTGTTGATCGTTCCTCGTCAGGATGTGGGGTTGATGACTCGACACCCGTGGAAGAGTGTTGATGAGTTAGTCACAATCCCCATCGAGAAGATGGAGTTGCAGACGCGGGTGAAGATGTTGTTGCGGACGCGACAACTCTCGTGGGATCTCAAACAGCGCAATGCTGAGTTAAAGGAGACAAATGAGCGATCGCAACAGGAAATTGTCAAGCATCAGCAAGCAGAAGCCCAACTCCGACAAAGCGAAGAAAAATTCCGGCAATTTCTAGAAGCAGCACCAGACGCGATCGCGATTGTTGGCGCAAGCGATCGCATCGTTCTCGTTAACACTCAAATTGAGAAAATGTTTGGCTATGAGCGCGATGAATTGCTTGGCAATACTCTGGAGATGTTGCTACCCGATTACATCCGGCGCGTACACGATCGAGAACGCACTGATTCCTGTTGTGAACCTCAAGTCCCACCGATGGGAGTGGGGTTTGAGCTATTTGCCCGACGCAAGGATGGCACTGAGTTCCCCGTAGATGTCAGCCTCAGCCACATCGAAACCCCGCAAGGATTTCTCGTTACTAGCATTATTCGCAACATCACCGTTCGCAAGCAAGCAGAAGAAGAAATTCACAAGGCGTTGGAACAAGAGCGACAATTGGGTGAATTGAAATCTCGCTTTGTGTCAATGGTTTCCCACGAATTTCGCAATCCGCTGACCTCAATTTCTCTTTCTGCCCATATGTTAGAACATTGCTCTAATGAATGGTCTCAGGAGAAAAAAAGCAAATATTTGCTGCGGATTAAAGACATCGTTAGAAATATGACCGACCTGTTAGAAGATGTGCTTTTAATCGGCAGAGCAGATGCCGGGAAATCAGAATTTAATCCAGTCCCCCTCGATCTAACAGAATTCTGCCGTAATTTGGTAGAAGAAATCCAACTGAGTGCTAGCAATCAGCACGAGATAAATTTTGTCAGTAATCAAACGCAATTCAAACTTGAAAATTTAAATACTGATAATTACTCTCTTCAAGGTTCTAATCTGGAATGTTTAACCGTCACTGAAAACGAATTTGAGACAATCGTTTCTATGGATGAAAAATTGCTGCGACAAATCCTGAATAATTTGTTATCAAATGCAATTAAATATTCCCCCGAAGGTGGCATCGTTCATTTTGGCTTGACTTGCCAGAACGGAGAGGCAACTTTCCAAATTAGAGATGAAGGAATTGGCATTCCTCCAGCAGATTTAGCGCGGCTCTTTGAAACATTTCATCGAGCCAAAAATGTTGGCAAAATTCCTGGAACTGGCTTAGGGCTGGCAATTGTCAAAAGATGCGTAGAAATACACGGAGGCAAGATAGCGGTGGATAGCCAAGTTGGGTTAGGAACAACTTTTACCGTAACGCTTCCGTGTTAATAGTTAATAGCGAGTGGCTATTAACTATTCACTGTCCATTCTTTTAAAGCGATCGCGATTCCTTGTTTTAATTCTGGGGTGAGATTTTCGGTGGTAGCGAGTTGCTGTAATTGCTGGTAAGCAATGGGAAATTTTTTGAGAGCAGCGATCGCGTGCAGTTTTACCCCCGCATCGGGATCTGCTAACAGTTCAATTAACTGGTTGATCGCAATGGCATCTCCTAGCTGTCCCCATGCCATTGCCACCGCTTGTTTAACCTTGGAATTTTGAGCAGTTGAGCTTTCTGATTCAAGTGCTGTCACCAGGATTTTAGCGGCGGTGGGGACTAATTTTGGAGAATCCACTCGCCCTAAAACGGTGACAATTTCCTGCCATAGCACCGGAGACTCAACAGAAAGGGCTTGTTGCAAATACTCCAAGGCGGCTGCTGTTTGGGGGAGCGATCGCACGATGTCTACTTGCAAGGTAAGCGGCGTATTCGGGGATGAGAGTACCTGAAACAAGGCAGCCGCGGCTTCATCTGTTCCCAGTCGTCCTAATGCGATCGCACTCTGCTGACAAACTTCCAAATTAAAGTCAAATAGCAGGGGTTGTAGCTGAGTTACTAGATTCAATTGTTCTAGTAAATCGGAGCGCATCCCCAAGCCAATTACCGCTTCTTTTCTCACTTGCGCGGCGGGATCTTGCAAAGCATCCATCAATACTGGTGGAATCCGGCTGTCGTGAAAGCTACCCAGTGCTTCAATCGCAGCGGCTCGAATCGCAGATTGGGGATCTTGAACCACGTTCAGGAGAGGCGCAATCGTTTCGGAACGGCGGATCTGAGCAAGCGATCGCACGGCTAACAGTCGTGTCTCTGACTCTGCTAATAGTTCGGTCAAAGCCTCCACAGCCGGAGAGCCGATATGCGCTAAAGCAGCCGCTGCTGCCACTGTAAGTTCTTCATCCTCAGATGTTCTCAGCAGCTCTACTAAGGCGGTGATGACGGCAGGATTGTCAAATTCTCCCAGAATGCGACCAGCAAACCAGCGCTCCTCCAAGTCGGCGTCTTCGTCTTTCAGAATGGAAATCAAAGGAGCGATCGCGCCTTCCCCTAATTTGGGTAACACCTTCGCCACTTCCCACCGTTCCTGAAAATCCCCTGCATCAAGTACATCTAAAGCCAGGTTCAATAATTGCTCTAAGTAAAGCGAGTTAGAATCTTCTCCTGTTAACGACTCTCCCTGCCTTCCCTCTGCTTTGTTAAGTGGCAGTTGCTGCAAGCATTGGTTTAATAATGACCAGTTTTTTTGCTGTGCCGCAATAGTAGCCTGCTCTAAAACACTTAATAACATCATTTAAATCACTTTTACTCAATTTTAACCCGACGCCCTTGACCCACACTAACTAACCTTGTTTCCTGCCTTAGCCAGTTTACCTAGAGTCTAGGTGGCGATCCTAGATTTGCCGATAAATCAGTATAGAGGCTGTGCTTGCTTTATTTTGAATAATAGAAACCTTTCTCAATCAACTCTTACCTTGGATTAAAATGTAAAGCAAGCATTGATTTAATGCATTAAGTTCATTCTTAAATTATTCTATAATTTCAAAAAAATTACAGCTTTCATCTCTATAGCAGTCCTATTTGATTTTTGAGATCCCAGCGGTTCAGATCCGCGACTTCTCCAAGAAGTCAGGGATCTCGCCTTTAGGAACTATTTAAAATTGCTATAGTTTTATGAAATTGTTGCCGCTCCCTACAATCAATATGGCAATAAATTTCTTCTTGTTCGCAGAGCCTCAAAGTAGGCAACTAAACGTTTTGGATAAGACAAGCTGATGCTAATCACGATGGAAATGCGCTGGTTTGAGCGCGGCGAAATCCCCACAGAGATTGAACGGTGGTTCAATCAAGATAGTCTCGGTGGACAGATAAAGTCACCAGAAAACAGAGAAGACTGGTATTTATACTTACCTAACTGTGATTACCTGGGTATCAAACTGCGGCAAGGAAAGCTGGAAATCAAGTGGCGTCAAGCCGAATTAGAAGTGCTGCGTTTTGGGGATTTGGTGCAGGGGAAAGCAGAGAAATGGGCGAAGTGGACGTGTGAAGATCCCACCTCAAAATGCTTTATTCCCGCAGAGGTGGCGGGAAAAGAGTCGTGGATGAGTGTGAAAAAGGAGCGATCGCAGCGTGTTTACCAAGACTGTGCTGTTGAACTCACTCAACTAAAGATTAATGGCAAGGATTCGTGGAGTCTGGCTTTTGAAGCTACAGGCGAAGATAACAAGTTGATGGATAATCTTCAAGCGGTAGCCAGCCAGGTGTTCAAAACTTACCCAGGTCCAAAGTTACAAGCTAAGGATTCTTTTGCTTATCCTAGTTGGCTGTCTGTAGTTGGGGAGTCACGCTAGGGCACTGACCCAATCTATAATCTTTGTTCACTTAACAGGATTAACCGTGGAATCGTAACGCGACGATTGGCAGTAAGCTATTTTACGGCGTTCGTGGCGATTCAACATGGCAACGATTAACGATAACTACCTCAAACTCAAAGCTGGCTACCTGTTTCCCGAAATTGCACGACGGGTAAATGCCTTTGCAGAGGCTAATCCTGACGCAAAAATTATACGGCTGGGGATTGGCGATGTCACCGAACCCCTACCGGAAGCGTGTCGCACGGCGATGATTAAAGCCGTTGAAGATATGGGCGATCGCGGTTCCTTCAAAGGCTATGGCCCAGAACAGGGTTATGCTTGGTTGCGGGAGAAAATTGCGGCGCATGACTTCCAGGCGCGGGGATGTGACGTTGATGCTTCGGAAATCTTCATTTCCGACGGTTCTAAGTGCGACACGGGTAATATTCTCGATATCTTTGGCGACAATAACGCGATCGCTGTCACCGATCCGGTTTATCCAGTCTATGTAGACACCAACGTAATGGCGGGACACACTGGCGCTGCTAACGATAAAGGCGAGTTTGGCGGCTTGGTGTATATACCCATCACCGCAGAGAACAACTTCACCGCTGAGATTCCTTCGCAGAAAGTTGACTTAATTTATCTCTGCTTCCCCAATAATCCTACGGGAGCAACCGCCACCAAGGAACACCTGAAAGCATGGGTGAACTATGCGAAAGCTCATGGCTCGATCATTTTCTTCGATGCGGCTTACGAAGCATTTATAACCGATCCAGAGCTTCCCCATTCAATTTACGAAATTGAAGGTGCAAGAGATTGTGCGATCGAGTTTCGCTCGTTTTCCAAAAATGCAGGCTTTACCGGAACCCGCTGTGCGTTGACGGTTGTGCCGAAAACGCTTAAAGCCAAAGCCGCCGATGGTTCCGATGTGGAACTGTGGAAGCTGTGGAACCGCCGCCAGTCTACCAAGTTTAATGGCGTGTCCTACATCGTGCAACGCGGTGCAGAGGCGGTTTATTCTGAGGAAGGACAAGCGCAAACTAAGGCTCTAGTTAGCTTCTACATGGAAAACGCCAAAATTATCCGCGAACAACTGACAGCGGCTGGATTAGCGGTGTATGGCGGCGTTAATGCACCTTACGTCTGGGTGAAAACGCCAAATGGTTTATCTAGTTGGGATTTCTTCGATAAGTTGCTGCAAACCTGCAATGTTGTCGGAACTCCTGGTTCTGGTTTCGGTGCTGCGGGTGAGGGATACTTCCGCATATCGGCATTTAATAGCCGGGAAAATGTGAATGAGGCGATGAAACGGATTACCGAGAAATTTAAAGTGTAGGCAAGAGAAGCCGCGCTTGTGGGGCATAAGTTACGCGATCGCTTTTGAGCATCAGTTCTTGCTGCCTTGGTTAAACTCAATCTATAAGTCTCAAAGGTTGCGGTGGGCAATACCTATCGCAACCCTAGCTTTAACCGCTAAGTAACAAGCAATCTTACGAATCTTGATGGCTACCACTACCCAACGGCTCACACTGCAAGACTTCCTGAAGCTGCCGAATATTGAGGAGTCGCCAGCTTGGGAGTTAATGGACGGACAAATCAATCAAAAATCTATGCCCACAGCTTTCCACAGCATCTTGCAGAAACGGCTGACGGCTGCAATTGACCAAGCGGATTCACCCTATGAAGCTTTTCCAGAGCTACGCTGCATCTTAAGTAGTAATTCTGTTGTTCCTGATATTACCGTTATTCACCAAGACCGAGTCCCTTCTGAGAATATCGCTGTTGAAGGTGCCCCTGATTGGATGATTGAGATTCTCTCACCCGATCAAAGCACCACTAAATTGATTGCTAAAATTCAAACTTGCCTGCAAGAAGGAACTCAATTAGGGTGGCTGATCGATCCGACAGAACGAGTGATTATTGTGCTGTGGTCAGATACTCGGATGGCATTGCTCAGAGATAGCGATCGCTTGCCTGTCCCCCAAGATATCCCATTAGAATTGACAGTTGAGCACGTATTTGGCTGGTTACGGCGGGTAAGTTGAGGATAGGTAACGATCAGTCTCAATGGTTTTGGTAGGTAAGGCTCACCCTGCGTAGCTATATTTGCATTCAGCATAAATGGGAGTAACCTCAAATGGTACAAACACCCGCTAAACCTCTTACTTTAGAAGAGTTTTTGGCTCTACCAGAAACTGAACCCGCCAGCGAGTACGTTGATAGTCAGATTATTCAAAAGCCAATGCCGCAGGGAGAACATAGTACGCTCCAAGGTGAACTAATTATTGCTGTTAATGCTGTTGTTAAGCCCCAAAAACTTGCACGAGCATTTCCAGAACTGCGGTGTACGTTTGGTGGACGGTCAATCGTACCAGATGTAGCAGTATTTACCTGGGAGAGAATTCCCCGCAAGGAAAATGGCGGTGTAGCAAATGTATTTCAAGTAGCTCCTGATTGGATAATTGAAATCTTATCTCCAGACCAAAGTGCTACGAAAGTCACAAAAAAAATCCTGCATTCTCTCAGATATGAAACACAAATGGGTTGGCTAATTGACCCAAACGAACAAACTATATTTGTTTATCAACCCAAGCAAGAACTAGAGGTGTTTGACGAGCCAGAACAGCAACTTCCCGTCCCTTCATTTGCTAGCGAACTCCGCTTGACGGTAGGCGAAATATTTGGCTGGCTGTTAGAATAACTGATTATGGGAGTCTATTCTATAGACTACTGCCGTATTTCAAAATTTCACAGTTGGAAAATGTAGAAGGGGCAATGAAGGGAATTACAGAATAATTTAGCCCCAAGCGTGCTCGTTATCTGTCCAATGTTAGCAAAATACTCTCTTGGCACTTTGCCCACAAGCATTAACAAATCCCGCGTCAAAAGTAGCTCCGACAATTCCGCCAATTATAGGTACGAATTTCATAAGGTTAATCACTCCCTTCTCTCCAGCTTTTGTAATTAACCGGAATCCAACTTTTTTGTTAATTTCAATTAGAACTTTTCCAGGAATCTGATTAATTATATTTTTAGCAACTTTAGTTCCTATCGCGATACCTGCTGTACGTAGAACTTCTTCTCCAGCTTCCCCAATCAAAGATAGCAGTACCATAGTCCTTACTTGATCCGAGTTGATATCGTACCCACGAAGTTTTGCAATTGCAGCAGCAGTATTTGCTCCTAATGCATAAGATATCGCTAAACTAGCTGGGATACTTAATGGTAATGTAGCAATTCCTCCTAAGCCAGTTATAAATCCTGTTCCAGCAGCAGAAGTAGTACGCCATGCAATTACAGAGTTAATTGCATCTTCTACACTACTAGCTTTTGCTAAGTGATTTTGTGCTACTTGTTCTGCGGAAGGAAGAAAACCGAAGCCTTTAATTCCAATATTGGCAATCCATTGCAGGAGCTGCTCTATTTCTGAATTCATACTATTTTTATTTTTGAGTTAATTCTTGTTGCACATAGTGTATTTTAAATGTAAACTCTTAGACCACCGTAATATTACCGAGGTTGATTTCTTGATAACTGGTCAACATTCATAATTCATAGAAAAGGAAGGCAAACAGCGGACTCTCACAATATTCAAGTGGATACCGATGTTATGCAGTGAGTCTTGAATGGAGTTAGCGGCAAATTCGATAAGTGCGAGCGCTTCCGCACGACAAACCTAACCGTTTAACTTCTCATTCTTAACCAGTCAAAAATTTGCTCTGCGGTCAATTCCAGGTCAATGCCGTCTAAAACAGCTAAGCGATCGCTTCCTTGACATAATTCTGGTTGTTGGTTAGGTAGGAAAATTAGTACAGAGCGATCGCTCGGATCGATTAGCCATCCAAGCCGGGAACCATGCTTGAGACAGTGCAAAATATTACCCGTTACTCGATTTGAACTTTGTTCTGGAGATAAAATCTCAATCGTCCAATCTGGAGCAATTAATACATCATCTACAGGTTCGCCGTCATCATCAAATTCAATTCGGTTCCAGCGAAGAACGGCAATATCAGGAACAACTGACCGTCCTCCAAATGTACACCGTAGTTCCGGAAAAGCATAGGCAATCCGCTGTTCCTCAACAACGTCATTGATTGTACCCGTTAACTTTCCCTGAACCCTGGAGTGGCGAGTTTTAGGCATTGGTTTCTGAATCACCTCACCATTGATATACTCTTTGGCAGGCTTGGTCTCTGGGAGTTTCAAAAACTCTTCTAAGGTGAGGGATTTAGAGGGTATTTGTACCATTGCGGCAGCCTCCAAGAGCAGAATCAGACAAGCTTTACCTTTTATTCTAGGTTTCCCATCAAGTCTAAAGTACCAGAGGAGCCAGAATAAGCGATCGCTCCCACAAATTCATGGAAAAATGCGATCGCAAACTATATCAGGGGGTAGAGCTTGGTGTGGCGGGGTGGTCTACCTTAAGGTTCTATCCAGTTCATGAGAAATTTCTTAGCCTGAAGATATAGCCCACTCGTGCATAGAAAAAAAATTTGTATGACAACCGACGTTTCTACTGACATCAACAAGAACAAAGGTATTAATGGATCGCTCTTGACGGGCGCTCTTTTGATTATTCTGGGGATAGTTGCGATCGCTGTACCGAATGTCTCGACAATTGTCGCTGAGACTTGGATTGCTTTGATCCTAGCTAGCGCGGGAGCGACCAAGGCGGTCTATGCCTTTCAAACTCGCGAGCAAGGCGGTTTCATTTGGAAACTCCTGTTGAGCGCCCTCTACATTGCCACAGGCGTGATGCTATTTTTCTACCCCTTAACAGGTGTCTTGACGCTGACTCTGTTGCTAGGTAGCTTTTTGCTGACAGAAGGTGTATTCAACCTGATCCTGGCATTCCGGGTGCGTCCGCAACAGAATTGGACATGGGTATTGACAGACGGCATCATTACGCTAGTGTTGGGCGCAATGATTTGGTTCCAGTGGCCCTTCAATGCCCCTTGGTTGATTGGAACGCTAGTAGGTGTCAGCGTTCTGTTTACAGGAGTTTCGCGCGTGATGCTATCGCTGAATAAGCGTTCTGCCTTGAATGAATCTAACCAAGCTGCTTAAGTTTCAAGCGCTGTGGTCTGGTGTAAGGCGGGTAATCTCTTAAGCAAATTGCCCGCAAGTTCCCTAGAAGCAATCGTCATGAGGATGCGATCGCTTCTACCTCAAAAAAAGTGCGATCGCGTTCTTAGTTGAAATGATTACTGAAGCGAGTCCTGATATAAAGTTTGCAATAAATTTTCTAACTTCTCTTCAGGACAGCACTCAATCAACGCTTCAAAAACTTCTAACAATTTTGCAGCACTTTCTCCCAAAGTGGGACTCAATCCCCAAACATCTTGTACCCAGTCTTTAGGACGTTCATCTTCAAAAATTAAGCGTTCTAGAAGTTGCTTTGATTCTGTCTTGGAGGTAGGCATCGGGTTTCTCTGATGGGTAAAAATATCATCAAAATCTCTCCATCATTAAACAGCATATAAGTGATTTGCTCGCCCGCATAGCATGAGCGGGCAGTACCACTCTACTGCTCAGATGATTTCAGTTTGTGCGCCGTTCTCAAAATTTGTCCAGCTAAGATAGCCGCACCGAAGCCATTATCAATATTCACTACGCCCACCCCTGCTGCACAAGAGTTTAGCATTGTCAGGAGTGGCGCAAGTCCGCCGAAACTCGCACCATAGCCGACACTGGTGGGAACTGCAATCACGGGACAATCAGCCAAACCAGCGACGACGCTGGGTAAAGCACCTTCCATCCCGGCAACGACGATTAGCACATTCGCCGATTCAATGACGTGACGGTTACTTAACAGGCGGTGGATACCCGCGACTCCGACATCCCAGAGGCGCTTCACCTGGAAGCCACAAAGTTCTGCTGTAACCGCTGCTTCCTCAGCGACGGATAAATCGGCAGTACCGGCACAGAGGATGGCAATGGTGCCCGAATACTGGGGTTCTAGGGTGGCAGGAGAAATGGCACAGATTCGCGCCGAAGCGTAATATTGGAGACCTGCCACTTTTTCCTGCAACTGGGCATAGACTGCCGGTTCAATCCGCGTTGCCATGACGACAGGGTTGCGCGATCGCATCGCCTCCATAATCCCCGCAATCTGTTCGGGTGTTTTTCCGGGTCCCCAAATCACCTCTGGAAAACCCGTTCGCAAGGTGCGGTGATGGTCAATTTTGGCAAAATCGCCCACGGGTTCAAAGGCAAAATGCTTGAGTTTTTCTAACGCCGCTTCTGGGCTAACGTCACCAGCGGCAACCGCTGCTAATAAGGATTGCAAAGCTTCAGGTTGAGTCACGACTTTAAATTAAGGATAGAAAATGCAAAAACAAGAATTGGCGATGTAAATTTTGCCGTTAATCGGTTACTTCCAGCTCATAAACATTCCAGAGGGCACCGCCAAGAGAAGAGTATTTGATGCCGGTAACGCGATCGCGCACGGCTGACATTGACAGCGGGTTGACTAGATAAATCATCGGCAAATATTCCTGCGTAATCCGTTGAGTTTGGGCATAGATTTCTTTGCGCTTGACCTCATCTAATTCTTGGGCAGCTTTAATGTACAGACGCCCAATTTCCGCCTCCCAAGCAGCCACCTCTCGACCCTGAATCGGCTTTGACCCCGATACGGCATCCTGATTGAAGCTGTGTAATCCGCCATCTGGCAACCAGACATTCGCACCATTATGGGGTTCAATGCCCCCGGTAAAGCCGAGCAAATAACATTCCCAATCTAAAGTGTTTGCGAGTTTATCTACAAGCGTGTTGAAGGCAATTGGGGTAAAATCTACTTGAATGCCAATTTGGCTCAAACTTTGCTTAATTTGCGCTCCCAGTGACACGCGGGTTTGATTTTCAGCATTCGTTATTAATGTAAACTGCACCCGATTTCCATCAGCGTCTAACAACTGACCTTGATTATTATATTTAAACCCTGCGCTTAATAGTAATTTCTTAGATTTTTCGGGATTATATTCGTATACTTTCAGACCTTCTGCCGAAGTTATATAGTAAGAGCTTTGTACAGAAATTGGTGAATTTTGCATTTCACCCAGACCGCGCAAAGTGTTGTTAATCATCGCTTGCCGATCGATGGCATAAGCAACCGCTTGTCTGAATGATAGATTATTGAACCAGCGAGATTTAACTGGATCGATCAAAGGGCGTCCGTTCCGGCGTCCTTTATTTAGATTAAAAGAAATAAAAGTCGTGCCCGATCGCGGTCCACCTGTATAAACTGTAAATTTTCCGCGCTTTTCTTCTTGCTTTAAAAGTGGAAAATCTTCTGGACGCAATCGCCCCCACCCGTCAGTCGTATCTAAACCATTAGAGCGGAACTGAAGCAGCTGAGTATCCATATTTTCCGTAATTTGCCACACGATCCGATCGATGTAAGGCAACTGATTGCCTTGTACATCTCGTCGCCAGTAATACGGGTTACGCCGAAATACGACCCGTTCGCTAGTGGTGTAACTTTCTATTTTATAAGGGCCATTAACAATTATTTCCGCTGGATTGGTATCCACTCCCCAGATAGACATCAACCTGGGTTTTCCCTCTGAGTTTTTCGACTTTACCGCGTCCTCAAGGGCGTGTTTTGGCAAAATCACGATCGCATCGTTTTTTGAGCCAGTTGTAGTTCGCAAAAAAGGAGCAAACGGTTCTGGCAGAATAAATTCAACCCGCCGTGCATCTAGCTTTCTGACTTGCGGAAAAGCACCAGATGTGCCAATTTTTAGGCTATCTCTGGCATCGGTAAGAATCTCTTTATTAAGAACCACATCTTCATACGTGAAGACAACATCATCCGCTGTCAGTGGCTGACCATCCGACCATTTCAATCCTTCTCGGAGGGTAAAAACGATTCGCCGTTTATCCTCTGATATTTCCCAAGATTCAGCTAATGCAGGCTCAATTTCACCCGTAACGCTATTTTCAGACGTTAATCCTTCGTAAGTGAATAGAAAAACATGGGGAAATTCTTGATTAAGTACCCAATTAAAAGTTTTGGGATCGCTTAATGTGGCTGTCACCAACTGGGATACTTTCTCAGTTGCCTGAGTTTTGAGTAAAGTTGGGTGACAGCCAAATAAAGCAAAAGGAAAAAGCAAAAAGCAAAAAGATAGAAAAAGAGGAAGCAGGAAATTAATCTTTCTTTTCCCTGCGCCCAATTGTTTTTTGCCTTGTTTACGGAATGTTTTTGTTTTCTGCGACTTTGAGTTCATAAAGATTCCAGAAGGCTCCACCAAGGGCAGAGAATTTAACGCCCTGAACGCGATCGCGCACTGCCTCCATTGAAAGCGGATTTACCAGATAAATAAAGGGTAAATTTTCCTGGGTAATGCGTTGGCTTTCGACATATATTTCTCGCCGCTTACTTTCATCAAGTTCGCTGGCACCTTTAATGTAAAGGTTTTCGATTGCCAATTCCCAGTCATCAACCTCCCAACCCTTCAGCGGAGGTTCTCCAGCTTGCGGTCCTAGGTTAAAAGTGTGTAAACCCCCTTTAGTTGTCCAAGTGTTTGCCCCACCATTTGGCTCAATGCCGCCACCGCCAATTTTGCCAATATAGCTATCCCATTTCCGTTGGGTATAAACTTTTTCAATCAACGTATTGAAGTTAATCGCATTAAAGTCTACCTGAATCCCAACTGCGCCAAGGTCTTCTTTAATCTGAGCACCGATAGCCTCCCGCAGCTTATTCCCTGAATTGGTCAGCATACTAAAACGAACTCGATTGCCATCTGCATCGAAAAGTTGACCCTGTGGGTTATATTTAAATCCAGCTTTTCGCAGCAATTCTTTCGCCTTTTCTGGATTATAGTCGTAGACTTTGAGACCTTGCTCTGGGGATAAATAGTAAGGACTTTGCTTATAAATCGGTGAGTTTTGTGGTTCTCCCAGCCCTCGATAGAGATTGTTCAGCATTTTCTGACGGTCGATGGCGTGAGCAACCGCTTGGCGGAACTCAAGCTGATTGAACCAGCGAGACTTAATGGGGTCTACGAGAGGCTGATTTTGAGAATTTTTGGCTTTATTTAAATTGAAAACCAAAAAAGTCGTACTGAGTTCGGGGCCACCCGTGTAAATTTTAAATTTTCCCCGGTTTTCTTCTTGCTTAAGGAGAGAATAATATTCTGGCGCGATCCCTAGAGTATCTAAACCGCCAGAACGATATTGGATAAAAGATGTGTCGGTATTTTCGACAATTTGCCAGACAATACGATCGATGTATGGCTGTTGATTACCCTGAGTATCCTTGCGCCAGTAATAGGGATTTCGTCGAAATGTCACCCGCTCGCTAGTTTGATAGTTTTCTAGCTGATACATTCCATTGACAATAATTTTTTTGGGATCGGTGTCGATTCCCCAGCTAGACAGAAACTTGGGTTTTCCATCTGAATCTGTAGTGACAATGGATTCTCGCAGCGCATGAGCAGGTAAAATTGCAAGTCCGGTGTAGCGCAAAAACGGGGCGAAAGGTTCTGGAACTGTAAATTCAACCCGTCGTTCATCAAGTTTACGGACAGTGGGCAGCAGGCGATCTTTGCCAATCTTTAGAATGTCTCTAATATCAGTAGGAATCTTTTCGTTGAAATAGAGTTCATTGTAAGTAAAGATGACATCATCAACGGTCAGTGGTTGACCATCAGACCATTTCAAGCCCTCCCGCATGGTAAAAACAATTCGCTTTTTGTCTGGGGCGACTTCCCAAGATTCAGCTAAGGCGGGTTCAAGTTCACCATTGCCGTTTTCAGTAATTAACCCTTCGTAAATTAAGCTAAAAACGTTGGGTGATTCTTGACTCAGAACATAGTTAAAAGTTTTGGGATCTTGCAGAATACTGTCCACCAACTGCGGCACCTGAGCGGCTTTTGTATTCAATTGATTCAGGCTACAGCTATGGAGCGCGATCGCGCTTATCATCGCCAGCATGACAGCTAACAAACGATGCAAAATTGGGGGAATAGTAGCAGATAATTTCATAATGATTGTCTGTACGAGTATTAATTAAAACTTACTGAGACGCTAACCAACCGAGGAAATCTTGTGTGCGGGTTAAATACTTAGACCACGCTAGCATCATGCAAAGCCGCTTGAACTTCCGGTGTATTAAATTCTTTAACATTGGCGCTGAGGAACACTTTCCTATCTGTAAGAAATTAGTCTAAACGTAAAGTATCACCAAGAAGCGCCACCTTCAGAGTCTCTTTCAGCGTAAGTATCTCCATCTTCCAGCACTTGCAACAAACCAATGCCTGCCAATTCTTCTGATGCTGGCGGGTTTTCCAACTTCCAGTGATAGGCTAAGTCGCGCAGCCAAGCCTCAATTAATGTCTTCAAATAGTTCCAAAAAATCCGTTTGCTGCTAAATTCGGGGTCGTAATGATTAAGCACTGTAACAGTCTTAAGTACGCTAACGGATTCCGATAAATTAGCCCCGTCCCATTGAAAAATCTCAATGTTTTTAAGGTCAGCCAGCATGGCAAAGGGAATTTTCGTGTTCGCCGCTTGCAGGTAGGATTTTAGTTTCTCGATCGCCCATTGTTTGGCTTTACTATCTTTGAGTTGAGTAGCTTTGACTTCAACTACTAGAACCGTTTGCCCCTCACGGTTGCAGGCGATAATATCAGGGTGATTGTTAGCCTGAGTAAGTTCAAATCTTCCAGCTTCCATTGCCTTAATGCTCCCAGCGCGTTGAGAGTCTCTGTCTTATCCGCCTCTCGTTCATTCCTATCCTAGACATTTTCAACCTTTTGACTCGATAGGTTTGAGCCAAGTTAATCGGAAGCTACCAGTAAGGCTACAGCATAAGCGGCGATTCCCTCTTCGCGCCCAACTGAGTCTAATTTTTCATTCGTAGTGGCTTTGATGCCTACTTGGTCGGGTTTTAATTCTAGGACATCGGATAAGCGATCGCGCATCTTCTCAATATGGGGCTTGAGTTTCGGACGTTCCGCCACCACCACTGAGTCAATATTCTCAATTTGCCAACCTCGTTCCCGAATTAGCTGATGCACCTGCTTGAGCAGTTCCAGACTATCAGCCCCCGCCCACTGGGGATCTGTCGGGGGAAAATAATGACCAATATCGCCTAAACTCAGGGCACCGAGCATCGCATCCATAATTGCGTGCGTCAGCACATCGGCATCGCTGTGCCCCAGCAATCCTAATTCATGCTCAATCTTCACTCCTCCCAGAATTAAAGGACGCCCAGTAACTAAGCGGTGAATATCGTAACCGTTTCCGATGCGAATCTTAGCCATTTATCCGTTTTCAGCAAAATTTCAGCAAAAATACTTGGCTTGGCGACTCGAAGCCGCAGCTACACAAACGAAGTCCGCGCAACGCGAGACTATAAAATTATTTCGGCTTGAAGCCTGGGTCGGCAGGCTTTGTTTGTATAGCCCCAAACTTACAGTCTGAGGGCATCGAAGGACTTTTGCAAGCGGTAGGACTAAACGCTGCGGCTATATCTGCGCCATATCCGTGTATTCAGTTAATAGCTCATCGTAGGTAAGGCTATCGGTTTCCGCTTGGGGACTCCATAGCAGTTCAAACACCATCAGGTAGTCAGGGGAGATGGACGCTACTTTCTCTAAAGCTGACTTCAAAGCTTCAGCGGTGCGAATTTCTTCAAATAACGGCTTGTCATCCGCTGTTCCGACGAGCAACGTGACCACAATATAAGCTGCTGGGCCATCATCCAAGGCAGGCATCGCGGGTTTTTGTTGTCTGACTCTACCACCCACATTTGTAAGGGTTTCCGCACTAAATTTGCTGCGTTCTTGTATAGAAACTTGGTTGAAAATTGCCTCGGCGTCCTCTCGACTTTTCACCGTCTGCGAACTCGCTAGAACATGAGTCCAATTTTCGGGCGATCGCAATAACGCTAAAGCTGATTCTTGTAGCAGCTGCATCAACCCCTCGGAAGTATCGGTATCGATATTCAGGCTCAGTTCCGTCAGCTGAGATTGAATGCTTCGAGCTTGAGCCAGCAATGCCACCTGTATCTTGCTGACCGTAACCGTATCATTCTCTAGTTCTTGAGCCGCACTCCCACCCTTCTTCTTCAAAAAGATAAAATAAGCCCAAAGCCCAATACTCCCAACTGCCAACAACATCAATAAGAAAAGCCAAGGAAAGTCACTCGATGAGTTACTAGCGGTAGAAGAATAGCCAGAATTGGTTGGTACTTGAGCAGGAACAGAATTTGCAGTTCCCGGCGCAGTTTGAGGGTAGGTTGATTGATTCGCCGGAACGTTATTGGGATAATAATTCGGCGGAACGCTGTTGGGATAGGTATAGACGGGCGGCGGTGCAACAGGAACCGGCACGATGACAGTGCTTCCCGGTTGTCTATAGTAAGGTTCATTCCAAGACGAGTTCGGGCGCGTCGGTTGAGTTCTCACTGAGGACGGCGGGGGAGTGGTTCTTTGAAAAGAGCCGCCGCCTGCTCTTCCACCTGTATTGCCCCTACTGGGCTGCGACGGTGTTGAGTATCTGGGAGAGGAGCTACTACCGCTACTGGAGCGACTGGGGCTGGAACTAGAACGTGACGGTGAAGAGCGAAAAGAGCCGCCACCGCTTCGTCCACCACTACTTCTAGCCTCGGCTTCATTACCAATCTTCAGCCCGGTTTCTTGATTGCCAATGGGCAGATGAATATTCACACTGTTGACTACCGTGAAACTCAGGACTGTAGCCCAAAGCAACTGAAGTTTTACGTTTCGTAGCATTTTCGCAGTTCCATTCTTCTCCTCCACGCTAGCTTTTCCTTGCCGCTATTGTCGAGGTGATAAGGTTGCAGTCAATCTACGGATATCTTCACATTAATTCATTAAAAGAAGATTTTAGAATTAATTTAGGTTCGGAATGCTGGATTAATGGCTAGATATCGGAATTATGGGTGAGTGGACACTTACAATCAAGCGGAGCTTTTTATGTGAATAAAACCCTCTGGCAAAATTTTCACTGAGTCGAGAAAAAGCTCACGCTTAGGAAAAATAAATTATTTTTTAGTTTAGTTCATTGAAATCAAAGAATACTTAATAATTTATTAAATCTATACATCAAAAATAATTTTCACCTATTATCTTACCAATTCCTGAACTTTTCCTGATAGTCGGATTAGAGTCAGTAAATATTAAAAAATAATTATGATTTTTAAAATCAAGCAACCTCGGAAAATTTTTATTTTCTCTATTCTTGGTTTGGGTCTAGCGGTAGGAGCTTACTACGGCTGGTTTTTTCTCAGAGACTACCAGACCTTGAGGCAGGTGCAAGCAGATCAAAAAAAGATTGCTGCCTATCGCCAAAAGACTCAAGCGATGCCTACAGATCCTCAAGCCTTTCTTAACCTTGGCAATGCCTACATGACATTCTGGGAAAGTTCAGGTAAAGGCATTCGGATTGCTAGCCAGTTACAACAACAATCTTTGGCATGGGAGTGGCTATTCACCAAACCGAAGATGCTCAGCGAAGCTGTATTAGCTTATAACAAAGCTCTACAACTTGACCCAACGTTGGTTGATGCCCACTTTGGTCTGTGTTTTGCGTTAGTGGAACAAGGAGAAAGTGCAAAAGCGATCGCACCTTGTCGCAAAGCCACCGAACAGCAACCTACAAAAGCTAAGAACCATCTATGGTTGGGGCTTGCTCTCACTTACGAACGTCAATGGGTCGCAGCAGAGGCAAGTTTTCGCAAAACGCTTGAACTAGAACCGAAGAATGACGATGCATACTACCACTTAGGTAACTCCTTGCTGGCACAAGAAAAAACAAATGAGGCAGTAGCAGCTTATCGCCAATCGATTGAGTTAGACCCAAAGGCTAACCTGACATACCTGCGCTTAGGGGATGCTTTGGCTATACAGAAAAAACCAGAAGAAGCGATTGCTGCCTACCAAAAGTCTATTCAGGTTGTACCTAATTACCATCCACCTTACGAAGGGCTGGGGTGGATACTGGCTGAGCAAAACCGATTAGATGAGGCGAGCGCGGCTTACCGCAAAGCGATTGAACTCTATCCTTCCTTTACAGATGCTTATCAAGGGTTGGGACAGGTTCTAGTTAAACAAAACAAATTAGATGAGGCAGTTGCTACTTACCGTAAAGGGATTGAATGGAAATCTAAAAAGAAAGATAAAAATGGTGACATCTATTACCTTTTGGGGATAGCTTTGATGAAACAGAAAAAGTTACCCGAAGCGATCGTAGCTTTTAAACAAGCCCTAAAATTCAATCCAAATGATGCAGATGCGCGCCAGAGTCTGCAACAGGCAGAGAAACAATTAGCATCTACTCAAGGTAAAAAACAACGATGATTCTTCAATCCATCATCTGCAACGTTGAGAGATTTTGCTTGTGAACAAAACATCTATACATCCCTTAAGTGGAACTGTCCTATTTAGTGGATTCTTGCTCCTGTCCATAAGTCTCTATCCTCAAGCTCAAGAAGCTTCCGCCGATGTAACAGATGAGCAGATGTTTGCAACCAAAGCAACTCTGAATCTGGCGATCGCTCCTCAGTTTGATGATGTCTACCCATTTTCTGATGGGCTGGCTAAGGTTGAAAAAGAGGGCAAAAAAGGCTTTATCGACAAAACTGGTAAGTTCATCATTCCTCTCAAATTTAGGGTTGGACCTGACAATGGCGAAGGAGAGGAAGCACCTGATATTGTTGGCTCGTTTTCTCAGGGACTGGTAGATGTGCAACTGGGCGGTTTTACTGGCAAATGTGGCTATCTCAGTAAAACAGGTAAAGTTGCCATCCCGTTACAGTTTGAGCGTTGTAGTGGATTTTCCGAAGGGCTGGCAGCCGTCCGGCAGGGTGGCAAAACTGGCTACATTGACAAAACTGGCAAGTTTATCATTCCTCCTCAGTTTGATTCCCAGATTTTACCCGCTATGCCTTTTTCTGAGGGATTGGCAGAGGTTCAGCAGGGCAAGAAATGGGGCTTTATTAATAAAACTGGCAAGTTTATTGTTCCACCCAAATTTGACGCGACAGTCGCATATTCTCAGGGTTTAGCAGCCGTCAGACAAGTCAAGAAATGTGGCTATATTGACAGTAAAGGTAAGGTTGCTATCCCACTCCAGTTTAATGACTGTACTCCTTTTTCTGAAGGATTAGCTGCTATCCAAAAACAGGGAAAATGGGGCTATGTTGATAAAGCAGGAAAGATGATTATCTCTCCTCAGTTTGACCAAGCGATAAATTTCTCTGAAGGACTGGCAGCCATCAATCAGGCGGGTAAATGGGGTTACATCGATAAAACAGGGAAAATCCTTATTTCACCGCAGTTTGAAGAGACAGACCAATTTGTTCAGGGGCTGGCACCGGCTGCTCAGGGTGGTAAATGGGGTTTTATTGATAAAACTGGCAAGTTTATGATTACCCCTCAATTTGATGTGGCGACGAAGTTTTCTGAAGGGCTGGCAGCTGTTTATCAGGACGGCAAATGGGGTTTTGTGGTCAATAATCTGCCCTTAAAATAAGCCACATTTGACAGAATAAATGACTTAAAGAGTGATTGAGCGTGACGATAGACAAATCTTTGGCATGGAAGAAACTTTTGTGGCAATGGTTAGTTGCCTGTGTCGTGGCTAAACTGCTGCAAATCATTGTGGACGGAGTTGCCGGAGTGGTTGCATCAGCGACAGGGGGAGGATTCACTGGGGGTAGCACTAGCCTTTTGTTAATCCTCATCGTATTTAGATTGATCGGCGGTGCTTTAGGTGGAACTGCTCAATGGCTGGTTTTAAGGCAGTGGCTCCCATCTATTCGCTCCTGGGTGCTGGCAACCAGTTTGGGAAGTGCGATCGCCCTAGCGGTAATCAACGGGCTATGGGCAGTGACTCTTATGCCCCCAGCTTCCGGCTTGATAGGTGGCATGATGCCCACGATGTCCGTGCTGCCTCAGTTTTTGTTTGATGGTATCTACGGCATCTTGCTGGGGGTAGCACAGTGGCTGGTGCTGAGAACAAAAGTGCCGCAAGCAGGTTGGTGGGTGCTAATCAGTGGTGTTGGCGCGATCGCAAGTAGTATTGGTATCGATGTGCTGCAAAGGTTTGTCGGCCCGATGGGGATTGATGTCAGCCAGAGTGCTTGGAATCCATTCTTTTGGGCGATCGCATCTGTCAGCGTTGTGCTTTACGCTGCGATCTCAGGCGGGTTTCTGGTCTGGAGTTTGCGTCAGCGGTTCTAGCGAGTAGAAAAGGACTGCACAACACTCTGGACATTGTTTTCTAGCCCGTTACTGCTTAAGAACAAGCGATCGCCATTCAGAACAAATCGATAAATATGGCTTTCACGGAGTGTCGGGGTGTGCCAAAGCACCTGTCCGCTTGTGGCATCGAAGGCATTCACCCGACTATGGTTCTTTGCTGAACCATAGAAACCAAGAGCGCTGACACCTTCGATTTCCATATCAGCCGTGTAAATAATATTGTCTGCCAGAGCGATGGGTCTGGGTTCTTGCCGATCCTGGCGAGATAAGGTAAATTGCCGAAGCATAGCCCCAGTCTGCCGATCCAAAACGACAAATCGCGTACTCGTCTTGGCATCACCATCCCAAATGAAGACTTCGCGATCGCTCGCTAGCTTGGCTTCACCGCCCCGCATCGTATGAGTCCAGCGTTCCTTGCCCGTTTTTAAATCGAGTGCCTTGACCCAACCAGGTTCCTTTCCTGTACGGTCTTTGCTATACACTGCCGGATATACAGTGTCTCCTAAAACTGTGACATCCGTTAGCTCAGCTGAGGTGTTCCAAGTCCAGAGGACTTTGCCTGTAGCGGCATCCAATCCGGTGAGTTGGTATCCTCTTTGGGGTGTACTGGGATTAACTAAGATGGGCAAAAACACTACCCCATTTTGAACCACAGGCGATTTGGAGTCCACACTCTCAAAGGTAGAAACCATACTGTCTTTGGGGGTGACAAACTTCCAGAGCAGTTTATCTGGAGTACGGGCAGAAATTTCGTTGCGATCGCTCTCTACTCCCTGTCTGACATAGCTGTTGAGAATGAAGGCTCCCTGAGATACTCCAATCATTCCCGCAAAGTCTGAATTGTCAAGTGGCAATACTGCTTTTGTCTTGCCTGTGTTGGCATCAAGCGTCACCAGGTTTTTGGGATCGTCAACTAGTGGCAGTAGCCCGAAATCGCTGGCATAGATAGTATTACCCTCTATAGCAAACACCCTGCCAATCGGCTGCTGGCTCCGCCATTGCACCTTCCCGGTTGCCGGATCGAGTGATTGAAGTGCTGAGGGCTTTGTATTCCCCGTTGGCACCAGCAATCGGTTCTCTGTTGCGATTGGTGCCGTACTAGCGTGTAGGTTTACTGACCACACAGGCTGACGAGTCGATGCCGCACTAATGGCAGAAGCGATCGCGTGGTAGCCCAGCACCAGCACTACACCTACCAGTACATATTTGAAAAGCTTTTTTAACACCGGGACGACTCCACTTCAACCTGAGAAAATCATAATTTGGAACAGACTAAACCCGGCTGATTTTCTCCATAATTTAAGCTTTTTAGCCTGCAAGCAGTCAGTTGTAAAACTTGAGATTAAGCGATCTCTACCAGGTCACGGTACTCGCTCAAAAGTTCCTCTTGAGTAAGTGCATCAGTTTCTACCTGAGGACTCCAGAGTAGTTCAAACACCATTAGATAGTCGAGGCTGATGGCTGTAACTTTCTCTAAAGCAAGCTTTACAGTATGTGCAGAATTGAGGTTTTCAAATAACGGCTGATCGTCAGCCGTGCCGATTAGCAATGTTACGACGATGTATGCAGGTTGTTCTTCATCTGGATCGAGTTCAACTTGTTGCTGGGTAACTTTGCCATCTACGTTAGAGAGGGTTTCAGCCGTAAATTTGCTACGTTCTTGTAACGAAAGTTTGTTGAAGACTGTTTCAGCTTCCTCCCGACTAGAAACTGTCTGTGAACTCCCCAACACATGAGTCCAGCATTCGGAATTTTCTAGCAGTGCTTGCACAGATGCTTGTAGTAGCTGCATCAACCCTTCCTGGGTTTGAGTATTAGCCGTAAGACTTAATTCAGACAATTTTGATTGAATCGTACCAGCTTGGGCTGTTAGCGCTATCTGTAGTGTGCTAACGGTGACGATATCATTTTCAAGCTCATTCTGATTCATGGTTTTTGGTTTTTGGTTAGAACTGGAATCTTGCAACCAAGCAGCAAATAAATCGGGACGGCGATCGCGCGTTCTCTCGATTTGTCTGTCTCGCCGCCAGCGTTCAATCTCCGCATGATTCCCCGATAGTAAAACATCCGGCACCTTCCACCCGCGAAAGTCAGCAGGACGGGTGTATTGAGGATAATCTAACAACCCCGCCTCGAAACTTTCTGCTTTTAAAGACTCTTCCTTCCCCACCGTTCCCGGTAGTAGGCGAATGGTGCCGTTGAGTAGTGCCAGCGCCGGGATTTCTCCACAAGTCAAGACAAAATCCCCTAAAGATACCTCCCGTGTCACCAAATTCAGCACCCGCTCATCGACACCTTCATAATGACCGCAAATAATTACCAATTGGTCATAATTGGCTGCCAATTCTCGAAACAGCGGTTGCTTCATCGGTTCTCCCTGCGGCGTCATCAGGATCGTCTCGCGTCTGGCTAGAACTGGCAGTGACTCCACAGCACCAAATATCGGCTCTGGCTTCATCAACATCCCTACTCCGCCGCCGTAAGGCTCATCATCCACGCGGCGGTGTTTATCGGTGGCAAAGTTACGGGGATCGATCAGATGCACGGAAGCAATCTGTTTGGCTAAAGCTTTCCCTAACAGTCCCGAACTCAGAGGAGAGGAGAAAAAATCTGGAAAAAGAGTAACAATATCAAATCGCACAGCAGAAGTCGGTGATAGTTAAGTAGTAGGTTGATTTTACCCATTCCCTACGAATTCCTACCGATTACCCACTACCCGGTATCCCTAATCGCAAGATAATGTTAAATATTTTATAAAAAAAGTTGACTCGATCTGGCATTATGCATATAGGATTAAGCCCAAAAGCGACAAACTAGGGGCGATCTGTAACGTTTGTTACTCAACAACCTAGAAAAACAATTAAATTGTTTGGTGATGTTGATGGAACGCCTGCCAGTAAAGATTGATAAGGAAATTGAGACGATTGACAAGCGTGAAAGTAGGGATTGTCCTGGTGAGCAAGGGGGTTAGAGAGAGTTGAGCAAGAACCATGCATCAGGATAAATTGGCATTCCTATCAACTGGCAGAACGATAGTATTCGATATCACCCTATGCTCAAGAGCAACATGATGCTGCAGTTAGAACCTCAATCCTTAGTACAGAGGATGCCCCAATCAACGAAAACCGCCATCATGGTGATCGGCGGTGCGGAAGACAAAGTTCACGGACGAGAGATATTACAAACCTTTTTTAATCGTGCTGGCTCGACTGATGCCTGCATTGCGATTATTCCGTCAGCATCCAGAGAACCTGCGGTGATTGGCGATCGCTACCTCACCATCTTTCAAGAAATGGGTGCGAAAGTAGTGAAAGTATTAGATATCCGCGAACGGGAGCAGAGTTACGATCCCTTGATGCAGGAGTACATTGAAGAGTGTACAGGGGTTTTCATGACTGGAGGCGATCAACTGCGACTCTGTGGACTGCTTGGCGAGACGCCATTTATGGAAAGAGTCCGATACCGCGCGCAACTGGGAGAGATTACGCTGGCAGGAACCAGTGCAGGAGCGGCGGTGATGGGACATCATATGATTGCGGGAGGCGGTAGCGGCGAGTCTCCCAATCGTTCCCTAGTTGATATGACGCTAGGGTTAGGGATTTTACCGGATGTGATCGTAGATCAACACTTTCACAATCGCAATCGCATGGCGCGTCTAATTAGTGCGATTTCGGCTCATCCAGACAAATTAGGGATCGGGATTGACGAAGATACCTGCGCCTTAGTGGAAGCGGATGGTCTTTTACAGGTAGTCGGTAAAGGCACCGTGTCTATCGTCGATCCTGGGGAGATATCTCACACCAATCAATCTTTAGTGGGAGCAACCGATCCGATTAGTATTTTCAATCTACGGTTGCATATTCTTAGTTATGGCGATCGCTACCATTTACACCAGCGAGTCATCCTGCTACCCGATGGCTGATGAGTGAATATTACTAGCGGTACTTCAATTCCAAATTTAAAACTTGTCATGATTGCCTTTTTGGCAAAAAACTGTTCGTGGAGAACAGTCTAGTGACTTTTTAAAGCTGGAAACTAGGGAATTGCTTAAAGTAGCAGCGGATTCAGTAAGGGCGAAGCCTTTCTGGCAAAGTTTTCTCTTAAAAGCAGCAGATGTGAAATCGCTTGCATCTTCGTCCCTACCCGCGATTCGACAGCCCACATCCTCTGAATCACCCGCAAAAGTAGCCATGAGAATTTTAAAAATCCAGACATTACGGGGTCCCAACTACTGGAGTATTCGACGGCAAAAATTGGTCGTCATGCGCCTAGATTTAGAAGAACTTGCAGAAAAGCCATCCAATCAGATTCCTGGCTTCTACGAGGGATTAATTCAGGTGCTACCAAGTCTGGAAGAACACTTCTGTTCCCCTGGCTGTCGAGGTGGTTTCTTGAGCCGAGTCAAAGAAGGCACGATGATGGGACACATCATCGAACACGTTGCCCTAGAACTCCAGGAACTCGCTGGGATGCCAGCTGGCTTTGGTCGTACCCGCGAAACAGCCACCCCAGGCATTTACCAGGTGGTCATTGAGTACCACGATGAACAAGCCGGTCGCTATGCCTCCAGAGCCGCCGTGCGCCTTTGTCAGAGTATTGTAGACACCGGCACCTACTCCGCCCAGGAGTTAGCACAGGATCTTAAAGACCTGAGGGATTTCGCACGGGCTGCTGCCCTCGGTCCCAGCACCGAAACCATTGTCAAAGAAGCCGAAGCGCGGGGAATTCCCTGGATGCCTTTAAGCGTTCGCGCCATGATTCAGATAGGGTATGGCGTCTACCAGAAGCGGATGCAGGCAACTTTGAGCAACCACTCTAGCATTTTGGGTGTCGAACTTGCCTCCGACAAAGAAGGCACCAAAAAAATGTTGCGCCAAGCCGGGGTGCCGGTTCCGCGCGGCACGGTAATTCACTACCTGGACGAACTTGAAGACGCCATTCAAGAGGTGGGGGGATACCCAATCGTCCTCAAGCCCCTCGACGGCAACCACGGACGGGGCATTACTATCAATATCACCGACTTCCAACAAGCAGAAGAAGCCTATGATGCTGCCAAGAGCGCTTCTAAAACTCGCTCGGTGATTGTTGAACGCTACTATACTGGAAGCGACCACCGAGTATTGGTGGTCAACGGCAAATTGGTGGCAGTTGCGGAACGAGTCCCCGCCCATGTGGTAGGAGATGGCACATCCAGCATCGAGCAATTGATTGAGCTAACCAATAGCGATCCCCATCGGGGTGAAGGGCACGATAACATCCTCACCAAAATTGAAGTAGATCGCACCACCTTCACGCTATTGCAACGGCAGGGGTATACCCTAGAGACCGTGCTACCTGCCGGAGAGATTTGTTATCTGCGGGCAACCGCCAACCTCAGCACTGGCGGGATTGCTGTTGACCGGACTGACGAAATTCATCCCGAAAATATCTGGCTTTGCGAACGAGTCGCCAAGATTATCGGGTTGGATATTGCTGGAATTGATGTGGTGACATCCGATATCAGCAAACCCTTGCGAGAAATGGATGGGGTGATTGTTGAGGTGAACGCCGCCCCTGGATTCCGGATGCACGTTTGTCCCAGCCAGGGTTTGCCGCGAAATGTAGCTGCCCCAGTGCTAGATATGCTCTTTCCGCCTGGAGCGCCCACTCGCGTTCCCATCATTTCCATTACTGGCACCAACGGTAAAACAACAACGACTCGTCTAATTGCCCACATCTTCAAGCAGACGGGGAAAACGATTGGCTACACTACCACCGATGGCACTTACATTGGGGATTATATGGTGGAACCGGGGGATAACACCGGCCCTCAAAGTGCCCAGCTGATTCTTTCCGATCCCACGGTAGAAGTGGCGGTGCTAGAAACCGCGCGGGGGGGGATTCTCCGCTCTGGTTTAGCTTTCAGTGCCTCTGATGTGGGTGTCGTCTTAAACGTGGCTGCCGACCACCTGGGAATTGGGGATATTGAAACGATCGAAGATATGGCTCATCTCAAGAGCGTCGTGGTGGAAGCGGTGATGCCAGAAGGCTATGCCGTCCTGAACGCCGACGATCCCTTGGTAGCAGCGATGGCGCGGCGGGTGCAGGGACAAGTGGCTTATTTCACCATGAATCCAGAAAATGAGCTGGTGCGAGAACATACCCGTCGGGGCGGTTTGGCAGCGGCTTATGAAAATGGCTATTTGTCGATTTTGAAGGGAGATTGGGTACTACGGATTGAACAAGCGGTGAATGTGCCGCTGACGATGGGGGCACGGGCACCTTTTCAGATTGCCAACGCGCTAGCGGCGAGTTTGGCGGCTTTTGCGGAAGGGGTGAAGATTGAGGAAATTCGTCAGGGCTTAAATACGTTCCGCGCTTCAACCGCTCAGACACCAGGACGGATGAATATGTTCGAGATGGGCAAATATAATGCTCTGATCGATTATGCTCACAATGCAGCCAGCTATGAGGCGTTAGGTGGTTTTGTCCGCAACTGGCCTGGTGAGAGAATTGGTGTGGTGGGTGGCCCTGGCGATCGCCGCGACGAAGATTTCGTTACTCTGGGCATACTCTCGGCTAATATGTTTGACCGCATCATCATCAAGGAAGATGATGATACGCGGGGGCGACCTCGCGGTGAGGCAGCTGCCTTAATCTCTCAGGGAATTCAGCAAGAAAAGCCAGATTCCCGCTATGAAACCATTCTGGATGAGACGACCGCCATAAATACGGCGCTGGGGCAAGCACCAGAAGGCAGTTTGGTGGTCATTTTGCCGGAAAGCGTCACCCGTGCGATTAGCTTAATTGAGGCGCGTCGTCCTCAAGGGGAAAACGGACATCAGCCGGTTGCACCGTCGATAGAAAATCAAAATAGCTTGAAGGCGTCTGTAGCCCAGACCCTTTAAACGCTCATCAGTTATGTATTTGTAGGGACACGGCAATGCCGTGTCCCTACCCGTTATTTGAGGTCTTGATTTTCATCTGATGGTTCCTCGTCCACGCCCCTTACTCCGTCCTTGAAGCCGCGTAAAGTCTTACCCAGCGAACTTCCCAGTTCGGGAATCTTCTTGGGACCGAAAATTAAAATTGCTGCGATCGCGATTACTCCCACTTCAGGCCATCCTAAACCAAACATACCCGTTTCCTGCGAACTATCCACAATCAACTATAGGAGACTATCGAGCGGCTGGAGGAAGATAATCTCTTGTAATGGGTATTTCTAACCATTCGCTAAGTTCTTGGGTTAACCATTCGAGTTCCGCTTCATGGATGCCGCCACTCTCAGCGTTAAGTTCATACTGCCTTAATCCTGCCTCAATAATGATTTTGCCTGGAACATCAACCCGGTTTCCTTCTGAGTCTTTTTTATGGTGTTTCGGGATGTATACCAACCTGTTAATATCCTGTCTCAATGCTGGACGAGGACGATGGAATTTAAATCCAAATATTTCCCATGTCAGTGAAATTTGCTTTTGATTGCTATAAAGCTGCGATCGTCCAAATAACGCAAAGAGAATCTGCCAGATCATACTCACGCCAGCAAACCAAAAGGGTAGTGAAAACAACACCATAAACAAGTTGAAGCCTAGTGGTGCAAATAGGACAGAGCTTGTCCACACGAAGATGAATGAATTCCAAGCGATCGCAAAAAAGCACAACCCTATCGTAGAAGCAGTAAGTCCCTTCGGAGGGATACTAATTTTAATAAAATCTGCATTTTTAGTCAGTGAAATTTTGCTACCAGTTGGTTTCTTGACAACTAGAGGAAAGCTATCTGCTGTTGGATGTTCTTGTTTTAATGCTTGTAGTGCTTCACTAGCAGAAGCCAAGCGTCGATTTAAGCTGGGATGTGTCATCCGCTTTAACCAATTGATTAAAACAGGACTGAGATTGGCAGTTTTTTCAAATTCAATTTGCAAGTTATCTGTTTGAGGGAAATCAGCAGGATGTTGACCTGTTGCCAGATAAATTAAAGTTGCGCCTAAACTGTAAATATCGGATGCGGGAACTGCACGTCCGCCAAATTGTTCCGGCGGCATATAACCATAAGTTCCCACAACTGTAATTGTCCCGCCTTCCTTGGCGGCGAGAGTCTGCACCGCCCCAAAATCAACTAAATAAACTTCGCCAACATTATTACCAGAACGATTGGTTAATAAAATATTGCTGGGTTTAATATCTCGGTGGATAACTGGAGGTTGACGACTATGCAAATAGTTGAGAATTTCTAAAATTGCAGTGGTAATTTGCTTGATATCTGCTTCGCTGAAAGTTCTTCCTCCTTTGAGATGTTCCTCTAGAGATTTCCCTTCCACGTAGGTTTGGACGAGGGCAAATCCTTTGTAGTTCGGTGAATTTAGCTCAAAATAATCCAGGTAGCGCGGAATCGCCGGATGTGTCAAAGATTTTAAAGTTTCCGCTTCCCGTTCAAATAACTTAAGCTCCTCCCACTCAAAATCACTGCCAAAAGTCAATAGTTTGATTATTACTAATTGTTGCGTTTTTTGGTCACGCGCTAGGAGTGTGCGTCTTCCAGCGCCTTTTCCAAGCTGTTGTTCGATTTGGTAGCGATCGCCAAAGACTTCACCCTTCATACTTATCGCCTGCCCCTAGCTATTAGCTGTTGTTATAACTCTGGGTTATCGCGGGTGGCAAGCTGATATCCTTAACCTACCTGCCTTTATTACTGGATTCTTGTACGCTAAAGAAAACAAATTTTAAAAAAATGCTCGAAACTTCTAAGCCTTCCCTACGCGAACAACAACACCCTCTGATTCGCAATTTAGCGGACACTATCGAGGCAGTTTGGCACCGCCATCTCGACCTTTCTCCCTACCACCTGCCAGAAGAGTTGGGGTATGTGGAAGGGCGATTAGAAGGTGAAAAGCTAACGATTGAAAATCGCTGCTACCAGTCGCCGCAGTTCCGCAAAATGCACCTGGAATTGGCAAAAGTCGGCACAATGCTGGATATTTTGCATTGCGTGATGTTTCCGCGTCCAGAATACGCGCTGCCAATGTTTGGCTGCGATTTAGTCGGGGGACGGGGACAGATTAGTGCCGCGATCGCAGATCTTTCTCCTACAAGCAGCGACCGTACCTTACCGGCAAACTATACCGCTGAACTTCAGGCGCTACCAGCCCTTCAATTTTCCCAACCGCGCGAACTACCCGCTTGGGGCGCAATCTTTTCAGAATTCTGCATCTTTATTCGACCCAGTAATCCAGAGGAAGAAACCCAGTTTCTCTCTCGCGTCGAGGCGTTTTTAGACATTCATTGTGTTAATGCCAAAGCCGCCAAACCCGTTTCTGCCGAACAGCAAGCTGAAATTTTGCAGGGTCAACGCAACTACTGCACCCAACAGCAGCAAAACGACAAAACCCGTCGAGTGCTAGAAAAAGCTTTTGGCGAGGAGTGGGCAGAACATTATATGACGACAGTTCTGTTTGACTTACCGAGTGCTTAATCTGCTAGTAAGATTCCCTCGCCAGATTGATGCCTACCTCTTAAGATTAATTAATAAAAATAATTTCCTTAGAGGCTATGGCACAGGAATCTGGCTCCAAGAATCAACCATTCGTAAAACCTGTAGGGCGGTGGGCGATCGCGGTTGTCGTGGCTGGTGCTTTAGCAACCAGCGGCGTTACCGTTTACAACCTCTATGCCTTGCGAGAGGCTGCTCAGCAGCCGGTGCCAGCAGTAGAGCCGAGTACGCCTCCTAAGCTTGCTGTGACTGCCTTGGGGCGTCTGGAACCGCAAGGGGAAGTGATCAAACTCTCTGCTCCTATGTCGGTTCAGGGCGCTGCTCGCGTGGATCAACTTTTGGTCGGTGAGGGAGATAAGGTCACAAAAGGTCAAGTGGTGGCAATTCTCGACAATCGCGATCGCTTACAAGCAGCTTTGGACAAGGCAAAACAACAAGTCAAAGTCGCCCAAGCCGATCTCAATAAAGTTAAGGCTGGAGCGCAAACCGGGGAAATTACCGCTCAGAAGGCAGCGCTCGCTCGTACTCAAGAGGAGTTACGCGGGAAAATTGCCACTCAACAGGCGACGGTAGCTCGCTTAGAAGCCGAACTGCAAGGGGAAAAAAATGCGTCTGTTGCCAAGATTGCCCGCCTGACTGCCCAGATGGATAATGCGAAAAAGGAGTTTGAGCGCTATGAGCAGCTATATCAACAAGGTGCAGTTGGAGCTTCTCTCTTTGACACCAAGCGCTTAGAAGTAGAAACGGCACTTCGGCAACTCAACGAAACTCAAGCCACTGCTAACCAGAAAGTAGCTACCCTGGAACAGCAAATTAACGAAGCCAAAGCCACTGCTAAAGAGACAATCGCCACTTTAGAACAGCAAATTAACGAAGCCAAAGCGACGTTAGAAAAAATTGCGGAAATTCGCCCCGTCGATGTCCAAGCAGCACAAGCCGAAATTGAGAACGCGATCGCATCCGTCAAACAAGCGCAAGCCGACTTGGAATCAGCCTATGTCCGCGTACCCGTTGCTGGTCAAGTTTTGAAAGTTCATACCCGTCCTGGAGAAACCATTGGTAATAATGGAATCGTCGAAATTGGGCAAACCGATTTGATGGTTGCTGTCGCAGAAATCTATGAAAGTGATATCGGAAAAGTGCGGCTAGGGCAGCAAGCGACGATTAACAGCGAGGGCAATGCTTTTGCCGATGAACTCAAAGGAACGGTCAATCAGATTGGCTTGCAAATTGGGAAAAAAGATATTTTAAATACCGATCCAGCCGCAGATGTAGATGCCAGAGTGGTGGAAGTAAAAATTCGCCTAAATGCAGAGTCCAGCCGCCGCGTTGCCGGTTTAACTAACTCTAAAGTTACCGTCAAAATTCATATTTAGCTATTTTTGCTAATGGCTTTTGAACAATTAGCCATTAGCCCCTTGCCAACAAGTTTTGTAGAATCATGCCAAAAATTCCTCTAGCCTGGTTACAGCTTACCCGTGAAAAAATGCGGCTGCTGGTGGCACTTGCCGGTATTGGTTTTGCTGACATTTTGATGTTTGTGCAGTTAGGGTTTCGCGATGCCCTTTTTCAAAGCTCCGTAAGCTTGCATGAAAATATGCAGGGGGACGTTTTTTTGGTCAGTTCCCAGTCCACGGCTTTGATTGCCATGAAAAGTTTCCCACAGCGGCGACTGTATCAAGCTCTCAGCTTTGACGGAGTAAAATCGGTCAGTCCAGTATATCTTGGCTTTGGCTTGTGGAAAAATCCAGAAAATCGCCGCACTCGCCAATTGATGGTAATTGGATTTAATCCCGCAGCAGAAATTCTAAATTTACCCGAAGTTAAAAATAACCGAGATAAAATTAAACTTCCAGATGTTGTTTTATTTGATGAAGCGTCTCGTCCAGAATTTGGGGCAGTTGGTGATTGGTTTAAGCAGGGAAAAACTGTTGAAACAGAAGTAGAAAGCCGTCGCGTCAAAGTACAAGGCTTATTCACGCTAGGCGCATCATTTGGAGCCGATGGTAATCTGATAACGAGCGATTTGAACTTTTTTCGGATGTTCCCTAGACGACAGAGAGGATTGATTGATATTGGAGTGGTTAATTTAGAAGCCGGTGCGGATGTAAGTCAAGTTATTCAAAATATGAAGGAGTCCTTTAATTTAAAGAAGAATGATGCGAAATGCCAAGACTTAAAAAATATGGATAAAGATTGTACAGATGTACAAATTTTGTCCCATGAAGAATTTATTGAGTTTGAAAAGACATATTGGCAAACCAGTACATCAATTGGATTCATTTTTGGTTTAGGAACCTTAATGGGATTTGTTGTTGGTACAGTTATTGTCTACCAAATCCTATACACTGATGTTGCCGATCATCTAGCTGAATATGCTACGTTAAAAGCGATAGGCTATACGGATTTATACTTACTAATTGTTGTTTTTCAGGAAGCTTTAATTTTATCAGTTTTAGGTTATATTCCTGGCTTTTCGTTAGCGTCAGGGCTTTATATTTTTATAAAAGGCGGTACAAATTTACCGATTGCAATGACTGTTGTTCGAGCAACCGTAGTGTTGCTTTTAACTATTTTTATGTGCTTGATTTCAGGTGCGATCGCAGTCCGTAAGCTCCGAGCTGCCGACCCCGCTGATATTTTTTAAATAGTATTTTTTAACATAGCTAGTTGCTAATTTTAATGAAATTGAAAAATTATGCTGCAAGAACCGATTGTTGCAATTAAAAATCTCAATTATTACTTTGGCAAAGGTTCGCTCAGAAAACAGATTTTATTTGATATAAATCTGGAAATGCAGCCGGGAGAAATTACAATCATGACTGGGCCATCAGGGTCAGGAAAAACTACATTATTGACTTTAATGGGCAGTTTAAGGTCTCCTCAAGAAGGTAGCCTGAAAGTATTAGGACAAGAACTAATTGGAGCTTCTAAAAGCCAAATGGTGCAGGTACGGCGGCACATAGGCTATATTTTTCAAGCTCACAATTTGCTGAAGTGCCTAACAGCGCGACAGAATGTACAAATGTCGGTGGAACTGCATCGGGATATTCCGTCACAGGAAGCTGCAACCAGGTCAGCCGCGATGTTGGAAGCGGTGGGGTTAGGCGATCGCGTAAATTACTACCCGGAAAATCTTTCTGGGGGACAAAAACAACGGGTAGCGATCGCGCGTGCTTTAGTGAGTCATCCTAAATTAGTATTAGCTGACGAACCCACGGCTGCTTTAGATAGTAAGTCCGGGCGCGATGTTGTCGAGCTGATGCAGCGATTGGCAAAGGAACAAGGATGTACGATTTTGATGGTAACTCACGACAATCGTATTTTAGATGTTGCCGACCGAATTATTCACATGGAAGATGGGCGTCTAGTTCGCGATACAGTTATTTCCGAAAAAACGCCTGCTTAAGTCAGATTTCTGAGTGAAAAATCCGATTGAAGTGGGTTGATTTCTCTTGATACACTACATAGTTTTTGGCGAATGGCTCATTCTACAAAAGGCAATCTTTTCATTTTCCATTTACACTTCAAGAAAGCCTTTTGTTTAGAGATGATTGTAACTAAGCTCATATCTTGCATCAAGCTCTCAGAATAGAATTCTGGGACGATTGCATTCCAAATCTAAAAGCGCGGACTAACCGAAAACAAGGGTTTTGTAACCTGCTCTCGGCAGGTTTCGTTTGCGTGCTTCCTATCGCTGTGCGGTTTCAACTGCCCGGAGCAAGATGTCACTAAAGAATAACTAAGCAGAATCCACCCTGGTTGCTGATGGAAAAGAACTTATTTCTCAACATCCTAGCGCTTCGTGCGAATAGTGACATTGCCACCTTCACTTAATTGTTCTAGGACCAATAAAGGTGTCGGTTTGGCTTTTTGATCCCATTGTAGTTTTGCAAGACGACCCTGAATTGTGGGTTGCCAAGTATCGTGGTCTTCCGCTGGACTGAGGAATGTTTCAATACAATCAATAATTTGGCTAATCGTAGCAGAAGTCGCTTGGGTAGGTAATTTCATTAACTTGATTTGAATGCGGAAAAGCACCCGCTTAGAGCGCTTCGTCCCCTCTCCCGTCTCATAAATGACATCAAAAATCTCATCAACTTGGCGTCCCGCTGTACTGGCAATGCCCACTGAGGCTTGTGATGCTTGGGTAGGACGCAGGGCGATAGTGATTAAGTCTTTTACTCTGACTTTGATTTGATTAACAATGGCAAAGTGAAATACCTCTTCATCCATTCGCATTCTGAGGTAATCCAGGTTGAATTCGCGTGAGTTAACCAAGTCAGGATTGCTTTCCATTCTATGAATAGAGTCAAGCGCCAACTTTAACTTTTTCTGGAGGTCTTTGACTTTAAAATCCTGGATCTTGGCTTTCTTTGCCATCTCATCCTTTTTAAGCTTGACAAATACTGCCCCAGCAATGAGAAGTAACAGCAGTCCTCCGGAGGTGTACATCCAGATGGGCGCGGGTTGAGCGTTGGCGGCTGCGGCTGCTGGTTGGGCGGTTTGAGTTTTTTTGGCAGGGGCTTTAGGTTGAGCCTTCTTGGCAGGGGTTTGAGCCAATCGCAAATCTACAATAAGGAACGGAGTGGACATAGTCGCTAGCCTAAAAAAAATTCATGTCTATTTTCAGGATGCCCAAAAAAGCAGAAATTACAAAGTAAAAAGTATGAAAGATAAATAATCAAGTGTGAAATTCTGTCAAATCCTTTTTCGGAAAGCGGCTCGACTCTTAGTTTAGACCCAAATCACACTTCATTAGAGCTGACTTTAACGTGCTGTTAGCGCAACGGCGCGATCGCGCGGACTAGGCAAAACTACAGAGACTTTCATTGTTGGGTGTGAAGTGCGCTCAGGGGAGCTTTTGCAAAAATACCGATTGGCAAGACTCTCTAAAACTCTTGAAACCCTTGAAAAGTCGTCGCGATCGCCAAAACACCTTCCTCAAGGATCCGTAGCCGGAATTGTTTAGCGATCGCCAAACAGCAATCCCTGTGTTATTCAGTTGCTTCACTGGCAAGATATCAGCTAATAGGGAAAGCAGCCCCAGACTGGGGCTGCTTTCCCTATTGGCTAAGAATGAGAGTATCTAGATTCTGCCCGATCTTATCTTTGGGCGCTGCTGCCAAGCTGATTCCAGGTTTGGATCACCTTCTCTAAAGGTGCAGGCAAACTCCCTTGATTAATCTCGGTGTAGCGAACTGTACCCTTGCGGCTGCTAAGGGTGTAGGTGATGTGATCGGCAGCACCACTGGGTGCTGGGTAACTCAGGTTCTTAAATTGGGCAAATTGCTGCTGTTCTAGCAATTGCTGAAACTGTCGTACCTGTTGCACAGGAATGCGGAGAACGCTACGTTCGGAGTCATTAGCATCGCCGATGCGAACCCGCATCAAGCTTCCGTCATTCAATAAAACAGTTTCGTAGGTTCTGCCAGCAAAACCGCCACTGGCGATCGCTCGAAACACCACATTTTTATCTAAGGATGGTGGTAGTTCGCTAGTCGGGATTGGCATTGGCTTGAGGATGCCAGCATCGCTTAGTTTACTTGCTGCTTGATTGAACTTAATAATGGAACCATCGCTGTTGGTGTGATAAACCAACAGTTGTAGCTTGCTTTGTACAGTTACCTGCCACCCAGGTATTGCATTAGTAAGACAACTCTCGTTAATACCGCCCAAACCCAGACAGCTATCCCAATTGTACTGTTGAGCTTGAACGATGCTGAGTTCGGTAGTGGGCACTTTGAACTGTCTGGAAGCTTCCCTTAAGACTGCATCTCGAACGGAATTCGGCAAACTCGCGAGTTGATCCACCTTCACGACAGAACCAGCTGCATTCGTGCGATAGACCAAGCGTTTTCCGCTTGCTTCTACCGTCACCTGCCACCCTTCTACTGTCGCTGGCGCACACAAAATATCAGGTGCGTAAATCCCTAGACACGCATCAGGCCAAGTCTTCTGTTCGGCCTGGACGACGCGAATCTGGTTTACCGGCAAACCCAGCTGCGTGGAGGCATCAGAAATCACAGCATTGGCAACAGATTTGGGGAAGTTTCCGGGGATGTTACTGCCAGGAGTATTCGACTTTTCTTGACGTAAAACTTGCCCTGTAGAATTGGTGCGATAGACCCAAGTTTTGTTATTGCTAGACACGACAACACGCCAACCGGGAACTAATGCTTGAGTACAAAATTCACCCGATTTCGGAAGTCCTAAACAGCCATCGTTCCAAGTTTCCTGACTAAACTGAGTAATTTTGAGCTTTCCTGGAGCGATGCCAGTTTGACGCGACAAATCTTGACGAACAGCGTTAGCAATCCGAGGCGGTAAGCGATTAGCTTGCTTACGGTCAAGATTTTGCCCAACTTTCTGGTCTTTAACCTTAACCAGTCTGGTGATAGACTCAGAAAGTCCGGCTGGGGCAGCAAATGCGGTTTGTAACAGTGTCAGACCTGCGCCTAAAGACAAGATGCCAGTTAGAACTAAAGCGGCAAAAACCCGATCGGATTGGTGAACTGTTTTACCAGAGTTTACGGGTTTGGAGTGATTTTTGAAAATCTGTCTCATAGAAACCTCAATAGAGTTGTTTTGGCAAGCGGAGAGCGTGTTAGGTGAGACGAGCGGCACTCCAACGCTCATCGAATGCATATAGCAGATAAGAAGCTTGACGCTGCTATCGTGCGAGTTAGTTCCGCTGTTTAGTTCACCTGAATGGGTGATTTTTTAGAAGTTTCCAGATAGCGATCGCCAGCCAAAAAATTTAACTTCTGCAAAAACAGGTTTCTATAATCGTGTAGGCGTTTATTTATTTCAGCAAGGGAGCGATCGCGATGACTGTGTTGGTAGTCGCTACGGGAAATCCAGGTAAGCTGCGAGAGATGCAGACATATTTAAGCGGATTTGGCTGGGAACTGACCCTGAAGCCAGAGAAACTGGAGATTGAGGAGTCGGGTGACACCTTCATGGCTAACGCTTGTCTGAAGGCATCCCAGGTGGCACAGGCGACTGGAGAGTGGGCGATCGCGGATGATTCTGGCTTGGAAGTAGACGCCTTAGAGGGTGCACCCGGTATTTATTCCGCGCGTTACGGCAAAACCGACCCCGATCGAATTGAACGCCTGTTGAATGAACTCGGCAACGAACTGAATCGGGAAGCGCAATTTGTTTGTGCGATCGCGATCGCTCGTCCCGATGGCGCGATCGCCCTGCAAGCCGAAGGAGTTTGCCGCGGCGAAATTCTCCACGCCCCTCGCGGTACGGGAGGATTCGGCTACGATCCAATTTTTTACGTTCCCAAAGAGCAAATGACCTTTGCGGAAATGACTCCTGAGTTGAAGCGCCAGTGGAGCCATCGCGGTCAAGCTTTTAAAATTCTCTTACCCCAGCTACAGACTTTAAAGACTGAGGGTTAAGTCCAGAAGTTAGAAGTCCAGTAACCAGAAATCAGAATTTTGCGATCGCCAAAAATTCTAATTTCTGATTTTTAATGACTCCTGACCTCTAACCTTGATGACTCAGTCCTCAGTCCTCAGCCCTCAGTCCTCAGTCCTCAGCCCTCAGTCCTCAGTCCTGACTTAGACAGCTTCCAGATTCTTTTCCCCCGTCCGAATTCTGATGACCTGCTCTACCGGGCTGACAAAAATCTTACCATCACCGATTTCACCCGTTCGGGCAGCGGCAATGATTTTCTCAATCACCATATCAACCTGGCTGTCTTCAACAACGATCTCTACTTTAAGTTTTTGCAGAAACTCAACCGTGTACTCGGAACCGCGATAACGTTCGGTTTGACCTTTCTGCCGCCCAAATCCTCGGACTTCAGAAACGGTCATTCCCACAATTCCCGCATTGACTAGCGCAATTTTAACTTCGTCGAGTTTAAAAGGCCGGATAATCGCTTCAACTTTTTTCAAGCTTCTAACTCCTCAGTTCGTTCTGGATTTGATCTGTACAATCAATTTGTACAACCAAAGGTACTCGTAAAGCGGCGGCTATGTTTTATCACTGCTCAAACAAAGATTTTTGTATTATATGATACATATTGCTCTTCACTCCTACCAGAGGCATCCATTGTGCCAACCCTAACTAACAGGTTTCTCTAGATATCGCTGACTCGTTAACTAGACATCGTTGACTAGACAGTACAGTGAAGATGCGCGGGTTTGGCAATATTTTCCCCATTTGTATCAAAGCGGTTGTTCCAGGCAGATGCACCCGGTTCTTCCGACTCCTAGCAGAGTTAATCTTTCAGCCGTCAACCAGCAAGCTCAACGACTATTATTCAAAAGCGGACGCACAATCAAAAAGCCAGTGCCAAACGCTGTCGCCACAATCAAAAAGATGACGATGATTAACCACCAGCCACTCACATCTGCGGAACGCTCTGGCTGAGTTGGGCGACGATACCGACCTTCTTCTTGTTCGATTACCAAGCTTTCTGAAAAATCAGGTAATGGTGCTGGTTCCGCTTTGGGAGGGGGAGGAGGTAGAACTTCCACTGGCGGAGCGATCGCAGCCGAACGAGGAGGACGAGGAGGCTGCGGAGGACGCCGCTTAGGTGTTGCGTTTGATCCAGTCCGAATTTCCGGTTCAATGGGGGGAGGGGGAACTTCAACTCGACCCCCGGAGGGAAACGAAGTTACTACCTGTTGTGCGTGCAAAGCTGACTGAACAACTTTTTCGATTTCTTGGCGCAGCTGTTGATTTTCTTTGGCTAACTGCTGATTCTGGGAATTCAGCGAGTCCAGCATCGCTTGCGCTGTTTGTAACTCTGCTGAGAGTTCTTTGTAAACCGAAATTGGCACTGAGGGACGGTAGGTATTCATTGGGATTTGGGGAGTCTGCTCAGAAATATAAGCATTTTGCATTGGCGAGCGGGTCGAGGGATTAGACATCATGGATTTAGTTTAAGTTTGGTAAGGCAACAATAATGGAAAGTGAGGCGACTCTGACAGCCATTTTTTAACAAATTTGCTATTTAATCAACTAGGAATGTGCCCCAATCGATCTTTACGGTGTCATTGCTATAACCTTTGTATTCTCCGATTGTTTTAATTCTCCGATTGTAGGAGGGGAAAAAAGTGTCCCACTGGCCCTTGACCCTGACCAATGGCTAAAGCGTATTTTAGAGCAGTGGTGACATAATCTTTGGCTTTTTGAACCGCAGACCACCGATCTTTGCCCAAGGCTAGATTAGCCGCGATCGCGCTACTGAGCGTACACCCTGTGCCGTGAGTATTGGTCGTCTCTACGGTTGCGGTTTTCAAGGTTTCCAGATGGTGCCCATCGAACCAGATATCGATGCCGCGTAGATTCCCCTCCATTCCGCCTCCTTTCACTAATACAGCCGCACCACCTCCCAAATGATAAATCCGTTGGGCAGCAGAGCGCATATCATCCAAGTTATGAATCGGCAATCCGCTCAGTAATTGAGCTTCGTAGCGGTTGGGGGTCACAATCGCTGCTTTGGGGATTAAGACATCCCGCAACGTTGCCACAGCGTTATTGTCAATCAGCTGGGCACCCGTGCGCGATACCATGACGGGATCGACGACTAATTTGTCCAGTTTGAAACCTTCCACAGCTTGCGCTACAGCCGCAATAATCTCCCCATTCAGCAACATCCCCGTTTTCGCTGCTTGGACGCCAATATCCGTCACCACAGCCTCAATCTGGGCGACAATTGCTGCTGTCGGTAAAGCATCCACCCGCGTGACTCCCAGCGTATTCTGCGCTGTCACGCAAGTAATGGCACTGGTGCCGTGAACGCAGTGAAAGGCAAATGTCCGTAAATCGGCCTGAATGCCAGCACCGCCGCCGCTATCTGAACCGGCAATTGTGAGAGCAACAGGTACGCTTGAAGGGTTTTTAACGGTCATAGGAATGAGGAATGGGTAAGAGAAATGGGTAATTAGTTAATACCCGCAAATTAAGGACTACTAACAATTACTTTTACTCTAAATTTTGATGAAACCAATCCCAATCTAAATTGAATTGAATGATTAGATTTTACAAATTGCTGCAAATCGAGTGCTGCTCAATTTACAATTTGCCGACGAATCGGCAAATTATTGCAATGCTGCCCTTGAGAAGCGAGTAGAACTGAGTTATGTGCCTAAAGACCTAATCAGAGGAAATATACGATGAGCCGCACTGATTTCCAGTTTAGGAGGGGAAATTCGTGCGGCGTGAGAGCATGGATGTAGCGATCGCTCCTGTAATCAGTCAAGTCTTCCCACTTTTGGGACAGGTAATCATTGAATTCGGAACTTCTACCGAATTCAATCGGCTTCGTGGAAGTTTAGAAGAATTTCGCACCCTGCTAACTAAGGCTGGATTGCCCACGCATCAATTAAAAATTAAAAAGGAAATGTTCCATTTTTAATTTTTAATTCTTCTAGCGTTGCGGACGCCGTCTTTGGAGAAATTCCGGAATATCCAATCCTCCACCTTGTTGTTGAGGTTTAGGCTCAAACGTGGGGGTAGAAGGAGGAACGGGTGACGGTGCAATGGGTCGCTGTGGCTGTCTGGAAGTGCGTGCCTCCCTCGCCGCCGGTGTAGACTGAGTTTCCCCGCTAAATCCAGTCGCAATGACGGTAATTCTTACCTCACCTTGCATCCGGTCATCGATCACTGCCCCGAAAATGATATTCGCATTCGGATCGACCACTTCATAGATTGTTTCGGCTGCGGCATTCACTTCGTGCAGCGTCAGGTCGCTACCGCCGGTAATGTTAAAGACAACCCCTCTGGCTCCTTCAATCGAAGACTCTAGCAACGGTGAGGAAATTGCGGCGACGGCGGCTTCTCTGGCTCTCGATTTCCCAGAACCCACGCCAATCCCCATCATTGCCGATCCCGCATCTGCCATCACGGCTCGGACATCTGCAAAGTCTACATTGACCAGTCCGGGAATCGTAATAATATCCGATATCCCTTGCACACCTTGACGCAGGATATCATCTGCTACTCGAAAAGCATCTTGAACCGGCATGGTTTCTGGAATCACTGCCAGCAGCTTATCGTTAGGGATGACGATGAGCGTATCTACCCGACCCTGCAAAGCGGCAATGCCTTCATCTGCCTGAGAAGTGCGACGGCGTCCCTCAAAGGTGAAAGGACGAGTGACAACGCCCACCGTTAAGGCTCCCATTTCTTTGGCAACTTCTGCCACAATCGGGGCTGCACCCGTACCCGTACCGCCTCCCATCCCAGCGGTAATAAATACGAGATCGGTATTTTCTAAGGCATGAGCGATCTCGTCGCGCGATTCTTCCGCTGCCTTTTGACCAATGGCAGGATTACCTCCAGCACCTAAACCTCGCGTTAACTTCTGTCCCATTTGCAAGCGTTTAGCAGCCGAGGAGTGAGACAGCGATTGAGCATCAGTATTGATTGACCAAAACTCTACGCCACTGACATCACTGGCAATCATGCGGTTCACCGCATTGCCCCCACCCCCACCAACACCAATGACTTTAATTTTGGCGACGCTACCTAGCACGATGTTGTCACTCCTAGATTCTTCCCTGGGTGTTCCGTTAGCATCGTGATTATGGCCTAAATGTAACACGGTGTTATTAAAAGGATTCGCGCCGTCCACTGCGGGTGAACGACCTGCGTTCCCTGAGGGATTTGAGTTTTGGTGGGCAAGCCCTGGTTTACTATTGAGCGTCATTGCAATAGAAAGGGTCAATAAACAACTTTTTAGTTTAGGTAGCGATATGAGTCAACTATAGGGTAAGTTGACCCTTAAAACCAATGAGAGTCATAGTGCATTGACGTTCTTGAAGAGGTCTAGAGTCAACTGTCTGAAGGCTGATCCTACTAAAAGGTGAAGGATATTCGTAAAGTAGATGCGCTCTTGGCAGGATGAAGAATGAATTTAGCTCACAAGACGCCTTCTGTCTAAAGCCAGAACTCGCGTTCCCTCCAAGCTTATAAGGTTTTGGTTTTTTTGGGAGGGTTGCCTTTTTTCATTTGAATTGCTGGGGAATCGGGGTTTTTGAGGTCAATATAGGCAATTTCGCTGGTTGAAAAATGTGCTGGCAAATCTCGCATTCGATCGAGAACGGTGAGCTGATAGGCAAACCGAGAAGTGTAAGCACCACAATGTACCCATCCTTGCTCGGTTTTCAGAATTAAATTGGCTGGGTTTTGCCAATCAATTTCAAATACTTTGACCGGACTGCGGCTAACGGCTTGGTAAAGTGCCGACCAGTAGGGGCGATATTCATCCCGATAGCCAATGATTTTTAAGGTCGGCAAGGGAATGGTGCGCTCTAGTTCGGTGTAGCTTTCTAAGGGCATCCAGACACCTTGTTCGTCCAACAATCCCAATACCGGCTGCGATCGCGTTTTGCGATTTGAGGCGGTTTGGCTGGAAGCGGGAGTCTGGCGCGTGCGCGTGCGGAGGGCGATCGCGACTGGCTGTCGTTCCGTAACTTGTACGGTGAGTCCTGGCGGCAACATTTGCCGAGTAACGGTAGCTTCCTTGATGGCAGGTTGTAATTCCAACTTATCGGCGATGATTTGCGGCTGTAGCCGCAGCAAATACTGAGGGTAAGATAGGGGCAGCAGCGACCGAATCGCTTGGATTGAAAGCGTTTTATTGCCCTCAATCGCAATTTGATCGGGTTTGCGGATCACCCAAGCGGGTAAAGTTGTCACCCAAACTAAACTGCCTGCTAAACCGGCGACGAAGATCGCTCGCCACATCGCTTGAAAAGATTTTATCCGTCGTTGGCGACGTAGTTTTTGACGCCGTTGGCTCAATTCGGTTTGTGATACTGATGCGATGCTTGTCATCCTAACTTCTCAATCGGGAGTTTGTGGTGCTTGAGGTAGACTGCACTCAACACAGCTTGATGGTGGTTCGCCGTAAGTTTAGGCGCGTCCTTCTTTAACTTAAACAGAGCGCTTGGGAGTTCCGACTATCCCCTCCTGACGGGGCTATCGCCCTATGCTCGCCAATCCGCTGACCGGGGAGAAAGTCACGATCGGTTCCCTCGGCAATTTCATCTAACAGGACGTTAACAGAATCTCTTTCTCTTTTCAGTACGGCTCATCAGGAACTGTAGCGGGAAATTCTAACGTCTAAATATTAACGTGACCGGGTCATTATGAACTCTGTTTAGACTACGGAAAAAGAATTTAAAATTGGGGATCGCTCTTCGCCGCCAAAATCTGGGCTTTTTCCATCGCTTTTTGGATCACTCGGCACGATTCGGCGAGGCAATCATCGCAATTCGACCTGAATCGAAGCGCATCTGAGAACCAAGCTGAGAGCGATCGCGTTATAGCCGCAAAGTAGCCGGTGGTTAGACGATTCAGGGCGAAGCATTCCTCTCAAATCCCCTCAACTCTACCAGGATGTATCTATCTCAGTGCAAGAGGGGTGCGCCCCTCCAGTCCGACTAGGGTCGCTTTAACGGAAGCTGTCTAGCAGTACAAAAATCAGTACAGGGATTGATCTGCATACTCAAGAGGTCGGCATGAAATTGGATTTGGAGAGATTCTATAAGGCTTGTAACCCTGCGAAGACGCTCATCTTCTCTAGGGCGGAAGATCGTCCCTACTATATCGATTTCTCAGCGGTGCGAGGTGGCAAAATTATTGAGGCGGTGGGGCGAACCATTGCCCGGATTTCACCCGACGATCCCACCAGTCAACTATTTACCGGACACATCGGCTGTGGGAAGTCTACAGAGCTATTTCGCTTGAAAGCCGAGTTAGAACGGCAGCAATTTCATGTGGTTTATTTCGAGTCCAGTCAAGAATTAGACATGGCGAATATCGATATCAGCGATATTTTGCTGGCGATCGCGCGTCAAGTCAGTGAAAGCCTGGAAGAAATTCAAATTCGACTCAAACCGAGTTACTTTTCTAACCTCTTCAACGAGATCAAAGACATCTTGCAGACTCCGATTGATGTCTCCGCTGAAGCCCAATTGTCTGTGGGGATTGGCAAAATTACTGCCAAAACCAAAGATAGCCCTAAGCTGCGGGATCAGTTGCGGCAGTACCTAGAACCCCGCACTGAAGGCTTTTTAAAAGCGATCAATGAAGAAATCCTGAAACGGGCAAACGAAGAACTGAAGCGACGCGGTCAAAAAGGCTTGGTGGTGATTATCGATAACCTGGATCGGGTCGATCCTCGACCAATGCCTTCGGGAGGTACCCTGCCAGAATACCTGTTTATCGACCGGGGGGCACAGTTACGCCGCTTGAGTTGCCATGTCGTTTACACGATCCCCTTGTCCTTAATTTTCTCTAACGATTACGAAGCTTTGAAGAATCGTTTGGGGGGTGGGGTGGCTCCCAAAGTGTTGCCAATGGTGCCGGTGCGGAACCGCGATGGTCGGGATTGCGAGGCAGGAATGACGTTGCTGCGAAAGATGGTGATGGTACGAGCCTTCCCAGAAGCGAACGAACAGCAGCACCTAGAGCTATTGACCAAGGTTTTTGATGCTTCTGAAACGCTGGATCGGTTGTGCCGGGTCAGTGGCGGTCATGTGCGGAACTTACTGGGATTGCTTTACAGCTGTCTTCAGCAAGAAGATCCACCGTTCTCCCGTGCTTGTTTGGAGAATGTGATTAAAGAATACCGTGATGATTTGGCGCTGGCGATTGATGAAGAGGAGTGGGACTTATTGTTTCGGGTGGTGCAGCAGCAAAATGTGAAGGGCGATAAAGAATATCAGACGCTGCTCAGAAGTATGTTTGTCTTTGAATATCGGGATGAGAATGGGCGCTGGTTTGGGCTGAATCCGGCTTTGATGGAGACGCCAAAATTTAAGTCTTTAGTGGCTCTTCACCCCTTAGAAGCTTGATGTATCTTGGATTGGGTCAGGATCGCGCTCCGATTGTTTTGCGTAGGGGCATGGCAGGGGCATTGCAATGCCACGCCCCTACAGAACGTGAATGCGTGAATGAGTGTAAGTTGATTTGATCCACGTTCCCGATCGGAGAGATTGACTTAAATCTAGGTACGGAGGAGGCGATCGCTTCCTCAACCTGATTACCAGTAGGGGCACGGTATTGCTGTGCCTCTACTCGACATCGTTTTAGATGCAGCCTGTCTGGATTCCCAGCGCGGTAAACTGTTTAAACTAGCTGGTAACGTTCAGCCCCCGAAGAATTAAAGATAGTGCGCTATGAGTTCATTTTTATTGGAAGTCGGTACAGAAGAATTACCTGCAAGCTTTGTGAATGATGCGATCGCGCAATGGCGATCGCGCATTCCTGCCAGTCTTACCGAAAATAGCTTGGCTCACGAGGCGATTGAAGTTTATGGCACACCCAGACGCCTCGCGGTGCTGATAAAAGGGTTGCCGACTCAGCAACCGGATCGAGAAGAAGAAGTCAAAGGGCCACCCGCGCAGGCAGCGTTTAAAGATGGGCAACCAACAAAAGCAGCAGAAGGGTTTGCGCGGAAGCTCGGTGTGGAAGTCAACGCTTTAGAAATTCGCCCCACCGACAAAGGCGATTTTGTCTTTGTTCGGCAAACCATCGCCGGACGCCCAACGGCTGAAATTCTCACCCAGTTAGTTTCCCAGTGGATTTTTGGATTAGAAGGCAAGCGGTTGATGCGCTGGGGCGATGGGGACATCAAGTTTCCGCGACCGATTGAGTGGTTGGTGGCTTTATTAAATGATGCCGTACTGCCTATAGAGTTAGTCAATGGTTCGGAGACGATTAAAAGCGATCGCATTACACGCGCTCATCGGGTTTTGCACCCCGAATCTGTGACGATTTCTCAGGCAGATGATTATGTCGATTCTCTACGTTCTGCTTCAGTGGAAGTGAATCCAGAATCGCGTCAAACCAAAATTCGAGAGCAAGTCCAGGCTGCGGCTCAAAAGATGGATGGCTACACCGAAATCTACCCAGATTTGCTGCAAGAAGTTACTCATTTAGTAGAGTTTCCCACAGCAGTTGTCGGAAAATTTGATTCTGAGTTTTTGAGCCTTCCGACTGAAGTGATTACCACAGTGATGGTAACTCACCAGCGTTATTTCCCAGTTTTTAAAACTGAAAAATTTAAAGAATTACTTCCCTATTTCATCACAATTTCTAATGGCGACCCGGCGAAGTCGGACATTATAGCCGAAGGAAATGCACGAGTAATTCGGGCACGATTAGCGGATGGTCAGTATTTTTATAAAGCTGACTTGTCCCAATCTTTAGAGAACTATTTACCTCAACTGGAAAAAGTAACCTTTCAGGAATCTTTAGGGTCAGTTCGGGAAAAAGTGGAGCGGTTGGTTAAAATTGCCGGTCACATTAACGAGCAACTGCAATTAGGCGAGGATGAAAGGAACAATATCGAACGAGCTACCTTGTTATGTAAAGCGGATCTCGTGACCCAAATGGTGGGAGAATTCCCGGAATTGCAAGGCATTATGGGACAGAAATATGCCTTAGCAAGTGGCGAACCGGAGGCTGTAGCAACCGCAATTATTGAGCATTATTTGCCGCGAGGTGCAGGGGATTCTTTACCCCAAACGATAACAGGGCAAGTTGTTGCTTTAGCGGATAGGTTGGATACTTTGGTCAGTATCTTCGGGTTGGGAATGCTACCTACAGGTTCTTCCGATCCCTTTGCTTTACGTCGTGCGGCGAATGCAGTGATTAATATCACTTGGGCAGCAGATTTACCAATTAATTTGCATCAATTGCTGCAAAAAATTGTTGCTGATTTTGTGGCTAAATATCCGAAGACAAAATCGGAGGAATTAGTGCGGCAATTGCAGGAATTCTTCTTGCAACGCATTCGCAATCTTCTACAAGATGAGCGCAATACTGATTATGACTTGGTGAATGCAGTTCTGGGAGAAAACGATCCGGAGTACACAGAACGAGCGTTAAAAGATTTATTGGATGTACGCGATCGCGCTTTATTCCTCCAGACAATTCGCAATAATGGCAAGCTGAATGAAATCTACGAAACTGTCAACCGTTCGACTCGTTTAGCAGCCCAAGGCGATTTAGATAAAGCTCAGTTACAACCAGAGACGGTGGTGAGTCCAGAACTATTCCAGAAAGCATCAGAGCAAGCTTTTTATGATGCTTTAGTGCAGATAGTTCCGCAAACTCAAGCATCTCAAGAACAGCGAAATTACCAGCTATTAGTGGATGGTTTGGCGCAGATTGCCCCGACTGTTAGCACTTTCTTTGATGGTGCTGAAAGTGTTTTGGTAATGGATGCCGATCCCAATATCAAGCGCAATCGGTTGAATATCCTGGGTTTGCTTCGGAATCATGCCCGTGTGTTGGCTGATTTTGGGGCGATTGTAAAGAGTTAGTCGGCGGTTAGGAAGGTTTGATTTTGGGAATTTTCTTGCTGAGCAAGCAGAAATTAAAAAGAAAAAAACCGCGAAGGCGCACTAGCGGAGCCATGTGCTCTCTTCGCTATAAAGAGCGAAGGAAGAATCAGGAAGGAGGCGATTGGTGGGATATGAGTTTTTAAATACCGTTATCGCGGTATGATACAGGATTGCTAAACCAGGGACTTTGCACTGCCATTGAGTTTATGCCCATCGCTCATATTATCGGTCTAGGAAAATCGGGAATTGCCGCTGCACGGTTGTTAAAACGGGAAGGTTGGGCGGTGACGATTAGCGATCGCAATTCGTCCGAAAATCTTCGCCAAGAGCAACAACAGCTTGCCAACGAGGGCATTGACGTGAAGTTGGGCTATTCCTTGGAACTTAACGGTTCCGATTTGCCCCAGATGATTGTCGTCAGTCCCGGCGTTCCTTGGGATGCACCGATATTAATAGAAGCGAGGAAGCTAGGTATCGAGACAATTGGAGAAATAGAACTCGCGTGGCGATATCTCCAATCTTGTCCTTGGGTAGGCATTACTGGCACTAACGGCAAAACTACCACGACAGCTTTAGTTGCTGCGATTTTTCAAGCGGCTGGTTTCCATGCTCCCGCCTGCGGCAATATCGGCTATGCTGCTGGGGAATTAGCGCTGGCGGAAAAGCCTCCAGATTGGGTAATTGCAGAACTCAGCAGCTATCAAATCGAGTCCTCTGCTACAGTTGCTCCGAAAATCGGGGTTTGGACAACCTTTACGCCGGATCACCTCAGCCGTCATAAAACCCTAGAAAACTACTACAACATTAAGGCACATCTACTGAGTCAGTCTCAGCAGCAAGTATTGAACGGAGACGATCCCGAACTGCGGAAAACTGCACGCGATCGCTTTCCCAATGCTTACTGGACAAGTGTGAATAAAGCCGATTTGATTGGGGAGAAAGGTTTCTACATCGAAGACGGGTGGGTTGTAGAGACGCAAATGGAATCTCCACAAGCTGAAAAACAAGGTGAAAAAATCGTGCAAGCATCGGCGTTGCGGATGGTGGGAGAACACAATCTGCAAAATCTCCTGATGGCGGTAGCGACGGCGAGACTGGCAGGAATTGAGAAAGAGGCGATCCAAGAAGCGATCACAAACTTCCCCGGCGTTCCCCATCGCCTGGAACACATCTGCACGCTGGCGGGGATTGACTTTATCAACGACAGCAAAGCCACCAACTACGACGCCGCCCAAGTTGGATTAGCTTCCGTTAACAGTCCCGCGATTTTAATTGCTGGTGGTGAAGCCAAAGCGGGTGATGACACCAGTTGGCTAGAGACGATTCAAACCAAAGCCACCGCCGTATTACTCATCGGTGACGCCGCCACTGTTTTTTCCCAGCGACTACAAGACGTTGGCTATTCCAGTTACGAAATTGTACAAACGATGGAGAAGGCTGTCTCTAGAGCGGCTGAATTAGCTCAAGCTCATGGCGCTAAAGTTGTCTTACTTTCTCCAGCCTGTGCCAGTTTCGATCAATACCAAAATTTTGAGCAACGCGGCGACCATTTCCGCCAACTTTGCCTTGAGTTATTGTAGCAATTAGAACTGTAGCATTTAGAACTGTAGCAATTAAACGAGTTCAGCTGTCAATTCTTGAATATATAGCTGATTGCAAGGGATTGTATCCGCTAGACTTGCATCGAATATCATACCCGTATGAATTTCTAGCTGAGCATCCGGTAACGCTTCAAAGAAAAAACGTTCTTTTGGAAAAACAATCCGCTCAAAGTACCAATTTGGGATATTCGCAATCCGAGCGATCTGAATTTGGCTGGTGGAATTGATATAACAGCAGAGAATTCTATCAGACGAATTTGGAGGAAGAGAATCAAGTATCTGAGTCATAACTATCCTACTTCTGTAAGGCTGATGATGAATGAATCTGGCTTTGCCGAAAACTCATACCAATTCGGTTGCTAATTTATAAAGCAGGGAATCGGTAATTTGTAATGTCTTTTCTTTACAGGATAGGGGTAATGCGAAAAGGCTGTCGGGTAAAATCCTGCCTTAACTGGGTGCTTATCCCATCAAGATTAAACTGAGCAACAGTCATTTTGTTATACTCATCTTGCATAAATTCATGCAGCATCCAAAACCATCTATCTCGATAGGGGGTTCCTTCAGTAAATCTTGAAGCAAGTTTGTAAGCATCTCTCATGGATACCAAGAACCCGTATTTATCGATGTCTTCTTCTTTTATACAATTTTTCTGCCAATAGACTGTAAGAGCATTCAGAGTTGCTTCATCAAGTAAATAAATTTCTTCTTTTTGACTCATTTTGTATTGTTCAACAGAATCTGTTGCCCTGAATAAACTGCTGTGAAAAATATCTTAATATTAACCAATTAGATAAATGAAGAAGCAGTATCGCAGATGATTTTTTGAGATCGTTCGCTCAATGTTGGTTGTTTAAGCTTCTTCCCATCTAACGGTCTATGTGAAACCCTGGTTTAGCTTTGACAAGAGTGATTAAATTTGGCATTTCCTGGTAACAATAGCTACAAAACCAGTAAACTTTCCCCAAAGCAGCATGGCGGACTAAGGGCTGGGAACAGCAAGGGCAAGAAGGCATTTTTCTTTTCTATTCAAACGCTTTATCTAAAAGTTAACGCCTAAAAGTGAAGAAGTCGGGAAGAAGGAAAGTTAGATTTTGTCAGCGTAACCATGCTTAAGGTCGGGGCGGGCTGTTTTGGAGACGATAACCTACGCCATAAACGGTTTCAATTAAATCAGCGGGTGCGCCCACTGCTTGCAGTTTCCGCCGTAAATGCTTAATGTGAGCCTTGATGGTCTCTTCATGAGGCATTTCTTCAGGCTGCCAAAGGCGTTGGAGAATCTCATCTCGCTTTAATATGCAGCTACCCTTTTTCAAGAACAGTTCTAGTAAGCAACACTCTTTTGCAGTTAAATTCAGAGGTTGACCGGCATAGGTAGCTTCATGGGTAGCTGGATTGAAGTGTAAGTCTCCCCACTTCAACACCGACTGCAAAGCCGAACCCTCTGAGTCCATTACCGTTTTGGCAGAAGCCAATAGCCTTATCAGTTTTTCTCGCTCTTTTCTTAGTTTTCTTAGGCTATTTCGCTGAGTGATTAGGAGCTTTTGTTGCTCAGTTAGTGCTTTTTGTCGCTTTTCATGGTTATTTTGACATGTAATCAAGTTTTTTTGGCTCCTTATCCTCGCTTGTTGTTGTCTTTCACTGGCTTCTGATTGATTAAGAGAGTTATCTGTATCGCTACTATGTGTGAAATTCATTTGTTTTAGGTGTAAACAAAAACGACACTAGCAGAGTAAAAGTTGCATTACAGCTAGAAGATTTATGGCTGTATGGCTGTAACGAACTTCGATTTTTTTAACTTATCTACGATCTATGACATTAGTGCCAACTATGACGTTAGTGCCAAAAAGTGAAAATCTGAGGTCAGGGTAAGATTCAATCGATAGTTTGGGGGACTTCCCTTCCGATGAAGCGATCGCCCTCGTTTCACTGAACGCTACTTAAACCTGAGACTCTTGTTTCAAGCGATAGCCCAAACCATAAACAGTTTCAATCAAATCACTCGGGGCACCAATCGCTTGCAATTTCTGCCGTAAACGCTTGATGTGGGTCTTGATTGTTTCTTCTTGCGGGATTTCTTCAGTGGGCCAAAGGCGGTCGAGAATCGCACTCCGACTCCACACCCGGCGACCATTTCGCACGAACAGCTCGATTAAGCGATACTCTTTTGCCGTCAATTCCAGAGGATGACCGCCATAGGTGACTTCACAGGTAATCGTGTTACAGCACAAGCCTTCCCAGTTAAGGATGGGTGGTACTGTCAAACTACCCCGACGCAGTAAAGCACGGATGCGAGCAAGTAACTCTTGCTTGTCAAAAGGGTAAACAACATAATCATCTGCACCTGCATCTAACAGCATTACCTTCTGAGCGGCGCTATCCTGAGTAGCCACGATGAGGATAGGAGTGCGATCGCCCATGCACCGCAATTGTCGGCAAAAGTCGATACCGTTCAAGTTCGGCAAGCACAAATTCAAGATAATCAAGTCGTAGGGAAAGGTTTGCGATTGCTCCCATCCGGCTTGACCATCAGGGGAAAAATCAACTACATAATTTTGGTCAACGAGCGCTTGGTTCAGGGTTTTAGCAAGGTATTGCTCATCTTCCACTAGCAGAATTCTCATAGGAGCTTCACTGAAAAAGTGAAAAACTAGGGAAAAGTTGGGTGTTTCCCTAGAGTATCACCGAGAAGCTGATTAAAGCATTGCTCTTTAGCATAGGATATAAAAAACGTCAACTATTTTTGGGCAATGCCAGCCGTTATTGCCCGAAATTGCTGCCAGCAGATGGTGAGGAGGTGGATGGCTCCGATTCCAGGCGATCGCTCTCCAAAAGCCGAGCGATCGCGTTCGCAACGAGCTGGGCGGCTCCTTGGAAGAAGGGTCGATCTAAATTGGTCGGCGTATCACTGGGCTGATGATAGTGGGGAGTCCGCAGATTCGCTGTATCGGTCAACAGCACTGCACCCACTCCCCGATACCAGAACGGCGCATGATCGCTACGCAACACATCGGGGGTCATGAGACCTTTTAAAGGCACGGGTACGGTGAGAACCAGGGGTAAACCGGGTTGAGCGGACTTTTTAAAAGCGTCTAGCAGTGGCAAGTGTTCGGTGTCCCCAACGACCGCTAGAAAGTCGCCTTTATCGCTGGGTGGAGTGATGGGCAAACCAGGGGGAAATTTCTGGCAGCCTGGGGTGTAGCAAGCATAGCCCACCATATCCATGACGATGACGCCGCGCAGGTTATCTAAATTTGTCTGCTTTGCGGCAAAGGCAAGACTGCCCCGGAGTCCCAATTCTTCTTGGTCAAAGAATGCTAATTGTAATGTCTGGGGAGTGGGGCGGGAACCGAAAAGATGAGCCATTTCCAGAATTACGGCAACGCCGCTGGCATTGTCATCGGCACCGGGAGAACCGGAAACAGTGTCGTAATGGGCTGCGATGAGGACGGTTCCGGCTTTCTTATCGGTGCCTTTGCGAGTCGCAACAACGTTGACGCCGCCCTCGAAAGGTTGTATTTTGGGCGACCAGCCCGATTTTTTGAGGGATTGGGTGAGATATTTGCGGGTGCGATCGCGTTCTGTCTGGGTGTAGCGCTGAAAGTTTAATGCGTTGACGTGCGCCATCAGCCGCTTTGGGTCTACATTCGGGGCATTGACGGGCTTCTCAGACGCCACTGCTATGTCGAAATGCTGGACTGGAGGTGCTGGAGTGCTTTCGACTCGGCTTTCAATAACTGGTTGCGGACGCTGCTGGAAAAATTCATGGCTGCTGACAGCGACTGCGATCGCGACCAGTGCTAACACCGAGACTATCCATTTCCTCATGTTTCTACCTAAAATTACCGTTTGTTTATCGCCGCCCCCCTTCCAGACCTAGAATAACGACTGAGGGAGTTGGGTCTATTCCAGCTTTCGACCGAACAAGCCCCTGGAGAGGTTCCTAAGAAACAAACATAATGTTGGATTTGTTGCTAGTCATGGCTTTGGGATTTTTGGGGAGTTTTGGTCACTGTGTAGGAATGTGTGGCCCTCTCACGGTAGCGTTTTCCCTTTCCCATCAGCAAAATACCGCTCCCCGCTGGCAGCAGCAACTGTATTTTCACGGGCTATTAAATTTGGGGCGGATTGTCAGTTATACCCTCACGGGTATTGGACTTGGGGCACTGGGTTCTCTGTTAATTGCCGGAGGGCAATTCGCTGGGATTGGGAGTGACTTGCGTCGCGCGATCGCTATTTTGACCGGACTGATGCTGATCTGGTTTGGCTTGGCACAGATTAAACCAGATTTCCTGCCTCGGCTCCCGATTTTACATCCCCTCAAGCAAGGCATCTGGCACAATCGTCTGAACGCCGCAATGGTCAAGCTGTCACTGAAATCGAGCCAGCCGCCCGGAGGGGTATTTGCAAGCGATCGCCAAAATCGCCCCTCCTTAACACCGGCTTTATTGGGCCTGGTTTGGGGCTTAATTCCCTGCGGATTCTTGTATGCAGCTCAACTCAAAGCAGCGGAAACGGGCAGTCTCTGGATGGGGGCAGCAACCATGCTCGCTTTTGGGCTGGGAACGCTGCCCATGATGCTGGGTGTCGGAGTGTCGGCATCTAAATTAAGTGCTGACAAACGCAGCCAGTTGTTTCGGCTGGGCGGTTGGGTGACGCTGACGATTGGTATCCTCACCCTGATGCGAACCGGCGACACAATGGTAGATTACACGGGACACGCGGCGTTACTTTGTTTGATGCTGGCGCTGATTGCCCGTCCGGTTAGCCGCTTCTGGTCGCAATTCTTACATTACCGCCGTGCCTTGGGAGTGGGAGCTTATGTGCTGTCCCTTGCCCACACTTTTCACATGGTAGAGCATACGCTGAACAGGAATTTCAACGCAGTGTTTTTTATGTTGCCAGTGCATCAATGGGGGATGGGTGCGGGAGCGATCGCTTTGGCGTTGATGACTCCAGCAGCACTAACTAGTTTTGACCAGATACAGAAATCTTTAGGCAAACGCTGGCGACAGATTCATCTGCTGAGCATTCCAGCGTTTCTCCTGTGTGTAATTCATGCGGTGCTAATCGGTTCCCATTACCTCGGTACTTTAGGGGGGACTTGGGCGAATCAGCTGCGGGTAGGGCTACTGGGAATGGTGGCGTTGGGTGTATTACTGGTGCGAGTTCGCTGGATTTGGTCACTTTTTTCACTTGAAAAATTATATGTCCCTCCTTCCCAGTCTCGGTAAAAGTATCACCTTACAAATTGACCAACCGTCTCTTCATCAGAGGGGTTGGGATAATCGCGGATATTTGTTGCAGACAATGGGTGAAACGGTGTTCTTCCTGACACTACTGGTTACACCCGCGACTGCCCATAAGGTGCAAATTGCAGAAGATGTCGGCGGTACCCTGCACATCGAACCCAATGACAACCCCAAAGCTGGAGAAGCTTCTCTTACCTGGTTTGCACTCACGCGCAAGGGCGGTCAAGTCATCCCCTTGCAGCAGTGTAATTGTCAGTTAACTGTCTACTCTGAACCCCGCACCCCAAACGCCCCCCCCGTCTTGTCGCCCGCGCTGAAAGCCATTTCCGCAGAAGGGTATCAAGGCATTCCGGGTGCCGAGATTGTCTTCCCCAAGCCGGGGACTTATCAGCTGCAACTCAGTGGCACACCCGCATCGGGAGCAAATTTTCAAGCGTTTGAGCTGAAATTTCCCGTTACCGTGGCAGCAGGGACGGCGGTGCCAAAAGTCAGTCAATCTAGCCAGCCGTCTACTCAGGAGCAAGTTCCTGGAGATACCTTAGCTTCCGCTAGTGCGAACAACTTCGCATCCGCTAGCGCGATCGCTTTATTCGTCATTTTCGGACTGGGAATCGCTTGGCTTGTCTGGCGGCGAAGAAAGTAAAGATGCTGGGAGACATTGCGCCGTGCAATTTTCTTGAATGAAAATCCCACCCGCTGCTTCTAACTTGCTTTAGAAGCAGTGGGTGGGACTGAGATTGTCTCTGTTAGTGCATACACTCGGAACCTCACCCCCAACCCCTCTCCGTGAACGGAGAGGGGAGAATATTGAACCCCTCCCCGTTCACGGGGAGGGGCAGGGGTGGGGTTCAACGTTCACAGGAAGGATCTGGAGTGGGGTTCACCTTAGTAGGTGCCGTCTTCGTACTCCGGCGCTTTGGTTTTTTCAGGAATGTTTAGGCGGGGTGCTTTGTAAGGCTCTGGTTCCTCAGCATCTTCCCAAACATCTTTCTCCTCGTATGCGTCTTCTTCGTAGTCCTCTTCATCGTCGTATGGCTCAGATTCCACGTAGGCTCGATCTTCATAACGAACGCCCCGCGTTTCGGTTGTTGCCTCGCTCCAGTTATCTTCTTCGTCGTCTTCTTCGTAATAAATGGATTCGGCTTGACGCTTCCGAACTGGCTCTGGTTCTGGTTCTTCCCACTCGTCCTCATCCCAGCGGTTGTCAACGACTGGGGTGGAAGTGCGGAGTGGCGTGACGGTCGGGGTGCGAATGGGGATGCCAGTTCCCAGTTGCTTGTCCGATGCAACCGTCGGCTGGAAGTAAGCTTCCTCGTCTTCCCGTTCCCAAGGCGCTTTGCCAATTCCCAGACGCTCTAAAACGCCCACCGTTAGCTGAACGAGACGCTCTTCGGAGCCTTCAAATACAATTAATCGATTCGGGCCACTGCTGACAATTTCCTCAATCGGCAGCTCATAGGTGCTAATCACCTGGTCGGGAATTTGCGGCAACCCCAAAGATGCAACGATCAAGGAGTAAACTTTGCCACTGTCAGGATCGAACTTGAAACTCCGGACTCTCCCTAGAAGTTCGCCCGTTTCCGTAATCACTTCGCTGTTGATCAGGGTGCTGTAGGCATCAACGTCGATATCTTCAATAACGTCGTCATCTTCAACCAAGATCACATCGCCCATCTGACGGATGCTATCAAGGAGCATATACCGGGGCATTCCCGCAATCGAGAGCAGATTGTCTCGCAAACCGAGCGCCACAACCTTGCGCTGATCGATGTCTACCAATAGCTCCTTGACAACACCCACGCGCTTACCAGTGTCGCGGGTGATGACTTGGGTATTTAAAATGTCGGAGCGTTGACGGATTTGTTCAGATGTCATTGGAGGCCGAATCCCGATCTCGAATCCTATTAGTTACTAATACTAATTCAAATCATACAGACTCTTTTTGAGACTGCAATTTTAGTCCCAAAACTTGGGTGTAAGCTCCTCGCGCCTGAGTGACGCCGATCGTGCGTTCAGATGACTCAATCATAGGGCGTCGGAGACTCACAACAATAAACTGCGCCTGCATCGCTTGTTGTTTAATCATTCTAGCTAATCGCTCTACGTTTGCCCCATCCAAAAACATATCGACTTCATCAAAAGCATAGAATGGCGAGGGACGGTAGCGTTGCAGGGCAAAGATGAAACTCAGGGCGGTGAGGGATTTTTCGCCGCCGGACATGGAAGCAAGCCGCTGTACGGGTTTGCCTTTGGGGTGTGCAACGAGGTTTAAACCTCCAACGAAAGGATCTTCAGAATCGTCGAGTTGTAAGTAGCCATCGCCATCGGAAAGTTCGGCAAATATTGACTGAAAGTTTTGATTGACTGCATCGAAGGCTTCTTGGAAGGCGCGGCGTCGGAGGGTGGTGAAATTTTCAATTCGCAATAACAATTCGGTGCGTTCTGCTTCTAATGTTGCTAATTTCTGAGTGAGTTCTTCTAATCGGGTGGTGGTACGTTCGTATTCTTCTAACGCCAGCATATTGACGGGTTCCATTGCTTGCAGGCGTTTGGCGATCGCTCGCATTTCTTTTTGCAATTGTTCGAGTTGAGCGATTAAGGAGTCAAAGGCGATCGCTTCCGTCTCAGTAGAACCCGGATTGACAAGCATGGGCACTTCTGGCAGCGGATCGGGTAATTCTGCCTGTTGTGCTTCTAGCTGCGGTTGCACGGTGGCTAAGGCTTCTCGGTGCTGTTGTTGGGTTTCTTGAAGTTTTTGCTGTTGCCATTCCATCTGCTGTTGGGAAAGATGACGCGATCGCAATTCTTGTTCGGCGCGATCGCGTTGTTGTTTAATTTCCCCTAATTTCTCCTCTTGCTGTTTTAATCCGGCTTGGGTTTGGGCAATTTGAGTGCTAAGTTCTTCGGCTTTAGTGTTGAGTGCTGTTAGCTGATTTTGTTGCTCTATCTGTTGCGTGCGATATTCTTGCAAGCGCTGCTGACATTCTTGGATTTTTTCTTGCGATCGCTGTTGCTGATTTTCCAAATCTTTTAATCTTTGCTCAGCAGCCCGAAGCGCTTTTTCTCGTTCTTGTAGTTGTTGTTCGGCAGTTTTAATCGTCGCCTGAATTTGTTGCCATTCGCTTGAAGTTTGAGATTGTTCTAATTCTGCTAAAGCTTGCCGCAATTGTTGCAGTTGCGCTTCCTGCGCCGGTAATTCGGCATCGAGAGAGGCTAAGCGAGACTCAGCCGTGTGGAATTCTTGGGTATTTTTAGAAAGAAGCGATCGCGCTTGTTCTGTTTGTGCAATTAAGTTCTTAATTTCCTTTTGCAACTGTTGGCATTGCAGTTCTTGTTCCCGCCGCTTCGCCTTCGCCTCCGTCAATTCTTGGCTCAGATGCTTGGTTTTTGCGGTCAAAGAACTGATAATCTCACCACAGCGATCTAAAATTCGCTCAATTTCTTGCAAGCGATTTCTCAACGCCGATGCTTCCGCTGATTCTGCCGCGTCAGCCGTCCCAAAATGCAGCCCGGAACGTTGATTGCTACTGCCACCCGTCATCGCCCCGCTGCTTTCCAACAGTTCCCCATCGACGGTGACGATCCGGTGCTGCCCCAAGTGACGACGCGCATCATTGAGGTTATTAAAGACAACGGTGCTGCCGAAGACGTAGGCGAAGATATCCCGATACCGCGCCTCACAATCAATCAAATTCACCGCATAGTCAATAAATCCATTCGCATAACTCAGCGCCACCGTTTGAGAAAATCGCGGCGGCTGAATTTTATTCAGGGGTAAGAAGGTGATTCGCCCTGCCCGTTTTTGTTTCAGCAGTTCGATTCCCGCTGCTGCCACGCCGTCATCTTCTACTACGAGATTTCCCAGACGCCCACCGGCGGCGGTTTCCAGTGCCAGCTGATAGCGGGGTTCCACGCGCCCTAGCTGGGCGACTAAGCCGCAGACACCGGGTAATCCTGATTGCAAAATCACTTTTGTGGCGAAGGTGCCTTGCGCTTCTTGCTCGGCTTGGGCTTGCGCTTCGAGTTTATCGAGTTGGCGCTGTTTGTCCCGTTGCTCTTGTAGCAGTCGCTTCTGAGTTTCTTGCTGGATTTGCAACTCGTGTTCGGCGGCTGCCAGAGATTGGGCTAAAGATTGGATTTCTTGGGCATAATCATTGAGTTGTATTTCAAAATCAGCTAATCGAGACTGTTTTGTGGTTATTTCTGGCTCAATTGTTTTTAAAAGCTGGTTTTGCTCCTCGATTTGCCGCCCCAAGTTGGCATAACGCTCTCTCAGTTGCGCTTGCTCGGTTCGTTGCGGTTCGACCGTTTGCAGTAAAGTTTCGATTTGGCGATTTAGGGCGGTTTGTTGCTGCACCCAAGCTTCCGAGGCGGCAGCGATCGCACTGGCGGCTTCCCGTCTTTGCTCTAAAACTTGCTGCGCTTCATCCCGTGCGGCACGTAGAGACGCGATATCGTTGGTTTCGATAACTTGTTGTTCTTGAGCGAACTGTTGCAGCTTTTGCTGGTGTTGTTGAAGACTTCGCTCCTCGTGTTCTATATTCGCTGTTGTCGTCCCAAGTGCTGTTTCTAACTCGCGCTGCTGACGTTGAGCCGCACGCCGTTCCGCTTCCTGAGTCGCGAGAACCGATTGCAAAGCCAGAAGTTCTTCTTCCCCCAGCGCTTTCACTTGCGCGTTGAGTTGGTCGAGTTCTGCGGTTGCTTGCTGGATTTGACCATTGAGGGCAGTTAGTTGGGTGGTTAACTCAACACAAGTGCGATCGCCTGCTGCGATTTGCTCTTTGAGGCGTTGCTCTTGTTGTTGAAGACTGCGCCATTTTAGAACGACTTCCCACTGTTCTTTCTGCTGAAGTTCGGCGCGAAGTTTTTGGTATTTTTCAGCTTTGATGCGATCTTGAGATAAGCGATCGCGTTGGGCAACCAGTTCCGCCTCAACGATGCGACAGCTATCTTCCCGCTCTTTAACGGAATCTAGCGTGTTCTTCGCCTGCACAATTTTCCGGTCAAAGGTCGCCACTCCAGCTAATTCATCAATAATTTCCCGCCGTTCTCGCGGGTTCATCGAAATAATCCCGGTGACATCCCCTTGCAACACGACGTTGTAGCCTTCTGGATAAATCCGCAGGCGGTTCATTTGTTCGTGGAGTTCCGTGAGGTTGCAGGATGCGCCGTTGATGTAGTAATTCGAGGTGTACGTGCCTTGCTGAGTGACTCGCAGTTTCCGCGTCACACTCCAGTCTGAGTTATCATTTCTCCCCCCCTTTTTAAGGGGTGGTAGGGGGGGATCGTCACTCACTTTTTCCAGGGTGGGATCGTCAGGATTTTCTCCTTGCCCATTGTGCGTCTCCTCCTCCTCATCTGCGAAAGCATCCGGTACATCAGACAAATCAAACGTCACCGTCACGCTAGTCTCCACCGTGCCGCGATGGGTTTGGTTGTGATTCACCAAATCCGGCAAGCGTTCCGCCCGCATTCCCTTAGAACTGGCGAGTCCGAGGCAAAACAGCAACGCATCAAGAATATTCGACTTCCCCGAACCATTAGGGCCAGAAACCACGGTAAACCCCGGCAGCAACGGAATTGAGGTGGTGCCACCGAAGGATTTGAAGTTACTGAGTTCCACTCGCTTGACATAGACCATAGGTGCTGGTCAATTAGGCTGTTCGGGTAGGTACAAGTGTATCAGCGTAATGATTCTCAACAGGTTAGCACGGGGATATCCGTCGATGAAAGATGATCGAACCGCAGAGGACGCAGAGGAGGAGAGGGATAGAATAGCGACGAATTTATTTGTGTGAGTATAGTGCGATTATGCCCAGATTGAGCTTGCGATCGCTTGGCATCTAATCCTGGTTATCTCTAAATATGACAACTCCTGACTTGCTTCGGCTACTGCTTTTATTGCTGCTGGGATTACTAGCCGTTATTGGGGGGCTGCTGTCTAGCGCATTTGATAAACAGAATTCCTTACCCGGCAAGTGCTTTATTTTTGGGTTAGGAGTGTTGTGCGGCGTTCTAGCACTCGTTGGCGGCGGGTTCATTACTACGGCACAGGCAGAGCAAAACGCTACCTGGATTCAGAAGGTTTGCTGGACTTTGGGCTTTGGCTACGTTTTTGCGGTGCCAACGACGCTGTATTTGCTCAGAAGTAGGCAAGGAAATAACGCTGAAACTTCCAGCACACCAGAGGCAATTTCACAGCGACGGCGGCAGGAATTGCTGGAAATCATGCGAACTGATGTAACAGTGCGGAGGAAAGACTCTCTGCATGACGATCTGTTGATTTCGCTACTGATGGAAGACCAACGGGAAGAGGTGGGACGACCTCCAGAAGTAACGGTGAATGCTAAACCGTCTCCTGGTTGGTGGGAGAGGCTACCGAAATTTATACGAGCAACCGCTGAGTCTGAACCTGGCAAAAAAATTATAGATGTCTTTGAGCGAGATGATATTGCAGGCAGATTGCTAATTTTAGGTGCGCCCGGATCTGGCAAAACCACAATGCTGCTGGAACTAGCGCAAGACTTGATTTTAGCTGCCCAACAACAGCCGGAAAAGCCAATCCCGGTAATATTTGAACTTTCTAGCTGGAAAGATGATAAGCAAGCGATCGCTGACTGGCTGGTAGCTGATTTAAAGTTTCGCAATAATATCCCAGATGCAATTACTCGTGAGTGGTTAGAAACAGGTAAATTATTGCCCCTGTTGGATGGTTTGGATGAATTGAAAACTCGTCAGGGAAAGTGTATTGACAGAATTAATGAATTTCTGCAAACAACTTCTGGTTTATCTCAGATTGTTGTCTGCTGTCGTGAAGAAGAGTACAAAGCAGGTGAGGAAATCTTAACGCTACGGGGAGCAGTTTGTCTGAAACCGCTGGAAGAAAAGCAGATCCAATGCTATCTGCAACGCTTAAACTGCGGACATCTCTGGCATGGTATGCAGAATGACCCAAATGGTTTACTGGAGTTGGCAAAGATGCCGCTGTTTTTACATCTTATTCCAGTAGCTTATCCAAATGGTTTAGAAAGCAAAGCTGAACGCTTCAATTCTCCGGCTGAACTCGAAGTATACCAAGAAAAATGCCGTAAAGATTTGTTTGAGGCTTACATTAGACTCCGCTTAGAAAAGCCTCACGACTATCAAGGATATGATCCAAAAGATAGTAAACGCTGGTTAATTTGGCTATCAAAAAACTTGAAAAAACAGAACAAAACAGAATTTTACATTGAAAAAATATACCCTATATTTTTTAGCAACAAGCTAGAAAAATTGGTATACAAACTAATTATTTCGTCAATTATCGGGTTGCTACATGGACTATTTATCGGGCTGCTTATTGGGCTGATTACTGGGCTGACTAAGGCGCTGATTATTGGGCTGATGATTATTGGGTTGATTGTGGAAATACATAGTGGACTTACTTCTAATCCAATAGCATTGGCTAATAGACTTAATATATCTTGGACAGGGACAACAACTCGTAAACATATAATGATCGGGATATTAAGCTGGCTGGCGCTCGGGCTGATGTTTTGGTTAAACAAACTGATGCTTTTGCTAATTATTGCGTTATTTTCTGGGTTATTTTTAGGGGTTATTTATCAAGTAACTATTGATAATAAAATAAAAACTAGAAACAAGCCCAACCAAGATATTTTAGAGTCAGCAAAAATTACTGGATTCAATAGTTTAGTTATCTTGCCTTTCAGTGTGCTACTTTTTTATACAGTGCCATTGGTAGTTAGAGGACAAACTGTGGAGCTTCTCAGTATACTAATTCCTGGGTTTAGTTTGGCACTAATGTTTGGAGTTATCTTTGATGGTTTACCTGTCATTCAACACTTTGTGTTGCGGCTAATCTTGTGGAAGAGTGGGGCGATTCCTTGGAACTATGCGCGTTTCCTCAGCTATGCAAATGAGCGTAGGTTGATTAAACAAGTCGGCGGACGCTATCGCTTCATTCACGACTTGCTAAGAGAACACTTCGCCAAAATGTAACTGTATATTAGCAACCCCATTTGAGTGGTGAGATGCCAGCGGTTCAGATACCCGACTTCTTGAAGAAGTCGGGTATCTTGCCTTCACGAATTATTGAGGATTACTATATAGCTCAGAGTAACAGTAGTTGCACGAAGTGAGAGCGCAGCTTCGCCTCAAACTGCGTCCTACACATCTTCATATCCTCTTCAACTGAGCGCGATCGCTCCCAGCTATGATGCTTGTATAGAATCACCAGCAACCAGTAACAGCGTAAACTGAGATGACACCGACGCTCTTAAATAACCGCTATCGCATCATTCGGGCGTTGGGAACAGGTGGGTTTGGCGAAACCTTTTTGGCGGAAGACACCTATATGCCTTCCCGTCGTATTTGTGTCATCAAGCAACTGAAACCTGTAGCCAATAACCCCCAAGTTTATCAACTCGTTCAAGAGCGATTTCAGCGAGAAGCAGCTATCTTAGAGCAACTGGGTGAAGGGAACGAACAAATTCCTCGGTTGCACGCTTATTTTGAAGAAAAAGAGCAGTTTTACTTAGTTCAGGAATGGATTGAAGGTTTTACCCTGAGTCAAAAATTGCAACAGCAGGGACTTCTCAGCGAAAAATTAGTCAAGGAAATGCTAGCAAGTCTCTTGCCAGTTTTGGATTATATCCACACCAAAGGGATTATCCACCGAGATATCAAACCGAGCAATATTATTCTGCGACAACAGGATGACAAGCCTGTTTTAATCGATTTTGGCATCGCCAAGGAAATCATTGATAGGACGGTAGACGCCCAAGGCGATATCAGTCAATCAATTGCTGTCGGGACGCTGGGTTATATGCCCCCAGAACAAGCAGCGGGTAAACCTGTCTACGCAAGCGATATTTATAGTCTAGGATTGACTGCGATTTATCTGCTGACAGGTAAACGTCCTCAAGACTTCCATATCAATCCTCAGACGGGCGAGATGATGTGGGATGCAGACGCCCTAGGATTCAGCCCGAATTTAGTAGAGGTTTTGGATAAGGCAGTGCGATGCCATTCGAGCGATCGCTATCCAGATGCCAAAACCATGCTATCAGCTTTGCAACCTCACGACCAAGCCTTGCCGCACGCCCAAAAGCTTTCCATATCTGATGTAAATACGATTAACTTTGCAGAGATACCAACCTCACCCCTTCCATCTGTTAGACAAGAGAAGTCAGAACCTAGGATTCCCCACAGCCGTCAGGAGTATCGCCATCGCCAGATATTGATCAATAAGGTCAAAAATTACTGGATAAAAGGCGTTCTTGAAACTTCCTTACATGGCAAAGCGCTAATAGAAGTCGGCTTAGAAAAACGCTTGGATGCAATCGATCGACCTTGGGGGATTGTCTGGGAAACTGCCGACCAACCCAGACAAACTTTATCTAAAAATACTAGAGTCATCGACCTTTTCAATCAAATGGGAGAAGGGCGAACTTTATTAATATTAGGCGAACCGGGGGCAGGAAAAACAACAACCCTTCTAGAACTCGCCCGCGATCTGATTAATCTTGCCGAAAAAGATGTCAATCAGCCAATTTCCGTAGTATTTAATCTTTCTGCCTGGACAAATGCCAAAGAAAAAATTGCTGACTGGCTGATTCGGGAACTCAATACTAAATATCAAGTTTCTAAAGAAATTGGGAAGAATTGGATTAAGGAGCAACAACTACTACTGTTACTAGATGGCTTAGATGAAGTCAGTGCCGAACGGCGGGAGTATTGTGTTGAAGCAATTAATCAATTTAGCCAGGAATACGGGCAAACTGAAATTATTGTTTGTAGCCGCATCAAAGATTATGAATTGTTATCAAACCGCCTCCGATTTCAAGGCGCAGTTTTTATCCAACCGCTCACTTTAGAACAAATTTACCAATATCTAAAAAGCACGGGAACAGAACTAGCAGCACTCAACACCGCACTGCAAGCAGATACGACACTGCAAGAATTAGCCAAATCCCCGCTAATACTCAGTATTATGACCCTCGCTTACCAAGGAATGTCAATTACTGACTTACCCGGTCTAAATTTAGAAGAACGCCGCCAACATTTATTTGATAAATATATTCAAAGAATGTTTGAGCGCAGAAGTGGGAATACTCAGTATTCAAAAGAACAAGCAATACATTGGCTAAGTTGGCTGGCACAAAGGTTAGTTGAAAAGTCACAAACGGTATTTTTAATTGAACGGATTCAGCCTAGTTGGTTGCCAACAAACAGGCAAAGAAGAATATATGCTGTTACGCTGGGTTTGCTGATTGGACTGAGTGCAGCATTGGGGGCTGGTATAATTTCTGGGCACGCGGCGGGACTGCAAGTTGGACTAATTGTTGGACTCATTAGTGGACTATGTGGTTTTCTGGGTGCAGGGTTAATTTTTGGAGTGATTAGTAATCAAATCAACCCAGTTGAAACCCTGAAATGGTCAAGTGCAAAAGCAAAAGATAACCTAAAATCTGGGCTAGTTGTTGGGCTGATTGCTGGGGTAATCTTGGGACTAAGTAGTGGGCTAGTTTCTGGATTAGTGTTTAATCTCCAATCAGGGTTAACTGATACTTTAATTTCTGGGCTAAGGGGTGGTCTGGGTGCGTGGCTAATTTTTATATTGATGCGTGGGTTGATGGGGCCAGGAATCGCAACCAGTACAGTTCCGAATCAAGGAATTTGGCAGTCAGCAAGAAATGCAACATTCTTTGCAATTGTAGGAATCTTGGGGTTAGGAATCATTGCTGGAGTGATAGGGATTCCCCTATTTTGGGGACTAATTATTGGGTTATTTTTCGGAATGTTTGCAGCGGGTGAAGCTTGCGTGAAACACTTTGCTTTACGAGTTATTCTTTATTGCAACGGTTACATACCTTGGAACTATGCGCGTTTTCTAGACTGGGCAACTGAGCGCATTTTGTTACAAAAAGTGGGCGGCGGTTATATTTTTGTTCACCGATTGTTGTTAGAGCATTTTGCTCATAAATCTAACACTCTTAAATATAGCAATCGCCAAGGTAATTAGGACGACAAGCATAAGACATGCTCGATTGCATCTCGCAAACAATTAAACTGGTCGAGTTGTTTGCGGATGCGGCTGTTGAGCCAAGACCAGCAGTTCTCAATTTTGTTGAGGTCGGGGGAGTAAGGTGGTAAATACCAAAGTTGAGCACCAGCCGCTCGAATCAACTGCTCAATCCGCCCGCCCTTGTGAAAGGTAGCATTGTCCATAATCACCACTTGTCCAGGTTCGAGTACCGGGATTAAGCAATGCTCTAACCAACTCTCAAACACCAGCCGATTGCAAGCCCCTTCGACAGTAAACGGAGCAAGTAGTTTTCGATTACATAAAGCAGAAATCATGTTGACCCGCCCT